>CAVRAU010000017.1:0-214273 GCA_963719055.1 uncultured Acidobacteriota bacterium | reverse complement strand
CGGCCCTTCAGCTCGGCGTGTTCATGCTCCACCAGCGATTGGTGGTGGGGCTGGATTCTCGGATGGATCTCGCCTTCCGCGAGATTCACAGGATGGAGGATGCCGCGGGCAAACCCCATATGCTGCGCCGTCAACTCCCAACCACCGCAGACCGACATCCCGTGGCCGAAGGATCCCTTCCTGGCCGTCAGTCGGGTCGTGCCAGGCATCACGGAAAGCGTGTTTTGCAGCTCGGTCCAATCCCCTGGGGTCGCCGTGGCGTGCATATCCCAGGTCGCCACCTCCCCCGGGGCCACGTCGGCGACTTCAAGGGCCTGTTGAATGCAGGCCCGGGGACCCTTCTTTGTCGGCGTGATGATGTGATCGGCATCCGAGTTGATCGACACACCGAGAATCTCCAGCCCCAGGGGCTTCATTCCCAAACCCCGCAGGTAGTCGGCATCACCGATGATCCAGATACACGCGCCTCCAGACACGTGGGTACCCCGCATACCGGTAAAGGGCTTGGAGACCTGGCCATCCTGGGAGACCACCCGAGCGCTGAAGAACGAGCCGACGGTGAGTGGATGGGGCTCCGGATCGGCGTTGCCAATTACCGCCACCTTGGCATTGCCACATTGGATGGCGTCGATGGCCATCTTCAAAGCGGTCCCGAAACCCGAGCAGGCGGCGATCGGCGCTACTGTCGGCCCGGTGATCTGTCCCAACATGGAGATCTGGGCCGCCGGCATGTTGGGGATGTTCCAAAGCAAGTTCGCATTGACCGCGTTCCAGGGCTCCGTCGGGCAACCATATCTGGCGTTCAGCTTCCGACGCGACGTCGCCTTGCGGCGGATCACCTGTCCCTTGCTGGTATCGATGTCCTCTCCCACTCCCTCCGCCTCGATCTCGCGGAGCTCTTGCAGGTACTCCTGCAAAGAGCTCGAATGACGAACCCAGAACCCGAACCAATTCTCCGAGACCTCGTCGAAACCATCATCATCCATGTCCAGGTCGGTGGGATCCTCTGGGACACCCAGCTCCTGACGCAGCCGATCCTGGCTCTCGGGAGTCGCTCCCCGAAACTCCGCCAGTCGAGGGTTGTGCTCCTCGTGGCACCAGAAACGGTTCCAACGGCGCTGCGCACGGGAGTATTCCTGACCGACGCTGTAGTGGGTGGCCAAGTCTCCGAGGCCCGTCCCTACATAGATATGCGCTTCGGGTCCGAGATCCTGGAGGAGCGTTTCAATGCCGGGGTTCTGACTCAAGGACTGCACGAAGGCGCCGATTGCGTATTTGACCATCAGGCCCATCTTGGAATCGAGCTGGGAGAACCTGCGGGGCTCGAATCGCTCATCGACCCAGGGCTTGTAGTCGAGAAAATCGAACTCGGGGGTACCCACCAGGAAGTTGTTCGGACCGAAACCGTCAAAAGGCTCGAGCCAGCTCTCCCTAGCCAACAGGCTGCGTTCGAAAGCGCCGACATCGGGAGACTTGGGGGCGACAATCCCCCAACCGAAGATGCCGATTCGCTTCTTGTCGACTTTCATGAATACACAGATTAGGGGCGGCTCCGCAGAGCTTCAACCGCGACTCGTTCCACCCTTGGCCCAGTGAATGACCTCTGATACTAACCCGAGGAGGTCGCCCCTCAAACCTGCCTGCTCTTCCAGCGCCCCATCTTGAAGACCGTAGCGCCGACCACCGCGATCATCGACTCAGCGATGGCGATGGCCCAGAAGACACCCGTCGGCCCCATCGCCATCCCCCGGGCCAGCACGATCGCCAGCGGAATCTGAAAGAGCCAGTAGCAGAAGAAGTTGATGATCGTGGGCGTCATGGTGTCACCGGCACCGTTGAAGGACTGCACCATCACCATCCCCAGGGCGTAGAAAAGATACCCATAGCTGACGATTCGGAGACACTCCACACCGATGGCGAGCACTTCCGGGTCGCGGGTAAAGATGCTGATGATCGGTCCCCCGAAGATCACGAACACCACCGCCACGGATCCCAGAAAGATCATGTTGTAACCACCGGTCAGCCAGGCCGATTTCTCAGCGCGGTCCAGCTTGCCAGCGCCCAGGTTCTGTCCCACCAGAGTGGCCGCCGCATTCGCCAGACCCCAGGCAGGCAGAATCGAGAAGACGACCACGCGAATCGCGATCGTGTAGCCGGCCACCGCCGTGCTGCCAAACAGAGCGATGATGCGGACCAGGACTACCCAGCTGCATGTGGCGATCAGTACCTGGAGGATTCCCCCCGTCGACACCCTGAGGAGTCTGAGCATCACCCGAGCCCGAAGCCGCATCTGCGACCAGGGCACGGCGATTCGGCTCCGCCCGGTGACCAGCACCCAGAGCTGGTAGGCGACCCCGATTCCCCGACCGATGGTGGTGGCCACCGCCGCCCCGGTGACCCCCAACTCGGGAAACGGACCCAGACCGAAGATGAGACAGGGATCCAGAACGAGATTGATCAGATTCGCCAACCACAACACACGCATCGCAATCACGGCGTCGCCGGCACCCCGAAAAACGGCATTGATCACAAACAGGAACACCACCGTTCCACTGCCACCGAGAAGCACCCGTGCATAGCCCGAACCGATCCCCATGACATCCGCAGAGGCGCCGACGAGTCCAAGCGCCGTTGGACCGCTCAGCACACCCGCGATTCCCAAGACCAGCGAAGCGATCAGGGCCGCCATCACGGCTTGTGCCGCGGCAACGGCCGCCTCCTCCGGCTTCTTCTCACCAATGCGCCGGGCAACCATGGCGGTCGTTCCCATCCCAAGCCCGATGGCCAACGAGAAGACCAGCGTCAACAAGGACTCGGTAAGACCGACTGTCGCCACGGCATCGGCACCCAATCGCGACACAAAGAACACGTCGCAGATCGCGAACACCGACTCCATGACCATCTCCAGTACCATCGGCACCGCCAGCAGGATGACTGCCCGGCCCAACGGGCCCTCGGTGAAGTCCTGCTGCGAGCCGGCGATGGCCCGCCGTATCGAGGCCCAGAAGGTCTCGCTCTCGGCGGCCGCGGTCGCGGGCTCGATGGGCTCGGTCTTCATGTCTTTTCTCTCGGGACTCCCCGTATACGTGACAACGGCAAGAAAAGTGCGCCAGCCTACGAGCCGCGCGGCAGCGGGGGCGCGATGATCTGCAGGATCCGCTGGTGTGTCTGCTCCTGCAGAATAATCCGACGATGAGTGCCCTCCACCTCCAAGACGCTCTTGTCGAGCCGTTGGATCTCCTGTGGAGAGAGCCAGGTTTGGCTCGCCGCCGTGGCATGACCATCGCCAGCCACCACCACCGCAGATCGCAGTTCGGGATGGCGACGCACTCGCTTGTCATCGCCAAACAACGTCTTCCACCTGCCCTTCTCCTGCACGAGGACGGCACCGGATGACGTCGCGCTTCCCGAGCTGGTAATCAGATGGTACTGGGTATGGCCAAAGCCGGTCGCCTCCTGGCTCAAGAGCCGATGAAATCGGCGGGCGCGATCGAGGACGTTGACCAGGTGCTCTCGACGCTCGGTAGGGGTACCCAACCACACCGGTCGATCGTCTCGACTGAGCTGCGGCTGGCCTGCCGACCGTAGATCGACCACTGATAGCGCTGCCAATTCTCAGCGTCAAAAAGATCCACGGGCAGGGGCTGCGCGTTTTCGTCGACGAACAGGTCGGTCGTGTAGATCGGCAGGTCCTGGTAGAGGGACGCGAAGGTGAAGAGCGTTTCCGGTGACCAGTACCGGCCGATGACATCGACGTACTTGCGCCCGCGGTTCAGCTCACGCAGAACCCGAATCGAGCCACCATTCGAGGCGCCCACCAGGATCAGGTTCTCGACCGTCAAGCCGCTGTGTGACCGAGGGTCTCCCGACTCCGCCTCTTCGAGATTCAACCCACCGTACTTGGTGAAATACCGGCAGACGTGGGCACCGTTGCTTTGGCAGATGAGGTCGATCCGCAGCGCTTCCTGTCCGCGGACTCGTCGGAGAGTCTCCAACTGGTCGGCCAGCCGCATCGCCGAAGAGACATTGTCTTGGCGCCAGTCATAGGAGAAAAGAAAGAAGTCGTCCGCCGGTCGCGGCTGCTCCAAATCCCCGAGTCGATACCCACTGGCCTGGAAGAGATCCACCAACTCCTGGTAGATCTTGAACCGAACGAATCCGAAGAGCTTCAACTCCAGAATGACACCGCCAGGGAGAAGTCGGGGCCCCGGATGGCTGGCGGTCAACGACAGCGCCATGCCGTGCCCCCGGTCATGGGGTCGAATCAGGTTCTTGCCCTGGCCCCACACGAGCTCCTGGGTGGATTCGTCTCGGAGCCCGACGCCTGTCACACCGGGCACAAAGACCACAGGTCTTCTTTCCGAGGCCACCGGAACGGTTTCCTGCACAGGCGAAGAAACTTGGCTACACCCAAGGCTCGCGACGACGACCGCGGCAAGGGCCACACTCGTCGGCACTCGTCGGCATCGCTGAGTTTCAAGTCGCATGGGATCTCCGATTGGACCGACTATAACCAAGTGATCGAGAGGCCGCGCCCGGCTCGCGCTACAATCTTGGAGCTCAAGCAACCGCAAGAACTCGAACCGACAATCGGAGGGGAATCCCGATGCTTTCGCACACCACCTACAAAGTCATTCATCTCCTGGGGATCTTCCTTCTCGTCTGTGGGCTCGGCGGGCTCTGGGCGATGGCCGCGTCCGCCACCGAAGAAAGCCGCCGCGCAGCCCGCAAGCTGATTCTCGCAACCCATGGAGCCGCCATGTTCCTCATTCTGTTGGCCGGTTTCGGCATGCTCGCCAGATTGGGTATCAGCGGCAGCTGGCCCTTGTGGATCTGGATCAAGATCGGCATCTGGGTCTTGCTGGGAGCTCTGCCGGTGGCGCTTCGACGCCCGAACCAACCGATCGGGGCGCTGTTCTACCTGACACCGATTCTAGGAGCGATCGCTGCCTGGGCGGCCCTGTTCCACATCGGCCAAGGATCATAGTCCAACCCGAGTTGATTCTCAGACCAGAAGTCACTAGCCTGAATTCCCATGCGACCGTACCTGGATCTTCTGCAGTACATCCTCGACCACGGCGTGGAGAAGACGGACCGTACCGGCACCGGCACCCGCAGCATCTTCGGCTACCAGATGCGCTTCGATCTGCAGGACCGGTTTCCCTTACTGACCACAAAGAAGCTCCATACCCGCTCCATCTTTCATGAGCTGCTCTGGTTTCTCTCAGGTGACACCAACATTCGATATCTGAAAGAGCACGGTGTGCGCATCTGGGACCAATGGGCCGACGACGAAGGCGAGCTCGGGCCCGTCTACGGCTATCAATGGCGCTCGTGGCCGACACCCCAAGGTGACAAGATCGATCAGATCTCCAAAGTGATCGAGCAGATTCGCACCCAACCGGATTCTCGGCGCCATATCGTCAGTGCCTGGAACGTGGCGGAGGTGGATCGCATGGCGCTGCCACCCTGCCACCTTCTCTTTCAGTTCTATGTGGCAGAGGGACGCCTCTCCTGCCAGCTCTACCAGCGAAGCGCTGATGTCTTTCTCGGCGTGCCTTTCAACATCGCCTCCTACGCCCTGCTCACTCGCATGATGGCCCAGGTCTGCGACCTCGAGCCTGGGGATTTTGTCCTCACCTTCGGCGATGCTCATCTGTATGCGAACCATCTCGAGCAGGCGCGGCAACAGCTCGAGCGAGAGCCGCGGGATCAACCTGCTCTGCGCCTGAACCCGGAGGTGCGGTCCATCTTCGATTTCCGCTACGAGGACTTCCATATCGAGGACTACGACCCCCATCCTCACATCAAAGCACCGATAGCGGTATGAGGATTTCGGTCATCGTGGCAGTGGCCGAGAACGGGATCATCGGTCGCGACAACGAACTGCCCTGGCATCTGTCGGCGGATCTCAAACGGTTCAGACGCCTCACCATGGGGCATCACCTTTTGCTGGGTCGGAAGACCTATGAAGCCATCGGACGCCCCTTGCCCGGCCGCCACATGGTGGTGATCTCCAGGGGCCAACCCGAGCTTCCAGCCGGGGTGACTCTGGTCTCCTCGTTGGAGGAGGGCCTCGATCTGGCGCGGCGAGCAGGTGACCAGGAGGTCTTTGTCGCTGGCGGTGCCCAGATCTACCGTCTCGCCCTGCCGCTGGCGCACCGCGTCTACATGACCAGAGTCCACCAGGAGTTCGCCGGCGATGCGGATTTCCCAGAGCTCGACGATGCCGACTGGGCGGTCGTCGACACGGAACACCATCATGCCGACGAGATCAACAACCTCGACTATTCGTTCGTGCTGCTGGAGCGCCTTTGAGGGCTCAGCCCGGCTGGGCACTGGGGTGCCAGTCCCGCAGGACTCCGTGAACCCTGGCGAGGAGCTCGTCGACACTGAAGGGCTTGACCAACAGCTCGGTGTCGGGCATGAGAACGCCGTGCTGGACGATGGTCTCATCGGCGTGACCCGAGATGAAGAGCACCTTGAGGTCGGGTTGTTCCTCCTGCATCTGGGCAGCGAGTTGAGGACCGCTCATGCGGGGCATGACCACATCGCTCAGCAGAAGGTCGATGGGCGCGTCCAGATTCGCGCAGACCGTCAGAGCCTCGCTGGCATCGGCGGCCTCCAGCACCTGATACCCACCCCGCTCCAGAATCATCCGGGTCAGGGAACGGACGGCATCTTCGTCCTCCACCACCAGTACGGTCTCCGAACCTGCCGGTCGTCCGTTGCCAGCGGCGGGCGCGAGTTCCTCACTGAGAGGCTCCTCCGATTCCGGGAAGAACACCGAGAAAGTCGTTCCTCCGCCTAGTGCAGAGTCCACCCAGATCCGGCCCTTGTTCTGCTTGACGATACCGTAGACCGTGGACAGTCCCATCCCGGTCCCTTTACCGGTCTCCTTCGTCGTGAAGAAGGGCTCGAAGATGCGGGCCTTCACATTCCGATCCATACCGATTCCGGTATCGGTGACGACCAACCCCACGTAGGATCCCGAACTCGTGGGCGCTCGACTTGTCCGCATCCAGATCTCTGTTTTCCGTCTGGATGGTCAGCGTTCCACCCTTCGGCATGGCGTCCCGAGCGTTGACGACCAGGTTGATCAGCACCTGCTCGAGCTGTCCTGGATCGCTCTTGATTCTGCTCAGTGAGCCATCCAGCTGGGTCTGCAGCTCGATGTCCTCACCCATGAGTCGCTGCAGCATCGCCCGCAGATCCTCCACCAGCAAATTCAGGTCCACCACGCGAGGCTGGATGACCTGCTTGCGGCTGAAGGCCAGCAGCTGCTGGGTCAACTCGGCGGCATGCTCCCCAGCTTTGCGGATCTCCTCGACATGCTCTCGAATGGGATCCTGGTCCTGCAGGCGGTCCAAGACCAGCTCGCTGTAGCCATTGATGGCCGTCAACAGGTTGTTGAAATCGTGGGCGATGCCGCCCGCCAGGCGCCCGATGGCCTCCATCTTCTGGACCTGACGAAGATGATCCTCGCTGTTGCGCAGAGCCTCTTCCGCCGCGCGGCGCTCCGTCACGTCACGCACGACACCGACGACCCCGCGAATCTCCCCTTCTGAACCGCGCAGAGGCCGATAGGTCTCATGGGTGATCAGGGAGACGCCTGCCTCCAACTCGTGGGTCAGGTTTACAGCCCGCTGGGGCTTTCCTGCCATGGCGCGCCGCATCATCCTCTCGACGCCCACATCGACAAGATGAGGGAAGATCTCCCAGGGCAAGGCCTCCTTCCCTATCACTTCCTCACGCGAAGTGCGGCTCAAAGCCTCCATGGCCCGATTCCATGAGATGAAGCGAAAGTCTCGATCCAGGACCAGAACACCCTCATTCATCGACTCCACCACGTTGGTGTAGAGCTCCTGAGAGGCATGGAGATTGACTTCGGCTCTCTTGCGCTCGATGGCGAGAGCGATGTGCCCACCCACGGAACCGAAGAACTCCAGATCTCGCTCTGAGAAAGCACCTTCGTCCTGGTAGTGCTGGACCGCCAGAACGCCGATGGTCCGTGTGGGAGTCGTCAAAGGAACACCCATCCACGAAGGAGAGCTCGGGCCCACCAACTCGACCTCTCCTCGGGCTACGAGATCCTGAAAGAGCGTCTCGGTCAACAGCAGCGGTTGCCCCGTGCGTAGCACGTAATCGGTGCAAGTCTTGCTCCGCCGAATCGGCTCCTGACAAGCATCGTACTGATCCGCGAAATAGGGGAATTGGATCGTGTCGTTGTCTTCATCGAGAAGAGCGACGAAGCAGTTCTCGGCATAGATGACGCGACGCAGGGATTCATGAACCAAGCTCAGGAGATCGTCCAGATTGTCTGTCTCCACGACTCCGCGGATGATCTCTGAGATGACCTCCCTCTCGGTCTCGGTGTGTCGTCTGGAGCTGACATCCGAGACGACCGCGAAGCTGCCCGCATAGATCGCCTTGGCTCGTCGAACAAGACCTGCGGCGAGATCAGGACCGGAACCGGAGTGCCGTTCCGACGGACGAGAGTGGTCTCATAGGGGTGGGCAACGCCCTGCTCTCGAAGAGCCAATTGCTGCTGGAACTCCTGACGCATGAGGTGGCGAGATGAAGTCTTTCGCGGGCTGACCCACCAACTCCTCTCGGGCGTAGCCCAAGAGCCTACACAGGGCCTCGTTGGCATAGATGAGCGTTCCGGTCGCATCGGCCACGACCAGACCCTCGGCCATGGTGTCGACGACTCGCGAGTAGAACTTCTCATCCATGCACGGGTCCCCACCATCCTGCTGGCTCATTGGACCAGAGAGCTCCGGATGGACGCAGTGAACCCTTCACGCCGCTCTTGACGGAGATCCGCACGTGCGGTTAACTTCCGCTCACCAACGAGAATCCGGCTGTATCGGTCTTTCTAGATACGAGGCCTTACCGACACGAGGAGAGGCATTTGCGCAATTGGCTCAAGAAGATCGGTCTGGCAGGACTGCTCTTCTTCACCTTCAAGGGATTGATCTGGCTCGCTGTTGGAGTCGGCATGATGGTTCTGGCGATTGACTGAGCCAGCTGGATGGAGAAGCAATGACCGAGACCACCGATCCGCGATGCTGCAACTGCGAAACTCGACTCGCGAAGAGCACGGCCGGGCCGAGCATCACGAGTTCCAGCAGGCGCTGGTCAAAGGGGAATTGGCGCGCGATCGCTACGAAGCCTGGCTGGGGCAGATGTACCTCCTTCACCACGCCCTCGAGAAAGCCCTTCGACGACGCTGCCGGCGCAAGACGAGGCCATCGCCAAGGTCGTCCACGAGTACCAGTACCAGGTTCCCTACCTGCTAGAGGATTTCCAGTTCTTCGGAATCGACCCGGCCGGCATCGAACCCCTACCAGCGACCCAGCGGTTCCTCACCCTCGTCGAGCAAGGGAAAGGAGGACCCCCTGCTGCTCCTGGGTCTCCACTACGTGCTCGAGGGAAGCAACAACGGTGGCCGCTACATCGCCCGCCATGTCGCCGAGGCCTACGACCTGGCGCCAGGACCTGGGCTGCGGTATCTGGATCCCTATGGAGACCGGCAGAGGGAGTATTGGCAGGCCTTCAAGGACCGATATGGGATCTGTGGCGTTCACTGAGAGTGATACCGCGCGGTTGGTGGACGCAGCCAAGCAGATGTATCAGACCGTGGCGGAGCTTTCAGAAGATCTGGCCACGGCAACCTGACGTCAGAAGCTCAGTGCAGAAAGGGGCGCCCAAGAAGGGCGCCCCCACAAATCTGCACCAAGAAATCAACTCTTCTTCTGTCAGCCTCGATCGGCGATCAAAGAGTCGACCACGGTCGGATCCGCCAACGTCGAGGTATCGCCCAGGTTGCCGGTGTCCTTCTCGGCCACCTTTCGCAGGATGCGGCGCATGATCTTGCCTGAACGAGTCTTGGGCAGCGCCGGAGCGAACTGAATGCCCTCGGGTGTAGCGATCGGCCCGATCTCCGTCCGGATATGACCGATCAATTCCTTGCGGAGATCGTCCGTGGCCTCCACACCCTCGACCAGGGTGACGAAGCAGTAGAGACCTTGCCCCTTGATCTCGTGGGGAATGGGCGTCACCGCGGCTTCGGCCACCAGGTCGTGGCTCACCAGGGCGCTCTCGATCTCGGCGGTTCCCAGCCGGTGACCCGAGATGTTGACCACATCGTCGATGCGGCCCATCAACCAATAGTCCCCGTCCTGGTCGATCCGGCAGCCATCACCCGTGAAATACATATCGGCGAAGGTCGTGAAGTAGGTGTCCACGAAACGCTCGTGGTCGCCCCACATGGTCCGCATCATGCCGGGCCAGGGCCGCCGGATGCAGAGCTTGCCACCCTCGTTGGGATCGCACTCGCTGCCGTCATCCCGCAGCAGAACGGTGTCGACGCCAAAGAACGGGCGCGAAGCGCTTCCCGGCTTCAGGGTATGAGCCCCGGGTAGCGGCGTGATCATGAAGCCACCGGTCTCGGTCTGCCACCAGGTGTCCACGATGGGGCAGTTCTCGTGCCCGATGTTCTTGTAGTACCACATCCAGGCTTCCGGATTGATCGGCTCACCCACGGAGCCGAGAATCCGCAGCGAATCGAGGTTGTGCTTGGCGGGCCATTCTTCGCCCAAACGCATCAGAGCACGGATCGCGGTGGGAGCGGTGTAGAAGGCGGTGACGCCGAACTTGGCGCAGATCTGCCAGAAACGGCCCGCATCGGGATAGGTGGGCACACCTTCGAACATCAGGGAAGTGGCACCATTGGCCATCGGGCCGTAAACGATGTAGCTGTGGCCGGTCACCCAGCCGATGTCGGCCGTGCACCAGTACACGTCGTCTTCGTGGATATTGAAGACCAGCTTGTGGGTCAGAGCGACCTGCAGCAAGTAGCCGCCGGTGGTGTGGACCACGCCCTTGGGCTTGCCCGTCGACCCCGAGGTGTAGAGGATGAACAGCGGGTCCTCCGCATTCATCGGCTCGGCTGCACACTCGGCATCGACCTTCTCCATCTCCTCCGCGTACCAGAAATCCCGGCCATCCTCCATCGTGCACTGCTGATCTCCGGTCTCGACGACGACCACGCTCTCGACGGAGGGGCTGCCGTTCAGCGCCTCATCCACGATGTCCTTGAGCAGGATGCTCTTGCCCGATCGGCGCAGCAGGTTGGCGGTGATGATCATCTTGCAGTCCGAGTCGTTGACCCGGCCTCGGATCGCCTCGGCGCTGAAGCCACCGAAGATCACCGAGTGGATGGCGCCGATCCGAGCGCAGGCCAGCATGGCGATCGAGGCTTCCGGCACCATGGGCATGTAGATGGCCACCCGATCGCCCTTCTGGATGCCCCGCGCCTTGAGGACGTTGGCGAACTTGCGCACCCGGTCGTACATTTCCCGGTAGGTGAGCACCTCCACCGAGTCCTCCTCCTCACCCTGCCAGACAATCGCGGTCTTGTTCTCGATGGGGGTCCCCATGTGCCGATCGAGGCAGTTGTAGGACACGTTGAGCACGCCGTCCTCGAACCAGGTGTGCTCGATTCTCCGAGCTTCCGTAGTCCCAGAGAAACTCGAGGCTCTTGGTGGGCTCGGTGATCCAGGACAGGGACTTGGCCTGCTCCAGCCAGAAGGCATCAGGCTCCTCGATGGACTGGCGCCACATCTCCTTGTACTGCTCGTCGCTGGAAATGTAGGAGTTGGCGCGCATCTCATCGGAGGGAGGGAAGGTCCTCTCTTCGGTCATCAGGGATTCAATGGACTTGTCGGTGGGTTCCGTTGTCATGGTCATCTCCTACGGTTCTCCTGCGATGTCTTTGAGCTTCGAGGTTATCAATCGGGTTCTAGAAGCGGTACATGACCGCGAATTGCATGCGGAAGTTGTCGGCCGACTCGTCGCTGCCGGCCTGCCTGCTTGTACTCGGTGTTCCAATAGGACAGCTCGAGGGCGAATCGGATCCGTTGCGTCAAGGAGTAGACGCCATTCCAGAAGATCGAGCTGTTGAAGGACCGGTCGCCGATCTCGATGTCGTCGTCCTTGACGTCGGTGGCCGTCAGACCGATGTGGTGCGTGAGGTAGTGGTAGGGACCGAGATCGACGCTGATCCAGCCACCGGTGTCTCCGATCTCCTGATTGCGGTCCAGGTTGACCCCTTGGCCGATACCCCCCAGATACTCGGACAGGTTGATGCCCGGTATAGGCCTCGGCTTTCAGGGTCGCCTTCTTGCTCAGCGGGTACCTTGAGATCGAAGTTGGCCGACCAGCTGTCGAAGCAGTCGGTATTGCCGTCTTCGTCGAGCTCGAACTCCTCTTGGGTCCAATGGCCCGAGATGCCGAGCGCCACCGGACCGGCCTCGCGGCCGTCCCAGCTCCCAACCGAGGCGACCCTGGAATCCCGGCAGACCGGCATCGGTGCCCGACGTCGACAGCCGGCGAAGATACTGTCGGTGGCGCCGATGTTGCGAGTGATCGCAACCGTCGACTCTGCATCTTGTGGAATCCGACAGGCTCGATCCTTCGGCCCAGCTGCAACTGCGGTCGGCGATAGCCGATGTTGCCCGCCCACCACTGCACGGAGTAGTTGATGGTGACGGGGAAGAGCGGCGAGATGACATCGAAGGTCTGTCCAGCGATGAACCGCCAGCCCGATTTGCGCCAGTGCAGATCGATATAGGCCAGTCGCAGCATCGGGTTGGGCTTGTTCTCGGCCCCCCCACCGTAGAAATCGATCTCCACCCGACCCTTGGTGAGCAGGCTCTTGTCGGGATCGTCTGGACTGGTCAGCCACAGACCGAGGCGGGTCTGGTTGGCGGTCAGGTTGAACTGCTCGTCGTTCTCGTTTCCAGGTTCCAGATCGATCCAGCGCACGAAATTGCCGGGATTGGCATGACTCGTGTCATAGGCGGCATCGACCTTGATGAAGCCGTAGAACTGCAGATCGACGGTGGACCAGGCGGATTTCTTCTCCGGATCCCCCTCCGCCGCCAAACCCAGACCCGCCGCCAGGCTCAGAAGTAGGGTCGCACAAATCACCCGTTTCGCTATGGTCATGGCTTACTGCCTCGCGAGCGTCGAATGGAATGAAACAAAAGAAGGTACAAGACGCGGAGCGACCGCTCCGAGAGTCAATTTTCTCAAGCCGTCGAAGCGCGAGAAACACCTGTCGGGGTAGGCCCGGAACCCACCCTTTGAGGGCGTTCATCCAGGCCCACAAGCTGCTAACCTGTCCGTGCGACCGGACCGTGTGACGGGCGGGGCCTCCCGGTCAATCTGCTGCGATTCTACGACTGCTGCACTCAGCAAACTCCAAGCTACTCCCGAGGAGAGACGAGCCATGACGGACACTTCTACGCACAACCGCTGGACTGTGATCGCCGGCGGTCTGATCGTCCAGATCATTCTGGGGACTGTCTACGCCTTCAGCGTCTTCGTCAAACCCCTGGAATCGGCCATGGGATGGAATCGGTCCACAACGCAGTGGGCCTTCTCCGTAGCGCTGGCCACCTTCGCCGTGACCATGATCCCGGCAGGCCGGCTACAGGACCGCATTGGCCCGCGCAAGGTGGCCTCGATCGGCGGTGTCCTGCTGGGATTGTCGTTCCTTCTGGGGGCCGTACTGGTAGCACCCGATCGACCTTGGGCCCTCTACCTGACCTACGGCATCATCGGCGGCGCCGGGATCGGCTTTGCGTACGTTTGTCCCATCGCTGCAGCCGTCAAGTGGTATCCGGACAAGAAGGGCTTGATCACCGGTCTGGCGGTGGCAGGGTTTGGCGCCGGCGCGCTTGTTCTTCGCCGGCCCCGCCTCGGTCCTGCTTCTGCCGCCCGCCGAAGCCGACCCCATGAGTCTGTCGCAGATCCTGCTGGTGGGCCTCGGCATCTCGCAAGGGAACCGGGTTCGGCATCGGCTGGAAGGCGTTCTTCATCCTGCACGGCGTCGTCGCTGGAGCGGCCGTCCTCCTCGGTGCCACTCTGCTGCGAAATCCACCGGAAGGTTGGAAGCCTCCAGGCTTGGGAAGAGAACCCGACCGTGGCTCGAATTCAACAGGAGGTGGAGTGGCACGAAATGCTCAACCGGCCCCTGGCCTGCATGCTCTGGCTGACCTTCATCTTCGGCGCCACCTCCGGTCTGCTCGCCATCGGCCAGTGGAAGCCGATGATGGGGAGTATCCTGGCGGGGACTTCCTTCGCACCCGAATGGATGGGAGGATTCGGCCGCTTTGTCGAACCGGTCGGCATCCTCGCCATCTTCAACGCTATCGGACGGATCTTCTGGGGCCGGGTCAGCGATTACATCGACCGGCCGCGGGCGATGATGCTCATGTATCTGGGTCAGGGGCTGGCCTTCATGATGCTGGCGGGGATTCACTCCCATCTGGCGGTATTCATCGCTTCTGCCTGGGTGGGCCTGAATTTCGGCGGCAATTTTGCCCTGTTCCCCTCGGCCACCGCCGATTACTTCGGCACCAAGAACCTGGGGATGAACTACGGTTTCATCTTCACTGCCTACGGTGTCGCGGGGATTCTGGGACCGGCGGTGGGTGGCGTTCTTTTCGATGCGACCAATGAGTACGTCATCGCCTTTGTGTTCGCGGGCACGCTGTGCTTCCTGGCAGCCGCCTGTGCAGTTGTTGTCTGGGCTCTGTCCAGGCGTCCAACGGAGCCTTCGACCGCCAGTGCTTGAACCTCTGCTTCGCCCCAATTCGGTGGCGGTCGTGGGCGCCTCTCGCACCCCTGGGAAGGTCGGCCACGCCGTCGTCTCGAACCTTCTCGAAGGCGGTTTCGAGGGCGCGATCTACCCGATCAATCCGCAGACCGAGGAGATCCTGGGGCTGTCGTGCTATGCCGATCTGTCGGCGGTACGCAAGCCGATCGACCTGTGTGTGGTCGCGGTACCTCCGGCCCGAGTCAAGCAGGCGGTGGCAGAAGCCCTGGCTTGCCGCGTTCGCGTCCTGGCGGTTCTGACGGCCGGATTCAAGGAAGTGGGCGAAGAAGGAGCCGCTCTGGAACGCGAGATCGCCGAGCTCTGCCAGCGGCGCAAAGTTCCTCTCATGGGTCCCAATTGTCTGGGTCTCATCAATGCCCACCACAACCTGAACGCCACTTTCGCACCGGTCATGCCCCCGCCGGGTGGCATCTCGGTAATCTCACAATCGGGTGCCCTTTGTGTCGCTATCCTCGATTCAGCAGCCAGCGAAGGACTCGGTCTGGCCACCACCGTCAGTCTTGGCAACAAGGCCGACCTCGATGAGGTCGACTTTCTCCAGGCGCTGGCCGAGGATCCGGACACCCGGGTCGTGGCGGGCTATCTGGAGAGCATCGACAATGGCGAAGAATTCCTGAAGAAGGCCCAGGAAGCTGCAGATATCAAGCCGGTGGTCATTCTCAAGGTGGGAATCACCGCCAGCGGCGCCAAGGCCGCTTCATCCCACACCGGCAGTCTTGCCGGTGCCGATATCGCCTATGGAGCGGCGTTCAAGCGCTCGGGTGTAATCCGGGCAGAGACTTTCGAAGCGCTGTTCGACTACGCCAGGGCCTTCGCCATGCAGCCCGTCCCGGCCGGACCGAGGGTCACCGTGATCACCAACGCCGGAGGCCCCGGTATCATGGCGGCCGACGCCGCCGAGATGTCAGGCCTGCAGCTCCCATCCCCCGATGCGGCGACCGCCGACGCCTTGCGCGCCGCCCTGCCCGACACCGCTGCCGTCGGCAACCCGGTCGATGTCATCGGTGACGCCGACCCTGATCGATATCTGGCCGCCTTCGAGATCCTCCAGGACTCGGAAGACACCGACGCCATCGTCGTGATCGCCACTCCACAGAACATGACACAGCCCACCGAGTTGGCCCGACGTCTGGCAGCAGCCCACGACGGCCGCAAGCCTCTCCTGGCTGCGTTCCTGGGCGGCGACGAAGTGGCCGAGGCTCGCAAGCTCCTGACCTCTCTGGGAATCCCGCACTACCCCTCGGCAGAGCGCGCCCTCGGCGCTCTCAAGGCCATGTCCGACTATTCGGCCTGGCGCTCTCGCCCACCTCGGGTCGTGACCCACTATCCAGTCAATCGGCGCCGGGTCGATCGATTGCTGCGCTGGCACGATCGCATGAAGCTGCTACAGATCGGGGAGGTCGAGGCCAAGGAGATCCTGCGTGCCTATGATTTCCGCATACCTGAAGGCAAGCTCGTGGAGACGGCCGAGCAGGCCGTCGAAGTTGCCGAGTGGATCGGCTATCCGGTGGTGCTCAAGATCGTCTCTCCCGACATCATTCACAAATCCGATGCCGGTGGCGTGCGACTGAATCTGGCCAGCGCCGACCAGGTGCGAGACGCCTTCGACCTGCTGATGCTGCGCGCCTCACGCCAGATGCCGGATGCCCGCATCCGCGGCGCCCTGATCGAGAAGATGGGTCGCAGAGGTCGCGAAGTGATCCTGGGGATGACCCGCGATCCCCAGTTCGGACCGATGCTGATGTTCGGTCTCGGTGGCATCTTCGTCGAGGTCATGAAGGATGTGACCTTCCATCTGGCACCGATCACCGCCGAAGAAGCGATGCAGATGCTGCAAGGCACCCGCTCCTATACCCTCTTGAAGGGGGCCCGCGGCCAATCCCCTGTCGATCTCGACGCGATCGCCGCCGGGCTCCAGAGGATCAGCCAACTTTCCACCGACTACCGCCAGATTGTCGAATTGGATATCAACCCCTTCATCGTCAGCGGGGTCGGGGGCGGTGCCTATGTCGCGGACGCTCGCATGACGATCGCTGCCGGAAACAAGAAACCATGAGCACCTTCGATACGAACTGGCAGGACACCTACGCCGACATGGTGACCACGGCCGACCAAGCTGTCGCCCACCTGATGCCCGGCCAGCGAGTCTTCATCGGCACCGGCTGCGCCGAGCCCCTGGAGCTCGTCCGGTCCCTGACCCGACGCTCCAAGGAACTGCCGGACACCGAGATCGTTCACCTGCTCACCTTCGGCGAAGCCCCCTATGCCCACGAAGAGCTCACCAAGTTCTTCCGCATCAACAGCTTCTTCATCGCCGAGAACGTTCGCGAGATCATCCAGGAAGGTCTGGGCGACTACACACCGATCTTCCTCTCCGATATTCCTCGTCTCTTCAAGAGCGGTCAGCTACCCATCGACGCCGCCCTGATTCAGGTCACCCCCCCCGATCACCGCGGGATGTGCAGTCTCGGAGTCTCCGTGGACATCGTTCGCAGTGCCGCCGAGAACGCCTCGGTCGTCATCGCCCAGGTCAATCCCAACATGCCTCGCACGCTCGGCGAATTCCGAGATCCACATCTACGACCTGGACTGGCTGGTTCCCAGCGACGAGCCCATTCTCGAGACCTCCTACGGCGAGGAGACGGACGAAACCCGCCAGATCGCCGAATACGTCGCGGCCCTGGTCGAGAACGGCTCCACCGTCGAAGTCGGAATTGGTCGCATCCCGCACGCGCTCCAGGGATTCCTCCAGGACAAATCAGACCTGGGAATCCACACCGAGATGATCACAGACGGCATCATCGATCTGGTGGAATCCGGCGCCATCAATGGCTCCAAGAAGACCCTCGACCGCGGCAAGATCGTCACCAGCTTCTGCCTCGGGACACGCAAACTCTACGACTACATCGACAACAACCCGATGTTCTCGTTCCAACCGACCGAATACGTCAACGATCCGTTCATCATCAGCCAGCACCACAAGATGGTGGCCATCAACGTCGCCCTGGAAGTCGATCTGACGGGTCAGGTGTGCGCCGACTCGCTGGGGACGAAGTTCTTCTCGGGCGTCGGCGGACAGGTGGACTTCAATCGCGGCGCGGCGCGATCCCATGGTGGCAAGGCCATCATCGCCCTGCCGTCGACGGCTCGCCAGAGCTCTATCTCGCGCGTTGTCTGCCATCTGAGCCCAGGTGCGGGGGTCGTCACGACCCGAGCGGATGTGCACTACGTGGTCACCGAGTACGGGGTTGCCTACCTGCACGGCAAGAGCGTCCAGGAGAGGGCGCTGGCTCTGATCAGCATCGCCCATCCCGATTTCCGGGGTGAGCTCCTGCGACAGGCGATCGACGCCAAGTACCTGTCCGCCGACTTCGCCGATATCGAAGGCAAGATCGTGGTGGGCCCCAAAGAGCTGCGGACCACCATGCTGCTGACGGATGGTACCCAGATCAGCCTACGACCCATCCACCCGACGGATGAGCCGAGGATGCGAAACCTCTTCTACGAGCTCTCTCAGCAAACCCTCTACTACCGCTTCATGAGCGATCTGAAGAGAATTCCCCGCAAGCAGATCCAGGACTTCGTCTACATCGATCACCGCAAGGACATCGCCATGGTGGCGACGGTGCCGGAAGCCGAGGGCGAGAAGATCATTGCCATCGGCCGCTACTATCTGGATCCCACCACCAACATGGCCGAGGTGGCCTTCGTGGTGCACGACGATTGGCAGCGCCGGGGTATCGGGACCTTTCTGTTCAACCACTTGCTCAAAATCGCCCGCCGCAACGGGATTCGCGGTTTCACGGCCGAGGTCCTGTCGCAAAACAAGCCGATGCAATCGGTCTTCGATCAGAGCAACTGCAAGACCCAGAACCATCTGGCTGAGGGCGTCTACAGCTACGAGATGCTCTTCGAATAGACGAGCCGTCGCTGAAGATCGGCCGATATGCTACCTTCGTGCCCTCGGAGGTGCGATGAAACGAATCGATCTCGCGGTTGCCACCCTACTCGTCCTTGCCCTGACAGTGCTGCTCTCGGGCTGCGCCTCTCTGGGAGGCCTCGAGGCACCGGAGCTGACCCTCGTCCAGGTGACCCCGGTCGAGGCCACCGTCTTCGAGACCACTCTGGCCGTACGTCTCAGAGTCGCCAACCCCAACCCCGAGGCGATCACCTTCGAGGGCGCCAGCTTCAAGCTGACCCTCGATGATCGCAAAGTCGGTAGGGGCATGACCCCAGAAACAGTGACAATCGAGCGGTTTGGAACGCAGGTGGTAGACCTGACGTTCCACGTCAGCAACGCCTCGGTCCTGCTGAGGCTCAAGGAGATCCTGGAATCCAAAACGGTCTCCTACGGTGTATCGGGCAAGCTCTACCTGAGACTCGGCACCGGGACCCGCAAGCTCAAGGTCCAGAACGACGGCGAGATCGATCTGAATGCGCCCGCCGAGGACGCTTTGCCAGATGCACCGAGGCGCTGACTCGGGCCCGGACCGGAGAACGGCCCACCGCGGCAGCCCCGAGTCGCCATCGGAGTCGCCACTTGGCCCTGCCTGAGGGACACTACTGGTGGGCGCTGCTCGGGTTTATCGCCATCACCCTGGTCCTGACCTGGCCGATCGGCCTGGAGCTCGGTAGCGCCGTCCTGGATCTGGGGGACCCCCTGCTCAACTCCTGGATCTGGTCGTGGCAGGTCCACAGTCTGAGCCACCTCGGCGAGGTCGGGTTCTTCGATACCAACATCTTCTACCCCCACAGCAACACTCTGGCCTATTCCGAGTTGCTCTTGCCGCAGCTCGTCATCGCCGCTCCAGCGATCTGGGCAAGCGGCAATCCCGTTCTGGCGCACAATCTCGTCCTCCTGGCGTCTTTTGTTGCCACCGCCATGGCCACCTATCTTTTGGCCCTGTACTGGACCGGCAATCGCCCGGCGAGCTTCACGGCCGGCCTGATCCTCGCCTTCTGCCCCTTCATGTTCAACCACCTGGCCCACGTGCAATTGATTCTGGCTGCCGGGATCCCGCTTTCCTTTCTCTTCCTGCACCGTTTCCTGGATCGAGGGCGAACCGTGGACGCGACGCTTTTCGCACTCTCCTACTCCCTCCAAGCTCTCGCCAACACCTACTACGCCGTCTATCTGTCGCTCTTCGCCGGGCTCTACCTGGCCGCCCAGGTCAGCCGCCGGAGACTGTGGAAACAGCGCCGATTCTGGCTGCAGTCGCTGCTGATCGTAGGAATCGTCGCGGCTCTCGTCGGGCCCTTCTACTGGCACTACTTCCAGCTCAAGCAGGAGATGGGATTCAGCCGCTTTCTCACTCTCCCGGCATCGATCTCCAGTTATGTCGCGACACCGGCGACCAACCATCTCTATGGCGAGTTCACCCGGTCCCTGAGCGATTCGGAAACGCGTCTCTTCCCGGGCTTCGTGGCCTTGGCCCTGGCCGCGGTGGGTCTGTCCGGGCGCCTCCAGCGATCTGGCGAGAAACGGCTGGCCGACAGGACCCGAGCTCCTAGCCCGCGGCGCCTCCGGTGGCTCTTTCGCATCATCGACTGGCTCATCGTGGCAACGGCAGGAACCATGGTCCTGCTCTCCTTTGGCTTGGCAGTCCACACCCAGCTGGGCCCCGTGCCCTTCCATCTCGAATCGATAGGCAACCCGGCACTGATTCTCATCCTGCTGCTGACGGCTCGGGGATGGATACGCCACCGCTGGCCAGGGAACATACGGGCAACCTTTCTGCGATTCGACAGACCGGCGCTACCCATCCTTCTAGCAACGGCGTTCGTCCTTTCCCTCGGCACCGCACCGTACCTGTTCCTGTACCGATGGGTGCCTGGTTTTGACAGCCTACGGGCCGTGACGCGGATCAGCGTCATGTTCATGTTTGCCCTCGCCCTGTTGTCGGCGGAAGGTTTGGTGATCCTACTCCGCCGTCTGCCGATTCGACGGCGGCGGTGGGTGGCCATCGTGATACCGGCCCTGATCCTCATCGAGTACTTCTCCGCGCCGATTCCTCTGGTCTCTGCCCCGCGGCCCAGCGAGTTTCCAGCGGTCTATCGGTGGCTCGCCGACAGGGAAGACGATCCGGTCTTCATCGCCTATCCCCTTCTGCTGCGCGACGAGCGGCTGCGCGTCTACTACTCGACCCAGCATCGGCGGAAAATGGTCAACGGCTACAGCGGATTCTTCCCGCCGCTCTACAAAGAGCTACGATCGAAAGGCCGCTTCTTTCCGCGGCAGGACGCGGTGGACGATCTCCGGCGCCTCGGAGTCGATCTCGTCTTCGTTGATCTAGATGCCCGCCGAGAGAAGAGACGCCACCGCATCCGATCGACTCTCGACGAGATGCAGGGTCTGGAGAGAATCGGTACGTTCGAGAACACCCTCGTCTACCAGATTCAACCGCAATCCGAACCTCCACGGCCGCCGGCAGCGGCAGCCAGGGAACTCGTGCCCCTGGATCCAACGGCGCTGACCCTGCGTGCCAGCACCAACCAACCGTCTCTTTTCAAGCTCCGCGACGGCGATCGCCAAACCCGTTGGCGATCACCCATGCTGCCCGGCGAATGGCTCGAACTCGAGTGGCCGCAGACGCGAGTCGCAGCGGCTCTTCAATTGGACATCTCAGGCCAACCTCAGAGTTACCCCCGCGGATATCGACTCGAGATGTCCCAGGACGGAGATCACTGGCAGGTGGTGGAGGAAATCCGCGAATTTCATCCCCCAATCACCGACTTCTTGCGGCCGACAGATTTCGTTCTCCGTTTCGACCTGCCCTCGCGCCAGATTCGCTTTCTCCGGTTCGTCCAGACCGGAGAGAGCGCCAAGCACCCCTGGACCGTGGCCGAGGTCAACGTCTTGATCGAACCGTCTTGACAAGCTCTCCTTCTCTGTCTATCCTTTAATCCGGATGGACGGATTAACAAACACCTCCGGACCCGAATCGTCAACCCTCTTCGATCGACTCTCGGTTCTTGGCGACCCGATTCGTTGCCGGATTCTGCTTCTTCTGGAGGGCCATGAGTTGGCCGTCTCGGAAATCTGTGGGGTCCTGCAACTCCCCCAATCCACGGTCAGCCGTCATCTCAAGATTCTTGGCGACGATGGTTGGATCCGGGCCCGACGAGAAGGCACCAGCCGTCGGTACTCTGCCGCCCCGGAGTCGGCGAACGAAACGACCCAGCGTCTCTGGCAGCTCCTCCGGGAAGAGATCTGCGGCAGCAGTACCGCCTTGCAGGACCGTACCCGCTTGGCCGAGATCCTCGCCCAAAGGCGTTCCCGATCGCAGGAATTCTTCTCCTCGGCGGCAGGTGAGTGGGCCGAGCTTCGTCGCGATTTGTTCGGGGAGCGATTCGACCTGGAGGGTCTTTTGGGCCTTCTCGAGGAGGACTGGATCGTCGGGGATCTGGGATGTGGCACGGGACAGACCACGCAATCCCTGGCTCCGTTTGTCAGCCGCGTCATCGCCATCGACGAATCGGAGGCCATGCTGACCGCGGCCCGGTCCCGGTTGGCCGATGTGCACAATGTCGAGCTGCGATTGGGCCGCCTCGAGCAGCTCCCGCTCGATGACAACACCCTGGATGCGGCCCTGGTCGTGATGGTGCTGCACCATCTCGCCGACCCGTCGCGGGTGCTTCTCGAAGCCTCCCGAGCGCTCAAGCCGCAGGGCAAGCTGCTGGTTGTGGACATCTTGCCTCACGAACACGAAGAATATCGACAGCAGATGGGTCACTTCTGGCTGGGTTTCGACGAACCTGAGATTCGACACTGGTTCGAGCAGGCGGATTTCCATCATCTCAACTTTCACAGACTGCGAGCCGACCCCAAAGCCATGGGGCCGACTCTCTTCGCCGCGACGGCGAGGGTGGCGGATTCCAGAGCCACTCGACACTAGGAGAACACCATGACGACCACGATAGAGAGCGAGAACACCACCACCCGGAGTACACCGGATCGGCTGCCCTTCAAGGTTGCCGATCTGGCTCTGGCCGAGCTGGGCCGCAAAGAGATTCGTCTCGCCGAGCAGGAGATGCCCGGCCTCATGTCCCTGCGCGACAAATACGGCGCCACCAAACCGCTGGCCGGCGCCAAGATTATGGGCAGTCTGCATATGACCGTGCAGACCGCGGTTCTGATCGAGACCTTGGATCACCTGGGTGCCGATGTTCGCTGGGCGTCCTGCAACATCTTCTCGACTCAAGATTCCGCAGCCGCTGCGGTGGCCGTCGGCAGACCCGAACACGGCGGCACGGTGGAGGACCCCAAGGGCCTCCCGGTCTTCGCCTGGAAGGGTGAAACGCTCGAAGAGTACTGGTGGTGCGCCAAAGAAGCTCTGACCTGGCCGGACGGCACCGGCCCCGACCTCATCGTCGATGATGGTGGCGACGCCACACTCCTTGTCCACAAGGCCGCGGAGTTCGAGCAGGCCGGCAACATCCCTGGTTTCGATCCCGAGAACGATCCTGAAGAATGGGAAGTCATCCTGCAGACGATTCATGGCGAGCTCCGCGACCATCCCGGTCGGTGGTCCTCCATCGCCGGCCGGATCAAGGGAGTCAGCGAAGAGACCACAACCGGCGTCCACCGCCTCTATCAGATGCACAAGGCCGGAGAGCTCCTGTTTCCCGCCATCAACGTCAACGACTCGGTGACCAAGTCGAAATTCGACAACATCTACGGTTGCCGACACTCGGTCATCGATGGGCTGAATCGCGCCACCGACGTCATGCTCTCCGCCAAGCTGGCGGTTGTCTGTGGCTATGGCGAGGTCGGCAAGGGATGCGCCCAGGCCTTGCGGGGCCAGGGAGCCAGGGTCGTCGTCACCGAAATCGATCCCATCTGCGCACTGCAAGCCGCCATGGAGGGGTACGAGGTCGTGCGGCTTGAAGACGTCTTGGAGAAGGCCGATATCTTCGTCACCGCGACTGGCAACTACAACATCATCACCGCGGCTCACATGGCGCGGATGAAAGACAAAGCCATTGTCGGCAACATCGGCCACTTCGACAACGAGATCGACATGGCGGGACTGAAAAGAATCGAGGGCATCGAGAAGATCAACATCAAGCCTCAGTACGACGAGTGGTGCTTTGCCGATGGCCGCAGCATTCTGGTGCTGTCAGAGGGTCGGCTGCTCAACCTGGGCAACGCCACAGGGCATCCAAGCTTTGTCATGTCCGCCTCGTTCACCAATCAGGTGCTGGCCCAGATGGAGCTGTGGGGCAATCGTGACGCCTACGAAGTCGATGTCTACATGCTGCCCAAGAAGCTCGACGAGGAGGTCGCTCGTCTGCATCTCGACCAGTTGGGAGTCCGACTCACCGAGCTCAGCACCGAGCAGGCCGAATACATCGGTGTGCCCAAGGACGGCCCCTACAAGCCCGATCACTATCGATATTGAGCTGCAAGCGGACTGTCTGACATCTCATCGGCCGGCCACTCCCTAGCGATCGTGTTGCTGGAATGATTGAACCGCTTGCTCTTCGTCGTCGAAGATCTCGAAGAGCTGGTCGGTGCCGGTGATCTTGAGGACGTCCTCGACTCTGGGCGACGGGCGCAGGAGCTTGACCTTGGCATCGCGACTGCTGGCGCTGGTGAGACAGGCCACCAATCTGCCCAGACCGGTCGAGTCGATGAAGGAGACCTGCGAGAGATGGAGGAGGATTTCTCGATGGCCGCTGTCCAACTCAGCGCGGACTGCCGTATACAACGACCTGGCGCCCTGGTCCAGCTTGAGCTTGCCCACCAGGTCGAATATTCGCACGCCGTCTCGCTCTCGAATCGTGATTTCCATGGTCTGGGCAACTCCAATCAGGGGAAGATCCCGAGATCCTGGTAGCAATCGGCAATTTTATCGATGGAGCTGACAAATGCCGCCGTGCGCAAATCTGCTTGGCCATCCAACCGCTTCTGCACCTCCCGGATCTGCTCGTAGGCGGTGATCATGGTCTCCTCCAACCCTGAGTTGACCAGATCCCGCTCATCGGCTCCCCGCGCCATGACCGACAGCTCCTCTTCGGAGAACAACTGGCGCCCGGTCCGCTCCTGCATCGCATCGACGAATCCCCGGCGCACCTGCTCGTCGAAGCGTCTCTCCAGACGTCCAAACCGAACATGGGAGAGATTCTTGATCCACTCGAAATACGACACGGTCACACCCCCCGCATTCAGGAACGTATCAGGAATCACCATCACCCCCTTGTCCCGCAAAATCTGGTCCGCGTCGAATGTCGTGGGGCCGTTGGCTCCCTCGGCGATGATCCTAGCCTGGATGCGGGGCGCATTCTCGGCCGTGATCTGATTCTCCAGCGCGGCGGGGACAAGAATGTCGCATTCGAGTTCCAGAGCAGCAGCAGAAGGTTCGATGTTCTTCGCTCCGGGGTAGTCGAGCAACGAGCCGCTGTCGCGACGATGAGCGAAGACCCTGTCGACTTCCATGCCCTGCGGATCATGGATGGCTCCCTCGTACTCCGCCACCCCGACCAGGATGGCGCCACCCTCCTGCATGTACTTGGCGGCGTGATAGCCCACGTTGCCCAGACCCTGGACGATGAAGCGCTTGCCCGCCAGACCCGGTTCCAGACCCAGAGCCTGCATGTCCTCAGCGATCTCGCAGGCCCCACGCACACCGTAGAAGACACCACGACCGGTAGCCTCGGTGCGCCCGCGGATACCCCCCTGCGCGACCGGTTTGCCGGTCACACAGGCCAGGGAATTGAGCTCTCCCGCGGACAGGGAATTGTAGGTATCGACGATCCACGACATCTCTCGCGCACCCGTGCCGTAGTCGGGTGCCGGAACATCCACCCCGGGGCCGATGAAGTTCTTCTTCTTCAACTCGAAGGTATAGCGGCGGGTGATTCGCTCGAGCTCTGGGGCAGAGTGGGCACGCGGATCGATCTTGATGCCGCCCTTGGCACCGCCGAAAGGAACATCCACAATGGCGCACTTGAAGGTCATCAAGCTCGCCAGTGCGATCACCTCGTCCTCGTTGACATGGGTGCTGTACCGGATTCCACCCTTGGTCGGCAGCTTGTGATGGCTGTGCTCGGCCCGCCAGGCCTCGATGGTCTCGAGGCTGCCGTCGTCGCGAACCAAGGGAAACGTGAAGTAGTAGACGCTGTTGCAGGTTCTTGATCTGCTGAAGCAGCTTGGGATCGTGATCGGTCAGGGCCGCGGCCCGATCGAAGCTCCGATGGACCTGTTCGAGAAAGCTGGGCTCAGTCGTCATTGGAGTACCCCCGGGTGCGTGACAATCTGTTTTCGTAGCTCAGTGATAGCACTCTTTGCGGGGACCGGGCAAGACTCCTACCGTGACAGAATCGTACCGACCCCTCGAGGCCCGGACCATGAGAGCACTCTGGCTTGAAGACCGCACACTCCGCTTGCGCGAGGATCTGCCCGTACCGCGACCCGCTGCCGGTGAGGCTCTCATCCGGGTGCTGCGAGCCGGAATCTGCAACACCGACCTGGAGATGGTGCGCGGCTACTATCCCTTTACCGGCATTCTGGGGCATGAGTTTGTCGGAGTTGTCGAAGAGGGCCCCCGGGAGCTCATGGGTCAACGGGTAGTGGGTGAGATCAACGTCTCCTGCGGCGCCTGTCCAGCGTGTGAACGAGGTCATCGAACCCACTGCGAGAAGCGTGAGGTCCTGGGAATCCGGGGGCGAAATGGAGCGTTTACCGAGTATCTGACCCTGCCTGTGGTCAATCTCCACCCGGTTCCCGAAGAGATCGGCATCGATGCGGCCACCTTCGCCGAGCCCCTGGCGGCTGCCCTGCGAATCCAGGAGCAGGTGTCCATTGCGGCCGAGGACAGGGTTCTGGTCGTGGGCAGCGGCAAACTGGGCCGGTTGATTGCTCAGACCCTGGCACTGACCGGATGCCGGCTCGAGATCGTGGGCCGTCGACGGCAAGAGCTGCCCCTCCCTAACGCCGAGAGCCTTCAGGTGGAACCGGCCGAGGCACTACTGCCGGGTAGTTTCGACATCGCTGTGGAGTGCACCGGCAACCGCGAAGGGTTCGAAATCGCTCGCCGCGCCCTGCGTCCACGGGGTCGATTGGTCATCAAGAGCACCTACGCCGGACGGCTGGAGCTCGATGTCTCGGCCCTGGTGGTGGATGAGATCCAGCTGATCGGCTCTCGATGTGGGCCGATGGCTCCCGCCCTGCGCCTTTTGGCGGCGGGCCAGATCGAGGTGGAGTCCCTCATCGGAGCTCGCTTTCCACTGGACCAAGCTCTGTTGGCCATGGAGCACGCCCACAGACCGGGATCTCTCAAAGTTCTACTGGAGGTGAGTAACACCGGCGGACAAGAATGCTAGAGTAGTCGGGCCAAAGGGCTCCTGCCGGTCCTAGGCAGGTTGCCCAACAAGCCAAAAGACAAAAGGAAACTGGAGGGGAGAGCCATGCGGAAATCACTACTAACACTCGGACTCGGGATCGTGGCCATGCTCTTCGCGGTCGTCGTCGTGGCCGGTGAGGCACCGGAGGCCACAACCATCGACGACTGCGTCGCCAAGAAGGCTGCGGTCGAATTCCCACATGCGGCCCACTACGAAGTCACCGAGTGCACCACCTGCCATCACACCAGCGAGGGCTTGACGGCCGATACGGCTGGCGGAATGGAGGTTCAAGCGTGCGGCGCCTGCCACACGACGGTGGAAGAGGCGACCACACCCGAGTGCTCGCAGATGAGCCTCAAGAAGAATCCCTTTCACATCAATTGTGTCGGCTGCCACAAAGAAGAAGCCGCCGGACCGACGAAGTGCGATGAGTGCCATCCGAAAGCCGATGGCTGAGCTCTAGAACCTGAAGCAGAACCGCGGGCCACCCGTACCCCTGTCGTGATCTCGATCGCGGCGGTGGCGGGTGGCTCGCTGCTTTCAGGCCCTACTTGACCCAGGCATATCCGATCTTCATGAAGACCGAGCGTGCGGTGGTGGTCAAGCCGATCTCCTCGTTGCCCTCCTGGCCCTCGGAGTAACCCAGAAAAAACACCGTCCGCGGGTTCACCTTGTAGGAGAACAGAAGCTGACCGAAGAGATCGCGGGTCTCGGCGTCCACCTCGTCCTCGTACAGAAGGGGATCTCGCTGGACATCGAGATGCTGGACAATGGCGCGAAAGAACGTCCTCACATTGAACTGGTAGACAGCCCGCAATTCACTCAGGTTCGCGGTGAACAGCTTGCCGTCATCCACATCCAGTTCCTGGAAAGAGTGATTCAAGCTCAGTTGAAGATGCCGACCCAGATTGAGATCCAGAAACGGACTCAAGAAGCACCTGATCTGCCGGTTGGGCATTGGCGAAATCCACGGTCTGCCGATACGGGATTCAGGCCCAGCTCGACGCTCCCCGAGGGCTGCATGCCAAAGAACACACCCAGGATGTTCTGATCGAAGATCTCGCCTTCGAAACCTCGCTCGCCGAATTCCGGGTTGATGCGCACAAAGGACTGCAGAGGTCCGGAGAGACTGAACCAGACCTCCGCCTGTCGCTCCAGGAGATCTCCCTGCTGATTCTCCGAGTTGACGACCCGGCCACCCACCTCCCACCAGTTGTACCAGTCTTCGTCGTCTCCCCACCAGACGTGCTCGAGCCGGGCATCGTACTGGGTGAAGTCGACCCTCGGCATGAATCCCATATCGGCGCGAAAGTCCGTCCCGACGTTCCTGTAGCCCGACGCCACCATTCCAGTTCCGCGAATCGTGCTCGTACTCGAGGAGATAGGCAGAGTCCTCCATCTTGCCCGGACGCAGCCCGAAGTCCTCGCCAAACTCCTCCAAGATCTCTTGCGGATACTCGGTCGAAGAGAGCAGCGCCTGCGCCCGCAGACTGTCCTTCCCGGTGATGCGGAAGAGTCCGTCCAAACCTCCCAGGTAGCTGCGGTATTCGTCCCCCTCCCGCGCCGTCAGGACCACGCCGAGAGCGGAGGTAGCACCCAGGTCCCGTCGATATCGAGCCACCCCGGTCAGGGTGCTCTCATCGATATCGGTCAGCTCCGAGCTCTCACTGCCCGGCAGCAGAATGTTGGTGACATCGTCTTGCGCCGCAAAGACACCGAGTAGCGTTGCGCTTCTCCTTGCCCGTCACCTTCAATCCCCAACTCGGATCGGCGACCACGCGGGTGTGGACGGTGCGGAAGAAGGTCTGAAACAGATCCGCCCCCTCGAGGAAGAAGGGTCGCTTCTCGGAAAAGAAGAGCGCGAACTGGTTGTTGACCTGCAATCGAGCAGCGTCGGATTCGACCTGCGAGAAGTCGGGATTCAGGGTCCCCAGCAGCGACATGTTGGGCGTGATGCCCCAGCGCGCGGTAATGCCCACCTGGGCCTCGGCATCGCCCTCTACCAGTTCGGGATCGTCGAACTCTTCTCTCTCATCGACTCGTAGCCCGGTCAGGGTTGGGGTGAGCTCCAGATCTCGACCGGGTTTGACTCCTGAAAAGCCCACCAGCTTCTCCGTCTGACACAGCGAGCAGCTGAGATTGCGATCGTACGGGTTGTTGTAGATCTCGTGGCGGGTGCTGCGCGGATAGGCTCGGAAGAGGCTGAATCCCCAGGTCTGCTCGCCAGGTCGATGCTGGAACCGCAGAGACGTGAACGGAATCGCCATCTCGACCACGTATCCGTCGTCGGTGAGCTCGCCAGCCGAGGTCCAGATGGCATCCCATGTCGGGTCCTCTTGATTGCGATTGCCGGCCAGATCGTTGCGGATCAGGTCCATCTGCACACCGAGAGGATTGACGAAGAACTCGAAGGCTCGCCGTTCGTCGTTGAAGGTATCGAGATAGATACCCAGGAAGTCATCTCGCCAGGCGGTATCCCGATCGGTGATGTGAGCCCGGATCTTGTGCGGCTCGGGGTCGCGGGCATGACAGCCCAGATAGAAGTTCTTTCTGATCGTGAGTCAGCCGGCACTCGGTCTCGACCGGTGACGGGATGTTCTCCCCGGGATAGGCCTCGTACGGGAGATCTCGAACCAGGGCACCCTCCCAGGCCGGCCTCGTCCAGGACACCGTCGATCTTGATCGGCAGATCCGTACCGGGCACCTGATGGGAGATGGCGCTCGTGGAATCCACTTCATCCTGCGCCATAGCTCAGGGGACGCTGACCTGTAACCAGAGCCAAGGACAGCACCACGGTCGAGAATCTCATCCAGAACGCTACCATCGCCCGGGAATCCTAACCGTGTTTGCTGCCATCTCCAGAGGTTTCTCTCACAAATGAGCCCACCGGCACCGCACGGGCCGGGCACCACTCTTGCACCACGTTCAATTCTGCAGACAGTTCCACCTTTCCGCACTGCGGCAACAGTTTCTTGAACCCCTCGAGATCCGGACGGGGATTCGTAAGTGCCTCGAGAACAGTGACTTATAGGGATCCGCGCATGAACTGAGAGTCGCTCTCGATACCCTTCTCTGCTGCAACTTCAAGAAACTGCACCAGATTCGGGGCAGAACCGCCTTGAAATGCCCTTCACGCTACCCAGGCGGGTAGTGCTTCCCGCCTGTTTGGGTAGTGCCTACCACCCCTATAGATGGGAGTCCGCCCCAGTTCATCGCTCATTTCGCGTTTGGCACTCCCCTTGCTCTATAGCGTGGCGTGGGACGGATCCCACTTTTCTAGCGTTCACCCTGAAAAGGAGGAAGAACATGAAAACTACCAAAGGTCTGAGCCTGGCTGCAGTCTTGATTCTGCTGCTGAGTACAGCCGGCATTGCCGTCGCGCAGGAAGAGACAGGCAATGTCTACGTCAAGGTTCTCGACACCGGGGGCAATCCCTTGCCCGGTGTAACGGTGGAGCTGACCGGCATGGGTGCAGCCAAGATCATGGTGACCAACACCGCCGGTGAGGTTCGCTTTCTGGGAATCGATCCGGGCACGGTGAGCCTCAAGGCCAGCCTGGAAGGCTTCTCGACTCTGGAGTATCCGAGCGTCAACGTTCGGGTAGCTCGCAACACATCCATCGAGGTTCAGCTGACCGAGGCCGTGGGCGAGGTCATCACCGTGACCGCCGAGAGCCCGCTGCTGGATGAACGCAAAGTCGCGACCGGCACCAGCGTCACGCAGGTCGAGCTCGAGTCGATTCCGACGGCGCGCGATCCCTGGTCGATCGTCAGCCAGACGCCGAGCGTGGTCGTCGACCGGATCAACGTCGGCGGCAACGAGAGCGGCCAGCAGGCAGTCTTCCGCGCCCCCGGCGTATCGGATGACGAGAACGACTTCATGGTTGACGGGGTCCAGATCACCGACATGGCGGCGATCGGGTCGTCTCCCACCTACTACGACTTCGACCAGTTCTCCGAAATGCAGTTCTCGACCGGCGGCAACGACATCACGAAGGCCGCCGCAGGAGTTTCGGTGAACCTGGTGACCAAGCGCGGCACCAACGAGTTCCGCGGCTCGGCGCGCTATCTGTTGACCGACGCAGCCGGTTACTTTGGCGCGCTGGAGCAGGGCGAATCGAACGTCGAAGACAAGCTGGCTCCGGGACAGGATTCGATCTCGGGCAACCAGATCGACCGCATCCTCGACTTCGGCTTCGAGGGTGGTGGTCCTCTGGTGCGGGATCGCGTCTGGCTCTGGGGCTCGTGGGGCCGCAACGACATCCGGCAGTTTGCCGCCGGCGGCACTCCGGACAACACCGAGCTCGAGAACATGGCGATCAAGCTGAACGCCCAGATCGCCAACCCCAACTCGCTGGTAGCGTCCTTCAACAACGGTGAGAAGCAGAAGTTCGGTCGCAACGCCGGCCCCTCGTTCGAGGCTGACGCGACCTGGAATCAGCGTGGCCCGACCGGAGTCTACAAAGTCGAGGACACGCACATCTTCAACTCGAACCTCTTTCTGACCGGTACCTGGGCCGAAGGTCGACGGTGGTTTCGGCGTTGTCTCGCAAGGCACGGTCAACGCCGGTTGCCAGGGCTTCGACTGTCCCTTCGAGGTCGAGCCGCTCTACGACTCCGATGGCGTTTACAAGAACAGCTTCTACGAGTTCAACGCCAGCCGGCCGTCGGAGGAGCTCAAGCTCGACGGCTCCTACTTCTTCAACACCGGCAGCGCGACCACCCACGAGCTCAAGTACGGCGCTCGGCGGCGTGAGTTCTCGAACGAGACCGGCCGCGTCTACCCCGGACGCAACCTGTGGCACTACTCCGGCGTGATCTGGGGTCTGCCCGACGGACCCACCGACGTTGTCGAAGCCCAGCGCGGCGACTACGGCGCCGCCGAGCAGAATTTCACCTCGTTCTGGGCGCAGGACACGATCAGCCTCAACAAGTGGACGATCAACGCCGGTCTGCGCTGGGACCTCCAGGACGGTGCGAACCCAGCCCGCACGCTGCCGGCGAACCCGGCCTTCCCAGACGTGCTGCCGGCGCTCGACTTCCCGGGCAACGATGCGGGCGGCCTGGACTGGAGCACAATTGCGCCGCGTGTGGGCGTGACCTATGCGCTGGGTGAGGAGCGCTCCACCCTGCTTCGGGGCAGCTACGCGCGCTTCGCGCAGGCGCTGGACAACGACCCGATCAGTTCGCTGAATCCGACCGGATTCGCGTGGGCGTACTTCACCTTCACCGATCTGGACGGAGACAACATGTGGGCGGCGGACGAGCCCATCGACGACGAGCCCTTCTACACCTACGGCTTCGACGTGAATGACCCGACGGCGCTGAGCACGCCGAACCGCAACGAACCCAACCTCGGGCCCCAGCTCACGGACGAACTGATTCTCGGCGCCGAGCACTCGTTCCTGCCCGAGTTCGTGGTCGGGGGTGCCTTCACCTGGAGACAGATGACCGATGTTCGCGACCAACGTCGTCTGATCTCCGATGGCGGCGACATTTCCCGCCCCGACACGGCGGCGGATTACGAGCAGGTCCGCGATCTATCGACGACCCTGCCGGACGGAACTCCCGTCATCCTGCCAGAGTTCAATCTTCGCGAAGGGCTCTCCAACACCGGCGGTTATTTGCTGACCAACGGTGGCCGCGAGCGCACCTACATGGGTCTGGGAATCAACTGGACCAAGCGTCTGGCCAACCAGTGGATGATGCGCGGCTACGTCAACTACGCCTTCCAGGACGACTGGAGCGTCCCCAGCGACTTCCTGAGCTACGGCGAGGGACTGAATCCGCAGGAGGAGAAGGGAGACTGCGACGGCTGTGTGTATGCGGTCCAGTCTACCGGTTCGGGTAACAAGGGCGACGTCTTCCTGCAGACCGGCTGGTCGTGGAACCTCAACGGCATGTACCAGATCGCTCCCGATCGGCCGTGGGGCTTCAACGTCGCGGCCAATCTCTTCGGTCGCCAGGGCACGCCGCTGCCCTACTGGATCCGCAGCACCGGTCCGCAGGACGGTATCCCGCGGAACATCTCGGTGGTGGGCAATACCGACGACTTCCGTGCCGAGGACGTCTTTGCCACCGACATCCGCCTCGAGAAGGAGTTCGCCGCCACCAGCGGCATCGGCTTCACCTTCTCGATCGACGGGTTCAACATCTTCAACGAGAACTACGTGCTGCAGCGCGAGCGCCGTCTGAACTACTCGCGCGCGGACTTTCTCGATGAGACCTTGAGCCCGAGGATCTGGAGACTCGGTGTCCGATTGAACTGGAGGTAGTCACTCCGCTGCATCACCACTTGCAGCGACGCTCACGGGCCGGGGTTCTTCCCCGGCCCCTCTTTTCCAGTGCGATCTCTCGCAGAGGCTGCCACTTGATGGCGATAGAATGCCAGCAGCCGCGAGCCGCTTATGACTCTGAACCCCCCCAGCTGGAAGACTCTTTGGTACCTGGAAGGGGCGATCGACGAGACCGGTCAGGTCTTCCGAATGCCTGTTCTCCCCTTGCCGTTTCGGATCGGTAGAGGGGCAGGTCTGGATCTGAGCCTGCCGTCGCAAGTGGTCTCATCCAACCATGCGGAGCTTTCCTTGAGCGGCGCGGGTTTGATGGTCTCCGATCTCGGCAGCACCAACGGCACCTTTGTCAACAACATCCCCGTTGAAAATCCGACACCGGTCCACGACGGCGACATCCTGCAGTTCGCCACGTTGGCCTTCAGGATCCGGCTGGCCGAGACCGAGACCCTCGAGAATCTTCTCAGCTCCACGGCCACCATAGATGCCAAGCTCACCCTGCAGAGGGCGGAGAACCTGGGCAGGTTGAAAACCCTTTTGGAGCAGGAAGCCGTGACCCAGTTGTTTCAACCGATCGTGGGACTCAGCGACCGGGAGATCCTCGGCTACGAAGTGCTGGGGCGAGGAGATTTCGAGGGCCTTCCCGACGGCATCCACGATCTCTTCGAGCTCGCTCAGACCGTGGGCGCCGAAGTCGATCTCTGCCGGGTTCTGCGGCGACAGGGCGTCGCCGCGTGCGCCTCTCTGACCGGCGACCACTGCTACTTCTTGAACACTCATCCGGCAGAGCTATTGGACCATTCTTTGGTCGACTCCCTACGCGACGCCCGGGCAGCCTGGCCAGATCTGAGAATCGCGCTGGAAATCCATGAATCCGCGGTCACCGACCCCGGCAGCATCCGTGAGCTCCAAGAGGAGTTGGTGGCCCTCGACATGCTTCTCGTCTACGATGATTTCGGCGCCGGACAGGCCCGCCTGGTGGAGCTGGCCGAAGTCCCGCCCGCCTACCTGAAGTTCGACCGCAGCCTGGTTCAGGACATCGACCAAGCTCCGGCGGCGAGGGTGAGCCTGCTGGAAGGGCTAGTCAATATGGCCCTGGAGCTCGACATCACCCTCATTGCCGAGGGGCTCGAGCGTCAGGAGGAGCTGGACTTCTGCAGCAACTTGGGGTTCTCCTATGGCCAAGGATACCTGCTCGGGGTTCCCGAACCCCACGAGGAGCGTGGAGGTCAGCGGTTTCCCCCCTCGCTGGATCTCCGATGATGAACCTACCGGTCCGGTGGCGGATCTCGATTCTGCTTGTCGGCCTTTTGTCGTCTCTATCCTGTTCCCAGCGGGACGAGAGCACCCCGGCAGGCGACCGTCTCGCGGCCGGCGCCAACGGTAGAAACGTCATCCTCATCACCATCGATACACTGCGGGCCGATCGGCTGGGCGTCAACGGGCATCGGGTCGACGGCACCAGCCCAAGCCCCCATATCGATGCCCTGATGGCGGCGGGAGTCCAGTTCGCCAACGCCATCGCCCCACGAGCCATCACCTGGCCGTCCCTCGCCTCGGTACTCACCGGCCTTTACCCGAGCGGTCATGGTGTGTTCGAGAACGGATACGAGCTCCACGAAGGAATCCCGACCTTGGCGACGTTATTGTCCGAGCACGGCTACCAGACCGGTCGGTTCATGAGCAATATGTGTCGTGCCAACCATCTCGGCTGGGGCCATGCCTTCTGTAGTCGGGGCGTGGACAGCAAGATCAATGGGGAAGCCCTGGGTTGGCTTGATCAGGTCGACCCCACTCAACCCGTTTTTCTTTGGGCGCACTATTTTGGAGCCCATTCTCCCTACTACAACGGTGGGGATCGCGCCGCCAAGCGCCTGGACCCCGGGTATGAAGGCCCGGTAGCCCCCAAGAAGGGATGGCTGAATCGGATCATGACCGACGAGATCCCGCTCGACGACGCTGATCTCCAGCATCTCGATGCTCTCTACGACGCCGCGGTCATGGGTAGCGATCGATTTGCCGGCGAGCTGTTGGACGCCCTGGCGGCCAGGGGTCTGATGGACTCCAGCGTGATCGTCTTCTTGGCCGATCACGGCGAGGATCTCTACGACCACAACCAGTACATCTACCACGCCTGCTCGGTCTACCAGTCAGGGCTACACGTACCCCTGGCCTTCGTGGCTCCCGGACTCCTGGAAGAGGGCGCTGTCGTCCGGCAGAGTGTCGAGCTCATGGATGTGACCCCGACGGTTCTGGACCTCATCGGCGTGACGCCCCCAGACTCCTTGCACGGCACCTCGTTGGTGCCCTATCTCGAGAGCACCGAGCTCCCCGGATCCGGTCGACCGGCATTCTCAGAGTACGGGTCCTCTCGCCTGCACACGGCCCAACTTGGCGACTGGAAGTTGGTTGACAATCCGGACCACGACTCGCCCTATTGCCTGCCTGGAGCCCCTGAAGGGCACTATCCGGTGGCCAAGACGGAGCTCTACAACCTGGCCGACGATCCCCTGGAGACCACCAACCTCGCCGACCAGTACCCGCAGAAGGTCGCCGAGCTTCAGGAACTGATCCGGCGACGGTTTGCCGACCTGCCCTCCCGCCTCGACACGCAGGAGATTCCCGAGGATCTCAAAGAGGAGCTCGAAGCGCTCGGCTACGTCGCCAACTGAATCTCTACCTCGAGATTTCCATTGCGACACGCCTCCTGAATCGCAGATTCTCTGGCTCACTCCTGATCTCGCGCCGAGATCGCGACCCTGGGACGCACGAGACTTGTTCGTTAGGATGTCGGGTATGATCGGCGCGACAGCCTCGATACGGCAGCGAGGTTGGCTCTGCGTGGCCGTGGGCATCCTTTGCGGCTGCACCCCCTCACCGCAGGACACCGGGAAGGCCAACACCGGAGACCTTCCCCCGGCGGCAGCCGCGCAAACCGAATCACTCGCTGACAGCGCCATCTTGGCGATCGACAACGTCGTCCTGATCACGGTCGACACGCTGCGATGGGACGCGGTCGGCTTCAGCGGCTCACGCGAAAGCTTCACGCCGAATCTCGATCGTCTGACCGCTCAGGGAGAGTGGTTTTCGAACGCCCACGCACACAACGTGGTCACGCTGCCCTCGCACGCTAACATCCTGACCGGCCGCTATCCGTACGAGCACGGCATTCGGGACAACCTGGGATTTGTTCTGCCCGATGCCATGCCCACGGCCGCGACCATCCTGAGCGATGTAGGGTTCGCCACCGCCGCCTTTGTCGGCGCCTTCGTGCTCGATTCCCGTTTCGGTCTCGATCGTGGATTCGATGTCTACGACGACAGGGTGCCCGAGGGCGTCGGGCGCACCGATCTGGTACCCGCGGAGCGGCGCGGGGATGCCGTCGTCGAGCTGGCTTTGGACTGGTGGCGGGCGCGAGAGGGGCAGCGGCGTTTTCTCTGGCTGCATCTCTTCGATCCGCACGCGCCGTACGACCCGCCGGAACCGTTCAGTGCACGATTCGCCGAAAATCCGTACCGCGGTGAGGTCGCCGCCACCGATGCCTTCCTCGGGCCGCTCTTGGAGCAGGTGACCGGAGATGATCAAGACGGCGCTCTCGTCATCTTCACCTCCGACCACGGAGAGTCTCTCGGTCAGCACGGCGAGCTAACCCACGGGATCTTCGCCTACGAGGCGACGCTGAGGGTGCCCTTCGTGATCTGGTACCCGGGAGTCGAGCCAGCCAGCCGGCGCGAGCCTGCACGACACATCGATATTCTCCCCACCATTCTCGATGCCCTGGAACTCGATCCCGGGTTCGATCTGCCGGGTCGATCGCTGCTCTCGCGATCGGATGAGGACTCGGACGCACCGTCTTACTTCGAGTCGCTCACGCCCACACTTGACCACGGTTGGGCGCCTCTGCGCGGGACGATCGAGAGAGGCTGGAAAGCGGTCTCCCTGCCCCTTCCCGAGATCTTCGACCTGAGGGCCGACCCGCGGGAGCAGCACAATCTGATCGCGCAACAAGGCGCAACCGCCGAGCAACTGTTGAGCGCTCTGCCGGAAGAGTCTCGATGGCCACCGCGGCGCGGCGAGATCGAGCCCGAGGCGGCGGCGGCGCTGCGATCGCTCGGCTACCTCGGCGGCAGCGGGGAGCCGAAGACCTCGTTCTCGGCTGCCGACGATCCGAAGCGGTTGATCCAGCTCGACCACAAGCTCCATCGCGTCATCGATCTCTATCATCGACGTCAGCTGCAAGCGGCCGCCAACCTGGTAGCCGAGATCGTCGAGGAGCGCCCCGACATGGGTGTCGCCTACTACTACTGGGCGCAGATCCTGCTCGAGCAGCAGCGGGTCGGAGAGGCGATCGAAGTGATGCAGCAAGCTCGCAGGGCCGACGTTGCGACCGCAGCGACACTGCGTCAGCTCGGCCTGTCGCTGGCAGAGGTCGGGCGGGCGGAAGAGGCCGTCTCCATCGTCGAGCCCCTGGCTGCCGGGGGAGATCCGGACGCACTCAATGTCCTGGGCTTGCTCCTCTCGGAGATCGGGGACCACGAAAGGGCGCGACAGATGCTCCACAGAGTGTTCGACCTCGACGCCAACAACGCGACAGCGAACGAGACCCTGGCCCTCGTGGCGCTGCGCCAGCAGCGATGGCTCGAGGCACGCGTCCAGGCCGAGCGAGCCCTGGAGCTCGACGCAGGCCTGCCGCTGGCCTGGAACTACCTCGCGACCGCGCTGCACAACCTCGGAGAGCTTCGCGAGGCTCTCGTAGCTTGCGAACGGGCGCTAGCGCTGCAGCCGGAGAATCTCGACCTCTTGTACAACCTGTCGATGCTGGCCTTGGAGGCGGGCGATCACGACCGCGCTCGTCGAGCGCTGCGGCGCTTCATCGACCGTGCCCCGCCCGCACGATACGGCCGCGACATCGAGCGCGCACGCGAGCTGCTACGCCGGCTCGGTGGCTAGAGGTCCAGGAGCGGTTGGCTCAATCGCTGCGAGCGAGCTCGAAAGCGCGAATCTCGGTGCCCTGGGGCAGGTAGGTGTAGAAGAAGTACTTGGCTTGCCAGGGGAGCTCGGCCGTCCCGGTGCTCTGGTCGATCTCGAAGTCCCCGGCATCCCGACCGTCTCGCGTCACGATGTGCACTCTGCCGACAACGGTCGGTGGCTCGGTCTCCAGGATGATTTCGAATGGCCCCGGTGCCAGGTAACCCTTGAGCAACAGGTAGGCATCATCCCGAGGGTATTGGAAACCTTCACCGTCGAAGGCATACCGAAAGTGCTCGAGGTAGTCGACCTCTTCCGGGTCGGCTTTGTAGAGCTCCAGAGTCGGGCCCATGCGGAGGCGGCTGGGACGGAACTCCCGCACCTTCTCGAACTGGAGCATTTCCTCATAGGCACGGGCGAAGAGCTCATGGTGCGGTTTCTCCCAGTTGGCGGGATCCAGGAACCGCCCATAGGCGTTCTGGGCCAACAACACGTAGTCCCACTGGCCACCGCGAACCTCCTCCAGCGGCATGCGCGGCAGAAACCGTGTCTGATGGACGGTGAACTTCTTTTTGTGCAGATGAGGCGTGTAGGACTCCTTGATGATGGCCGCGCCGCGCGGCAAGTTGGCTTCGATCCAGGCTGTGGCTTGTTCGCGGGTACTGTGACGGGCGAACGCCAGGGTCTGCACCGTCGTCCGGTATACGGGAACGATCAGGGCTCCGACGATCAAGATCCAAGTCCAGCGAGCCCGCCGACCTGTGGGTCGGCCCTGGCCAAGTTGCAGCCAACCCGCCACGCCGACACCCAGCACCGCAGCAAGGGCCGGCAGTACCGGCAACAGGTTGCGCTTGACCACCATGCTCATGGACGCCAACAAGACCAGATAGACCACCGGGAATGGCAGCATCCAGACCCAACGTCGCCGGGACTCCCTGTCCAGCCAGGGCCAACCACCGAGTCCCAGAAGAATGGCAGGCAGACCGAAGCTCGCCACGAGTTGCCCGCCATACCAGGCGGCGTTGCTCTGTGGCATGACTCCGATCCAGCCGCCACGGCCGTATTGGCGAAAACCGAAGAGAAGGTCCTTTCCTTGCCCGACGAAGACCTCCTCGGTATGGGCCAGGAACGCCGGCATCACCACCAGAAACGTACCCAGCGACACCAGCCCCGCAGCCAGCAGGTGCCATGACCAGGTGCGGGTTCGGATTCGCCAGGCGATCCAGATTCCGATGATCGCGACAGCGACGACACCCGCCGGGTACTTGCTGGCAGCTGCCAGGGCGGCCATCACACCGGCACCGAGGTAAGGCAGCCAACGCTCCTCTTCCAAGAGCATGGCGACGAACATCAGACATGCCGCGGCGAAGAAAGCCGAGGGTACGTCACTGATGATCAGACGGGTGATCTCGTTGTAGATGGGCGAAAAGACGATCAGTAACGATCCGAGACCTGCTGCCCACAGACCGGCGATGCGGCGCCCCGTCACGAATACCGGGATCACGGTCAGAGCCCCCAAGGTGGTATTGAGGCCTCGCAACAGGATCCAGCTGACGTCGACGTCCTTGCTGACACCAAACAAGGCCCCGACGATCCATGCCAGGGCGGCCGGAAACAAAGACCGGATCCACAAGGCGAAGGCGTACATGTAGTAGGGCAAATGGCCGTAGATGAAGGACTTGGGGAACAGCTCACCCTCGTTGATGTCGAGGGCCGCTGCATAGTAGATCCCTTCGTCCCGGTAGTAGCGGCCGGTCACTTCCCAATCGACGCCGATCCAATGCACGCCCAGAGCCATGACGACCAGCAACAGCAGCAGACGCCCGGCAGTCCAGAACGACGAACCTTCCCCGCGCTGCCACAGAACCCGACCCCAGAAGAGAACACTGCCGGCCGTCAAAATCAGGCTGGCGAGCACCACGAACTGGCACAGAAGGCGCGGGGCTCCATCACCCGTGACATCCCACAGCCAGCAGAAGAACGTGGCAAGCCATCCTGCCGCCACCACCCACGCCATCCCCTTGGCGGTCTTCACGACGATCCCTTCTCGGCACTCGGTACCCTCACGAGGATGAAGGTCAGTCTCCCCTCGGAGGTGGACTCGGATTCAAGGGCCAGCTCATAGAGAAAGAAATTCTCCCAGGTCCACCACATCGGGTGTCGTGCACGCGGGCCCTGCAACTCCAGCCTCATCCTGCGCCCACGGGCGTTGCGCGAATCCTCGAGAACCTTGGCTCCAGCCACCACTTTCAGGCTCTCGGCTGGATCGCCGAGAGTCTGCAGCTCGAGCTCCTGTAGCGGTCTATAGGCTCCCACGAGAAGCTCTCCCCGGTGGCCCCGGTCGAGCAGCAGGGCTTTGCCATCTCTCTTCTCTCGGAGACTGGGCGACAGGAATTTCACCCACAACCCGGCTTGTGCGACATCCGCTCGGCCCGCCGGCTTCAGATGACTCTGGGTGGTCTCGTAGGGTAGGAGTCTCTGAGCGAAATCCGAAACGTAACGATAGGTGTGATTGGCACGCTTTGGATAGCCCCTGGCATCCGTCCACAGCGGCCACAAAAAGGGTGCAGCGACCAGACAGACAGCCACGATACGGTTGGGTCGACAGGGACGCGAGGCCATGAACCAGAAAGCCGGGAACAGTGGCATGAAATAGCGATTGGCCATCGCGCCGCCGCCCCCGTAGATATTGAAGGGCCGATAGAGAAAGAAACCGGCTACCGAGAGCCCCACCGCCAACAGCAACATCCAGCGAGCCCAACCCCTGGGGCGACCCCACAGTCCCAGCACCAGCGGCAGGAAATACGGCAGAACGCCCACAAAGCGACCGGCCACGAAGTAGATGGAGTTCCAGAACCACAATCGGGCGGACGTCTTGGGAAGCTTCGTCAGAGTCCTCGCCTCGGCCCAGGCGGCGTCGCCCAGATCATCGAGACTCTCCTGCCAGGTCTCGACCGGAAAATCGACGATCGGAAAGCCGGTACTGCTGTAGAAGCCTCTTCGTTGCGCCCCATAACTCGTCCAGGCATCGCCATTGAGACGGTGGACGACAGCAGCCCCGGTCGCCAACCCCAGAGCACCCACGACCAGCGCCAGCCCAGCTCGCCATCTCGCCGTTCGCGGCAGGGCCAAGAGAACTGGCAGAAACAGCGGTAGGTAGAGCGGCCGACTGAAAACCACGGCGGCCAACAGCACGCCAACGCCCACCCAGCGCCAGATCCACCGGTGAGATTTCCGGCCCCGTGGCATCGGCGTCTCTGTCTGCCAGAAGGCTAGACTCAGGGCGGTGGCGGTGAGGGCCAGGAGGAAGAGATCCGCGTGGGCCCAGAAGGTATAGGCGAACGACACGGAAGCGAACAAGCTGCAGGCCACCCACAGCGGCGCCACGGCGCCGACCGTCTGGCGCAGAGTTCGACTGGCGAGCAGTGCCGCGAGACCCAAGGCGAAGAAGTTCGCCAGAAAGGGCCCCTTCGTGGGAGAGATTCTGAGAAAGGGCGCCACCCAAAGCGGATAGAAGAACGGCTTGCCAAAGGTAATGGTCTGCCCGGCATCACCGCTCTGGAGGATCAACCCTTCGGGCTCCAGGTGCCAGTGATCGACAAAGCGGTCGTAGTCCTGACGCTCGTACCGCAGGTCGAGATCCCAGGCCAGGCTCTCGGCCGCCATCAAGTAGGTCGCCTCGTCGCCGATCAGCAAGGGCCACTCGGAACGGTCGAAGGTCAGAACACCCACCAGCAACACGGCTAGCAATGCCAGCAGGATTGCGTTGTAGGGCGCCCATCTTGGAAGACGTTGTTGCTCGACACGCAAAGTGATCTCAGCCCTCGATTCGGGGCCCCAGCCGCACCGGAGCGTCCGGCAGCCTCCATCTTTCGCCGCAGCATACCGCGAGCGCCCGACCGGTTCGAGCCTCCTCGGGGGCGCCTGGCTCATGCGGACAGGTCATGGCCTCTGGCGTATAATCGCGGTCCGGCCCCACTGGGCCTCCAGCCAACGCGAAAAACACGACCCTTGCGTACTCCTCGGCCCTTCTTCTCTCTCGCGGTTCTCTCGACCGGCCTTCTGGCCGCGAGCCTTTGGCTCGCCTGCAGCCGGCAGGAGCCGGCCCGCCGGAGCAACATCGTCCTGATCACCATCGACACCCTGCGGGCCGACCATCTTTCGTCTTACGGCTACTTCCGGCAGACATCTCCGGTGATCGATGCTTTGGCGGCCGCAGGAGTTCGCTTCGAGGCCCCCATCGTGCAGTGGCCCAAGACCGGCCCTTCGTTCGCCTCCATGTTCACCTCCACCTACCCCAAAGACAACGGCATCGTGCGAAAGATCGGCACCCGACTCCCCGACCAATTCCTCATGCTGGCCGAGCTTCTCGAGGGACAGGGCTATGCGACCCGGGCCGTGGTGGCCAACGGCGCCGTGGCCAGTGAGTTCAACTTCAACCAGGGCTTCGGCACCTATGTGGAGAGCTGGAAATTGACCCCGCCAGCGGATGGTGTCGATCCCACCGGAGCCGCCATGATCAACCAACTGGTGGAAACGGTCATGGAGGATCAGCAACCCGGCGAGCCCTTCTTCCTCTGGGTCCACTATCTGGACCCCCATTCCCCGTACGAGGCTCCAGAGCCCTGGACTGACAGATTCGTCGACGACAGCTTCTCGGACTCGACGCGGAAAGTCGACATCAATCCCGATCGACCTCGACGCCAGATGACAGGCATCGGTCGTGAACAGGTTCTCGACGGCAGGGACGATCTGGATTTCTATGTAGCCCGCTACGACTCGGAGATCTCCTATGTGGATGCCAAGGTCGGGGAGCTGTTGGATTTCCTGGACAACAAGGGTCTGATGGCGAATACCTTGACCGTCATCACCTCCGATCATGGCGAATCCCTCGGCGAGCACGAGTATTACTTCGACCACGGTCGGTTCAGCTACCAGACCTGCCTACGGGTGCCGCTCATCTTTCATCAGCCCGGAACTCTCGAGCCCCGGGTCGACACTTCACCCGTGGAGCTGCTGCAGCTCGCTCCGACCCTCCTGGAAGCGGCAGGGATCGAGCTCGAGGAGGGTCAGTGGATGCAAGGGCAGTCCCTGTGGCCGCGGCTCCTCGGGCCTGAGACAGAGATTGCCGAGCGCTACGCCTTCTCGGAAGCGGGATACGCGGTCAAACCGCTTTGGCAGCGAGCCGTTACCGATGGTCGCTACAAGCTGATCTACGCCCAGGATTGGGGCGAGCAGCGCTGGATCGCCGGCAAAGGCAATCCCTTCGCACTCTTCGATCTGGAGACCGATCCCGGCGAAACCAACAATCTGATAGGCCAGGACCACGAGGCAGAGAGACGCCTCCAGACCGAACTGCAGAAGCTCTGGTCAGCGCCGCCGTTCGATGTCGAGACTCAGGCAACAGGCGACCAAGAAGAGCACGAAGAGATGGATGAGGAGACCCGGCGCCAGCTCAAGGCTCTGGGCTATATCCAGTAGCCGGTTCTGCAAGGACTTGCACCGCTGCCCGACAGGGCTCGGAATGCCTCTTCTGCGAGAACCAGCTCACCCTCTCCCGCACCAGATCGATCTCCAGAACCAGGTTCCCAGGCTCCGCCGGCGCGTGGACCGTCTGCTCCACTTCGATCCCGCTGCCGGGTCGCACATCAGCGGCAAGCGCGGTTCGCACCCCATCGGCGACCACGGGCCCGCCATCTGCATCCAGCCAGCGATACGAGAGGTTGACGCGAGTCACGCCCGTCGCCGGCCAGACCTCCGAGCTGGTGTTGGAAAGTCGAGTCGTGATGCTGAAGACCTCGCCCACAGAGGTCACCTCGGGAATCTCACACACGCCCCACTCGACGGCAAACAGATCGCGCTCCAGATCCTTCTGGGTCCCCAGATAAGTGACCGCAGCACCCTGATAGAAGTCGTTGACGGGGTCCTTCTGGCGCGCGTTTCGGGCGGCGTTGGGAATGAAACCGGTTTCGGCCTCGATCCGCAACCGGTAGGCGTACACGGTCCGCTTGCCTTCCTCTAGCGGCTCGGGAGCTTGCTTGGGAAAGAACTCGAGGGTCTCGGTTCGGTTGGCCAGCGGACCGGCGAATTCCAACACCCGTCGATCCCCTCCGAGATCGACAACGATGCTGTTCTCGGGAGCGTCATTGCGAATCTGGAACACCGCACCCTCTGCCAACGGCGCCGCCGTAACCATCCAGAGCTCCACGGGTGTGGCGCCATGGATCAGGATGTCATCCTTCTTCGGTTTGAGGACATCCTTGCGTCCGAAGAACCAGGCTCCCGACATCGACTTGCCGTGATAACCGGGCAGCTTCTTGCGAAAGGCCAGCTCCAAGGGAAACCAGCGAATGGGTGGATTGCGCACGTGCGCCTGCAGGGTCGGCTCGGGTACCGGGGCGCCGAAGGGTGTAAAGAAGATCGGCCCCACCAGCAACCCCGCCAGGCCGTACGCGGCTGCGGTGATCCACGTCGGTCGGATCCGCGTCACCAGAAAGAGAAAACCCGGATAAACGTTGACGAAATAACGGTTGCCGACGAAGCCGCCCCCGCCGTGCCAGTTGAACGGAATCCAGACGAGAAAGAAGAGCGCCACCGAAGCCAGTGAGAGCAGCGTCAACCAACGGACCGCGCTGCGCCGGCTATATAGAAGGAACAACAGCAGACTCAAGACAGCAAAGGGCATGTAGGGCACCAGACCCGTGTGCCTGCCGAAGAAGAAGTACCCCAGATGAGTGCTCAGCTCGCCGATGTCGACGTCGGGGATTCGGGCCAGCCAGGTCCACGAGTTGGTGGTCGGACTCTCGGCCGCCGCCGGACGGGTTACCGGTGTGACCGGCATCTCCTGGGGATCGAAGACGGGTACACCCATCCTCTCCACTCCCAGGTAGGCACTGGCATGCCCGGTGAAACCGATCGCCACCCCCGCCACCAACCCCATCGCCAGCCCACCGGCAACAACCCAGGTCGCCAACCGACGCCATTGCCGCTGCTGCCAGAAGACAAACAACGACGGCAGAGCCATCGCCGCCAGCATGGGCTTGTTGTAGACCGCCATCGCCAGCAGGGCACCCGACCAGGCAGGCCGCGCCGCCGGCCCGAACAGTACCCCCCGCAGGCGATCCCACCGACCGACGGCGGGCGCGTCCTCGAACCGGTGCAGCACAAAGAAGAGCGAGCCCGCCACACACGCCATATTGAAGATCTCGGGATGGAGCCAGAAGACGTAGGAAAACGATGTGCTCAAGAGAAAGAAGCCGACAGCGAAGATCGCCGCGACCGTTGGCGAGTTGAAGCGACTCAAGTAGACGGTCCCCATCCAGACCATCCCCATCAACATCAACATATTGAAGGCCACCAGCCCATTGGCGCCGAAGAGACCGGCAAACGGGGCCGCAAACAACGAGTAGATGTAGGGCTTACCGAAGAAGACGGTGTGCCACCCGTCGTCCGTCATCAGAATGAGATTGAAGGTCGCCAGGTAGGGATACTCGTCGAAGAGTCGGGCCAGGTCCCCGGTCTCGCACTGCAGATCTTGATCTCGGGCCAGGCTCAACGCCATCAGATAGTAGGCGGGCTCATCCGCCTTGAGCGTCATGGGCAGCCCCGGCTTCCCCACAACCAAAGGGAAGCCCACCAGGAAAAGGGTCAGACAGACCAGGGCGAGACCTGTGGAGCGACGCATGATCAGAGCGGGCAGTTTACTGCACCCCTACCTACTGCAGATAGCCGAGTGCCTTGAGCGCCTTCTCTGTCTCCTCGTCGAGAACGGCCTCTTCCGTCGTCAGCACACTCCCCTCCGCCATCTTGGCGTCGAGAAGCAGTTCCATAAAGCGACCGCGAATCGGCATCTCCAGAATTCGATTCTCGCCTTCCTCCGGATCCGACTGGCGATGAAACAACCCCGTCTGCGAAACCTCCCCCGCATCGGACAGTCGTTGGATGAGTTTCCACTCGCCATCGACGAGACTGCGGTACGCGGCGCCATCCAGATGCAGGAACGAAAAGGCCGGCGGAGACTCTCGCGATTCTGAATCCGTCCCGTCAGCCAGAAGCGGCAGAAATGATCGCCCTTCTACCCCTGGGGGCACCGGTAAGCCGATGTAGTCCAGGAGGGTCGGCATGAGGTCGATCTGCTGCACCATCGCCTCGACCCGCTGTCCGTGGCCCCGGTCTGGAAAACGAATCACGAGAGGCACGTTGAGATTCTCCGCGTACAGGTTTCTGCCGTGTCCCCAGGTTCCATGATCCAGGAACTCCTCTCCGTGGTCCGAAACGAAGACCACCACAGTGGAGTCCAGCAGATCGAGGCTCTCCAACATCGCCACCAGCTCCCCAAAGGCCCGGTCATTGAAGGCGATCTCCGCATCGTAGAGAGAAATCAGATACCGGACGACTTCCTGTCTCTGCTGCTCCGACATCTCACGAGTGAGCTTGAACCCGGGATGCTTGTCCAGATCGAACCGCTTCTGACCCTCCTCGAAAAAGACCTCCCGCGTCTGCTCGGGCGGTCGGTACGGCTCATGAGGATCCACGGTATGAACCCAGAGGAAGAACGGACGATCCTCCGGTCGGGAGCTCAACCAACCCTCTACCAACCGATTGACGTGATCCGCCTTGCCCTCCCTGACCCGGCGGAAATCCTGGAATCCCTGCCGAAAACCAAACACCGGGAAGACATTCCAGTTCCGAACCTTGGCGGCCGTGACGTAACCGGCTTCGCTCAGGACCTCAGCCAAGGTCGTTGCTCCCGAATCCAAAATGTCCTTGCGGCCATTGGTGGCATGTTTGAGCGGCCAGAGACCGGTGAAGATCGAGGCCATGGCGGCACGAGTCCAGGAGGACTGCGCCACGGCGTTGTCGAAAACCGTGGCCCGCGCGGCAAAACGATCCAACGCGGGCGAGACGGGCTTGTCGTACCCGTACAAGCCGAGATGATCGGCCCGCAGAGTGTCGACCACATACAGCAGGATATTCGGCATATCTGTCGCTGGCGACGAGGAGCTCGCCTGGATATCCGACTCGACCTGGGATGCCTCTGGCGTCACCCTCGGGGACCGAACTACGGGACGGGTCAAGAGCACTCCTGAGCGGCCCGAGGCCGCGGCATCGGGACGGTCGGCGCGCAGGGTCAGCCGAGATATGCGGGGAAGTCCGGCTGACAGGGGAATCGCGACGTCCTCAGCGGCCTCCGCAGGGAGTGAGAACTCCGTGGCTTCTTGACCATCCTCCTCCAGCACGAGAGTGAGACGTCCTCCCGCTTCCCCGACAAACTGCAGGCGCTCGATGGTCAGCAGGCTCTCGGCCGGCAACATCAGGGTGTACTCGAGCCGGGTGCCATAGGGAATCATCAGCCCATCGACTTCGCCCGCGAGAAACGGCCTTGGAGGCTCGCTGTCGTCAGCGTATTGCATTTCGAGTTGGTACCACCGCACCGAGGATCCGGTTCCCTCCTCGGGAGCCGGACCGCGCAAGGTCAGCTCGTTGTCACCCGTGCGCAGCAGACTCTCGGGGACTCGAACACGATGCCGACGAGGCCGTCCCTCGAGAAACAGGGTATCCACAGGATACCCATTGACCAGAACCTCGACGGCGACCGGCGTCGCCGCATCTTCATCCTCCGAACCGGCGAGAAACCGCAGCGTCATCGGTCGAGCCTCACCGACGTAGAAATCGAGCACCGAGACCCTGCCCCGGTTGGCGACAAATCCCCGGTGCCGTCGGCGGTCCCACCGATCCTCGGACCAGCCAGAGATCAGATGACGCCGGCCTCGAGGCGTCGCCAGATCGAGACTTCGGGTCTCCGACCACTTGTCGGCCACCGCCAAACCGGCTGCCAGATCGAAGGACACCGGCCAGGTCGATGGCGCCTCGCCGCAGCCAGCGATCAACACCAGCGCCACCAGATGCAGAGTCCATCTATGCATTGCGATCTTGCTCATCTGTCTTCGGGGGCATGACCCGGCGGTGTCCATGGGCCGCGAAAACCTTAGCACAGAGCCCCTCCCCATCCACTGCCGGGCTACACTTCCCGACATGGGTTCTGCCCTGGATCGACGATCGCTTCCGTGCTTGGCGCTGCTCCTTCTGGGCTGCGTCGCCCCGGCGGCTGACTCCCCACCCGAATCAGATGAAGTGTTGCCGGCCGAGCCGCTGCCCGCAGCCGCCGAAAGAGCGGATCTCGGGATTGGTTTTCTCGTCTGGGAGTCGAACCGCAGTGGCCGCTGGAGAATCTGGACTCGCGACCTGGCGGGTGGCGAACCGAGACAGCTCTCCCCAGATGAGGGGCGCAACCTCCATTGCTGCCCGCACATCTCTCCCGACGGCGAAGGCCTTGTCTACCTGAGCCTTCGACCGGATCAGGATGGCTACCCACGGGGAGGGGCCGTCGGGGCCCATGATGTGGATCCGACCCGACGGCTCGGGTGTCAAGGCACTACTGCCCGAAGCCCGCAACTACTACGAGAACCGAGCCGCGGTGTGGCGATCGCCTTCGGAGCTCGTCTACATTCGCGGTGATGGTCGAACCGCGCTGCTCGATTTGGACTCTGGAAGCTCTTCGCTTCTGACTCGGGAAACCGATCCGAACGGACCCTGGCTGGTCAACAGCGATCTCACCTGGGCGGCCTCAGGCAACGGTGCCTTGGTACCTTTCCTCAGAGGGCGCCGCAAGGTGGCGAGCCGACCTCCGCAGCCTGGCTGTCAGCCCTACTTCTCCCACGACGGTCGTTGGGGATTCTGGGTGGTGGCACCCGGTGGCCCGATCGACCGCTTGCAGCTGCCTACCGAAACCCGCGCCAGTTGGCTGAAGAAGAGCGATCCCCGGATGCCAGAGGATTTTGGCTACCTCTACTTTCCCATGCTCTCGGCGGACGGCCGTCTCCTGGCTTTCGCCGCCTCCAATGACGATCACCCCCATTTCGAGGCCGACTACGAGCTCTTTGTTGCCGAGACCGATCCCCAGACGTTGGAGATCCTCACTGCCCCGATACGACTTACCCATGACCCGGCGACAGATCGCTTCCCCGATGTCCACCTCGCCCCTCTCCCTCTGGGACGCCACTATGGAGAGGCACCATTTCGATGGACGGCCAAACCCGACAGCCCCGAAGCCGAATGGCACTGGGATTTCGGGGACGGCTCGACGGGGTCCACCGGTGAGCACGTCTACAAGAATCCAGGGCGATTCCAAGTTGTGGCTACAGCCAACGGGCAGACTCTGATGGGCCAGGTCGCTGTCGCGCCCACCGCCGCACCACAGGTTCTGTCGTCGACACTGCGCAGCAACAGCACCGAGATTGTCGTGGCCTTCGACGAGGCGATCGAGATATCTCAGACGGACTATAGGTTGGAGTCGGGTACCCCCATCGAGGGCCAGGCTCTCGAATCCGGAGGGCAGCGACTCATCCTGCGACTGACGGAACCGTTGCGGGGATCCGATGCTCTCCATCTGCAGGGGGTCGCCGACCGGGCTCAGGTTGCCAACACGATGGCCGCCGCTCGAATCGAGATTCGACCACCGCTCTGGCCTGCCTCCACGGACGGGCTGGTGTTTCTTTGGGAGACGGGCGATTCCCCGAATCTCCTGTTCGACCCGGAGCTGGGGGCCGATACCGCTGTCACTCTGACCGCCAGGGACACGGCTCGGCTCGACTCCGACTTTCGCATGCAGCCTGCCGGGGGACATTTCGAGATGCCGGAATCCGCCTCGAACCGAGTCTGCCTCGAGTGCAAGAGAACCTATGAGCTGACACTCGAGATGGTCCTGATCCCGGAGAAACCACCGAACCGTCGTGGGATCATCCTGACATCGGCTTCCAAGAGCCGCCGAAATTTCACTCTCGAGCAGCAGGCGAAAGGACTCTACTTCGGCCTGCGCATGAAGGGCCGTGGCGACGAGTCCTTTCCTGGCGCCTTGCTGATGGATCTGCCGCAGGCCCAGCCGTCCCATGTAGTCGTTACCTACTCGCCGGGCGAGCTCAAGGCCTATCTCGACGGTGTGTTGATGTCCACCGAAACTTCGATTTCAGGAGGTTTCTTTCACTGGCGCGCCGCCCCACTGGTGTTTGGCAGCGATTGGAACGGCAACAAGCCCTGGCATGGAAGACTCGAAGGCGTCGCGATCTACTCGCGGGCCCTGACCGCCGAGGAAATTCAGGAAGGATTCTCGCGCTACCGGAGCAAGCTGGAGTCGCGACCCCAGATCCCATCATGGAATGTTCGTGCCCAGCTGGATGTCTGTTCGCAGGAGCCCACACTGCAAGAGATCGACCCCTATCGGGAGGCATTGGTGACCTGTCGATACCGGGTGGATGAGGTCGTCACCGGGGAGGAGATCGGCCCCCAGCTTCGGGTAGCCCGGTGGGCCATCATGGATGGCCAACACCTGGGTCGAGATCCCGCCGGCACCACCCGCGAGCTGCGCCTGACGCTCTTCGCCGACAATTCACAGCTCGCAAGCGTCTTCCTTTCCGATACTCTGGAGGCACCGGTGGAGGAACCGCTGTTCTATCTCCAGACGCCATGACCCGTCTGCTGGCGGCTCACTCAGCGACCTCGGTCGCAATACCATAGGGACCCGAGCATGGGACTGCTGGCAAGCATCGTCATACCCAACCTGGACTCGCAGCTGGTGGACCAGACGCTGGCAGCGCTGCAATCCCAGAGTCTCGATCCGGAATCCCTGGAGATCCTGGTCGTGGGCCGGGATGCGCCCGGTCGGGTACCTCGCGATGGTTCGGTGCGTTTCATCGAATCCGAGCAGTCGCTGGGAGCCGGCGCGGCGAGGAACCTCGGGGTCCAGGCTGCCGACAGCCAGAAGATCCTCTTCACCGATGCCGACTGCCGGCCGGCCGCCGACTGGGCCGAGCAGCTGGTGGCCGCTCTCGATCACTCTCCCGTCGCCGGAGGCAGTGTCCGTTTCTCCCTGACCGGCAATCGTTGGGCGGTGGCGGACAACATCGCTTCCTTCCATGAGCTACTGGACGACCGAACCGCAGGTAGCGACGGCACACAGCCCGTCGGCAGCTTGAATCTGGGAGTCCGACGCCAGGCCTGGGATCGAGTCGGCCCTTTCGACGAGGATCTGATCACCAGCGAGGACTACGACTGGATCCTCAGGGCTCGAGCCCAGGACCTCGAGGTCTACTTCGAGCCCGCAGCCGTGGTCGAGCATGCCGATGTTCGGGCGGATCGGCAAGCCCTCGAACGACACGCGGCCTGGTACGGCCGGCACTTCAATGCCTTCTGCCGCAAGCACCCCGGTGTCTTCGCCAGCGGTCCGACCTGGCGGAGTCGGCGGCGTTTGGCCGCGACTCGTCTTGCCAAGTCCTGGATCTCGAGCCTCCAGATCTTTCTGGATCATCCCCAGCTGCGACCCGCCTGGCGGGCGCTTCCCGGTGTCGTGGCCTTCAAAATGGCCTGGTACCAGACCATTCTCGACCACTGGCAGGATTCCTAGAGCGCCGATGGAGACCACCGAAAAGCGCTTCCTCCACTCGCTCCTGGCGGCCGGCGGCAGCCAGATCGGTCGCACGGCTCTGCGTCTTGTCGCCGATCTGACCCTGGCTCGCCTGGTGCTGCCGGAAGGGCACGGTCTGTTTGCCCTCGCCTGGTCGACCGTCGTCATCGCCGGGTTTGTCCGCGACCAGGGTCTGCCCTACGAGCTGGTTCGCGACCCAAGAGAGCGCTACGGCAGCGTCCTGCTCTGGGAGATCGGCGCTGGCATTCTTGTCACCCTCGGTCTCGTCCTGGCATCGCCCTGGTTCGCCGGGATGGACCCCGATTTGCCGGCCGTCCTCCGGGTACTCTCCTTGTGGGTCCTGATCGAGGGCCTGGGCGTCGTGCCCCGGGTCTTTTTCGAGCGCGAGCTCAAGGTCACGCGTCTGGTGGGGCCGGAGATCGGCCGCGGATTCATCCTGGCTGCCACCTCCATCACCCTCGCCTGGCAGGGGTTCGGTGTCTGGAGCTTTGTCATCGGCGAGTTGGTCGCCGCCCTCCTCTACATGCTGATTCTCTGGCGTCGGGCTTGGGGGCACATGCCCATCGAGCTACGCCTGGGGCCCCTTCCCGGTCTCTTGCGACAGAGTGGCCTGCTGTTCGTCATCGCGCTGCTCGCCAACTCCACGCCCTTCGTGGGGCGCTACATCGTGGAGGCCGTGGACACCACCTACATGGTGGGTCAGTTCGAGAAGGCCTTTCTCTGGGCACTCCGGGCTCAGGTGCTGATGGTGCCTGCCCTGGTTCGAGCCATCTATCCAGCCCTGGTCAAGTTCATCGACAACCGCAGCCGCTTCGTCGGTGCCTACCGATTGGCCACGGTCGCCATCCTGGCGGGAGAGGTACTGGTCGCCTACTTCCTCTTCTTCAACGCCGAGATCGTGCTGCTCAAGATTCTGCTCGGCGAGAACTGGCAGGAAGCCGTGCATCTGCTCAAGATCCTCTGCTTTCTGCCGTTGGTGGATCCCTTCAACCTATTGGGCGGCGAAATGCTCAAGGCCTACCGCGAAGATCGAATCTGGTTGATCATCGTGGTGGTCAATATGGCGTCATTGATCGGCTTCGGGTGGTTCCTGGCACAACGGATGGGCCCCGATGGCATGGCCTGGGCCCATTATTTGATGCTGGGCCATCTGTTGATGGCCTGGCGTGTCCACCGCATCTGTGGCCGTGAGTTCTGGCACCTGGTGCGGGAGATCCTCTTTGTCTACCTTCTGCCCCTGCCCTTCTTCGTGACCATCAGCTATCTCTTGCCAGCCGCCAGCTGGAGCCGTTTCGCAGCCTCCGTCGCGGCAGTGGCAGTGATCGGGGCCATCCTCGCGGCCCGATTTCGTCGGCCGTTCCAGGACTTCTTCTTCAGCGGCGAGGTGCCAGAATGAAGCCTCGGGTCGCCGTCGTTCTCTCCGGCTTCGGAGTCGTCCCTCGGGGTGCCGAGACGATGCTCGCGGAGCTGCTGCCACGGCTGGAGGACCGCTTCGATCTGCATGTCTACTCGCGCTCCGGCCAGGGTCCGGGCGGAGTGGCAAGACCGGCGATTCCCCGCTCGGCCCTCGAGCGCCTCTACCTCGCCACCAGCTGGGGCCGCAAGGTGCTCGACACCCTGTACCTGGATCCCCTTCATGTGGAGTGGACCTCTCACCTTCTCTTCTCGCTTCCCGCCCTCCTGCGCGGGCGCTATCAGGTCATTTGGCACGAGACCGGGTTCTGGGGGGGGTTGCTTTTGAGTGCTGTTCGCCGACTCACCGGCGCCCGGCTACTCGACTACACCCACAGCAACCATCCGGGTTGGGAGATCCCTTTCGCCCGACGTCGACCCGACATCCTGGTCACGGCCAATCCCCAGCTGGCCGAGACGGTGCGAGCGCAAGTCCCTGGTCTAGCGAGTCGAAGTCGTCGCCCAGGGAGTGGACGGCGAGCTGTTTCGACCCGGTACGGAAGTCCTGAACCTGGAAACGGCTCGGCCGGTGGCTCTCTTTGTCGGCGCCTTGTCACCCGAGAAACGACCCGATCTGGCCCTCGAAGCGGCCGCCATGAGCGGCATGTCCATCGTCGTGGCGGGCAGTGGGCCCTTGGCAGGAGAGATCGACGCCCTGGCCGCGTCGACTCTGGGGCTCGATCGATACCGTCGGCTGGAGATCGACCGCCAGGACCTGCCACAACTCTATGCCGCGGCCGATGTGGTCATCCTTTCCTCACCCCTGGAATCCGGGGCTCTCGCCATTCTCGAGGCCATGGCGTGCAACAGACCCGTCGTCACCGCCGCCGATGGGATTCGCCGTGAGTTGGTCGGCGATGCGGGTGTGCTGGTCGAGGAACAGACCGCCATCGCCTATGCAACCGGCCTGACGGAGGCTCTGAATGGCAACTGGGGTGACCGGCCTCGTCAGCGAGCTCTGACCTACTCGCTGGACCGGCAAGCACAGAGATTCGGCGATCTGATCGCCGATCTGGCAGGAGAACCTCTCCCATGAGGCTAATACCCCGACGGACCCTTCCGGTGCTCATGTATCACCGTTTCGGGGGCGTCGTCGAAGGCGATCCAGAGCTCTGGGTAACCCTGGAGCAGTTCGCCGCCCAACTGCGGTGGCTGCGAGAGCATGACTACCGGACCCTCTCGCTGGACGAGACCTACTCCTGTCTGGCTGCGGGTCGAGCACCCAAGCGCGCGGTTCTGCTGACGATCGATGACGGCTTCGCCGATGATCTGGCGAGGGCCGCCGATCTCCTGGTACAGGAAAAGTTCCGCGCCGCGGTCTTCGTGCCCGGAGGACTCCTGGGACGGGAAGTGAATCTCAGCCACCCGGCCGGAGACCACACCAAGACTTCTTCTGGACAGATCGTCGAGCCCGCTGGTCTTCGCGACTGGCTCGATCGAGGCTTTGATATTGGATGTCACTCCCTGACGCACCTCGACCTGACGGCCTGCGATGTCGAAACCCTGCACCGTGAGGTCTCTCAGTCCCGGCAGGAGTTGACCCGGCAGCTCGACCACCCGATCCATGACTTCTGCTATCCCTTTGCCCATCACAATCCCGAGGCCCGACAGGCCGTGAAAGCCGCCGGGTACAGGGCGGCCTATGCAGGGGAGCCGCCCAAGAACGACTTGTTCGCCATTCCACGAATGATGGTCTACCCCAGAGACGAAGCTGCGCGCTTCCGGCGCAAGGTCTCCGGCTACTATTTCTGGCTGTCGGCGATCCACCAGAAACTTCGCCGATTCATGGGAAACTAGCGCTCATGTGGCCCAGACTGAGTCGGGACTTTCGCCGCCTGCGGGAGATCAAAGGTTGGGGGACTGCGCATGCCCTGGTCGATGCCCTGCTGCTGGACAATGGCTTCCAAGCCATGGTCGCCTATCGGATGGGCAGCACGTTGCGACGTTGGGGCGTGCCGTTGTTGCCGGCGATCTGTCGCCGTTTGTCCATCGCCTTCTGCGGCATCGACATCCTGCCCCAGGCTGAGATCGGCGGTGGCTGCTATATCCCCCACGGCGTCGGTCTGGTCGTGGGCGGCGCCACGGTCATCGGCGAGGACTGCACGCTTCTCCAGGGGGTCACCCTGGGCGAAGCTCGATTCGACAACGATGACTGCCCCACTCTCGGAGACCGGGTCACCCTCGGCGCCGGGGCCAAGATCCTGGGTGGCGTCTCCGTCGGCGACGAGGCCTTCATCGGCGCCGGCGCCGTGGTGGTGGAGGACGTGCCGCCCCAGCACATCGCCATGGGCGTGCCGGCTCGCAGCAAACCCAGACCTTGATCGAATCATGGCTCCACGGCTGTCCCAGGCTGCCTTTGCATTGACCCACCCTCTGCTGGCGGCCAGCCAACTGGGAAGGCGGCGTCCCGAGTCCCCGGATTGGCTGTTTCGCCACATTCAACTCGAGATCGAGCCGGGAGATCGTCTGGCGTTGGTCGGCCCGACGGGTTGCGGTAAAAGCTTGATCCTGCGCGCCCTGGCCTTGCTCGACTCCGTGGACGAAGGGGAAATTGCCTGGCGTGGTAAATCGATCAGCGATCGGGACGTGCCCGAATACCGGGCACGAGCTCTGTATCTTCAGCAACGATCTCCGGTTCTCGAAGGCACTGTCATCGACAATCTGAAGGTGCCCTTCGAATTGCACCTGCGCCGCGAATCTCCCTTCCCCGAGAATCAGCTAGCCCAGCTCCTGGATCATCTCGGCCGGGATGAGCGCTTTCTCGGCAACTCGCACCATGAACCTCTCTGGCGGCGAGCGTCAGATTGTGGCCTTGCTGCGAGCTCTCCTGGTTTCCCCCATGGTTCTGCTGCTCGACGAGCCTTCAGCGGCCCTCGATCCGCACACCACCTCCACCTTGGAGCAGCTGGTCGATTCCTGGCAAAGACAAGTCCCCGCAGAGCGAGCCTTCGTCTGGGTCACCCACGACCCTGAACAAGCGAAGAGAGTCGCCCACAGAGTCATTCGCCTCGACGCAGGCCGCATCGAGGCTGCACCATGACGGGCGAGACCTCCTATCTCGAGCTGGCTTACTGGCAGGTGGGTCTCGCCACTCTCCTGATCCTGCTCAATGGCGCCCTGTCAGTCGTCCTCAAGCTCGATCTGGGCAAGAAGCTCCTCATCGCCGCGCTCCGAACCACAGTCCAGCTCCTTCTGGTGGGTCTGATTCTGCAGAAGGTCTTCACCTTGAATCACTGGGGACCGGTCCTGGGGCTGGGACTGCTGATGGTGCTCATCGCGGGACATGCGGCCGTGCGCCGGACCTCCCGGACATATCCCGGCATCTGGTTCAGCAGTACGCTATCGATCCTGGTCAGCTCCTGGGTCGTGGCCGGTGTCGCTCTCGGCGCCATCGTCCGCGTCGAGCCTTGGTATCTGCCCCAGTACGCGATTCCCTTGCTGGGGATGATTCTTGGCAACGCACTGACAGGAATATCCCTCGGTCTGGATCGATTTGCCGAAGCCCTGGTGCAGGGCAAGGACCAGGTCGAGCTCTATCTCACGCTGGGTGCAACGCGATGGGAAGCGGCTCTACCAGCCATCCGGCAGGCCGTGCGGACGGGCATGATCCCCATCCTCAATTCCATGACCGTCGTCGGTCTGGTGAGCTTGCCGGGAATGATGACGGGACAACTTCTCGCGGGGGTGCCACCTGCCGAGGCCGTCAAGTACCAGATCGTCATCATGTTTCTCATCGCCTCGGTGACAGGGCTGGGCACAGTCGGGGCCGTGCTCCTCAGCTACACGAGGCTCTTCAATCGCCGACATCAGTTTCTGGCCGACGTCATCACCGACGTGAAGTAGAACGGCTCAGGCCCTCGGACCCCGCTAGAGACCGGGTGGAGACGGGAGGGGATCGCGAAGCCCGCGCCAGATGCCTTTGGCCTTGGCCACGACGGCCTTCGCATTGCCCTTGGGCAGCTCCCGGAGGAAGGCACCGATCAGGGCGCCAGCATTGGCCCCGAGGAAGATCAGGAGTCCTGGCATTCGCCAGATGACGGCGCGCGTAGAGGGTGTTGCTGCGTCCGGTGTGAAAGGTCTTGAAGGGTGTGTAGCTGCCGCCCGTCGAGACCGCGACTTTGTGCCAGATCTCGCTGTCCGGGACATAGCGCAGGCGATAGCCCGCATCCACGGCGCGGCGGCTCCAGTCGGCATCGTCCACACCGATGAAGAACACGGGATCAAGGGGGCCGACCTTCTCCACGACATCCCGCGGAATCAACAAGCAACAAGTGGTCAGGTAGGTCATGTCCGCGGGTCGAGAGAAAGCCGGACTGTCTCGCTCTCCTTGGCCAAATTCCTCGGTCACGGTCTCACGAAGCCGCAGCCGGCCACCGGCGGCCCAGATCAGGTCACGGGGCTCGAAGTAGTAGATCTTCGGCGCCGCGGCCCCCACATCGGGATCCAGGCAGGCTTCGAGCAGAGGCGGCAAGAAGCCCTTGTCCACAGCGACATCGTTGTTGATCAGCAACACCCAGCCGAAGTCCTGGGAGTCGAACGCGTGGCGCAGCCCGGCCAGGTTGCCGCCGGCGAACCCCAGATTCTCACCGGTCTCCACCAGTTCGATGTGCGGTGCCTGCCGGCGCAGAGCTTCCACCGAGTCGTCACTCGACCCGTTGTCCACGACGATGATTCGCAACGGAGGTCCGTCGACCCCCTCGAGCTCGCCCAACACCGCCAGAGTGTCCGACGCTCCATTCCAGTTGACGATGATGACCGCGACGGGCGCTGCGGGGTCTCGGTGAGTCGCAGACATCCCGGCTCAGCCGCGGTCGGCCAGAATCTCGTCGGCAGCCGTCTTGCCGCTGCGCATGGAGTGATCCATGTTGAAGTACTGCCACTCGCCGAACCGGCCGACCGTGCGGATGCCGTATTCGCCCAGATACTCGCGGATCATGGCTACGTACTTGGCGTGATGCAGGTCGTAGATGATGTAGGCGGGCAGGATCTCCTCGGTGTGGACCAGGGAGATGTTGTCGTCGGGCGTGATGAGCCTGGCGGCGATGAGGCCGTCGATTGTCTTCTCTACCGCCGTGTCCTTGTCCAAGGGCCGCACATCGGAGAAGGCGACCTCGGTGGCGATGGAGCTCTTTCCCGGCGGCACGCAGTCAGGGCTGAAATTGGCCGGCAGCGACAGACGATGAAAGGGGAACTCGTCCTCGTAGTAGTAGATCCAGTGCTTGTCCGAGATGGCTTCGCGATCCACCCCGACATTGACGCAGTAGATCCCCTGATAGCGCAACCCGTCGCAGGCGGCCTGGACCTCGGGCGGCAGATTGGGGATAAAGCGCGGCAAGTAACAGAGCGGTAGCGAGTAGATGAGCTGATCGAACGGCACGACCTCGCCGTCGGCAAAGATCACCTGCTTGGCAGGCAGCTCGATGCGCTCGGCGGTTCTCTCCAGATGAACATTGCGCACCCGCTCGCCCAGGGCCGTCGGCAGGGGCTCGATGCCACCGACCCGGGTGTACCAGAAGTTGGAGGTCGCGCCCACCTGCTCCACCTCGTCCGCAAGGGCCCCGCCAATGATGCGTTCTACATCGGGAGTTGGAACCCGCCGACCGATCCAGCTGAAGTCCATGGTGTCCGGCTCGACCGTCCAGATCTTCTTGGCGTAGGGGATCATCAGATGCTCGGCGATCCCTTTGCCAAAGAAGCCGTGCATCCACTCGTCGTAATTCTGCGGGTCGAACTCGCCTCTCGCCTGGGCCTGCACGGCCTCCACCAATCCCACCAGGCACTCCTGGACGATTTGCACCGGCAGACCGTACAGATGAGCCTGGAATGGGAACTTCGTGTAGAGATCGTGGGCCTTGTGGTAGATGTAGGCGCGCCTCTCCTGGGCGTGGAAGTTGTCGCCCAGCAGGTCCTGAATCAGCTCCTTGATTTCCTGGTCGATGGTGAAGAGGATGTGGGGACCGTAGTCGAAGCGGTATCCATCCACTTCCATCGTGCGGGCCAGCCCGCCGACATTGCTCTCGCGCTCGTAGACCTGCCACTGGTCCTCCCCCGCCCGTTGCAGGGTAAAGGCGGCGGTCATACCGGACAGGCCGGCACCCAGAATAACGTCTTGTCTTTCGGTCATGGATGGCGCTCGATAGCGACTCGACTGGGGAAATCCCCGCGATCCGGGCCTCACTTTGTGGCCTGGCGGAAGCGAGCCAAGTATCCCGAAGCGTCCCGGTGGTGTCAACACGCCGCGCCGGGCTATCGGCTCGCAGCCCAGCCGTGGCAAGCCCGCCGGGACATCGTCCTGATCGAGAATTTCCGCTGGGCTTCTGAATTGCGTCCTTTTTGCCCTGCCGGTGCTGCAGACCACCGTCGCTCTCTATCGTCACTATCTGCCTGCCGATCCCAGATCAGAAGACTTCGCGCGGCTGATCGAATCCCTCGACGAGGGGCGTTGGCAGCATCTCGTCGACCACATGCCGGCGGCCATCGCCGAGGGCGAGCCCGCACGGTTTGGCAGCGAAACCCACGGCACCGCGACCGAGCTCGCCGAGCGGGCCGAAACCTCAGGCAGAGAGTCGTCCGCTGGAGCTACTGGACGACGATCCACTGACGCCAATCACCGGATTCAAAACCGTCGCTGAAGAGAATCTCGACGATCTCGTCGGCACCGACATCGGGCCACGAATCGCGCGTCTCGAGGTCGAAGTCCCGGTCCGCCCAGCCACCGGGCAGTAGCACGCCGCTGTCCACGGCCGCTACACCGTTTGGCTCGAGGTGCAGATCACCAGAAACCACGTCGAAGAACCAGTCCGTCTGGGCGTTCGAGATGTTGCCCTGTGGGTCGGCCTGCCCGCCATCACGCTGTCGCAGCACGTGGGTCGTCAGATTGTTGGCAATCTCGGCAAAGGTGCTGGTGAATCGCCATTCGATCGACGAAGACGCCGGAGCCTGACTCGAGACGACGCTGTTGTGCAGCACCCGGGCTCCAGCGGCCTGTTCCAATCCGATGCCGGTGTCGAATCCGAAGTCGGACGAAAAGAGGGCCGACTCGGTGGCAGCTATGAAATTGTTGCGGATGACGCCGTCGATATGCCCCTTGTTGTTCACCCCGGGATAGGGGTCATCCGGATACACCCGAGTGCCACCGCTCGATCCGAGACCGAATCCGACGCCTCGGGCACAGTCCACGATGACGTTCTGCTCGACGAGGGTGTCTCGTGAGGCCTTCCAGAAATGCACACCATGTTCCGAGAGACCGCTGTCGCACCAGAAGCCCTCGATCCGGTTGCGTCGCACCGTCCAGCCCTGGGCCGCGTGGGCGTCGATACCACCCGTGTAGCAGCTGTTGCGCACCTGCGCCCGGCCCGCGGGTGTCAACTCGATCGAGCTGCACTCGATCAAGCCGTTGTCGACCCAGCCGTCGTCGATGGGATTGATCTTGATGGCCTGCTCTCCGGGATCGACAATGCGAACGTTGTGGATCACAGCCCCGGTTATGGGACTTCCCTGAGGACCGCTGATGTGGATTGGATGATAGTAGGCGCGCCGCAGCGTCAGGTCGGCGATGGTCACGTTCGAGGCGTAGATGCTCACCAACTCGCCAGTGATGTACTCGCCATCGAGAACGACCGCTTGACGATTTCCACTGTACGACCGCAGAGTCACGCCTGGCGTTGAGAAAACCAGTTGCGAGGAACCGCCACCGCTCATGTCATAGAAGCCATCGTGCAGCAGGATGGTTGTGCCGTCTTCAGCGGCGGTGACAATGCTCTTCAGCTCGCCAGCCTGGCCGGGGACGACTTCTACAATTGTCCCTGTAGGAGGCGGTATCGGTGAGCAAACCGGCTGGGCCATTGCCATCGGGCCCTGGCTGACGAGAGATACTGCCACCGACAAGAGGATTCGCTGTGCCTGTCTCATGACCGACACTTCCAAACTAGAGCTGATCCCGCACCGGGGCTGTCACAAACACCACAGTCGTCAGGGCTGCGGTGTCGCGCCGACCACTGCTACTACGTCGTAGAGGCTGTCAGGAGACCGGTAAAGACGGCGGGCCAGCTGCGGATCGTCAAGAAGCTCGTACAGCGATCGGGGCCAGGGTACAAAGCGATCCCGGTTTTCGATCAGCAGATGCGTCACCCCCAGATCGCCGAGGGCCGCATGGATCCCCTCTTGGCTCTCCGCGGACTGAAAGAGGTCGTTGATTTGCGACGCTTCGAAGAAGCTGTCGGCAATGAACTCGCGGTCACAGAAGAAGCCATGATTGGTGTTGAGAAACATCAACTTGGCCCCCTTTGGCAGATCCTCGCTGATGTACCGAAACGCCGGGTGAACGGTCTCCTCGACAACCTCGTGGCCAGCCTCCAGGTATCGCCCCAGCATTCTCCAGGTCGGCATGATCATGCTGCTACAGACCATAGCCAGCGTGGCAACGATCCCCAAAGTCACGGCCCACTCGAACACCGGTCGCCTGCCGGCCTGGATCGTCTGCCCCAGCTCGACCAGGGCCAGCGCGCCCGCCACGGCCAGGAAGGGCAGAATGGGGATGAGAAACCTCATCTGCTGGGAGGAGAGGGCCCAGAAAACGAAGTAGGCACCCGCCACTCCCAGGCTGCGAGTGATCAAGGGACGCCGTCGGCCCAGCACCAACGCCAACGGCACCAGGCCCAACCAGAGTGGCGAGATGCGGCCGTCGAAGTGATCGTAACCGGCCCCGCCCGCGACCACGACCCGGATCGGCAGTAGCAGGAAGTCGAGCCACGAGCGCCCCATGCCCATGCCCTGTTGCCACTCCCGCAGCTGAGCACTGAGATCTGCACTCCATTCGGGGCCACCCAGGACGGAGTAGAAAAAAGGATAGACGGGATTGCCCGTCAGAACCCAGGTCTTGATGAGCCAGGGAGCCAGCATGAGCCCGGCAGGCACCGCAATCCGCGCCAGTCCTGCCAGAACGATCACCCGCCTTTCGACCCTGCCTGAGACTCACCACCAGGAAGAGGACAAGAAGACAGGCGACGGCCACCGCTCCAGTTGGCTTGATGCCCGCAGCCACTCCACCGAACACCCCGGCAACGATCAACTGCCGCCCGCGGTCCTCACGGCTCTCCAGCGCCTGATGCACCAGCACGAAGGCGAGTAGAAAGAAGAAGGCGAAGGCCAGGTCGACATAGGCAGCCCGGAACTCGTCCAGCACCACCGGGTTGACCAGAAACAGGGCTCCTCCAAGCCAACCCGCCCAGGGTCGACTGGTGACCTTGACGACCCGATAGATGAGAAGCAGGGTCGCCAGTCCCGAACGCGAAGTGAAGCGCTTTGGCCAGCACATAGTCCCGGGCCGCAAGCGCCACGGCGTACAGCATCTGGGTATTCAGTGGCCAATTGGAGTAGACGTTGAACGGTATTCGCCGGAATCCCCCGTGCTCCAGATACAGCCGGGGGACCGTCAGGTGGTACGCATTGGCGTCCCAAGATAGCTGTGGCCAGAGGACCTGTATCCAGAGACCGACGAGAATCACTGCCACAAAACCACTCAATACCCAGGTGACCGCTGGGCTGCCGGAGGCCGACGCAGGCTCCGACACTGCGAGGAAACCCCGAGATGCCGTTCGTCGATACCGCCAGGCGATCACGAGCGTCAACAAAGCCACCAATCCCAGAGAGGCTGCGCCCAGCCTCTGCACCGTCGCCAACCCGAACGCCCATCCCATCCAAAGGGTCGCACCCAGACCGAACCAGCCCACAGCCGAGATCGGTTCCAGACCCCGCCCCTTCATGACGAGGTGATCGCAGAGCCATCCAGTCAGGTAGAAGATCCCGACCAGACCGATCAGGCCCAACAGATTCGCCACCAGATAGAGCATGCGGCGTGCAGTCTACTTGAGCGGCAGGAATCGGTGTACACAGCGTCCCCGCGGCCCTGTGAAAAAAATACTTGACGACATATCGGGGGAATTCGATATGATCCGGCCCTCAACTGAGATTGATGGCTGGGGGGACTACATCAGCTAAAGCAAGTAGATGGGTATGGAGGATTGCAGTCCGATGGGTATAGGTAGGCGGCCCGCGCTGTGCGCGGTCGCCGTCTTGAGTCTGGGACTGCTCCTTCTGCTGCCTGCCACCGGCGAGGCGCAGAGCCTGCGTGTCTCCGGGGCATCCATGGACCTGCAGAACCAGCAGGCCTCGTTGCACGGTTTCACCTTCGCCCGCACCTCCGATGACGTCCAGAGCCTCATCGACTCCGGCGCTTTGGTCCCGGTCAGCGGCAACCGGTACTTTGAAGTCAAGGAGGGGGTCACCTTCCCCTATGCCCGGCGCGAGGTGCGGGATTTCCTCGCCAATCTCGGCCAGCACTACTACGAGGCCTGTGGCGAGCAGCTGGTGGTGACCAGTTTGACCAGGGCCCGGAATCGACAGCCCCGCAACGCCTCCAAACGCTCGGTGCATCCCACCGGTATGGCCATGGATCTGCGGCGCAGCTGGGATCGTAGATGCCGCAGCTGGTTCGAGATGACGCTGCTGACCCTCGAAGTCAACGGCATTCTGGATGCCATGCTGGAATCACGGCCGCCTCACTACCATGTCGCCCTCTTTCCCGCGGCCTGGAAGAACCGGGGCGCCGAGATCCTCGACCGTGGCGAGCCCACGCACTACCAGGTGTCCCGCGGCGACACTCTCTGGAAGATCGCCAAGCGGCACAATACCGATGTCTATTCGGTGAAGAAGATCAACGGCCTGCGCTCCGATTCGATCTACATCGGACAGGTCCTGCGGCTGCCCTCGAACCACTAGTTCTCGACACGCAGCTCGACACCCGAAGAGTACGCCGTGAATTCGGGGGCGTACATGGACTGGAGAACGGCCGGCGCCACCTTGAAGCGACCCGCCATCGCCACTCGCAGTCGGTACTTGAAGGTGTACTCGCCCGCGGGTAACCAGTCGAAGAAGAAGTTGGTGCCGCTATCGCGGATCTCTTCGTACCAACCGATCCCCAGGTTCCACTGGTAGCGCGAGGCGCTGGAGACCGGCTCGAAGCCTGCCCCCCGGGGATCCCGAAGATGAACATACTCCGCCGCATGACGGCTCCTGAGTGACAGCTGTACCTCGACCTGGTCGCCGATGTCCACGGTGTCGCCGGCGCTCAAGGGCCGCAAGACCCAACCGTCCGCCGTGGCGACGCGCCGGAAGAATCGACGTTGTACCGAGAAGAAATCGCCCCGAGCCTCTGCTGGCAGCTCCTCCGTCGAGAAATTCCAGGTAGCGGAAGCAAACATGAGTCCCGGGGTGGATTTCTCGACGATCACGGTCGAGCTCGTCGCGGGATCGATCTCGGCAGCCGCAATCACCAGCTGATTGCCCCGGCCGGTATAACGCTCGGGCTCGAACACAAAACGCTCGACCCGTGCCCCGACCTGGACGCTCGCGGCTTCCTTCTGTCCCAGTTGACCCTCCTGATCCAGGTAGTGAACCAGCGAGTAGATCACCTCCGCGGTGGCACGAGTGGATTTCCAGTGGTTGAGCTTCTTGTTGAGAAACAGCCAGTGGACGAGTCCGTGACGGCGTTCGTCTCCGGGATCGATCTCGTTCAGAGTCCGCAACGCGAAAGCGTGGGTCTCGATGGTGTCGTTGTACCAGAGCCACGACCGGTCCTCGGGTGCCCAGAAGGTGCCTTCATCGCGGGTCGTCTTGGACGAGTCCATGACGCTCTGAAAGACGAGGCTCGCATCGTCCCCACGATCTGCCCTTTGCAGAGTCAGGGCCAGGTAGCTCTTCAGCAGGGGCGAGTGCCGCCGCCAGTGACGGAAGGAGAAATCGAGCATCTCGCGACGCTCCTGCCCGGTGAAGACGCCACCCGTCCACGAGTCATCGGGATAGCTGGAGAGCACGTAGTTGAGGAATGTCACCATCTCCCAGCAGCAGTCGCTCTGCCATCATCTTCTGAACCATCTCGTCCACATAGTGGCGGTGCATGTACTGCCAGGCCCGCACCACCATCTCCCTGGGGATCTCGATGTCGAACTCCAGGGCTCGGGAGAATCCTTGCAACAGATACAGAGTCATGTAGGGAGAGGGTGGGCCTCCTGGCCACCAGGGGAAACCGCCCAGTGAGGTCTGGACCTTGTTCAGTTTCGCCAGCGCAGAGCGCCGCTCGGCATTGGCGATCCGGGGATCGAGAACGTTGAGCAGATCGTCTTTGCCGGCATCTCCACCTTGCGCACTGCGCAACCAGGGAGTCTCGACCAGCGCCATCTTGCGATTCGCATCGACCCCGTCCCAGGTCTCGAACTGCGTCTGGCGCTGTGAGAACTCCTTGGCCATTCTGGCTACGGCCGGGTAGGTGTCATAAAGCGAGGTCACGATACCGGTGGAAACGAATCGATTCAGGGTTTGTTCCGTGCACTCGTAGGGGAAGCTGGCCAGATAGGGCAGAGCCTGGAGCACGCCATAGAAGAGCTGCGCATCCAAGGTCACGACCAATTGCTCCTGTAGGCGAGTCGAGTCGTCATCCGCCGCCATGTCCGCGAAATGCAACTCCCGACGATCGCTGTCCCGCAGGGCCGCGAAGCGAGACTGGCTCAGATGCATCCGTCCAGGCAGCAAGGGCAAGGGGCGACGCTCTCCATCGCTCCATTCGCCAGCCTGACCCTTGACCTCCACGGCCACCTCGCCGACTCGCGAGGGTGCCGACAGAGTGAATACCAGGCTCGCAGAGCCGCCCGCCGCCACCGTGAAGGGGACGCCTCGGGCCGTTTCCGTTTCGAGACCGAACTCCGCCAGCAGGCTCTCACCACTCGCCGGGTCCAAAATGTCGAAGTCCAAGTCTCCGGTGAGCTCCCCGTCGGATGCATTGTTGACCACCACCCGCAGCTGCGCACGGTCGCCTTCGCGCAGAAAGCGCGGCAGATAGGGACGCACCATGAGGTCTTTGGCGGATCGTGTGTTCTCGTGCAGAGAGCCACCCCGCAGATCCTGGCTGAGGGCATGGATCCAGACATTCCACTCGGTCACCGAGTCCGGCACCGTGAATTCGAAAGCGACCGAACCGCCCTCTTCCAACAACAGATGTGGTTTCCAGAATGCCGTCTCCGAGAAATCGCTTCGCAGGGCCTCGCCTTGCTGTGCCTCGTCTCCTCGCCTCCTTCCGACTCGGCCGGTGCGTCACGCCCGGCGTCCTCCTTGGACTCCAGGCTTACCGATTCCTCGAGCGCCATAGTGGCGCTCATGGGGGCCATGGAATCGGCCATGCCCATCTTGGCCAGGCGACCCCGCCTTCCCGGACCGCCGATGCCATACCCATCGAAGAAGATCAGGCGATCGCCCATGAGGTGGGGGTAGCCAGGTAGTGAGCCGAATCCGGAAGTGTTCGACCAGATCTCTCCCCGGCTACCGAGACTGACCTGCAGCGGGCCGATCGCCGAGCGCGAGGGATACAACGAGCCGATGACAGGCGGGACGTGAGGAGCAAAGATGTCGAGGCTGCGGTCATACATGTAGGCCAGCAGCTCGGCCGCACCGGCCGCCAACGGATCCCCCTGCCACCCTTTGACCTGGACCCGCCAGGTCTCCCTGCCGCCGGGTCGCAGGAGATCGCGAAAGCTGGCAAAGCTGACCTGCAGCTCCCGGTCCTGCCAGGGAACGAAGACCGACTGCTGGAAGGTCATGAGCTGATGGTCGCGAACCGAGGTCAACCGCACGCCAAAGCCCCCTCTGTCCTCCCGGCCGACGGGGATCTCCACGACCTGGGTCCCATCGTCCGAGCTCAGACTCTGGCGACGGATCCGTCGGCCGTCGCGATAGATCTCCAGCATCAGCTGCTGGTCCTCCAGACCCGATTGAACCAAGAGACGTGCCGTCTCCCCTACGGCAACCGACGCCCTCTCGATCAACAGTAGCGATGGCACGGCCACCGGATCCTTCCCATCGGCCGCCACCACAAAGTCCCGGTGGGTCTCGAAACTCGCTCCAAACTCGTCCTCGGTGCTGTAGGTGACCCTGTAGGCACCGGGCTTCAGGGTGCCCAGATCGACTCTCGACAGCCCGTCTCCATCGTGCTCGACATCGCCGGAGGTCAGCCGGCGCTCGGCCGGCCAGAGCCCCATGACTTGTTCCGGGCTGTAGCTCGTGTCCCAGCGAGCCCTGAGATCGTCACCAGGAACAGCGAACTGGTGATCCCCATTCATTCCCTCCGGCAGCGGCTGCTCGGCGGGCAACAGGGCCTCGCTCGGGTTGCTGCAGCCGATGGAGCTCCCAGGAGCCGCGGCCCGACCTGGGGGTCCCATCGAGATCAGACCGAAGAACCCGCAGGTCCACGGCCTCGCCAGCCCGAAAAAATCCTGAATCGAACTCGATCGCTGCCTGGACCGTCACAAAGCCCAGGCGGAAGGTCCGCTCCGCGGATCGCGTCTCACCCCCGTCGTCCACGACATCGACCTGCAGTCGAAAGTTGTAGGACACCGCTCTGGCGTCGGCCTGTCGCTCATCGGCCTCCGGCAGAAACGCCAGCTGGAACTCGCCTTCCGCATCGGTCGTGGTGTCACCCGAGGCAACGATCTCCGGACGGCTCGAAACCGGTCGCCAATACCACCACCAACGGGGATAGACCGGCACTCGCTCCACCTGCCAGGAGACCGATCCTTCGACTACGGGTAAGCCAAAGTAGTACCCGGCTTGTCCCCGCAACTCGGCCGATCGATTCAGCCGCAGAGGAGCTGCGGGCTCCTGCACTGCGACCTCGAAGGTGGGGCGTTTGTACTCCTCCACCCGGATCTGGCTCTGACCGCCCAACGAAGTCTGCAGGCTCCACTGGCCCAGCAGTCGACCGGCTGGAATATCGAACTCTCCTGAGGCGGTGCCAAAGGAGTTGGCTTCGACCTGCCGGCTTTCGACCACCTGGTGATTGGCGTCCAGAAGATCCACCTGCAGCGACTGCCCGGACAGCACGCTACCCTTGCCATTGCCATCCATCCGATACCCGACGACCTGCCAGTGGATTCGCTGCTGTGGCCGGTAGACGCTGCGATCGGTATAGACCAGCGCCGAGGTTCTGGCATGTTGAGCGACACTCTGCAGCCGCCAAAGAGCGGTGGAGTCCAGACCGAGCTCGTCACCCAGCCGGGCCACGACAAAATACCGATCCTGCCGTTCGGCCCGGCCCCGCGAGAAGGACCTCGCCAGAGGAGTCGGTCCTGCGGCTGGCCACCCGGCGGTGACCGCGCCGGTAGTCGTACCTGTACAAGAGGACCTCGACACCCGCCAGCGCCTTGCCACTGCTGCCAGAGCGAACCTGCACTTCGAAGCCGTCGTCCGTGTTGCGGGTCAACAGCACCAGATCGCCGATCACGAGGTTCACGGCGACGATTCGTTATTGTGGCTCTCGGCGAAGTTGCGTCGCGCCGAACCCACGACGACGTACAGTCCGGGCTCGCTCAGGGCGGGTGTGGAAAAGGTCTGGTGCACCTGAAAGTCGACGGTCGCCGGCAGCGATTCGCTCCACTCGGCCACCGGCAGCTGTCGTTTCATCAGTTCCGGCACCTCTCGATAGCCGGGCAGCAGATTGTAGTCCTTGCTGGATTCGATCTGCGCCAGCAGATCGAGCCGATAGGCCCGGAAATGGACGACTTCGAGATTCTTGTGACGAATGAGGATCGAGCGTCTGTCGAGCCCGTCGCTCTGCATGGCGGTGACATCGAAGTGAGGAGCTTCGATGCTGGCAATGAGATGCCGGCACCGTTGTCCCCCGATGCTGTCAGGGTGAGCCCGCTCTCCTTCCAGTGCTAGCTCGCGCGCCCGGATCAGGGCGTCGGAGGCGGTCTCCTGCTGCACCAACTCGGCCAAGAGGGCCTGCCCCATGGACCACCAATCGAAGCGCCTTCCCAGATCGTCCAGCGCCTCGCTCAGGTTCTGTCGAATCGCCTCCCGATCGGCCTCCTGATCGAGGGCTGCGTGGAGCTGCCGCAACCGCTGCAGCCGGGCCTCGAAGGCAGCCTCGGGGCGATCACTCTGTTGGTGCCAGAGCTCGAGATCGTCCAGGACGATGGCCATCTTGAGGAGGGGGTGAAGCTCCGGGTCGTCTAGATCAGCATCCAGAGCAATGGCCGGCGCTGGATTCGATCAGCGCCGCTCGATCGAGTCGATACACCTGGTTGCTGTGGCGTGGGCGCCAGAAGCTCGAGTCGGCCAGGAGCTCGACCCACAGATAGGTCACGGCATCCCGCAAGGTACCGCGGATACGAGCCGGATAGGTGTTCTGCGCCAGGTACTCGGCGAGTTTGCCGAGCCCTTGATCACCCCATTCGTCCCGACCCAGCCAGATCTCGACAAACGATCGCTGAGCTTCCGCGAAGATCTGGTCCCGAGTCCACCGCTTCAGATCGACCTCGCCATCGGTCTCCACCAACTCTCGCTGCGCGATCTCCCACGAGTAGGACTGGAGATAGGTCACCAGTCCATGGGCGTAGAAGAGCTCGAGCACCGTCCGGTAGACAGGAGTCTCCGGCCAGGGCTGCTCTTGCAGAAATCGCACAGTGGTCTCATAACCGTGCAGGGCGGTGCGCAGCTGCACCGATCGGATCAGCGCCCGGGTCCACTCCTCTTCATTGCCGGAAGCGATGGCCTGGCCGAGGATTTTCTCGACGATTTCGGCGGCTGCCGCGTACTTGTCTTCACTCCTGAGCCGCTCGACCTCGTCCCATCGCATGGAGTCATCGTAGCGGTTCTCGCCAGCTCGCCGGTATCGGCATCGCGAGGAGATCCGTCCACTCCAGGTCTCATGCTGGCGCTGGTGGAGAGTCCAATCAGTAGGACCGCCAGCAGAAACAGTAGGGTCAGTAGCGATTTGCGCACGATTTCTGGTGATTTTTTCATCTCTACACAGTTTAGACCCACCAGAACCGGTAAGGGATCCTCAATTTTCCTTTGTCTCGCTTTCCACGACCGATAGACTTGACCTCAGGAAGGCGTTAACCGACCGTCCCGGAGGGAAATGCCATGCAGCGACAAGACATCACCGACCCAAGGAAGCACTACCGAATCCACCTGCGAAAACTGCCACTCTGCCTTCTCCTGGGCCTGTTGACGTTGACCGCCATGGCTTTCGCCCAGACCCCCGAACCAGGGATGCCGACGGAACAGCAACCCCCTGAAGCGGAAATAGACGAGAACCTGGAACCGGAAACAGAAATTCGAGAGTGCCCTTGCTGTAACCAACAGGGTGGGGGAAAAACTGCCGAGGAAAGGGAACCGGCCGAGGTCAAGGCGGCAAAGGACGCGGCAAAGGCCACGCAGGACAGGGTCGACAGGGGCAGGGAAGCGGCGGCCAGACGCGAGGGGGCGGACGTCCCGAGGCCCAGGTCATCCACTTTCTTGTCGACCATCACCAGAGTCTGGAGCGCACCGTCGAGAACATCCCCGGCGGCGTCCTGACCCGGACGGTGTCCAAGGATCCGGAGATTGTCGATGCGGTACGCATTCACGTCCGGCAGATGGTCGATCTGATCCACGGCGGCGGCCGTATTCGCAACTGGGATCCGCTTTTTCGCGAGATCTTCGACCGTCGAGAGGCCATCGAGATGCAGATCACCGACATCGAGGGGGGCGTCGAAGTCACCGAAACCTCGGAGGATGATCAGGTCGCGAAACTGATTCGTGCCCACGCCGTCAAGGTCGAGGAATTCGTCGACCGAGGACTGGCTGCCTACAAGGAAGAAACTCCGTTGCCCGAGGACTACTCCGAGACCCGTCCCTAGAAGGAGGCTGGGCAGATTTCCTGGCGTCCGAGACCCACACCATGACAGATCACAGACCGCAGGCGGCCCCGCTGCGCCCCGCCAAGAGACCTCGAAAATACGTTCCGGCTGTGGGCCCGCGACTCAAGAAGCTGCTGGCGGTGGTTCTGGGTCTGTTTGCGCTCCTGGCCGTCAACTCGAGCTATCTGATCAGTGTCACGGTCTTCGAATCCTTCACGGGCGAGACCTATCAAAACTGGTTCTACCTGATCATGTTCCTGGTTCACCTGGCCTTGGGGCTCGCCATCATCCTGCCGGTGGTGATCTTCGGCCTGGTCCACATGCGCAATTCCTATACCCGACCGAATCGGCGGGCAGTCTATGTGGGCTACGCGCTTTTCGGCACCGCCCTGGCCCTGCTGGTCAGTGGCGTTGTCCTGACTCGCATCGAGGGCGTGATCGTGGTCAAAGATCCGGCCGTACGAGCCGTGGCCTATTGGACCCATGTCGCCACTCCGTTGATTGCCGCCTGGCTCTTCGTGCTGCATCGTCTGGCCGGTAAGCGGCTCCGCTGGCGGGTGGGTGTCCGCTGGGCCGTCGTGGCAGCCGTCTTCGCGGCGGTGATGCTCATCGTGCAGGCGCAGGATCCTCGCCAATGGAACCTGGAAGGGCCAGAATCCGGCGAGCAGTACTTCTTCCCTTCGTTGGCCCGCACGGCCAGCGGAGACTTCATCCCCACCCGAGTCTTGATGAACGAGCAGTACTGCAAGGAGTGCCACGAGGATAGCTTCAACACCTGGGCGGCCAGCGTTCACCACTTGAGCTCCTTCAACAACCCGGTCTACCTGGCTTCGGTACGGGACACCCGTCAGGTTGCCATTGAACGGGATGGAGACCTCCAAGCAGCGCGTTTCTGCGCCGGCTGCCACGACCCCGTGGTGTTTTTCGGCGGCAAGTTCGACGACCCCGAATTCGATGATGTCAACGACCCGACCGCGCACGCCGGTATCACCTGTACCAGCTGTCACGCCATCACTCACGTCAACAGCGTCCGCGGCAACTCCGACTTCACCATCGAGGAGCCCATCCACTATCCCTTCGCCTTCAGCGACAACTCCGGTCTCCAATGGATCAACCGGCAGCTGGTCAAGGCCAAGCCCGAGTTTCACAAGAAGACCTTTTTGAAGCCCTTGCACAGAGAAACCGAGTTCTGCGGCACCTGTCACAAGGTCCACATCCCCGAGGAGCTGAACGCCTACAAATGGCTGCGGGGGCAGAACCACTACGACACCTTTCTGCTGAGTGGTGTTTCGGGACATGGAGTTTCCAGCTTCTACTATCCCGATGAGGCGGAGCCCAACTGCAACGGCTGCCACATGCCGTTGATGCAGTCGGACCAGTTTGGAGCCCAGGACTTCGAGAACACGGGAGAGCTGACGGTCCATGATCACCAGTTCCCCAGCGCCAACACGGCAATTCCCACACTCCTGGAGCAGCCGGACTGGGCGATCGAAAAGCACCAGACCTTCAACAAGGGCGTGATGCGGGTCGACATCTTCGGTCTCAAGAAAGGCGGCACGATCAACGGCGAGCTCGTGGCACCTCTGCGACCTGAGTTACCGACGCTGGAACCAGGTCAAGCGTATCTCCTGGAGACCGTCATCAGGACTCTCAAGATGGGTCATCCCTTTACGCAGGGAACCACGGATTCCAATGAGGCCTGGCTCGACATCACCGTCACCACGGGCGATACGATCATCGGCCGCAGCGGCAAGATCGACGCGGCCGGCGATGTAGATCCCTGGTCGCACTTCGTCAACTCCTACGTCCTGGATCGCCAGGGTAACCGGATCGAGCGCCGCAACGTCCCCGACATCTTCGTCTCGCTGTACGATCACCAGATTCCACCGGGAGCCGCAGACGTGGTGCACTATCTGTTGCGTCTGCCGCCTGAGGTGTCAGGTCCGGTCAAGGTCGACGTCAGACTGCTGTATCGGAAATTCGATGCCCGGCTCATGCGCTATGTCCTGGGCGACGACTACATCAACGACCTCCCCATCCTCACCCTGGCAGAAGACAGCATCACGTTCCCCGTCGAAGGGGAGCAATGCGAAAACCGCGACGGCAGGCATCGTCAATCCCCGAATGGCAACGCTGGAACGACTATGGCATCGGTTTGTTGCGCAAAGGGGGCCCGAGCAAGGGAGAGCTGCGACAAGCCGAACAGGCCTTCGCCCGCGTCGAAGAGTTGGGCCGGCCCGAAGGCCCGCTGAATCTCGCCAGGGTGTTCCTGGCCCAAGGCACCGTGCAGGACAAGGCAATCGAAGCGCTGGCTCGTGCCGCCGCCTTCGATCCCCCGGCTCCCAGCTGGTCGGTGGCCTGGTTTACCGGGCTGGTCAACAAACAGAACGGCTATCTGGATGAAGCCATCGCCAACTTCCAGAGCATCCTCGATCTGGACGATCAAGAGACCCGAGCCCGAGGCTTCGACTTCAGCCGTGACTACCGCTTGCTCGACGAGTTGGGACAGGCGCTTTTCGAGAGGGCCAAACAGGAACGCGGAGCCAGTCGACAGGACCAACGTATGGCCTTTCTCGAACAGGCTCGCGATATGTTTCTCCAGGCCCTCAAAGAAGACCCCGAGAACGTCACCGCCCACTACAACCTGGACTTGATCTTCAAGCAGCTCGGCGACCGGCAAAGAGCGGCCAAACACTTCGAGCTCCACCAGAAGTACAGGCCTGACGACAACGCCCGTGATCGGGCGATCGCCATTCACCGGGCCGCCAACCCGGCAGCCGATCACGCGGCTGACGCGATCGTCATCTACGATCTCGAACGGCGGGGAGACGAATGAACAGAGAGGAAGAACAGTTCGTACCCGAAGACGACGTGGTCATCGGCAGGGCGTTCCGCTGGTCGGTGCTCGTCATCCTCGCTCTGGCCTTGATCGTCGGCGCTACCCTACTATTTCTGCGCCAGCCCGAAGAGGCGGCACCGGAAGTGGTCATCGAGACCGAGGCTCCGATCGAGGTCTCACGAGAAGCCCAGGCACCGGCCGTCATCTTCTCGGATATCACGTCCCCGGCGGGGATCCGATTCGAGCACTTCAACGGCGCCACAGGGGAAAAGCTTCTGCCAGAGACCATGGGCAGCGGCGCCGCTTTCTTCGACTATGACGGCGACCTCGACCCGGATCTGCTGCTGGTCAACTCCACCTACTGGCCACATTCCTCAGCCGTTGATCCGGCTCCGACACCCGCTCTCTACCGTAATCAAGGAAGCGGTGTGTTCGACGAGGTGACGGCGGAGATGTCTCTGAACCAACCCCTGTACGGTACGGGTGTGGCAGTCGGTGACTATGACGGCGACGGCCAGACGGATATCTTCCTGACAGCCGTTGGCAGCAATCGCCTGCTCCACAACGAGGGTGAGCGCTTTCGCGATGTCACCTCAGCCAGCGGCGTCGGCGGCGCTGACGACGCCTGGAGCACTAGCGCCGCGTTCTTCGACTACGACAACGATGGAGACCTGGATCTCTTCGTCGCCAACTACGTCAAATGGTCGCGGGACATCGACTTCGAGGTGGACTACCGGCTGACGGGCGTCGGCAGAGCCTACGGCCCTCCCACCAACTACGAAGGAACGTTGTCCTATTTGTATCGCAACAATGGTGATGGCACGTTCGCGAACGTCTCTGCCGAAGCTGGAATCGAGATCTTCAACGAAGCCACGGGAATGGCGGCCGGCAAAGCCCTCGGCCTGCTGCCCATCGATGCCGACGGCGACGGGTGGATGGACCTCTTCGTGGCCAACGATACGGTCCAGAACTTCTTTCTCCGCAATCTCGGCGGATCCTTCGAGGACATGGGAGCCTTCTGGGGGCTGGCCTATGGACGCCAGGGAGAAGCGACGGGGGCCATGGGCGTCGATGCGGCCTTCTACAGAAACGATTCAGAGTTGGGGTTCGCCATCGGCAACTTTGCCAACGAGATGACGTCACTCTACATCTCCCAGGGAGATCCCTCTCTCTTCGCCGACGAGGCGATCGGCGAGGGTATTGGCGCCCCCAGCCGGCTGATGCTGAGCTTCGGAATGCTGTTTCTCGACTACGATCTCGATGGTCGGTTGGATCTCCTGCAAACCAACGGTCATCTGGAGAGCGAGATCAACAGCGTCGACCCCAGCCAGACCTACGAACAGGCGACGCAGCTCTTCTGGAACGCTGGATTCGAGCACCGGCAAGGATTTCTGCCGGTGGCGCCGGAGACCACTGGGGACCTGGCCATACCCCTGGTTGGTCGCGGCAGCGCCGCCGCGGACATCGACGGTGACGGCGATCTGGATTTCGTGGTGACCCAGGCCGGCAGGAGAGCCCTTCTCTTCCGCAATGACCAGCAGCTGGGTCATCATTGGCTGCGACTGAAGCTGCGCGGTCCGAGCCCCAACTCCGACGCTATCGGCGCCCGCGTCGAGCTGGTCGCAGGCGGCGAGACGCAGAGGCGGCAGGTGATGCCAACCCGCAGCTACCAGTCCCAATCCGAGCTCACCCTGACGTTTGGTCTCGGTTCCGTGGCGACGATCGACTCCCTGACGATCGTCTGGCCCGATGGATCGACCCAAGACGCCAGCGGTCTGCCCGTGGATCAGTTGCACGTCATCGAAAAGGCATCCCCTTAGGAGTCGCGGTTCCAGCAATCTTCCGAGGTGCTAGAATTCCGGTCTCGTCGGGACCCCGAGTCCCAGCCTCGACGAACTCACGAAAAGGAGATTTCGATGCCCGATCGTTTCCCCCAGGAAGCAGTGCTGCGTGATGGCAAGAGGGTTCTCATCCGCCCGTTTGCCGAGCACGACACGCAGGCGCTATTCGACTTCTTCCAGCAACTGCCCGCGGATATTCGTCGGTTTGCCTGGGACAATATCGACGACCCCACGCTGATTGACAAATGGGGTGCCAATCTCGACTACTCGCGGGTGCTGCCGTTGATCGCGGTCAATGGCCACCGGATCGTCGCCGATGCCACAATGCACTGCCGCGACCGCGGACCCCTGCGGCTGGTGGGCCGGATCAAATGGCTGCTGAATCCTGAATACCGTGGTCAGGGCCTGGGGATCACCCTGGTCAACAACTTCATCTCGATCGCCCGCGACTACGGCCTGCGGCATCTCAGCTGCATGCCGATCGCGGATCTGGAGGCGGACGCCATCCAGACCCTGACCGAACTCGGTTTCCAGAAGTACGCCATCCCCGGCTACGGGGCCGACCCGGACGGCGCCGCCTACGACATGGTCAAGCTGGTCCTGAAACTCTAGGCAGCCTTGGTTTTGGCGGCGGGTTTCTTGGCCGCGGGCTTCTTGGCCGCTGGCTTCTTGGCCACGGTTGGTGCGGCCGCCTTGTTCTGCTGACTCGACAGACGCTCTACCTGGCCGGTGAGTTTCTCGACCCGATCGGTCAGCTCCTCGATCTGGTTGCTGGACGGCACACCCAGGCGCTGCAAGACTTCGGAGACGCGGGAATCGAGCTTGCCGGTCATCTGGTCGACCCTGCCGCTGACCTCGTCAGTGATTTCCTCGCTGGTAGTCGCGAGATCCTTGCGAGTCTTGGTCCAGCTCTTCTTGGCACGGGTCTCGACTTTTTCGCCGCGCTCGACGAGCTCACCGAAGAGATTCTGTCCCTCTTCCTCTACGGTGGCTACGACACCGAGGCTGGCAAGCCAAACCTTGCGGGTCGATGACAGGACCTCGTCCTGGATCTTGCTGAAATCAAGTACTTTGTTCGTGTTCGCCATTCTCCTGACTCCTTGCCACCGGTTGCCGGCGGCTCCCATTCATATTTTCGGCAGCAATCCCACGTTGCCGCGTCGGGACGTATTATGACGCAGTGCGGCAAACCTGTCAACAAAATTCCGCGGTGCGGCGCAGCCGATCGGGGCTGTCCGAAGGCGCCGTGAATGAACTAGAGTAGGAGTGCTGGAAAATTGCTGCTTCGATAAATTCGATTCCCAGGGAGGGACAAATGAGCAATACCTACAAAATGGTCACCCTGATCGGCACCTCACCAGAATCCTACGAGACGGCAATCGACAATGCCCTGAGCGACGCCTCCGTCAGCCTGCGCAATATCTCCTGGTTCGAGGTCGTGGAGATGCGGGGTAGCGTCCACGAGGGTCGAGCGGCCGAGTTCCAGGTCAAGATCCAAGTGGCGTTCAAGGTCGAAGTGTCGTGACCCCTCGCTGGGTTCTGTCTCTGGCCCTGACGACCCTTTCACTGGTCTTACCTTCTCTCGCGCCGGCCTCCGAGGCCGAAGACGGCAAGCGCCTCTATCGGGTGCACTGCCAGGCCTGCCACGGTGACTCCGGGCGGGGCGATGGCCCCATGAAGGATCAACTCGAGATGATGGCGCCCGACCTGACGACCATCGCCGCCAGAAACGACGGCGAGTTCCCGACCGAGAAGGTCCACCAGGTCATCGACGGCAGACAGGAGTCACCCGCTCACGGTACCCGGGAGATGCCCGTCTGGGGCTTCACCTTTCAATCGACTGGCCGCGATACGGATCAAGAACAGGAGATCCGGGGCATGGTCTCTGCCCTCACCAGGTACCTCGAGTCCCTGCAGGTGGAATCCGGCGACCCGCCAAAGACCGATGACTCGCGAGACTGATCCCAGCTCGACACCCACGCTTCTCGCCGACTGCCCGGCCAACCCGAATTGTGTCAGCAGCCAGGCCACGCAAGCCTCGAAAAGGGTGGAACCCTTCCGCTGCAGGGGCTCGTGCTCGGAGACCCTGCAACAGCTCCGAGTCATTCTCGAGTCCACGCCGGGCGCCACTGTCGTCGTGTCCACAGACTCCTATCTGCGGGTCGAGTTCACCACCATGATCTTGCGCTATGTCGATGATCTCGAGCTGCTGGCCGACATCGAACAGGGGGTCATTCAGGTGCGCTCGGCATCACGCGTCGGCACCTGGGATCTTGGCGTCAACCGCCGACGCGTTGAGTCTCTTCGCCGCCGCCTGGCAAAGATCCAGCGGTAGCCATGGGGATGGCGCCCTCAGTCTCTCGGAAGAGGGCCGCCTAGAGGAAGATCGGCATCGCCCGACGTCGAGCTGTCGATCGATGTACCTTCGAGAATCTTGGTGAAATCCTCGCCGGGATTGACGAACTGATCCAGCTCGATCTGAAACTGGTGCTCGTAGAGCTTGCGGTAGGAACCTTCCCGCGCCAGCAGCTCGCTGTGAGTACCGCGTTCGACAATGCGGCCCTCCTCCATGACCAGAATCTGATCCGCATTGCGGACAGTGGAGAGCCGGTGTGCGATGACGAAGGACGTCCGGCCCTCTTTGAGTGTGCCCAGGCCCTCCTGGATCAGGTTCTCGTTCTCGCTGTCGAGGCTGGAGGTGGCTTCGTCGAGAATCAGGATGCGGGGATCGGCGAGGATGGCCCGGGCAATAGCGACCCTCTGGCGCTGACCACCCGACAGCTTCACGCCACGCTCTCCGATGACGGTCTCGTAGCCGTCGGAGAACCCCTCGATGAACTCATCGCAGCGAGCCAGTTTGCCGGCTTCCTCGATCTCGTACAGGGTGGCGGCGGGGTTGCCATAGGAGATGTTCTCAGCGATCGTCCCATCGAAAAGGAATTCATCCTGCAACACGACGGCCAACTGCCGACGGTAATCCCGGAGTCGTATGTCCCGCAAGTCGTGCCCGTCGATGGTCACCCGGCCCGATTGGGGCTGACGAAACGCCATCACCAGACCGATGACGGTGCTTTTGCCCGCACCGCTCGGCCCCACCAGAGCGGTCACGGAGCCCGCAGGCGCACTGAAGCTGACGTCGTTGAGAACCGGCACCCCCTCCTTGTACTCGAACGTCACCTCCTCGAACTCGATATCGCCGCGGATGGAATGCAGGGAGAGCTTGTCAGCCTGGTCGGAATCCTCCCGCACCTGGCTCAAGACATCCCGAATGCGATCCAGACCCGCAAACGCCTCGGTGATCTGGGTGCCGATGTTGCTCATCTGGATGAGAGGCGTCACCAGAAGACCGGTGAAGACCATGAACATGAAGAGCTCACCCACGGTCATGTTCTCGGCCAGCACCTCCCGCGTTCCGGCGATGGCCATGGCAATGCCGATCAACCCAAACAACAGCGACGCCAGGCTGCTTACCGTAGACACACCGACCATAGAGCGAACGATGTTTCGCAGGAGCCGATGGACGCCATGGGCGAAGACACGCTCCTCGTGCTTTTCGGCAGTGAAGGCTTTGACCACCCGGGCCCCGCTCAGGGTTTCGGCCAACCGACCGGTGACCTCGGCGTTGATCTTGCCCCGCTCGCGAAAGATAGGACGCAGTCGGCTGAAGCCCATCACCATGACGATGCCGAAGAAGAACAGCAAGACAAGAGTCATGGCCGTCAGACGCCAGTTCAACCACAGGAGGACACCCAAGGCCACCGCTGACGTGAACATGCCACCCACCAGCTGGACGAAACCAGTACCGACCAGATTTCGGATCCCTTCGGCGTCGTACATGATGCGGGAGATCAGCTCGCCGCTCTTGTTCTCTTCGTAGAAACTGACCGGCAGATGCCCGATGTGCTGCTGGACCTTGAGACGCAGATCGGTGATGGCCCGCTGACCCGCCACACCGAGCAGCACCGACAGGCTGAACGACGTCACTGCTTGAATCAGAGTGGCCACACCCGCGGCCCCGGCGATCCACCACAGCAACTCGCTGCGGCCCTGACCAATCACATCGTCGATCAGGACCTTGGTGCTACCCGGCAGGACCATGCCAGCCAGGCGGCTGACGATGAGAAGCGCCAAGCCCACCGCCAATCGATACCGACGGGCCCAGATGATCTCCCTCGATTCCCGCCAGACCGTCGCCCAGCCGACCTTGCGCTTCTTCTCCTCGGACATAGGGGCCTAACCCTATCGCAAAGGGAAGCAGGCGCCCGGGGCGGCCGGCGCAGAGGCGTCCGCCACCCCGGCCGGCGCAGAGTCACGGCCGCTTCAGGGTTCGAAGACGAAGGCCGGACCGAGCTTGGCGGCGAAGCGCTCGCGGATCCAGGCGCCGTCCCACCATTCGACGGGATTGACCGCCTGGCCATGGATGAGCATGGTGAAGTGGAGATGATCGCCACCGGCGAGGCCGGTTTCGCCGGAGCGACCCACCACCTGCCCGCGCTCGACCGGCTGACCTGCCGCCACCTCGATCGAGGAGAGGTGGCTGTAGAGGCTCATGAGCCCGAATCCGTGATCGATGACCACGGTGTTGCCGTAGATGCCGAAGTAGCGAGCCAGAGCCACGACTCCCCGGTTGGCTGCCTGGATGTCGGCATGCACGACCGAGGCCAGATCGAAACCGAGATGGACCTGCTGATCCACCGCTTCGCCTTTGTAGCGATAGGTTCGCTGGTCGGCAAAGGACGACATGACCTGGCCGTCCGACATCGGTAGAAAAGCCTGATTCCAGAGGAACTCGGGGCGGGAATCGGCCGCCAGCTCCAAGAGCGTCTGCGCATTCCTCTGGCGCAAATCGCCGTTGATCTGGAGGTAGTTCTGGAGAAGATCCCCCTGATCCTCGATTCCGGGCGTGGCTGACATGATCGCTGGCACCACGCGCTCCATGAAACCGTCGCTCACTTCGATGCTGCTGGTTCGGAACTGTTTGGGAAAGAAGCGATCCACAAAAGAGGCCAGCCCCTGATTCCCCACATCGTCCACGGCCACGATGTGGATCTCGCTCTCATTCGGCAGGTCGAAGGGAATGGCGTAGAGAGCGAATCGCAGGCCACTCGCGTCGCCAGGAACCGGGAAGCCCGGGAACCACCAGTCCCTGATCTGCACGCCATCGCGCACTGTTGTGTTGCCAACGGTGTAGACCACGACGGCCGAACCACCCGGCACCACATAGTTGTAGCGCGAGCGGACACCAATCGCAGGCGGTGTCAGGCGTACGGGCAGAACGAGCTCCACGATCCTCGGACTGGGCTTTCGCAGCCAGGTGCCCGCCGGCCAGGCGGAGGCCCGGATCGTGGCCTCACCGGTCTTCAGGCCCTCCAGGGTCTCGCTTCCCACTTCCACCGTGATCTCATCCGTTTTGACTGCCGGCCCCCAGAACTTCCAGGGCTCGCGCGGCTGGTGCTCGGCCTCGGCCAGAACCTCCACCTTGTCCCCTTGGACGAACTCCACCCGCAGCTTTGTCAGACCACGACTCGATTCCTCGAAGCCCACGGTCACCGGCGTGCGCTTGCCGATTCCCGGCATCCCGGGCTCGATGTCGATGGCCGGCGGCTCGCCAACGCGAAAGGTCATCAGGGCGCCCCAGGCGAGGGCGAGGGCGATGATCAGAAAGAGGTACTTCCTAGCCGACCGTTTGGGCTTTCTCTCATCCATGATTGAAGTCTCTCCGCCGTGGCGAATCAGACGATCCGTTCGCGGATCCTAGCCGACAGGATGTCCATGATCCATACCGTGGCCGCGATCAACAGCACCAGGGTCCCCACCTCGCCCCACTGCCCGAGATCGACCCGGGGCTTGAGGATGTAGCCGATGCCGCCACCGCCGACGAAGCCGATGATCGTGGACATCCGCACATTGATATCCCATCGATAGATCGTGAACGAGAGAAATGGCGGAATCACCTGGGGAACCACGCCGTACCGGATAACCTGGAGTGTCGAAGCGCCAGTGGCGGTGATGGCGTCCATGGGTCCATGATCGATGTTTTCGACCTGCTCCGAGTACAGCTTGATCAACGCTGCCACCGAATGTACCCAGAGGGCCAGAACTCCGGCGAACGGCCCGATCCCCACCCAGGAGATGAAGATCAAAGCCCAGACAAGGGGTTCGACAGCACGGGTGAAGTTCATCCCGGCCCGCACCAGGGTGTACATGGCGCGCGAGAATCGGCTCCCCCGCGTCAGGTTACGGGCGGCAAAGAAGGAAAGCGAAAATGCAACTGGAATGGCAAAGGCGGTAGCCATGAAGGCGAGGAAAACCGTCTGGACGAGGAGCACCAGGCCCTGGTGAAGAATGCTGCTGGAAGGGTGCAAGAGGCCGCGAACGATGTCCGAGGCCTTGTTGAACTGGGTCAGGAAGGTCACCAGCTGCACCTCGGTGATCAGCCACCCCGTGAAGACCGTGAGCTCGATCAACAGGGCGCTCATCCAGCCCCTCAAGGTCCGGGTCCAAGGTACCCGCGTCTCTTCTCGAATTCCCAGTACGAGAGATTGGCCCGGTGACGGACCGATGACCTGCCAGGAAGCCTGCCAGATCAGAGTCAAGACCAAAGCGGCGGGCAGCAGCCAGCTGTAGTGCAGCAGATCCAGAACCTCTTCGGGTGTCACCAGCAGACCGGTCGGACCCCGGCGACCCGAAAACGCGATCAACAGGAAATCCACCATGAGCATGAATAGCGAGAGCAGAATCCAGTCCACGCCAACGGCTCGCGCTTGTGCCAGACGCCGTTGCCAGAAACTGCCGTTCTGCGGATCGCTGTTGTCGTGAGCCATCAGTTTCTCATCCTGCCAACCGGCTTGTCGGTTCGGCGTCTTCACCGTAGATCTGGCGGAAGGTGTCGCCGTCGAAACTCTCCGGCTGGCCTTCGAAGACCAGCTTGCCATCGCGCAGCGCCACCACGCGGCTGGCATAGCGGTCGATCAGATCGATGTCATGCAAGGTGCACACAACGGTCATTCCCTCTTCTCTGTTCAGGGCCTCGATATGCCGCATGACCGAGTGCCGCAGGGCCGGGTCCAGAGAAGCGACCGGCTCGTCCGCCAAGATCAGCTGGGGTTGCTGCATCAGCGCCCTGGCGATGGCGACCCGCTGCTGTTGGCCTCCTGAGAGCGCATCCGCGCGGCTGCCACCCCGATCTCCGAGTCCGACCCGGTCCAGACATGCCTGGGCCCGGTCCCTCTCTTCATCGGTGAAGCGCAGGAACAGGCTCGAAGCCAGCGATGTCTGTCCGAGATAGCCGGACAGCACATTGGCGAGCACGGTATGCCGTTTGACGAGGTTGAACTGTTGGAAGATCATGCCGATATCGGTGCGCAGTCGGCGCAGTTCGGCACCTTCGGCGCTGGGTGATCTCGCGACCGGAGATCCAGATCCGGCCCGCGCTCGGTGTCTCCAGTCGATTGATACAACGCAGCAAGGTCGATTTGCCCGAGCCCGAGAGCCCGATCACGACCAGGAACTCGCCTTGGTGCACCTCGAGGCTGACATCGTCCAGCGCCTGAATAGCGTTGGGGAAGACCTTGGACACGCCTGCGACCCGCACCGCCAGGTCAGAACCAGCGTCGTCAGCCGCCACCCGCCGAGCGGTCATGGGTTGGCCTCTTCGGCTTGGCGCCTTCTTTCCAGCTTTTCTTCCTCCGACTGGAGTAGGGTGTCGGCGCTCATCCCGGCGGCATCGAGGGCGGCGCGGAAGCCATCCATCACCGAGTCGTCTGTTCGGGTTACCGCCACTCCCGCCAGAATATCGGCAAAAGCGTCCTTGCCCTGGGGGGTCTCCAGGAAGCGATCGAACGACTCCAGAAACCGCTGCCAGATCTTCTCTGGAAAGCCCTGGCGAACTACACAGAGATCGTTGGGGATGGGGTCGGTGAGCTTCAGGACTCGCAACTCCTCCAAAAAGGCCCGTCGCCGTTCATCGGTGTCCATACGCTTCAGCAGGAGATAGCGCGCGTCGCCGACGTACAGTCCCTCCGCCAGCTGCTGGGCGCTGGGGGGTGAATAGAAGGCGGAGCCACCGAGCGCCTTGCCGTCCCAGACCGCCTGCACCACATTCGGGTGACCGCCCGCGTAGTAGACACGGCCCAGCGTCACGTCGTTTCTGTCGAGCAACATGCGGGGGAAGATGTGGCCTGAAACGGAAGTCTCATCCGAGAAGGCAAAGGTGCGGCCGGTGAAGTCCTCGAGTCGACGAGCCCCGGAATCGTTTCGTGAGTAGACACACCCGTAGTAGACGCTGGCCCGCTCCGAGACCGTGTCCTCAGTCGTGTAGAGAATGGTCGTCGTCTCCAGGGTTCCGGGGCGATCGTATTCGAGCTCCTTGCGACCATCGCCCACCATGTCGAACGGTCCCGATTGCACATAAGAGCTCGCGGCAGCAGCCACTTTCGTGGGGTTCTCCACCAGCTGTCGAACCGCGGCCTTGTCACTGTCGGCGGCAACCTCGACCCAGCCGGGCGCCTGTTGATTCAAGGTCTCTACCAGCATCTCGCGCAGGGCCAGTGGCAAGCTGCGGGGTACCGCGACTCCCCGTTCAGCCAGATCGGCGATGGATCGAGGATCTCCCGGTAGGGTGCGAGCGATCAGTACCGCCTGACGCTCGACCGAGCGCACCACCTGCAGCTTGGCCTCGGCGCCATAGCGGGAATGGGCGATGTCGTAGGCGAAGACAGGCATCCACGCCACATCCGCCTGCCGGGTCCCCAGAGCCTGGATCACCGCCGCATAGCTGGTCGGTACCTCGGAGCGCAGAACCAGCCCCGAATCCTCGCGGATGAAGCGCGCCAGTTCATCGCCGCGCTCCACCAGCGTGCCCTGCTCCACCGAGGGCACGAAGAGCATGCGGATGACTTCCTCGCCCTTGGCCTCCAGCCGGCCACGACGGTTCATCCCCCAGACGAAAGCTACAAACACCAGACAAACCAGTGTCCAGCCAATCCGGGGTGCCCAGTTCGATTTGCTCATGCCGTGCGAGTCCGTCAGCTCGGTTGTTCGAGGGCCCAGTTTAGCGCGGATTCGGGCGGATTCTGGTCTCCAGAATGGCCACGGGTCCGCGACGCGAAGCCTCAGAGATCTCGGGTCGGTCTGAAGATCTGATCGTGGACGCGCAGGGCGTATCGATCGGTCATGCCGGCAACCACGTCGATCACCTGGGTCACCAGCGACTCGTCGCGTTGGCGATAGCTTTCCGGCATCTCGTCGGGAGACTCCAGATAGTAGTCGACCAGATCCCGAATTACCTTGATGACCTTCTCTGCCTGCCGTCGCGCTTCGGGTCTCAGATAGACCTTCTCGAACATGAATTGGCGCAGTTCCAACATCCCTGCCAGAATTTCAGGCTCCATCGAGATCTCGCCCCGACGATGGGACTCGTCGAGGACCGACCGGATCATGCGGGCGATCCACTCGCGTCCAGGCCGACCGAAGAGCGCCACGCTTTGGGCCGGCAGATCCTCGATCTCGAGGATCCCGGCGCGCACGGCATCGTGCATGTCGTGCACCAGGTAGGCGATCCGATCCGCGTATCTGAGAATCATGCCCTCTGCGGTCGCCGGCCCCGGGTCGATCTTCCAGGTGTGGGCACGAATTCCGTCGAGGACCTCCCAAGTCACGTTCAGGGGTTCCAGGACCTCCAATACCCGCACGCTCTGCTCCGAGTGCAGCCACTCGCCATCGACGTACGGGCTCAAGGCCTCCTCACCGATATGGCCAAACGGCGGGTGACCGAACTCATGCCCCAGACAGATGGCCTCGACCAGGGCTTCGTTGAGCCCCAGGACGACGGCCAGCGATCGACCGATCTGTGCGACCTGCAAGGTGTGGGTCAGCCGAGTCACGACGTGATCGCCTTCCGGATTGATGAAGACCTGTGTCTTGTGCTTCAGGCGACGAAAGGCCTTGGAATGAAGAATGCGGTCCCGATCCCGTTCAAACGCTGTGCGATAGGGGTCGGGATCTTCCGGCACCGCCCGGCCCCTGCTGGCTGCCGACAAAGTCGCCCCCTGGGCCAGCACCTCGCGCTCCCTGGCTTCGCGCTCTTCCCGGCTCGATTTCAAGAAGACTTCTGTCATGATGGGTCCACTATGTCACGGAGCCGAGAGGGCATTAATCCCCCTACCCCTGACGATTTGATGGCGGCGCACGAGCGGATCCGGCCGCACGCGCACCACACCCCTGTGCTGACTTCCAGTTACCTCGACGAACAGTCGGGTGCGCAACTTTTCTTCAAGTGCGAGAACTTCCAGAAGGTCGGGGCCTTCAAATTTCGCGGAGCCTGCAACGCGGTGTTTTCACTCACCCCGGAAGAGCTGGCTCGCGGAGTCGTTGCCCACTCTTCCGGCAACCACGCCCAGGCCCTGGCTCTCGCCGCCAGACTCCGCGGTGCCCAGGCAACGATCGTCATGCCCGAGAACTCGGCCGCCGTCAAGCTGGCGGCGGTAGCGGACTACGGCGCTCGAATCGTCACCTGCCCACCCGGGGCCGCAGCCCGGGAATCGGCTCTGACACGGCTGACGGACCAGACCGGGGCGACGCTCATCCACCCTTTCAACGATGCGCGCATCATCGCCGGACAGGGCACCGCCGCCAAAGAGCTCCTCGAGGAGATCCCCGAGCTGGATCTGCTTCTCGCACCGGTCGGTGGCGGCGGACTTCTGAGTGGCACGTGCCTCGCCGTCCAATCGATATCGCCCGCAACCCTGGTCATCGGAGCCGAGCCCCTCGCTGCGGACGATGCGGCCAGATCTTTGGCGAGCGGCTCGATTCAGCCCGCTATCGACCCCCCGACAACGATCGCCGACGGTCTGCGAACCTGTCTCGGGGAGTTGACCTTCGCCATGATCAGCGCCGGTGTAGAAGGCATCGTCACGGTCGAAGAGTCCGCCATTATCGAGGCCATGCGGACGGTGTGGATGCGTATGAAGATCCTCATCGAACCTTCTGCCGCGGTGCCGGTGGCCGCCTTGTCGGCGGCCGGCATCGATGTCACCGGCAAGAGGGTGGGAGTGATTCTGTCTGGCGGCAACGTAGATCTGGATGCCCTGCCCTGGTAGAGCGACCCGCTCAGCGTTGCGGCGACTCCAGGTTTCGCCACTCCTCGTAGGCCGAGTGCAGCCGCTCGGCCAGCTGCGTCTGATCCTCCTTCAACCGGCGTCTGATCTCCCGGCGAGAGCGCAGCAAGAAGAAACGACGCACGTCCTTCCAGGCTCCCCGCCAGCGCTCGCGAACCCATTGGCCCGCCAGACCGAAGAAGGGTGAGACCAGAAAAACGATCAGGGCCGTCCAAGGACCCTGCAACCACCCGGCCAGGACTGACAGCAAGACCATCCAGATCAGATACACCCCCGCACCCACCAGCAGCTTGTACGTGGAGCTCTGGTCGTCGTCCGGCCGCATGGCCCGCACGATTCGATCGGTGATCTGATAGGGAACCCAGAAGAGGACCGCGCCCGTCAGCCCCACAAGCACGGCCGGAGGGCCCATCAGCGGCAGCCGCTTCGCTGTCCAGCCGACCCCCGTGGCGAGATCGAGCTTGGCGTCCAGATCGGTGGGCTCGAGACCGAGAACCGCCAGACGACGACGGTGCACGTTGACATCCCGCGCCAGGTCCTGCCACCTGCCCTCTGGGTGGCGGCGTAGATCCGCCAGAACCCTGGCCGTGGTCTGGGCCCGCTTCACCTGCTCGACTTCCTCCCCGGCCGCTGCCATCTCTGCAGACCAAACGGCCTGGGCGCAGTCCACCAGCGGTTGATCCTCCCAGTGCTCCAGGTTCACCGTCACCTCGCGCAACCCTTCGTCCAGTCGCGCCGTCAGCTCGCGCACGGCCTCCTGGTCTTCGGCTCCTCTGTCTGCCAGATCGTCCCACCTAACGGCGCTTCCCCGGATCACCAGGACTTCGGAACGAAAGGCCCCCTTGTCCCGCAAAACCAGCCCGATGGGGATCAAGGGAAACACGCCCGTCTGGGGATAGGCGCCCAGGGCGATGCGCGCCGAGCCCGTCTTGAGCTTGGCCAGCGACGAGGAGCTGTGACTGAGGCCCTCCGGGAAGATCCCCACCGCCGCCCCTGCCGCCAATTCCTGGAAGACGGACTCGAACATCCGGACGTTGCGCGAGGCGGCCTCTGGATCGTCGGAGCGACGATGGACCGGGATGGCCCCGGAACCGCGCACCAGCCAACCCACCCGAGAATCCGTGAACAGGGTGGACTTGGCGAGGAACCGAACCCGTCGCCTCACCGCCGCCGCCACCAGTGCCGGATCAAGCAGAGAGTTTGGATGGTTCGCCAACAACAGGACGGGGCCCTGTGTCGGTACCTCAGGACCGGCGACTTGCAGGCGGTAGAAGCTCCGGGCCGCAGCCCGAGAAATACCGGAAAGGACCGGAAGTAACCACACAATTTACCTTCCTGCGGCTTCGATTCCCTCTTTCTCGTCCACTCGAGCCAGCAGAATCATCCCGAGCGCAAAGAGCACCAGCACCACCGAGATGCCAGCCCGCATGGAACCGAAGGCCTGGGTCAGGACCCCCAACATGAACGGCCCCAAAAAGGCCGTCAGCTTGCCCGAGAAGGCAAAGAAGCCGAAGAACTCGTTCTCCTTGTCCGGCGGTACGAAGCGACCCATCAGCGACCGGCTCGCCGACTGATTCGGACCCGCGAAGATCCCCACCAGGATCCCAGCCGTCCACAACCAGGCCCGACTCGGAGCCAGCACCGCTACCAACGTGGCGAGAACGAGGCCCACCAGCGAAATCTGTATGGTCCGTTTGCCGCCCAGATAGTCGTCCAGGAAACCCAAACCAAACGCTCCCAGACCCGACATGATGTTGATGACGATGCCGAAGACCAGCAACTCCTTGAAATCGAATCCGAACACGACTCCTGCGTAGATCGCGGCGAACTGGAAGATGGTCACCAGACCGTCGTTGTACAACAGACGAGCCACCAGGAACCTGATGATCTGCCGGTACTCCTGGATCTGCCGAAAGGTCTCCTTGAGCTGCCGCGTCGTGTCGCCGATGATCTGTCCCTGGCGGCTGATCTGAGACTTGTCCTCTTGGACCCAGAGAAACATCGGCAGGGAGAAGACCGCAAACCAGACCGCCACCAACAAGGTCGAGGCGCGAATGTTCTGTCCCGCGTCTCGGGAAAGCCCGAACCAGGGAACCTCCGGCTGCACCAAGGTGACCAAGGCCACGATCAGCGCCAGTAGGCCACCCAGATACCCCAGAGCCCAGCCATATCCCGAGATCCGTCCGATGCGATCGGGAGGAGCGATATCGGGCAGAAACGCATTGTAGAAGACCATCCCCAATTCGAAGCCGACATTGGCGATGACGAAACAGACCAGCGCGGTCATCACCTGCCCAGGCAAGATTCCGAACAGAGCCACGCTGCCCGCGATGCAGACGTAGGTCGCGATCATCAGGAATCTCTTGCGATAGCCACCTCGGTCCGCCAGGGCACCCAAGAACGGCGACAATCCGGCCACCGTGAGGGCGCTGACGGTAACGCCGCGAGACCACAAAACAGTACCGGTGATGTCGTCCGGAGCGATGGTCTGGGCAAAGTACTTCGAATAGATGAAGGTCACCACCAGGGTGGTGAAGGGCGAGTTGGCAAAGTCGAAGAGCCCCCAGGACCAGATCGCGCGGCGGTCGGACCCCTTCGCCGGGCTCACTCTGGCGAATCCTGTCCTGGGTCTTCCACCACCCGGATTCGGTCTTCGGTATTGGGCACCATACAGAGAAACTCGAACGGGGCTTCCAGCACTTCATAGAAATGGGGCTGTCGGGCGGGGATATAGACCACGTCACCGGCCTTGACCTCCAGAACGTCGTCCGCGATCCCGATTCGAGCTCGCCCGCGCAGAACATACTGTTCGTGCTCCACTTCGTTGGTATGACGAGGCATGCCACCTCCCTCACCCATGATGAACCGACGCATCCAGAAGTTCGGCGCCCCCTCATCGGGCCCGATCAACACCTGCATCTCGGTCGCCGTGCCAGCAGCGACCTGCTGCCGGTCCACCGCTGCCGAATCTCTGACGTGCGCACGTTGTCTAGCCGTCAAGAATCTCCTCCTTCGTTTCCTGCATTATAGGAGCATGGCAAACAGTTGCCTTCTCCACAGCCCCAGGTCCCCCGGTTTCCCATAAAATATGCAGAAGCTTGAATAGGGTGGAACTGCACTCATGCTCAAAGAGAGGGCCAGAATCGTCACCGGCGGGCTGTTTATCGTCGATCTACTCCTGGTGACCGTCGCCTTCCTTCTTCTCGTTCTGGCTGCGGAGCAGCGTGCTCTCCCGCCGTTGGCCTGATCCCGTCGCACCTGTACCCCCTGCGCCTTTATCTGCCTCTTCTGCCCGTTGCCCTGCTGATCTGGGGCGCACTGCTGCTGCGGTTCAACCTCTATCACTCGCAGAGAACGGCTTCGCTGCTGGCGGAGACCTGGGACATCGTCCGTGTCTGTATCACCGGCATGCTCCTGCTGGCGCTGGTCATCTACCTTTTTCGTCTGGACCAGAAGCTGCTGGCGAACGATCTGATCAGTCGACTCTGGATCCTGCTCTTTGTGGCCACCGCCTTCGTACTCCTTGCCGGGCGGATGATCCTTGTACGGCTCAGCGCACGCTGGGCACGGGTGCACGGTTACAACTATCGAACGATGCTCATCGCCGGCACCAATGAGACCGCCCGGAAGATCGCCAGAACCATCGAGGAGCACCCCTACTGGGGTTATCGAATCGTCGGCTTCGTGTCAGAAGGCGAAGAGGACCCCGGACCGAGTCTCGAAGGCCACCCCCACCTGGGACACATCGAAGAGATCGCCGCCATCGTCGAAGAGAACGTGGTGGACGAGGTGATCTTTGCTCTGCATCGGCAGGAGCTCCATCGCCTGGAGAGTGTCCTGCTACAGCTCGAGGAGCAGGGGATCCGGACAAGACTGGCTCTGGATCTGTTTCCGCATGCCAAGGCCAGGGTGCAGATCGGCACCTTCGAAGAGTTGCCGCTGTTGACCTACTCCACGACACCGACCAGTGAGTTGCGCTTGTTCGGCAAGCGTCTGATGGACGTGGCGATCTCGGTCATTGTTCTGGGACTGACCTTGCCGGCGATGCTGATCATCGCCGCGGGGATCAAGATGGCCTATGGCGGCACCATTCTCTATCGTCAGACCCGGTGCGGCCTCTACGGTCGTCGATTCACGCTGTTCAAGTTCCGCACCATGGTCGAGGATGCCGACCAGCAACAGACCCGTCTCGACCACTTGAACGAGATGACCGGACCGGTGTTCAAGATGAAGAGCGATCCCCGGGTCACCCCACTGGGGCGCTGGCTGCGACGCCTCAGCCTGGATGAGCTGCCGCAGCTGTGGAACGTCGTCAAGGGCGACATGAGCCTGGTAGGACCTCGACCACCGGTCCCCCAGGAGGTCTCCGCCTACCAACGGTGGCAACGTCGGCGGCTCTCCATGCGGCCCGGATTGACCTGTCTGTGGCAGATCCAGGGGCGCAATGATCTCGATTTCGATCGCTGGATGGAGTTGGATCTGGAGTACATCGACAACTGGTCCCCGCTGCTGGATATCAAGATCCTGGCCAAGACCATTCCAGTCGTCCTCACTGGCCGCGGGGCCTCCTAGATCAACTCCCGACCGCAAGCACCGGCCTGCCCCGGCGCTGGAATCGATCCTTCCGGATTCCGGGATAGAATCCGGAGGTCTCCGCAATGATCGAATTCGTGACTCTTCTCATCGGTCTCGTCGTCGGACCGCGCCAGGTCGAAATGGCGGTTCAAGGAGGGGTTGCAGCCATCGAAGTAGGCCTGGACGGTCAACAGGTGAGTCGCCTGGAGAACCCGCCGTGGATCCTCGAAGTGGATTTCGGAGATCGACTGGTGCCACACCGGCTGACTGCCACGACCTTCGATGAGCGCGGCCAGACGCTGGACTCGACGTCTCAGATCGTCAACTACTCCAGATCGAGCTTCGAAGCCGCCATTCTCCTCGATCCAGTCGCCTCCGACCCCGCCCGTACCGGCAGGGTTCTTTGGCGGGGCGCCCTGAATGAGCCACCTCGTCAGATCGATCTGCGGTTCGACAATCGGGTTCTGCCGGTCGACACGACGGGCGAGTTCGTCCTACCAGAATACGACCCGCAAGCCCTTCATGTACTGGAGGCCACGGTGATCTTCGCCGACGGCAGCACGGGCGTGGCCCATCTCACCTTTGGCGGGCAGTATGTGGACCAGACAAACACAACCCTGACAGCCGTCCCGTTGAGCTCCGTCGCCAACTGGCCCTGGTCCGAGAATCAGCCTCAGAATTGGCTGCAGCGCGACGGCCAGCCGCTGGATGTGTTCACCGTGACCGCCCCCACGGGCATCGCCGTCATCCTCAGAGACGACCGGCTGGAGAAAGCTACTCGATCGGTACTGCCTTGGCGAGACCGCATGGTCAGATCCCAGTACTCGAGCTCCGGCAGCGAGACTTACCAGGTCATGGCAATCTGCGCTCGTCCCCTCGAGGGCTCTCCGAGAACCTTTCGACTGTCGCGTCCAGCGAACGTCAATCCCAGGTATGGTCTGCGACAGATCCTGCTCCACGTGGGCCCCCTGGTGCCCAACAAGCGAATCGATGGACGCAAGCTGGTAAAGAAGGGGCAAAAGCTGTGGGACAGCCTGGCCGTGGCTGGGCTGAACGCCGCCAGGAAGAACACCCCACGCCTGGTGATCCTGATGATCAGCAACAAACTGGCTGACAACAGCCAGCTGACGGCTCGGCAAACCCTGGACTACCTGAGCAGCATCCACGTTCCTTTGCTGGTCTGGGCCAGCGACAAGGATCACCTGGCGGTCTTCGGTCTCTCCCAACACCCCCGAGCCTATCTGGGGCCTGCGGGTCTGGCCGATCTCGAAGAGGAGGTCGGTCGCGAGTTGAGCTCCCAGACCATCGTTTGGGTCAAGGGCGAGCACCTGCCCACCGAGATCTCCTTGAGTGCGACAGCACCTCCCGAAGTCGCCCTCGTGAAGTGAGCGCAGGAAACATCGAGGGCTCTAGAACCTCACGGTCAGACCGGCGAGGAAATCGAACTGCACGAAGTTGGAGCCGGTGACGCCGATGCCGCACTGGCCTGGGGGAAATCCACAGAAAATCACGCCGCTGGAATTGAAGAAGCTCATGAGGCCGCGGCCCTCGACTCGCAAGGCCCACCGCTCCGTGAAGAAGTACTTCAGTCCTCCGGAGATCCCGGCCGAGAAAGCCCATTCATCATCGACACCCGCGCTCTTGGGGTCGAGGCGGGTCCCGCCCAACGTCAACCCGAGAAACGGGCGTTTTTGATCCATTCTTGATCTCCCAGAGCCCGCCGAAATGAAGGTATTCCACTGTCAGGTCCAGGATTTCTCCCGTATCGAGAATCCCCTGCAACTCCATACTGGTGGCCTGACGACTGTAGAGGAGCTCCACCAGGCCATCGTGACGGGTGCGGAGACTCACCACCAGCCCCAGATTCGCATTGGGATCGAAATCGAGATCTCCCTCTCGGGTTTCGAAACCGCCACCGAATTGGTATCCCAGAAAGGGGGTCACTTCCACTTCCGCTGCCAAGGGATTCGCAGTGGCCAGCGCCGCCCCGAGGAATGCGAGCACGAGAGTTCGATGAATCATCAACTTACTATATCCGCCCTTTTGCGATAGTCTCACTCGTCTGACTACCGGATGGCCGACCGCTTGTGCAAACCAGGTCGTCTCTCCGGTTCTGAACATCCCCGCAAATCCGAGACCTAACGATCAGAATCGCATAAACTCAAGTTTTGGAGGCATCAGCACCTTGGCTTCGCGCTCCAACATGCTGATCCGGTGGCGACACCGGATCGAGCACGGTTTCTACTTGCTGGGTAGGCTTGTCTACGGCAGCCTGCCAAAGGGATTGTTGCGCCGCCTCGGGCCCATTCTGGGTCGCCTCGGATTTCGACTCAATCGCCGGCATCGACGCGTCACCCTGGAAAACCTCGAAGCCGCCTATCCCGACCTCGACGAGACCGAGAGACTGGCCCTCGGCCGCCGGACTTTCGAGAATTTCGGCATGTTGCTGACCGACTTTCTCTGCTCGGCCAAGCTGGACAGAGACGAGTATTCAGAGCGTTTCGAGGTCGAAGGGTGGCATCACCTGGAGGCGGCCGAGTCTCATCAGAAGGGCGTCCTGCTGTTGACGGGGCACCTGGGCAACTGGGAGGCTCTGGCGCAGTACCTGGCCTTGAACAATCGGGAAGTCTCCTTCGTCGCCCGTCCTCTGGACAATCCCCATATGGAGAGGGACTTTCGCAACCTGCGGGAGCGCTTCGGCAACACCAGCATCCCCAAGCGCAAGGCGGCCAGGGGTGCCATCAAGGTCCTGCGGGCCCAGGGACGGGTGGGCATCCTGATGGATCAGCGGGTGCATCCCAATGAGGGCAAAGCCCATCCCTTCTTTGGCAGACCGGCCTTTACCACCTCTATGCCCGCCAGATTGTCACTGCGCACCGGGGCCCCGGCTGTCCTCATCTTCGGGATTCCCATCGACAATTGGCGCCGGTGCCGCATCGTCATTCATCCTCCGATTCTCCCCGAGCCCGGCACCGAGCGCTCGGAAGCCGCGGTGGACGAGCTCACGGCCCGCTATCTGGGAATCATCGAGGAGACCATCCGCGAGCAACCGCACCTTTGGCTGTGGATGCATCGCAAATGGCGCCAGTTCGACGGCTACCCATTTCCCCGTCGAGCCGCTCCAGAGGATGTCCTCGAGGCGGCGGCCATGCAGAATCGGTCCGCCTCCGAGGCCCTGTCTCGCGGCTCGCGCCGTGCCTGATCGTACCGACTGAGTCTCTGTTCCGGCAGGAGGGGGGGCTACGACTCGTCGCCCAAGAGCGGTTTCAGGACCTCTCGGTGCTCATTGTAGACCGATCTCGCCTCGACATAGTCGCGATGTGAGAACCCGAGCTCGCTGGCGATTTGTCTAATCTGCGCCTCTTCCACGCCGCTGATGGACTCATCGGCGGCGGAGACGGCGAACAGACAGTCCAGCAGCTCCTGACGCTGATCGGGGCTCGAGATCTCCAGAAACTCGCGGGTCACGAGGAAGTTCTCGGTGCCACCGAAGAGGCGGTTTTGACTCTTGGCGATCTGTACCACGAGCACTGACTGATCCTCGGGGAGATGTCCTAGACTGTGAACGATCTCTTCCATCTTGCGGGTTTCGAGACTCGCTGATGTGCAGATCGGCGTGGGCCACTCGCCCCAGAATATAGGCGAAAGCTGCCACGTAGCGGGCCCTATCGGCGTCCATCGCCTCGAGCTCGGAGACAATCTTCCGCACGGTCTCTGTGCTGCGCTCAGGGGCCGTTTCCGCCGTGCCGCCCAGACCCAGCACTTTCAGAATGGATTTCATTCGTTCATCCTCGTGCCGGGTCCTCTCAACGGTAGTACCCCGCGATCGTCCGGGCCTTGAAGCCGGGTTGCTCCACATCGACTTCCACATTGCGCCACTCCCGGCCGCCCGCGTCCTGGGAGTAGTAGCCAACTACGTATTGGCTGCGTAGCTCCTCGTCAATCTCCTCGTAGACCTGCTGCAGATCTTCCCCCACGCGAGCCATGTAGATCTTGCCGCCCACCGATTCAGTCAACGTCTCCAGACGATTCAGGAAACCCTTCACCTGGAGGCCCTTGCCCTCGGTGCGGCGGATCTCGTTGTTGGAGAGCACCACATAGACCGGGACCCCTACCTTGCGAGCGAATTTGAGCGCCGTGCGATACGAGAAGTCCGGGTCTTCGTCGGCACCATCGGTGTAGACGATCAGAGCCTTCTTCCCCGGTACACCCTGGAGCTGCACCAGTGAATAGACAATGGCCTTCCAGATCGCGGTCTGCCCGTCCGGTCGCAGCCTATCCAGCGAGCGAATGATATCCGGCAGATCCGAGGTCGTGGAGCGGGTCAGTTGGGGCTCATTGCCGAAGCCGACGACAAAGGCCCGATCCTTGCGGGTGGCCAATCCGCGCAGAAATTCTGAGGCGGCGAACTGCACATCGGGCAGTTTGACAAACATGGACGCCGAGGAATCGATGACCATACCCACGGTCAGCGGCAGATCGCCGGCGTCACTGAAAGTGGCGATCTCCTGCGTCTCCCCTTCTTCCTCCACTCGAAAAACTCCGCGATCCAGTCCTTTGACCGGCCTCCCGTGGCGGTCTGTGACCACCACGTAGAGCTCCATCAGGTTGACCTGCAGGCGCTCGCTGGGGCCTGTACTGTTGACGAGGATCAGATCTTCGGAGTTGTTGCCGTCGTCGAGATAGGCGACGACACGCAGGAATCCCGCTGGGTTGTCTTCCGGGATCACCACTCGTTGTTTGAAGGGCCGGGCAAAGCGCGTCGCCACCAAGGTCTCGTTCCAGAAGAACTCCACCCGGTCGATCCCTTCGCCGCGCCGGGGCTCGACCTCGGCTTCCACATCCACGGGACCGACCAGCCGCCGCTGCCTGCCATTCTCGATCTCGAGCTTGGGACTCACAATCCGCACACCGAACACACCGGAGCCCTCGTTGACCACCAGATAGTCGCGGCCCAGCTCCTGGTCGTACTCGTCCAGCGCCACGACCTCGATCCGCCGTGGCTGAGGCAGGCCGCCGAGATCCAGCGAGGCCGTAAAAGGCGCCGTGCGGCTCACCGCCTCCCTCTGATCGTCCATATAGAAATCCACCCGGGCCACCTTCGGGTCGGAGATGACGGTCTCGAACCGGGTCGGCCCCATGGCGAACCCTTGCACCGGAGCCAGCAAATGAATGACCTGTGGCGCCGGCAGTAGCATGACGTCATATCCATCCCGTGCAACCGTCATCCCGGCCGCCTCCACGAACGAGGCGAAGGTCCCTCCCCACAAACCGCTGTCGAGCTCCTCGACGATGACGACGACGATCCCCTCGGGCTCAGCCGGCAAGGAAAGATCCAGTATCGGATCACTGCCCAGATCCCCGTCAGCGAGGTCTTCCCAACCCGTCTCTTGCCGGTGGGTGACTGCCGAGCTGCCATCCTCGTTGGCAACTGCCATGGTCACTCGGACGGGTCCCGATAGCTCCTCACCCGCAACATACGGGTCGCGCTTGATAAGCAGCCGGAACCCGTCGCCCTTCTCCACTGGCTGCAGGGCCGCTGAAATCGACCAGATCTCCCTCATCGAGCCGTTCGGCCAGGACCTGGCGGGCTCGCACCGCCGAGACGACCTCCGGCGTGCTCCGCGAGATCCAGCGTCGGGAACGCAGCAGCGTCGGCAGCGGCACCTCACCTTCAGATCCCAGATCCACCTTGGTCTCCAGTTTTGCCACGGTGCCCGGCGGGTTGTCAGCGGCGGCCAGGCCAATACGAGAGCGCTGCGATAAGCGAACCAGGAGATCCGAAAGCTGGAACTTGCCCCGTAGGAGCTCCCCACCGGTGCTGTCGGCCAGGATTCGATAAGGATACTCAGCGTTCAGCAGGAGTGGTCTCTCCTGGGCCGCCGCCCGTCGCTCCCGGCGCTTCTTCAGGACATCGGCAGGATCGAAACCGATCGTGGTCTTGTCCACCATCTGTCCGTCCTGGAAAATGACGTCCGTGACCTCGTCTTCCTTGCGGGCGGCCAACTCCTCTTCCGTCTCGTCCAGCAAGGTGTCGCCTCGCTGGCCCGGGGTGTAGGGCAGGATCGTCCAGCCATAGACGGAGAGAACCTGTCCCAGCTCGGTCACTGACGGCTCCACTTCCACCCGACGCAGATCCGGCACCAGCTCTGCCCAGCCATTTTCCGCCAAAGCCTCTTGATAGAAGGTCAAGGGATCGTCGTCGAACCCGGTGCCAATCAGAAACAAGGCCTTGGGACCCGGGGTGGTATGTGAGACGGCCCATAGCAAGAGCTGCTCGCGGAAGCGCCTCAGCAACTCGCTCTCGTCCTTGATGTGGTTCTGGGCCAACTCGGCGACCCATTCCGGAGTCAGACCCGCCGAGATCCCACTCTCGGGATCCACCTTCTCGAGAAACGATTGTCGCAGCTCCATTTGCAGGTTCTCAGAAGTGTCCCGCAATCTCAGCCAGCCGAGAGCCTGGCTGAGCGCGTCCGGCTCCCGATTCTCGGGCAAGGCCGCCGAGACTTCCTGGCCCGCCAGCAGCAGCTCTACGGATCCCAGCCGGGTCAGATCGCGAGCCCTTTCACCCAGTTGGATGGTGGCATTGTGAAAATCCGTCGGAGAAGCCAGCAGTTGGTCGAAGTAGAGAACGATCCGCCAGCGGTTGCCGACTTCGCCCAGATCCTGGACCGGCAGCCTTTCCCCGTCCTCCAGAACCTCCAGACGGGACGACAGCTGACTGGTGATGACCTGCCCTTTGGCGTCCAGGGCTTCTACCAGAATCTCCTGGTCCTGGTGGCCGGGAAGGGCCTGCGCGTATCCCGGGGGCGATGGAGAACCGAGAAAGAGCGCCATTCCTGCCGTTGCGACAGCCAATAGCTGCCCAAACGGCCTGCATCGACCTCTTGGCAGTCGTCCATCGCCTCTGGCTGGCTCTTGAGTTCTGGTCATGTCCCTCGCTTTCGCACCGATCCCGGATTGAGTGGCTCAAACTAATACAAGATCGGTGCCTATTTGCACCTCACGAGCGGCTATTCTAGACCCTCGCCGGTTGTCGGCGGCGGCTGAAAGGATCTCGTTGCCAAGTCACAAGACCGTCCTGATGGTGGCCGAAGCGATCCTCTCGCAGGCCGACTCAGGCCTCGCACCGTATGGCCCGGTCTGCAGCCGCTGTCGCGCGGCGCTCAGGGTGATGCTGACCACGCATCTCGGGTCCGCGGTCCACCTCAACTATCGCACCGATCGACTGGGGCTCGCCCGGTTCGAGACCATCAAGCGGTTTGCAGGCTACCCGTGGAGTTCTCGGTCGAGGGTGGCGAGCTGACCCCGACGATGAAGCTCGAGCGCCGGGTGATCAACCAGAAATACGCTGTCGAGATCGAGAACCTCTACGCCTAGACAGCGAGATCACTCGTCCTCGTGGATGAAGATGTGTCGGTAGCCCCGGTTCCAATAGAGCAACGGGGCGGCATCCGGCTCGGGCACGCGACTCGCCTGCACCTCACCCAGATAGACGGTGTGGGTTCCCGCCGGGAACCTGTCATGGATGGTGCAGTCCAGCCACGCTTCGGCGTCGGCCAACACCGGGGCTCCGGTCACCGCGGTGGTCCAATCGCCGACGCGCGAACCGATCCTCGTCCTTGACCCAGGCAAAGCGATTGGACAGCTCTTCCTGATCTTGACGCAAGATATTCACGGCAAAGACGGCACCTTCGGTCTCCAGCAGTGGATACGCATGATGTCGCTGATCGATCATCACCGCGATCAACGGTGGCTCGGGTGAGACGGAGACAAAGGCCGAAACCGTCAGACCGTGCTTCACGTCGCCGGCCTTGATCGTCACGATGGTGACCCCGGAAGGAAAATGCCGCAAGGCCTCCCGGTATTCCTCTGATGTGATGGGCATGGTCTCTCCTCCCTACGCTTCCGTCTCTGCAGCCTTCTTGCTGGGATACTTCGTGCTCACGTAGTCATCGATCAGATCCTGGAAGTCGGTTGCCAGCTCCTCGTAGGTACCTCGAAGACTGGTGAACATCTGGCCATCGACGTAAACCGGGCAGTGGGGCTCTTCACCGGTCCCCGGCAGACTGATCCCCACGTTGGCGGCCTTGGACTCTCCGGGGCCGTTGACCACGCAGCCCATCACCGCGACGGTCATGGTTTCCACCCCCTCGTACTGGCCCTTCCAAAGCGGCATCTGCTCGCGCACATACAGCTGAATTCGCTCTGCCAGCTCCTGGAAGGTCGAGCTGGTCGTGCGCCCGCACCCCGGGCAGGCCGTAATGCTGGGGGCAAAGGATCTCAGACCCAACGCCTGGAGCAACTCCATACAGGCGAACACCTCTTGCCGTCGGTCACCCCCGGGTCGAGGAGTCAGGGAGACGCGAATGGTGTCCCCAATACCCTCGGTCAGCAACACGCCCATGGCTGACGCTGACCACACCAGCCCCTTCATCCCCATCCCGGCCTCGGTCAGACCCAGATGCAGCGGCTGTTGCGTCTCCGCGGCCAGCCGCCGGTAGACCGCAATCAAGTCGGTGGGTCGGGACACCTTGCAGGAGATGATGATCTGATCGCGCCGCAAACCGCACTCGAGGGCCATCTCGGTGGATTCGAGAGCCGAGATCAGCATGCAGTCATGGAGGATTTCCTCCGAGGTCTTGCCCAGATCCTGATCCGTATTCTCCTGCATCTTCCTCATGACCAGTTCCTGGTTGAGCGAGCCACCGTTGACACCGATGCGCACCGGCTTGTCATGATCGACGGCTATCTGACAGAGGGTCGCGAAATTCTCGTCCCGGCGTTGGCCGCTGCCCACATTGCCCGGGTTGATGCGGAACTTGTCCAGGGCTCGAGCACACTCCGGAACCTTGGCCAGCAGGACGTGACCGTTGTAGTGGAAATCCCCGATCAGGGGCACTTCGCAACCGACGCCGACCAACCGGCGCTTGATCTCGCCGACCGCCTCCGCAGCCTCTTCGTTGTTGACCGTGATACGCACCAGCTCCGAGCCGGCCTCTGCCAGCTCTCGACATTGCGTGGTTGTCGACTCGATATCCGCTGTATCCGTATTCGCCATGGACTGGACAACGATGGGCGCACCCCCACCGACCCTCAGTGATCCGACTTCTACACCTGTGGTTTGATGCCGCATGGCCCGAAACCTCGCTCGAACTGCCGATCCTTGTCGTCGATAGCGGCGGCGATTGTAGCACCGCGCTTCAACGTCCTCACCCATACCCAGCGAGATCGAGCCTCTCCTTTTCGTCTAGGTAGTCAGTTCCGGGGTCTCCATTGCCCCCGGCCTCGTACCGATCATGAGCACTGGCGAGAAGAGACACCATCCCCGACTCACCCTCCGGCACACCTGGATCCGCAACGGGCTTCTGGTCGGGCGAGTGATCAACATGAGCCTCAATGGACTGGCACTGGAGAGCTCCACGGGCCTGCGAACCGGCAGCCGATATACCTTTCGGATGGTGCTGCGGGAGCACCCCTTCACGATCAAGGGAGAGGTCCGTTGGTGTCGGCTGACTCGAACCGTCGAGAAGCGACCGGGAGAGGTGGTGCCGATCTTCCGTGCCGGCCTGGCGTTCAATCGACCGCTGGAGCTGTTCTCCGAGGGTGGGCTACAAAACAGCGAACAGTGGTTCGACCCGGAATTTCGTGTCTCTCGATGACGAATCCGGCTTGCTCGACCGTGGCTTCGGTTCGACGATTGGGGTGGCAGCCCCCGGCCAGCCAGGTCCAGGCAGGTTGGACCACGTCCTGGACCCACCCCAGGAGCCGCTGGCTCGAGCGCACGTGCTCCAGCATCCTCAACTGCCCGCCCCGGTCGAGAATCCGGGCCGTCTCCCGCAACCCTCGCTCTGGATCCGCGACTGAACAAAACACCAGACTGCTCACCACGGTATCGAAGCTACGAGATCGGAAAGGCAAGTCTTCCGCACGTCCCACCACCAGGGGCAGATCGGGCGCCCTTCTTCTCGCGGCCGCCAGGAGTCCCAGATCCAACTCCAGCCCCGTCACCCTGGACTCGGCATCGAAAAGCCGCAGATTCCTACCCGTCCCGCACCCCAGATCCAGAACTCGGCCCTTGGCCTCACCCACCAACTGCTGACGCCAGTCTCTCAATCCAAAGCGCTCTGCGACCTCCATGAAGAAGTCGTAGGCCCAGGGAATATGTTCGATTCCTCGCATGGTTCAGACCCGCGGTGGACAGCTGCACATTGCCAAATCCACTCGAGATTGTACAATTTCGCTTTCAGCGAACGAGGTAGGGGAAAAACCATGTCCCACACACCGACCCAATTGACCCTGGAGCTCACGCCTCGAGCCCGATTCGACGTCATCGACGTCACCCAGTACATCCGTGACGAGTTGAGCGACTTCCTGGCTCGCTACAGCAAGACGCTGTACTGCTCGCACCACACAACGGCGGGCTTTCTCGAGCAGAGTCTGTGTGCCCGCCTCGACTACAGCCGCGAGCGGCTCGGATCGTTCCTCGGTGTCTTTCAACACCTCTTTCCACCCGATGCCAACTATCAGCACGACAAAATGCACCTGCGTGACGAGCTCTCCGAAGACCAGAAGAGAGTCGAACCCAAGAACGCCGATTCCCACCTGGCCTTCATTGGCGCCGGTCTCAAGAATTGCGTCACCTACCGCAACAGTCCCGACACCGCAGTCCATCTGATCGACCTCGACGGTGTCTGGGAGCATGGTGTGCGCAGGCGCCGAACCACGGCTCTCGGCTACAACGAGGAGCGCGAGGTGACCCGGGAGCGCTACGCGATCCCGGTCTCCAAGCATCACATCGACTCGATCAACCTACGGCAAGATCGGGTGGGGCTTTTCGAGTGGCTACGCGAACTGATTCGAACCCATGAGATCTCGAAGGGTCGTATCGAGATCTCTCTCGACGCCGCGGAGAAGAATAGCGGTCTGACCGTCAACGAGTACGAGACGCTGCTGATGCGCCACGATCTGATCGAGGTGCTGCGGGATCCCGTCCGATTCATGGCCGACCGCGGTCGGAATCTCTTGCGGGATCCCAGGTCCATTCCCCACGTCACCCTCAACTACGCCCGATACGACCTGGTTCAGGTCATCAATCAGCTGATCGATCTGACCGGTATGAGCGAGTCGATCGTCGAGCGCGCGGTGGCCAAGTTCATCGCCACCCCAGCGAGACGATTTCTGCGGATCCAGCGCTCGGTCAACCTCCTGGTCACCGACGGTGACGAGGACGACGTGGGTGACATCGTCCAGGGCACCTATCAGAGCCCGGTGCTGGTCCAGTGGAACAAATCCGACAGTCAGAGTCGGCAGCTGCGGGTGCAGCTCTATCGATTCGCCTAGATCAACGAGTGGGACTGCCCGCCGTCGACGTTGACGCAGGAGCCGGTCACCAGGCTGGCCCGCGGCGAGGCCAGAAACGTCACCACGTCTGCCAGCTCTTCGGCCGAGCCGAATCGGCCCAGGGGCAGGTTCTGGCGGATGAATTCGGCCATCCCCTGCGGGTCTTCGATACAGCGTTTGTCCCAACTGCCGCCGGGAAAACGAATCGATCCAGGAGCGACGCTGTTGACCCTGATTCCCTGACCGGCGAGCTCCAGAGCCATGATCTTGGCCAGACTGATCAGGGCGGCTTTGGTCGTGTTGTAGATCGACAAACCCTTGCCCCCCGCCTCGCGCCCGAAGATGGATGAGATGAAGAGGATGACGCCCTCCTGGCGCTCCAACATGTGCGGGACGACCGCGCGGCTGAATCGCAGATGGGAGTTGAAATTCAGATCCATGATCTCTTGCCAATCCGCATCTGAAGTCTCGTGGACCTGGCCCCGACGATTGCCACCGACGTTGTTGACCAGAATATCGATCTGCCCCAACTCCTGAAGCGTCGCCTCCACCATCGATTCGGCGGCGCCCACAGCCGTGACGTCCAGCGGTCTTGCCAAGACTTCGCGACCCAAAGCCCGGATCTCATCGGCGGTGCCACCGAGAGTGTCTGCCGATCGAGCACAGATCGCCAGGTCGCAGCCCTCCTCGGCCAGCTTCAGCGCCATATAGCGTCCCAATCCCCGGCTCGCTCCCGTGACCATGGCGACCTTCCCTGCCAAACCCAGATCCATGTCGACTCCCTTCTCGAGGCTGCTAGAACGGGTCCAGATGGGCGACTTCCGCGTCCCCCATCTCCACCCCTTGTGGAAAGTACTCGCGCCACCTGCGGGTCACCCTCGCCGCGGTGTCGGGGTCACACGACAGCTCCTCCGGAAAGCCGGGTTGGCAGCGGGCGTCCACGATGATGGGAAACGAATACATCAGGTGATTTCGAACCACTTCGGTCCGGCCGGCGTGGATATCCGCAGCCGGCTCGAATCGTGTAAAGGTGGTCCACAGAAAGTTCGTCGCGCTGGCTGCCGCACGCCGAGGCTCATCGCTGAGCACCACCAACGGCCACTCTGCAAACGCCGCCGATGAGGCCACCCGGGCAGCCAGATCGGGGTCTGCCGCCTTGGACGATCCGCCCACCACGAGACACCCGGGGCAAAACACCTCCACGTCACCGATCCCTGGCGGCAACGCTACCGCATTGAACTCCCCTGGCAGATCCCGAACCGGCTCCCCCAGCCCCATCCACACCCCCTTGGAGCCCTCGTTGACCCGGGGCCCCGAATAGTCCAGGGTGTCCATCGACAGATTGCCGAAGACGAAGAGATCCGTCTCCGGGCGAGTGCGTCGCAGGAGATGCTGCAACGTGGCTTTGAAATCGGTCAGATCCAGCGCTTCATCCACCACCAGCAGGAACTTCGTCAACGACAGTTGACCCTCACCCAGGACACGGAAGGCACTGGCCATGGCCTCGCGCTTGTACCTCTCCTTGACCACAGCTGCCGCCAACGAGTGATAACCGGTCTCACCGTACGACCAGAGATCGATCACACCCGGCATGACCAGGGGAAAGAGCGGTGCCAGCAGCTCCTGCAACAGATCGCCGATGAAGAAATCCTCTTGCCGTGGTTTGCCGACGACGGTGGCGGGATAAATAGCATGGTCTCGGTGGGCCAGCCACTCCACCTCGAAGACAGGGTAGTCGTGAGCCAACGAGTAGTAGCCGTAGTGATCGCCGAAGGGCCCTTCCAACTGACGCCGATGAGGCGGTACCCGGCCGATCATGGCGAACTCGGTGTCGGCGATCAGCGTGCGGCCTCCGGGTCCCGGGCAGGTGGGCAGCTTGCCGCCGGCGATCAGCGAAGCCAACATCAGCTCCGGAACGTTCTCCGGCAACGGCGCAATCGCGGCTAGAGTCAGGGCCGGCGGCCCCCCGAGATAGACGGTAGCGGGTAGGGACTGGTCTCTCTGCTCGGCCACCTCGAAGTGGTATCCGCCACCCTTGCCGATCTGCCAATGCATACCGGTGGTACGGTGATCGTGGACCTGCAGTCGGTACATGCCCAGGTTGTGACCGCGCCCATCGGGATGCTCGGTGTAGACCAGAGGGAGAGTGACAAAGGCGCCCCCGTCCTGCGGCCAGCTGGTGAGCACCGGTAGCCTGGTCAGATCGACATCCTCGGTCAGATTCTCGGTGACGGCTCCACGACGGCGGCGCCGGGTACCAAGCTTGAGACCTTGCAGGGCCAGATCCCGAGCCTGCCAGAGCTTCGCAGGAGTCGGTGGCATCAGCGTCTCAGCGGTCTCTACCAGACGCCGGATGAGCTCGAAAGGCCGCTCCCCGAAGGCCATCCGGGCCCGCCGACTACTACCGAAGAGGTTCGTCACCAGGGAGAAGGACGATTCTTCGACCTGGGTGAACAGCAAGGCTGGACCGCTGGCGGCGATCACTCGTCGGTGAACCTCCGCGGCCTCCAGATGGGAGCTGACCGGTACCTCGACGGTCGCCAACTCCCCGGCTTGGCGCAATCTGTCGAGAAATGTCCTCAGATCGGGAATCCCAGACCGACTCATAGGCGGTAGTCTACCCGCGGAGCCGCACGAGACCATGCCGATTCCGACGCCACGCCGATCAGGCGCTCATCAGCAGGACCGTGTCGCCGGGAGCCAGGTTCACCTGACGCTCCTTGTAGCGGTACCGTGACATGGATCCCAGGGGTACCGCGGAAATCAAGACAAACGCCAGCGTCAGCCTGGTCCGCAGCTTCATCCGACGTCCTTCATGACCTCGACGCCTGGTTCCGGATCTCCGTAGTCGAAGAGCACGTTCTCCTCGCCCAGGAGCCGAATCCGATCATCGATCTTCTCCAGAAGCTCTGTCCGGCGACGAAAGATCGCCCGGATCTCCCCTGGTGCCAGCAATTTCATGCTTTTCATTCTCTCTTCGACACGGTCCTCATCCAGGTTCCGGAGAGCTTCGTAGAGCCGGATGGAACAGCGAGTAAGGGCCTCCGGGTGGGGGATCGTCTTGTCCTGGCCAAAGCTCCGCGTGTGATCGATAAGCCAGAGATGTCCTTGCGAGTCGATAAGCATATTGCCCGTATTGCGATCGATGTTGTTGATAAGATTGTCGAACACCCTCATGTCGGCATAGAGCTGATTCCACAGAGGCCAGTTCGACGGCTCGATTCCTTGTTCCTGCCTCTGCTGCTCGGTCATGGCGTTTTCTATCCACAGTTGGACCGATCCGTCGAGACCGTCGAAGATCCGCTTCGCCGTCGGCGGAATGTTGTGGATCTGCAGCATGAGCCCGATCTCGTAGGCCGCGACCTGACTGGTGTAACTGTCTCGGCGATAGCCCCTGGCCCTGCCGCTGGGCATCCTCCGGATGCTGGTCTCGGATTTGATGATCGAATGAAAAACAGCGCGCGCCTCGACGTCGCCCTGGCTGAGCGCCAACCGAATCGGCTTGGTGATTCCCACGGGGATATCCTCGGATGCCGTCACTCTGGCCGTTTTCAGAAAAAATACAAGGTCCTCGTCGTCCTGGATCGGTAGCGCCTTGCCCTCCTTGTCCAGAAAGATCGGGCGTTCGATCTGGGCTCTGCCGAAACCCGCTCCCAGACAGAGGACGACTCCGATGAAGACAAAACATAGCCTGGTTCTCATGGTCCCGCTCCCTCTGCGATTGGCGTGCCGCCATCGCGGCACGAGGTCGCCGACCCGGCGAATCGGATCCTCAATGACGTCAAGGACGTTTACGTGATCAGGCGGTGTGTTGTTTCCAACGCCTGCCCGGTTCAGGCTGCCGCTTCGTCGTAGCTGATGACCATCCCTTTGGGTGGCGCGGTATAGTCGAAGATCACCTCGTCGCGACCCTCCTTCTTGATCTCCTGGTCGATCAGCTTGATCAACTTGTCGCGTCGCTGCATGAGGGCCTTGATCTCGAACTCTCCGAGATAGGGAGAAATCGCCTGCTTCACATCCTTCTCCTTGAGGGCCTTCATGGCATCGTAGAGCTGCACCGAGCAGCCCTTGAAGCTCTTCGGATCTCTCAGACCCTTGTCCCGCGCCATGCTGCGGGTGTGATCGATCAGCCACAGATTGGTATCTTCATCCCAGGCGATGTTGCCCTGGTTGCGATCGGTGTTGCGGATCAGCAGATCGAAGGTATACATGTCTTTGAGCTGTCGGTCGAAGTAGGTCGAGGCGGGAGTCCCCGTGTTCCCTTCTTCCTGCAGCCAGTTCTCATAGGTATTCAATCCCTCGACCCAGAGTTGCACAATACCGTCCTCTCCATCGACATCGCGTGCGACGCCCGGCGGCACGCTCTCCATGCCCAGGAGCTTGCTCAATTGGTAGGCCGCCAGATCGGACTTGTAGCTGTCCAGGAAATACATCTCGACGGTCCCATCCGCCATCTTCTCGCGCTGACCCGACTTGTTGACATAGTTGAATTTGGCGTGAACCTGCACGCCATCCTTCTCCAGCAGCAGCTTCTTGGGCTTGGTCACTCCTTTGGGAATCTTCTGCTGCGACACCACTTCCGCCGTGGCCAGGAACTGCTCGAGCTCCGCACGGGTCTCGAAGGGCAGCGGGTTCCCCAACGGATCTCGCCAAACCCGCTTGTGCATGTCGGCGCCAGCGCCCTCCTGGGGCGGATACGCCACCGTGGTGAATCGTCCCCGGTGGCTGCTGCGAAACACGGCCAGCTGCGGCTGGGGTGCCCGCAACTCAGCATTGTTGTTGGCGGCCGCGCTGGCCGGCACCATGTCGTTCTCTGGCTTGACCAGAACTTGTCGTTCACCCGCAGGGTAGAGAGCCGAGAACGTGCCGTTGTCGATTTCCAGAGCCGAGGGCCGGCCCTTGTAGTAGGCGGCAAGCATTCCTGTGTCGATCAGAAAGACCCGGCCAGCGAGGCGTTCCTGGATGCTGCCGGTGGCCATCGGCGAATGGGCGACCACGAACCGATGAGCACCGTAAGCCTTTTCCAGGTCATCCAGATGCTGCTCCAGCTCGGCTTCGCCGAGGTTCGTATAGCCCCGATACCACAACGGGCTGTCCTGTAGCAGGATCGCCTGCAGCCGATTCAAATCAGCGGCTGCCTTGGCAATCAACTTGGCCTGTTTCGAATTCCTGTACTCCTCCAAAGGAGGGTTCTGGGACTGGTACACCAAGGCCTGATTGATCTCGTACAGGTTGTAGAACCAGGGAATGACCTTCTGCTTGGCCAACTGCTCACGGTTCTCGACAAAGGTGCCGATCTCTTGCCAGTGAAGCTCGTTGATCTCGTCGAGGCTCATCTCCATGTACTGCGGGCTGATCCCGGCGTGCATGAAGATGGTGTCGTCGATCTTCGTCACGACCGGCATCTGCATGATCCACTTGCCATACTCGCCCTCGGGACCCATGGCTTGCATGTATTCGAAGTAGCCTGGCGGGTGCTCCGTCATCCACTGCGCCTTCTTCTCTTGGTTGAGATCGAGGTTTGCGCCGCCGCGGGAGCGGGCCATCTGGTTCATCCACCTCACAAAGGTCTTCCAGCCCTCGCGACGCAGCTTCTCCGCGTCTTCGCTGGCAAAGCTCGCCAGGATCTGGGGAGAGGCGTCCTGGACATCACCGATGAGAGCCATCGATTCGTGGTTTCCCATCAGCACGATCACCTGGCCACCCTGCTCCGCGGCCTGCCGTTGCAGGCTCATCATGAGATCCATGACCTGTCGGATCTCCGGTCCACGATCCACGAGATCTCCGGTTTGCACCAGGGTCGCACCGCCGCCGATCCAGCGGTGGCTTTCGTCGATCAGCTCCGCTTCGCGCAGAATCTCCACCAGGCCGTCGTAGGCGCCGTGGATATCGCCGATGGCCACGACCCGCCCGGAGCCGGTTCCCTCCGCAAAGATCGCGGCATCAACGGGGATTAGAAAGAAAATCAGGGCTAGCACCCTCGCAGCCTCTCACTGGTTTCGCGTCTTGTCTCCTGTCGAGCATTGGGGCCTTCCCTTCTAGTTCTGTCCCTGCTGCAGCGTCTCAATGAGATGCCGGAACAAGGCTTTCACGATGTCGATATTGTTCGATAACAGATCGAAGAAATCATCCGAGTCGATAGCCAACAGCAGGCTGTCACCATTCGAGGTTGCGGTGTCGGTACGCAGTCGCCCGCGCAGAATGTCGATCCCACCGAAAGTGCTCAGAGGCGGAAACAGCTGGGATCCACCGTTGGCCGAATCCGCCTTCACGATGCCTCGCACCACGCAAAACAGAGCATCGGACGGATCGTTGACGCCATAGATCTTCTCACCGTCCCCGAAGGATCGTTCCCGTGCGATCGCGGCGATGCGCAGAACCTCTTCCGCCTTGCAGTAAGAGAAGAGATCGACACTTTGCAGAAAAACGACTGTTTCTATTCGGGCCAGCTCAGGCAATGCTCAGCCTCCTATATCGTCTCTGATCCCCGGATGGGGATCTGCGTACCCACAGAGTTTGCCTGTTTCACGTCAAGGATACCAGTATCCCCAGCTACACATTCAACAACGCCGTCCGTCGCCGGATATTCCTAGGCCGAGGGTGAGAGACCCAATCTACCGGCCACCCAGCCGGCGGTCTCGGCGACGAACGGATCGCTGGCGTTCTCGACCATGCTCTCGACCCGACTGTACAACTCGGTGACCCGATCGGTGTGGATCGTGTACAACGTCGCCAGAGTCAGATGATTTTCGTCGGATCCATCTTCTTCGTCAGCATCGCTGAGAAGTCGATCGAGAGTCGCGACCTTGTCCCTGGTCTCAGCGCCAAACTGCCTTTCAGCCACGTGCAGCTTTTCGTCCAGGGTCTGATCGCCGATCACCGCAAAGACATTCCGGCGAACCTCGCCTCCCAGGGTATTGTCCAGGTACTCGAGAGCATGTGTCCGCAGGGCCGGTAGTCTGCTGGTCAGACTGCGGTAGGACGCCCAGACATCGCGAGGTGGATACATCACCGCCAGCAGGCCAAAAAGGTTTCGTAGATGTCCGTCCAACCTCTCTGCCAGGAGTCGCTCCACCAGGCTGGGGTCCAGTACATCGCTGCTCCAGATCACACAGGGACCATCGAACCTGCCCTTGTCGAGCATCCCCAGAGCCTTCAGGTCCACCACCAACTGGAGATAAGCACAGGCCTCGTGGTGGAGCTGCTCCTCGACGATCTTCACATCGATCGAATGCCGAATGTCATCAGGCAGCGCTCCCAGAGCTGCCACCAGCTTCCGGCGTTGGAATTCGTCCTTGTCCTGCATCAGGCGCTCCGCCAGAGCGGTCGCAGCCGCCAGGGTGCCGATCTTGGCCACCGCCATCGGAAGAGCCCGCCGAACCCAGACAGGTTCGTCTCTGTCGCCAAGAAAATGATTCAGGGCAGGCAATGCCGACTCGCCGAAAGCTACCAGCGCTTCGCGGGCCTCGTGCTTGATCCGGCGACTCTGCAGAAGCGAGATCAGGGTCGGAATATAGAGCGGGTTGAAACCGTCGCGGGCCACCCGACGCCGAATCGCGGAAATGGACTCGCGCACGACACTGATATCGCGGTCGTAGAGGAGCTGAATGATCCGCTCCTGGAAGAGGGGCTCCTTGATGGCACCCAAAGCCTTGGCTGCCTCGCACCGTACTTCCGGATCTGCATCGGATAGCAGCGTCGTGAGCGTGTCCGTCGCTTCTGCCACCATGGCATCGTTGCCGTGATTCGCCAGGCAGGCCACGGCGGCCGCCCGGACAGGCGCATTGGTATCGGCGAGCCGCGGCAACATCAGCTCACAGGCGTCCTCTCCATGCAGCTTGGCCAGGACCTGAATCGCCTCGGCCCGGACCTCCGGATCCTCGTCCTGCAGCGCCCTCTCGATCAGTGGCGCCGCATCGACCCGACCTGCTTTCGCCAGGATGACCAGCGTTCGATGCCGCACTTCCGGATCATCGTGGTACAGCAGCAGAGGCGGCACCAGATGGGTTCGATTGTTGGATTCCAGAATGTCGAGACTCTGCATCACCTGACGTCGATCGGAGCTCCCCAGCGCCTGCACCAACAAGGCCAGGGTCTTGCTGTCCCTGATGTTGAGGTGATCATCAGCGACCTCTTTTCTCGCCAGGCTCTGCCTGAAGGAGTTGACGTACTCGCGATAGGCGATGACCGTGACCACCAGCCACACACCGATGAGTGGAAAAGCGATCCAGCCGGCCAGCACAGGTGGACTGACAAGGGCGATCGCCGGGGTGACCGGCAGCAGCAGCAGCGCCGCCAGACCCTTGGCCCCCCGTTGCACGAAGACATCGATAAACGCCTTGCCCTTGACCCGGACCCTCGAGGGCACTGGCAGAAACAATAACTCGCGCGTCGATTGCTCCAGCGAGTAGCGGAGTCCGTTCTCACCCACTTTCACTAGGAGAGCGCTGCCAAGCAGTAGCCGCGGCATGAGGTAGTAAGCCCCCAGAATCGCCGACGAGCCCAGCGCCATGGCCACCGGCAGCACGCGCATGGCGAAGCCCACGCCCAGGTTCTTGTGAATCCGGGAAGTGAATGCCAACTGAAACAAGAAGGCCGAAACACCCATGATGCTGAAGAAATTGCCAAAGAACCGGGTGGCATCGTCCAGGCTGGTGGTCACCTGTTGGACTGCCCAGTTGAACTGCACATCGACGACCTGGGCAACGACGGTCATGAGCACCATGATGGCGGCAATCATCTGCAGCTCACGGGAGCTCTTGATGGCGGCGAAACCCCCTTTGGCGTTCTCCAAAGTCGCTGGCCCCGCGGCAACGGCTACCGCGGAAGAGTCACTGGGGCGATGGCGATGGGCGACATAGATCAGCGCCCCAGCCAGCACCAGGATGACTGCGGCAACCAGGAAGTTGGTCCGTGTGTCCGCCAGACTGCTGACGACCTTCGCCACCTGACCGCCCGCGATACCGCCCAACAGGCCCCCCGCCCCGATGAAGCCGAACAGACGCTTGGCCTGGCGCGGATCGAGGACGTGATTCGAAAACGACCAGAACTGGCTGTAGTTCATCACATAGGCAATCGACATCCAGACATAGAGAACGAAGGGGATCCATCGCCATTCATCCAGGAACTGAAACAGCCACCAGAAGACCAGCATGCTGGCGGCAACGATTCCGCAAGTGGCGGCCAGCAGATGGTGCCTCGCGACCCGATCGGCAAAGTGGCTATAGAGCCTGAGGAACGGGTAGGAGCAGATCGCTACCGTCAAGAAGACCCACGGCAGGTTGGCGGCTCCCAGGCCCTCGATATAGGAGGACTGACGAACGGCCTTGGTCGTGTACTGGAAGGTGACAAAAAGGAAGAAGCACAGGAACAGCAGGACAGCTGCCGTCCCCTCTCCGGGGCGCAGGTCTAGCCCCAGACGGCTTGCCAGCCGGCGCCAACCCACGCCACTCGAAGTCGGCAACCCCGGTCCGGCTGCCGGCACCGTCATCCTGCCTCCGTCTGTGGATCGGGCGCGATCTCCAGGTCGAGACGGCGCATGATCCAAGTGGCCGTTTCCTGGACGAACGGGTCGATCGCATCCGTTGCCACGCGGCGAATCCCCGCTTCGAGCCCCGGCACCCGCTCTTGATGGGCCGCATAGAGCGCGGCCGCGGACAGAGCTGCGGTGTCCGACTCCGGTTCTCCTTCGGCCTGCAGATAGGTATCCAGTGTGGCGAGTTTGGACTGCACTCTGATGCCAAAGTATCTGGCCCCTCGCTGCAGCTTCTCATCCAACGGGCAGTCATCGATGACCGCGAAGATGTCACGTTTGATCGAGGCCTCGAGGGTGTTGTCCAGAAACTCCAGAGCCCGTGCCCGCAGGAGCCGGTTGTCGCTCGTCAAGCTGAGATAGGCGGGCCACATGTGGTCGCCACCATACAGCAACGCCAACAGACCAAAGAGATTCCGCAAGCAATCGGCAGCTCGCTCTTCCAAGAGCTGATCCAGCAGGGTGGGAACCTCTTCGCCATCCCAGTGGACGGCGCCGCACACGACCCGTCCCTTGCTTTGTAGACCCAGACCTTCGAGCGCCGCCAGATGTTCCAGAAATCGCTTGGCCTCGAAGCTGAGCTGACCCCGAATTCGTGTCGCAGCTTCCGACCAAAGGGTGCGCGAGTCCTTGACCGATGAGAAGGACTCCACCAGCTTGCGGCGATGAAACGAGTCTTCGCCGCTCTCCAGACCCTCCAACAGGGCCCGACTGGCGGCCAGGGTGCCGATTCGGGCGATGGCTTTGGGCAGGGCACGACGCACCCAGATCGGCTCGTCGGGATCGTTCATGAAATGAACCAGGGCGGGGATCGCGGGTTCTCCGAGCGCTATCAGGGTCTCTCGGGCATCATGTTTGACGCGCCGATTTTGCAGAAGTGAGACGAGAGTTGCCACATACAGCGGGTTGAAGCCATCGCGCGTCACCCGTCGCCGGATGGCGATGATCGCCTCGCGGATGACTCTCTGATCGGCGTCGTAAAGGAGTCGAATCAAGTGCCCCTGGTAGCTCGGTTCATGGACGGTGCCGATGGCCTTGGCAGCCTCCGCACGAACCCACGGGTCGTCGTCGGCGAGAAGATCCTCGAGTACCGACGACACCCGTTCGAGCACTTCCTCGTCGCCCTGATTGGTGAGGCAGGCCACCGCGGCGGCCCGGATCGCCGGGTCCCCATCGTCGAGCTTGGGTGCCATGAGGTCGGCGACATTCGAACCCTTCATTCTGACCAGGGTGCGGATGGCCTCGGCTCGCACATCGGGATCGCCATCGACGAGCCGACGTTCGATCTGTGGCACCAGATCGACCCGACCCTCCTGCGCCAAGATGACCAGCGTCCGCCGACGAACCTCCGCATCATCATGATTCAGCAGCAGGGGTGACACCAGGTCGCGCCGACCATTGGCCACCAGAAGCTCCAACCCGTGGAGAACCTGTCGTTTGTCGGAACTGGCCAAAGATTCGAGTAGCAGCTCCAACGTCGTCAAGTCCGACAGATCCACCGGCACCGCGGGGTCCACTCGGCGCTCCTTGAGTAGCTCACGAAAAGCCCGCACGTACTCTTTCGACGCCGAGACGATGACGATCAGCCAGACAGCGATCAGAACCAGGGAGATCCAGCCGGCCTCGACAGCAGTGATCAACCCGAAGGTCACCGGCAGCAGAAGCAGGGCTGCCAAGCCCTTGGCCACACGCTGAATGAACACATCGATGAAGGCCTTGGCCTTCACCCGCAGGCGCGACGGGATTGGCAGAAACAGCAACTCGCGAGTGGATTGATCCAGCGAATAGCGCAACCCGCTTTCACCGACCTTGAGGATCAGGGCGGCCATCACCAGCATCTCGGGCAGAAAGCCGGCGGCCGCAAACAAAGCGATGGTGCCCACGCCCATGGTGACGGGCAAGACCCGCAAAGCGAAGCCGATACCCCGGGATCGGTGAATCCGGGAGGTGAACACCAACTGAAAGATGAAAGCCGCGATTCCCATGGCGCTGAAGAAATTGCCGAAAAAAGCGGTGCGCTCATCGAGGGTCGACGTCGTCTGCTCCACTGCCCAGTTGAACTGCAGATCGACGATCTGGGCCACCATGATGGTGAGAACCACCACCCCGGCGATGGTCTGAAGAGGCCGGGATTGGCGGAGAATCTGAAAACCGCCGCGCGCTCTCTCCAGCTTGCTCTCGCGATGGCTGTCGACCTGCTCTTCCGCCGTCCCGAAGGATCCGACCCGAGACATGAGAAGGGCCACCCCGACCAGGAGAAATGCCGAGATCAGCGGTACCGCACCGGTGCCGAAGGATGTGCTGGCCAGGCGAGCGATCTGGCCACCCAGAATTCCGCCCAGCAGGGCTCCGGCACCGATGAAACCGAACAGACGTTTCGCCTGGCGCGGATCGAACAGATGGTTGGCGAGCAGCCAGAATTGGCTACCCAGCAGTCCGTAGACAATCGAGGTGAAGAGGTAGAACAGGACCGCGACCCAGGCCCAGGGTCGCTGCATCAGCTGCCAGAAAACCATCATGGCGCCGGCAACCGTCAGACAAGTGATCGTCAGCAGCTGCTCGACGCGCACTCGATCGACAAATCGATTGTAGAGCCGCAGAACTGGATAGGAGGACAGAGCGACCAGGAGGTATACCAGGGGCAGCCGTGAGGCCCCCAGAGAATCGATGAACGTGGATTGCCGAACCGTCTTGGTGGCAATCTGAAAGGTCAGGAGAAGAAACAGGCAGAAAAAGAGCAGCCCAGCGGGCAGCCCTTCTCCCGGACGCAGATCAATACCCAGACGTCTGATCTGACGACGCCAACCGGCGCCCTGCACCGCGCCACGCGCGGCGCTGTCTAGCGCTTCAGCCATGAATGCCTATCCTCGCTGGACAATATAGTCCAACTTGGACAGGCTTGGGAAAAGCAATCTCTACCAGCGGCCGTGACCACCGCCGCCGCCACCACCGCGCTGACCGCCGCCGCCGGTGCGTTCCCGAGCCTCGCTCACGCGTAGGGTTCGACCTCCGAGATCAGTGCTATCGAGGGCCGCGATCGCTTTGACCGCACCCTCGTCTTCCATCTCGACAAAACCGAAGCCCCGGGGCTGGCCCGTATGACGGTCGTTGATCAGATTCACCGTTTCGACTTCACCAAACTCTGAGAACTTCTCTCGTAGCTCGTCCTCAGTGGCGCTGAAAGGAAGGTTCCCCACATAGATCCTCTTCGACATGACTCCTCCTCGGATTGGGGCCGATGATTCTCAAACGACCGAAATTTGTTGCGAGACACAGGATGCACTAGGAGATTGGCGGAAATCTGGAAGTGGTATGAATGGCCGCTTCGAAATGGAAACCTGCAAATCGCCCCGGCGCGACCCGGTTGCAGGTTTAAGCTAACACAGATTCGAGTCAAATACCGGCCCAACCTGAAGGCTCAGGGGACCTGTTCCTCTTGCCGAAAAGCGAAAGCGTCCCCGTTACTCCAATCGATCCTCTGCGAGCTTCTCCAGAATGAGATCACGCCGGGCCAGAAGACTCGTGATCTGCTTCGGTCCCAGCTGTCGTCTTCAAGAGCTTTCTCAGCTGCGGCCTCGGCGAAACTCTCGGGCAGCTTCCGATGCCGCCATGGTCGACGAGGTCACACCCCAAGCGATCGCAAATCTCAGCAGGGACCGAGCCAAAACCCCCATTCGGTCTCCCATCACTTTTCCCTCTTTCGACCGCTCACTGCGGAATGCCGACGCGCCGGACAAGCTGGTCGAAGCGGGGATTTTCACGCAAGGGGTCCCAGGTCGGCTGCTGCTGGATCAGCATCAGCTGCGGAACCCGCTCGTCGTAGGCCCGCTCCAACCAGTCGAGGGCGTCGTCGACCTGACCGGCGAGGGCAAAGTAGCGTGCGACTTCGAGCGGCCCCTCACGCCCCTCCGCGACCCGCTTGGCCAGCACGCGGGCCACAGCGCCCAGCGTTTGTCGTCTCCCTTCCGTGGCGCCGCGATCGAGCGCCGCGATCATCTCTGGATCATTTCGCCAGAGCCGGCGGTATTCCGCGAGAGCCTCCTCGAGCTTGCCCTGGTGCCAGAGAGCCTCGGCCATGAACCAACGCACCGCCGGATACTCCGGGTTGCCCTCGAGCAGCTGCCTGGATCTGTTCATCGCCTCCTCGTAATGGCGGACATACAGCTCGTGGCCAACCACCGGAGCGTTGACCATCGGTGACAGGGGGTCAGCCTCCACCGCCCGTTTGAGGTACTCCAAGCCTTCTTCTGCACGGCCCATCACCGTCAGGTAGTCGCCATAGCCGTGGCTCGCGTAGGCGTCATAGGGATCGAGTTCCAGGGCCTTCTCGAAGTATCTCGCGGCGCCGGGCCAGTCCCAATGAAAGTACAGTCTGAGCCAACCCAGGACGCCATGGGCGCTCGCTGTTTCAGGCTCCAACTCGAGCGCCTTCTCCGCGTTCTTCCTGGCCAGAATCTCTTGCTCCAGCTGCATCTTCGATTCCAAAACCACCCAGCAGAAGATGTGCTCCGGCGAGGCTCGGCGTAGGCTTCGGCGAAGTCGGGCTGAATCCCAATGGCCCTATTGAAATGGGTCACGGCTTCCCGATAGCCATCACTGCGAAACCGATTGAAGGCATGGACTCCGCGAAGAAACGTCTCATAGGCGGCAGGATCAACTCGCCGGGTGGGCGTCAAGCGGGCTCGTTGCTCCGGGGTCAAGGCAACTTCGATCTCCGCAGCGATGGCCTGGGCCACATCGCTGAGCAGAGCCAGGATATTCTCGAGATCCCGATCGTAGTTCTCGGCCCAGAGGTGCTCGTCGGTCTCGCCGTCGATCAGCTGGGCGGTGATCCGCACCTGTCCATCCGCCCTCAGGACCGAACCCTCGATCAGCGCATCCACATCCAGCTCCTGCGCAATCTCTGGCAGGGTCTTGTCGGTGTCTGCATAGCGCATGGCAGAGGTACGCGAGATGACCCGCAAGGCCCCGATCTTCGACAGATCGGTGATCAGTGCCTCGTGCATCCCCTCGACAAAGTACTCCTGCTCCGGATCGTTCATCAGGTTGTCGAAGGGCAACACGGCCAGGGACCGGATCTGTGGCCCGGCCTCGCCGGGCGGGCCATCGATCCCACGTCTGACCAGCATATAGGCGATGACCGAGAGCGACCATCAAGGCGACACACCGCACCCATCACCAGCCTGGCTGTGGGCTCTCGATTCCTCGGCCTTCTGTCTGCCCGTCCACGGCGGCTGGCTCCTCGAGAATCGATCGGGTCTGCCAGCTCCTTGGCCAGATCCTCCAGCTCGTTGCGAACGTCCTTGGCCGACTGGTACCGCCGCTCGGGGTCCTTCTCCAGGCAGTGTCGAATCACCCGGCCAAGATGACGGGGCAACTCAGGACGCGCCTGCTCTGCCGGGATCGGCGTGTCCCGCAAGACCGCCGACAACAATTCGGGCGAGGTGCTCGCCTCGAACGCCCGCGTCCCCGTTGCCATCTCATACAAAATCAGGCCGAGGGCAAACACGTCCGATCTCGCGTCGACCGCTTCGCCCCTGACCTGCTCGGGGGACATGTACCCGAGCGTCCCCAGAATCACCCCGGTCCCTGTCTCCAGCGTCGCCGTCGCCGCCACCGTTTCAGCTTCTGGCGCCGGGCTCTCGCCGGACCGTCTTGGCCAGCCCGAAATCCAGGATCTTGGGTCGGCCACTGCGATCGACCATGACGTTTCCCGGCTTGAGATCACGGTGGACAATGCCCTTTCTCATGGGCGGCCGCCAGGGCGTCTGCCAGGGGTACCGCCAACCGAAAGAACCTCTCGAGAGACAGCCCTCCCGCGGGGATGGACTTGGCCAGCGGCTGACCCTCCACGAGCTCCATGGTCAGGTAGGGAACCGGGGCCACCGGTTCGACGGAGAAGACGGACACGATGTTGGGATGATTCAGCGCCGCCAGAGCTTTCGCCTCGCGCTCGAACCGCTGGAGCCTCTGTGGATCGGCGGCGAAACTCGTCGGCAGGACCTTGAGCGCCACAAACCGGTCCAGCTGGCTGTCGCGAGCCTTGTAGACCTCGCCCATGCCACCACGGCCCAGCGGGCCCTCGATGCGGTAGTGCCCCAGGGTCTGGCCTTTGGCAGATCGTGGAATCTTCTGTCGGTTCCATGAGGCTCTCGGGTACCTCTGCGCCGTCCGGAAGCGACTACGCCAGCCTGAGCTCAGGTCTCCAGCTTACCTCCAAATCAGGGCGATGGGTTCAACTTATCGCGGCGCGAAAGGCCTCCCAGGCCTCGACCACCTGCACAGCCAGATCGCGGCTGATCTCCCTGATCTGCTCCTCGTCCCGGTCCAACAGACGCATGAGCTCGCGGCGGACCTGCAAATCCAGATCCGCCCCGATCTGATTCGGATGACCTCGACCCAGCTGCACTCCGACGTCGAAGGCGACTTCCGCCATCTCGGATGGAGACTGAAAGGTCTCGGTGATGCTGGCCTCGGCATAGTTGTCGACCCAGGCATGGACCCAGAACGTGAAGCCATCAAAACGTACATAGCCGAGCAGGCCGTAGGGCTGGTAAGCGATACGAGACTGACCGATCAGAATCCGTAGGGGCTCGGTGCCTCTGCCCACGGAGATGCAGTCGATGGCCTCGAGGTCGCGGACTTGCTTGAGCTCCAGGACAACATCGTCACCAGGGTCGTCCGTGACCCCGCGAACCCGCACCAGATACTTACGATCCAAGGCGCTACCGATACCGAGGCGGAGATAACCCAGATCCGTGATCTGGAAGTAACTCGGCTCGAGCTCGGGATGCTGTTCCAGCATCAGATCCACATAGCTGGCCAATGCCTCCGCCAAACGCTCGGCCTCGGACAGCGGCACGGGCTCGACAATCGACTCGACCCACTCGAAGTACTCTTTCCGGTCGTAGCTGAAATCCGCCGCTAGACGCTCCGCCACCGCCGGCACGGGGACCTCGGTTTCCGGATCCTCCAAACCCGATCGATACCCAGCGATAAAGCGGTCGAAGATCCCATCGGCTTGGCTCTGCCAGCCGCGCATCGCGCTCGCCACCCGCAGAGAGACCCCCAGGCGCACGAGATCGATGGCGGCCGGCCCTTTCGACGAGTCGTCGAAGTCCGTCAAGCCCCGTCCGAGGTCCGTGACCGCATACTGTTCGATGTGAGCGTCACCGTGCAGATTGAACAGCGGTACCCCGTCGAGGAGGTGACCCGCGCGGCGGCAGACCTCACTGCTGAAGGGGATATTGATGAATCGGAGGTAACCGTGAGGTGAAGCGAGGATGCGTTCCAGGAGGGCTGGATTGTTGCTGAAGTCCCGGCTCGCCGGATCAACATACAGAGGATTCTTCGTGACAACCGGCAGCTCTGCCTCCTTCCCGCCACATCCAGACAGGAGCAGACACGCGACCATCGTAAGCCCTGAGAGACAGAGCATGTGTTCTTTCATCAGCGCAGTGTCCCTTTTCGTGCCCCTAGGTTAGGACATCGACCCCCGCTTCAGCTAGTCCCATGGCACACCGAGCTCGGGCCGGCAGCTCGATGGACCCCTTCTGGAGAAACTCGGCGCATAATAGAGTTGGCAGGTTCGAATCACCACAGCAGCAGCGAGGAGGTCGTCTTGAGAAGTCCAAGAGAGCGCAGACTCCTATTCGTGACACTGGCAGCGGTCCTGCTACTCGCCGGAACCGCCGCCGCCCAGTTGTCGAATTTTCCCGACGCGGAGACCGAGCAATGCCTCACCGAAGGCAAGATCGGCAAGAGTGCCGGCAAGATCGTCGGGATCACCAAGCCCGACCATCTCCGGATCGACTGCTCGGTGGAAATTGACTCGGCGGTTTTCAAGTACCATGACGAGCATAAGCGAGGCATCACCCGACTGTCGGGCGGCAGCACCGAGATGAACTTCTCGGACAGCTACAAGTACGAGCGGGCCGCCTATCTGCTGGACCGCGAGCTGGGACTCCACATGGTGCCTGTGGCAGTCATCCGCAACATCAAGGGTGATGACGGCGCTCTAGTGGCGTGGATTCCCAACGCCGGTCACGAGGCGACGATGAAGCAACGCCCTTCCGGTCCCCAGATGGCGGCTCTGGCCCAGCAGAAGGGGATCATGAGGCTCTTCGACGCTCTGATCTTCAACGTCGATCGCCGACAGGAAAACTGGATGATCGACAAGGAGACCTGGGACCTGTACCTGATCGATCACTCGCGAGCCTTTCGAGATCGCAAAACGCTGCCAGAGGGATTCGGCGACAAACCGGTGCGCATGAACCAGAGCCTCTATGACAACCTCGCGTCGCTGGACAAAGACCGCCTGGCTGAGCTGCTCGAAGAGCTGATCACCGGCGCCCAGATCGAATCTCTCCTAGCGCGGAGGGATCTGATCCTGCAGAAGATCGATCAAGATCGTCAGGACTACGGCGATTCGCTGGTCTTCGTCGACTAGCAGGACAGCCAACCTGACTAGGCCTTCCCTATTTGGACGAATCTGCGATCTGCACGGGAGCATCCTTGGAGACCGCGCCAATGTGATCGGCGGACACGAGTACCTCTATGTTGCCGAGGATATCCAATCGTTCGAGTCTGGATCCCTCGCCATCCTTTCGACGCAGAACCAAGACAGAGTTTTCTCCCATCGCCGCCAGACCGAGGATCCTTTCGCCTTCGACTTGCTGCAGGATCTCCACCTCCCCCTGGGCATCGAGCTTGGCGATCTCCGAACCGTTGGCAAAAAAGACCCTCCCATAGGGGGTCACCGATAGCGAGTAGATCTTGCCGATCATGTCCGTCACCAGGACCGGATGAGAATCGCCTCCAGGCAGAGACCGCTGAATGTTCTTGAAGTCGCGCGCGACGTAAACCGAACCGTCGGGCGCCAGATCGCCCGGCCGATTGGCGAACAGGACCTTGAGCTCGGACGGCGGCTTGACAGACTCGAGCTCGCCCCCTGGAGTCACCATCCAGACGGTCTTCTTCTGGCCCAGGTAAAGCTCTCCGGAAATCGAGCGAATCAGATTCTGCATGACATCACCGTCGGGCACGCCCTCGAGCTGTGACACGACCGTCAACTGGCCATCCTCCAAGCGCAGCAGACGACCCTTGTCGAGATCCACAAACAAAACCGCGCCATTCTCGTCCACTTCCATGGCATGAGAAGTGGGCCCAGCCACGGCAGGCAGACCAACCAAAGCCAGAGCAAGTGTCACCGACAAAACAAGTCGCGTCGGAACCATGGTTCAACCCTCCCTGTGAAGAAGCCCTGGAATCCTATCGTGTCCTGGAGGGAAAAGCTCGAGCGCCTTGATCCGGATTGCCGGTCGGACGAACAAAACCAGCTGGGGCTGAGGCCTCAGTTCAACTGCGGACGGGCCGCGATCGCAACTTGCATCTGGAGAAATCGCGGCTCGTTTCGCAAGGGTTCCAGGGCAGCTTCTGTTTCCAGGCGGGGAATCTCCATCCAACCGCACTGGAGAGCCTTCTCCAACGCTTCCAGGGCCGCCGGGAGTTGGTGGGACAGGGACAGGAAGGTGGCCAGCTCGAATTGGATCTGCGCCTCCCCACCGTCCCAGATGCCGCTGAAATCGTAGCCGTCCCGGGTCGCCAGCAGAGCGACCGCCTTGTCGTAGCTGGCCATCGATTCTCGTCGCATTCCCAGCAGATGGAAGCAGCTTGCCAGACCGACGTGAGACCGCAAGAGAGCCCAGCCAATACCCAGGGACCTCGGGCTCTCGGCGACCTGCTCCTGGGCCGCCCGAAAGGCCTGCAATCCTTCATCCCGACGTCGCTGACTCATCAGGAGATCGCCTCGCCAGCAATGAGCCAGGGCGTTGCAGGCCGGCGTATACACATGCTCCGATTCACCCGCAACCTGGAAGGCTCTGTCCAAGAGGTTCGCCGCCTCGTTGAAACGACCTTGCCGGAACGCGACCCTGCCGAGCAGACCGAGAGCTCCGACGAATCTTCCCAGCTCGAACTCGCCACTCTCCTCGATTTCCGCAGCCTTCTCCAGCCGTTCCTGCGCCTTTCCATAGCGTCCGGCATGCAGGTAGATCGCGGCTTGGATCTGATGCCCTGGCTGGTACCTGGGTGCCAGGGCGGTCACCGATCGCAAGCGCTCGAGAGCCTCGGAAAGACCCTGCATGTCAAACTCGTCTAGACCCCTGAGCCACAGGGCCACACCCAGGAAGTAGTGACTCTGAGGATCGTGAGGCTCGAGCTCGACGGCCCGTCTGCCGCTTTCAATGGCCTCTTCATAGCGGTGGTCGCGCGCATACGAGTAGGTCAACCAGGCATGGGGATCCCCCAGCTCCCGATCCAGCTCTACAGCCCGGCGGAGATTCTCGATCGCGATCTCCAGATCCCTCCTATCGGTCGAGCCGATAAAGCGCATGCTGTGGAGCTGACCCAACGACGAATAGGCCATCGCATAGTCCGGGTCGAGCTCGATGGCCCGGTGGAGATAGCCGGCCGCTTCCTCCATCTTCTCCGGGTCCATGTTGTAGACCAGTTCCCGAGCCTTGGCGCAATACTCGTAGGCCTCCAGATCTTCGGTCTCGGGACGATCGATCTCCTGAACCTCCGACTCGCTGACCTCGAGATCGAGGGCGTCGATCAGGGTCTTGAGGATCTGATCCTGGAGAGCAAAGATCCCACTCATCTGCCCGTCGAGCTTGACGGTCTCCACGGTGGTGGCGCCAGCGACGTCGAAGCAATGAGCGGTCAGGCGAATCGCATCTCCCATTTTCTGAAAGCCACCCCAGAACAGCCAATGGGCACCCAACCTGCCCCCCAACTCCAAAAGCTCTTCCTCGCCCAGGCGGGTCGCATCCAAGGTGCCGAGGATCTGGTGGACCCTCTGCCGACCGATTACCTTGAGGGACGACACCTTCTTCAGATCGACGGACAGGGTCTCGGCAATTCCACTGGAGAGCCAGTCGGCGGTGGGATCGCCGGTGATATTCGTGAAATCGATGACGGCAACCGAGCTCTCGGTGGGCCCCATCTCGTCCGGAGCCCGGACACCGGTATCCACGATCACGAGAGTGGGTTGTTCGTCAGCCTCTCCGGCTGGTCGCAAAGATTCCAGCTCGCTCCGCAAGGCTTCCACATTCGGCAGCCGCTCCTCGACCTTCTTGGCCAAACACCTCTGAAAGAACCGATCGAAGCCGGCAGGCACCCCGAGAGCCACAGCCGAAGACGGTGGCGGCGTACCTTGCAGAATCGAGTACACCACCGCGCCCTCGTTGTCGCCGGCGAAGGCGGTCTTCCCGGTCAGCATTTCGTAGAGAACGGCACCGAGAGCCCACACATCGGCTCGTGGGTCCACGGTCTCTCCCCGCAGCTGCTCTGGAGCCATGTAGTGGAGAGTGCCCATGGAGGTCCCCGTCTGGGTGATCTTGGTGGAGCCTGTGACCTTGGCCAAACCGAAGTCGAGGATCTTCGCCTCGCCCCGTCGTGTAATGAAGATGTTGGCGGGTTTGATGTCGCGATGCAGAATGCCCCTCTCGTGCGCGACCGCCAGCCCGGTGGCGATCTGGGCGCCCAGATCCACCACCTCGGCGGGCGACAGGGGTCCCCTGGAGATGCGGTCTTTCAGACTCTCGCCTTCGTAGAACGCCATGACGATGAACAGCTGGCCCTCGTCCGTCTGATCGATCTCGTGAATCGTGCAGATGTTGGCGTGGTCGAGTGCCGAGGCCGCCCGGGCTTCGTTGACGAACCGCTGCTTGAGCTCCTCATCGACACCGAACTGCGGCGGCAGGAACTTCAGCGCCACATGGCGGTCCAACCGCTGATCATGGCCCTTGTAGACCACTCCCATACCACCGGCACCGAGCGGCTCCACTATCTCGTAGTGGGAAACGACCTTACCGATCACGAGATTGTGAGCCTAGGGGACAGCCGCGTCGAAAAGAAAACCATCGTCGCCCTGCGTCTGGATCTGCTTGGCCACGGCATCCACCAGCAGGCGCCGACGCTGCAGTAGCGCGGGCATGTACCCCTTGACATATTCACCGACCGCGTCCCGGATTTCGCTGTCCGAGACGCCTTGCAGCCTCTCCCACAGCTGGCGACTGCATCCGGTGATCTTGTCCTCATACCTGAGCTCTTCCTGACCGGCGAAGCTGCGAGTCTGATCGATGAACCAGACCTTGCCGTGGCTGTCGATGATGATGTTCCCGGGGTTGCGATCCGTGTTGGCAATCAGGTTGTCGAACACGATCATGTCCATGACCTGGCGCTCGAAGCTGTCGGGATCGGCCGGCTCTTCGCCGGTCTTGCGGCGCGCCGCATCGGTGGTGGCATTCTCGATCCAGATCTGCAGGCTGCCGCCTTTGCGACGCACTACCGGCGGCACGTTGTCGAGACCCAACAGCAGCGCCAGCCTGTAGGCGGCCAGCTCGGAGGTATAGGAATCCACAAAGCCCCCACCAGGCGAGTCCTTGATGTCATAGCTGGTGCGCAGAATCGCCCGGGCGTTCCTGTTGCCCTCCTGAAGCATGACCTTACGCTTGTGCTTGTTGGTCCCCGCGGACATCTTTTCTTTCCAGACGATGGCCGCATCTTCGAGAAACGCCTCCACCTCGTCGTAGGACCCGAAGGCAAGCGGTTTGCCGTCCTTGTCGTAGAACCGCGGTTCCACTGCACCGGCGTCATCGGATGCCGCACCCGTGGCGACGCCGAGCATCACAAATACGCCAACTCTCGCCAGATACCTGGTAGCTGCTGAGCTCATACCAAACCTCCTGGAAGTCCTGTGATTCTACCTTGGAAACCGAGTCGACCGTGGACCAGCCAGCACCCTGGGGTCGGGCTCCCCCATCGAGGATTCGGAGGCTCTGGTCGAGTCAATTCGCAGCCGACCTCAGAAATCCGGCCGCGTCACCGCCGGCTCGCCCTTGCGCACCGCTCTCTTCAGACGCTGATGAATCGCAAAGACCTGGGGTCGCGTCAGCTTGGCACCCGGGCCCTTCTCCTCGACCACTTTGAGGGTCGCCCAGGCGAGCTCCACCGGCAGACCGGTAAAGAGGACAACGCCATCGGGACCCCCGGCATCCTGGATCGCCAGGGTGTATTCGGTGGCCGCCTCGAGATCTGTACGGGCCAGAGCGAAGTATTCGTTCCGGTCGATCTCGCCGGGCAGGTAGTTGCGTCCCTCGACGGCGTCGTCGGCCGAGTCCTTGAGGATGTTCACCAGCTGCAGACCCTCGCCAAACTGGGCATCGCGCTGGCGCAGAAAGTCGGCGATAAGCTCCAGATGGCCCCTCTCCAGGACAAAGAGGTCGGTGAGCATCTCTCCGACGATCCCCGCCACGATGTAGCAGTAGTCCTGGAGATCGGCGAGAGTGCCCAGACGCAACACCCCATCCGAACCGGCTCGATCGACCACCGACGCCATACCGATCGATGTACGAATGGTGTGGTGGGCCACCACTTCCTGGGCCGCCGGTGAAAGCGAAAGATGCCCGGCGATGACCTCCGGTGTCTTGCCGAGCAACTCCAGATATCCGTCATGGGTCGAAGGCGGATGTTGAAGCCACTGCCGAGACAACTCTCGGGCCCGTTCCACCGAAGGATCCTCCATCAACTCCACGAAATCGAACAGGGCGACTTGCTGACGGGGTTTGTCCCAGAGAACGCTGGCGTCCTCGAAGGTGTCGGCGATGCGGAACAGAAGATAGGCAACCGTCACTTCGCGCAGTGTCGGTTCAGGCAACAACGGGATCGCCAGAGCGAAGGTTCGGCTGGTCTTGACCAGCAGGTCCTGCAGCAAAACGCTGTTGTCGTTGGCGGGTGACGGCATGGATCGAATCTCGGTCGGCGGCGTCTATCCTAGCAGGGGCTCGTCATCGTCCTGGCAGAATCCTCGTACCGTGCTCGGCCGTGTCTTCGAGCCCCTCGACCAGGGCCCGCGGGCGGCGGCCGTCGCCGATCCACGACGCGATCCCCTGGTGCGCCAAGGCGCCGACGGTCTGTAGCCGAAGCCGAATACCCCCGGTCACATCGGTCCCGGCAGCACCGTCGAAACCCTCCGTTGTCGCCACCAGCTCGGCCACAGGGATCTCCGGAATCGTGGCCCCGCCGCCGTCCAGAACCCCATCGGTGGCCCCCAACCAGACGACTCTGCGAACAAAGACGCCGCGGCTTCCCAGGACCGGAACCAGTGCCAGAAATAGTGACTCGGTCGAACAGATGGAGGCTCCCCATTCCCGATCCATCACCACATCGCCAAAGACCACGGGCACCAGGCCCAGGTCGAGGGCCGCCAACAAGGGCTCGGGCCAGACCTGATCGGGTTGGCCGGCAGAGGCCAGCATACAGCTGGAAGGCACCACCGAATACGCCGCGACGCCGGCGTCTCGGAGCGCCGACACCACGATCTGATGCAGCTTGAAGGCCTGGGCCTGCGTCGTGCTGACCCCGGGCACCTGCGCCGGATCGCTGACCCCCTCGTGGATGCCGGACTCGCTCGCCGCAACATGACCGAACGAGCCGCTGCCATGACCGATGATCAGAGGCAGGGAGCGTTCAGCTGTCACCTCCCGAACCTCGTCTGCCAAGCGACGAATCACTTCGAGGCGGGGGGTTTCGGGGCGGGTCTTGTCGGTGATCAGACTGCCACCGAGCTTGACCAGCAGAATCTCGCTTAGGTCGGTCATGACAACTTCAGAACAAGTGCTGGTCCTCGACCTGCGGGCCATCGCCCACACCATCGCGGATCACATCCTGAACCTCCGGCATTCCTCTTAGAGCCGCCACGACCCGGCCCTCGGCAGCGACGGTACAGAGCAGATGGACATTGGCGCCCGCGTCCATGGTCGAACAGACCTCCACCCCATCCTCCCGCAGGTCCCGAGCCAGCTGCAGGACTGCCAGACTGGCAGGCTGCCAGTAGAAGATGGGAGGTCTCGACGACATGGCAATCAAATGGAGGTCGATGGCCTCCTCTTCCACGATTGGCGCCAAGCGGGCAAAGTCTCTCTCGGCAATGGCCTGCCGAACCTCGGCCAAGCGGTGGGGCAACTCGCGCAGTCGGTGGGCGAAATAAGGGCTGGTCTCGGCCAGTTTGTGCCCGGCCCGGGATGAAACTCGCTTCTCCGTCGTATCCAGGATGGCGACCACATCTCGCAGATCCCAGTGCTCCGCCGCGAAGACTTGCGCTGCGGATCCCTCTGCGCACCCTGCGGCCGGCCATTCCACATAGCCGCCCATGACCGATCGGGCGGCGGATCCCGAGCCACTCTGCCGTGCCAGTCGCGAGGCCGTCTCTGGATCCACTTCTCGTTCCAGGCTCTCCACCACTGCCAACGCCAGGGCCGCGAATCCGGACGCGGATGAAGCCAGCCCCGCCCCCATGGGGAACGAGTTCTGTGTGGCCACACGAAAACGCTGATCGACACCGGCCCACGCCCGCAATCTGTCCAGATGGCGGATCACCCCACCCGCGAAGGACTCGGAGGCGGCCTCGAATCCGCCATTCGCCACGCGCACGAGAATGTTGTCGGCACCAGCACCCTCGATGCCTTCCACGGTCGTGCGGGTTGCGCACTCGCGCAAGGTCATGGAGAAAGACGGGTTGAACGGCAAGGTCTCCGCCAGATCCCTGGTGCCCCAATACTTGATCAAGGCGATATTGGAAGGCGCCACCACCGTCGCTTTACGGCTCATTCATCGTCCTCCACTCGGAGCCCTTCCACCCCCAGATCCACCGCCTGCCTCTGGTATTCAAGCAATCGGGCTGGGAGCTCGGTGGGCGGTCCATCGGGCCAGTGGACCAATAGACATCCCGCCGCCGATCCTGTCAGGGCGCCGGCACCGGATATCTTGGCCGCACCGCCCCGGGCTTCCACCTCACGAATCGTCTCACGAACCTCCGCCGGCACGACACCCAGATCTTCGAGACAGCCCTGATAGTCACGTATCAGCTCATCGAACCTCTGGGCCCGATAGTCAGGAGCCTCGAGCTCATCCCGAAAGCTCTCCACGGCAGCGCCCATTCTCTCCAACAGCGTATCCACCCGCCCCGGCTCTCTATCCCGGTAGCGCTTGACAGCCGCCACCACCTCGCCGGTGGTCTCAGCCGGTTGGCCTGTCTGATACACCTGTAGTTGTCCGAGCATCGGCGAGCTCGGATCCAATTTGGCAATCCCCAGCTCGCCGTCGGATCCGCGCTCTGCCAGGACAACCCCTCCATAGAGGACAGTCTTGTGATCCACACCAGAGGGCAAGCCGTGCTGTCGGCGTTCGACTTCCAGAGCAAGAGCGTCCACCATCCCGAAATCCAGCGTGCCATCGACCAAGGCCAGGAGCCCGCCGATCAGAGCTACCGCGACGGAGGCCGAGCTGCCAAAACCGGATCCGACGGGCAGGCTGGACTCGACGCGGATCGCCAACGGCGGCAATCGCCGGTCACCCATGGCGGCCGCCACCTCACCCAGCGCCACCATCGCCAGACCGTCCGGCGATCCCGAGCCCACTTCGGCAAAGTGATCCGGTGTGGGTGCGTCCACATACCGCTGCCACGCCTCTCGGCTGCGTTGGGCGCTCTCACCGGCCTCCCGCCAGCTGGTCTGGAGCTGGAGGCCGAAGTCCGCCAACTCGACGCCGAGACCCTGATCCGCCAACTCGACCTCGACCCGCGCCCTGGGGTCGACCGCGGCAACCAACGCCGGCTGCCCGTAGACGGCCGCATGCTCCCCCATGAGAATCAACTTCCCGGGAACGGTGACGACGACCCGTCTCTTCACTAGCCTTGAATCTCGCCGCGACCCAGACGCTCATGCGCCCCGGCCAGATCGCCGGAGGTAAAGGCCGCCAGGAGCGAAAGCTCGCCGGCCAGGACCGTCGCCCCGAGTATCTCCGCGAATCGGAGAGACCCGGCCCCGGGCTCATCAGGGCGCGGCGCGACCCCCAACATCGACAGAGCTTCTTTCTGCGGACCCAGAGCGGTCCCGCCACCCACCACACCGACGGGAACATCGGGTAGGTAGACCGCAGCGAAAACCCCGTCGGAACCCCGAAGTTCGACGGCGGTCACACCCATGGCCCCTTCCACCACCTGCGCCACGTCCTGCCCCGTCGCCGTGAAGACGGCCGCCAGGACGTTGGCAAAATGGGCGTTGTAGCCCATGGAGCCAGCAGCGATCGAGCCCATGAGATTCTTGCGGTACTGCACTTCGACCAGCGACCGAGCATCGGTCTTGAGGGCCTTGGCGAGCGTCGCTGCATCCAGATTCACCTCGGCGTAGATCTTCTTGCCCCGGCCTTCGAGGAAGTTGACCGCCGAAGGCTTCTTATCGACGCAATAGTTCCCCGAAAGAGCCACGCACTGGACACCGGTCGCGGGCTCGATCAGGTCCCGAACCGCTCGATCACAAGCAATGGTCGCCATGTTCATCCCCATGGCATCCCCGGTGGCGAATCGGAAGCGGAGATAGACGGAGCTGCCAAAGGTCTGGGGCTTGATATCCAGTAGCTTCAGATGGCCGCTGGTGGCCTCACAGACCCGACGGATCTCGTCCTCGTTGTCCCGCACCCAACCAAGGAAAACCTGGGTCTCCTCGATGCCGGAGCTCCGAAAAACGGGAGCCCGGGTGATGCCCACATCCTCGACCCGGGTGACCGCACCCCCGGCATCGCGAATCGCACGACACCCCCGGTTGACGCTAGCCACCAGGGCGCCCTCGGTCGTCGCCATGGGGACGTAGAGGACCTCCGTCTCGTTCACCCAACGACCGCGAATCTTCAGCGGCCCCGTGACTCCCAGGGGAATCTGCGTGGCGCCGATGAAGTTCTCGCAATGCCGGCTCGAGGCGCGCGCCGCATCGAGACCATATTGGCCCACCATCTCCAGATTGGCTCCGGTCATCCGGGCCACAGCCCGGCGGCGCACGGTCGCCGCGACTTCCGGCGGCAGACTCTCCGGCAGCTCATGGAGCCGACGCTGCCCCTCGACGATCTCCTGCACCAGATCTTCGTGGTCTAGATTCTTGTGTTTCATTCGCTGCCGGCCCCCTCTCGTCTATCGACTCCGCAGCTGCGCTTCCCGCAGCGCCTCGATGGTGCGAGCCCCGGTACAGAACATGGCCACTTCGAGCTCTCGCAGGGTGCGTTGGGCCCGAGCGACGACGGCGGCCGTCGACTCCATGGCTGCCTCCAGAAACGGCCGGGCCATGCCCACGAGATCGGCGCCCAGAGCCAAGGCCTTGGCGGCATCGAGACCCGTTCGAATGCCACCGCTGCCGATGATCTGGATCCCGGGAACCTGACTCAACTCACGGATATTGTCCGGCGTGGGAATTCCCCAATCCCCAAAAAGATCGCCGATCTCGGGGTCGTCGGCGCGCGCCGCCTCGATCAGCGCCCAGCTGGTTCCACCAACACCGGCACAATCCACGATCCCGATCCCGCAGCCGTGCAGATCCCGGGCGGTCGCAGCCGAGATCCCGCTGCCCACCTCCTTGGCAATCACCGGCACGTCCAGGCCACTGGCGATCTCACCCATCTTGCCCAGCAGATTCGAGAAATCGCACTGGCCTTCCGGTTGGATCGCTTCCTGCAGCGGATTGAGATGCAAGACCAGCGCATCCGCACCGACCATCTCCACCGCGGCTCGACACTCGTCGAGGCCAAAGCCGTAGTTGAGCTGCACCGCACCGAGGTTGGCCAAGACGGGAACGGACGGTGCGAATGCACGCACCTCGAAGCTGGCGGCCAGAGCGGGGTCCTCGAGGGCCTTCCTCTGCGAGCCCACCCCGACCGCAATACCCAGCTCTTCAGCGGCTGTGGCGAGACGTCGATTGATGCGGGTCGCAACCTCCGTGCCCCCGGTCATGCATGAGATCAGCAGGGGGGCCCGCAGGTCGTGACGCAGAAACCGCACGCCGACGTCGATCTCGGCCCGATCGATACCGGGCAGGGCGTTGTGGGTGAAGTAGTACCGATCGAAGGGGTGCAAGGGCACCTGCATGCGATCCTCGAGGGCGAGGTCAATGTGTTCGGCCTTGCGATCGCGCTCCTCTTCGCTCTGTGCTGCGACCTCGGAGTCGTCTCTTTGCGAGCTCACCGCTTGCGACCTCGAAGGTAGTCGATCAAGCCCTCGAGAAACGCCGCACCCTCCTCGGCCAGGTCGACCGTGGCGAGAGCCTCGCGGGCCTGGTTCAAACGCTCGTCCACCATGTCCTGGACCTTCTGTCGAGCACCGCTGGCCTCGATCATCCTCTGGACCCTCACCACCTCGTCCGGACCCAGGCTGGGGTCTCCCAGCGCTTGCTGCAGTGCGGCTCCGTCGGTCTCGGAAAGGTGGCGCATGGCGTGATGGATGAGCAGGGTGAACTTTCCTTCGACCAGATCCGCACCCACCGGCTTGCCCACCGTCTCGGCGTCCCCGAACATCCCCAACAGATCGTCCTGCAGCTGAAATGCCTCGCCCATCTGCAGTCCGTATATCGTCAAGGCCTGGCGGGTGGCCTCCGGAGCGCGAGCCAACAGGTAGCCCAGCTGTACCGGCCGTTCGACGCTGTAACGGCCCGATTTCATCCTCAGGACCCGTAACAGCTCGTCTTCCTCGAGATGCTCGCGATACCCCGCGGTCATCTCCAGGTATTGTCCCAGGACGACCTCCTGACACATGTTCGAAAATTGCAGACGGAATTCGCTGGCCACTTCGGGAGCCAGATCCACCGAGGAAAAGAGCTCCAACGAGTAGGTCTGAGCCAGATCACCCAACAGGATCGCCACGGATTCTCCAAAATGATCCGAGCTTCCCTGCCAGCCTCGCTCCCGGTGCAGATCGGTGTACATCACATGCGCGGCCGGCTCGCCGCGTCGCACATCGGCATGATCCATGATGTCGTCGTGGATGAGCAGATAGGTATGCAGCAACTCCACTGACATGGCCATGGGCATGACCTTCTCGTCCGACTGTCCACCGCACGCACGATAGGTGTAGTAGAGCAGTGCCGGGCGGACTCTCTTGCCGTCCCGGGCCACAAAACGGGTCAGCACTTCGGTCAACTCGCGGGAGGCGCCGCTTTCGGCCGCAGCTTCTACCTCTTTCTCCATCAGCCAGTCCCGCAGTCGAGTCTCCAGCTGGCCGCGAAACTCCGCCAACAGAGATCGGAAGGAATCCTGAGCACTGTCGATCTGGCGAGTCGATTCAGAGGTCATAGGTCTCTACTCAAGGCATTTCCCTTGGGAAGACTACAAGTGGACGTTTAACAATCTTATAGGTTTTGGGGCCGTGATCGGCGAACTCATTCTGTACCCCCTGGCGCAGGCGGAGCCGACACGTTGGCATGCCGGCTGAGATCCTGCTGAAACGGCAGCAGGGCCCGGTCATAGCGCACCGCATCGGGTGCCTGCCAGTGGTCGGCATCACTCATGAGAAAGCCCAGGGTCGCCGCGCTGTTCAGGGCCCCGTGTGTCCATCGCAACTTGCCCTTGCCCAGTGTCGCCAGGGCGGCGGTTGTACCAGCACCGTACATGTAATCCACACCCGTCGAGCAGACTGTCGAGCCCGGGTTGAGGACAAGCTCGAAAGCATCGGCGAGGCGATACAGGGCATCAGGATACCGGTGCTGCATGGTGGCCACGAACAACTCTTCGTCGTCGATCCAGCCGTTGCGATCGCTCCCGGCGAGTGCCAGCTGCTCGAAGACGGCCACGTAGCCGAGGGGGTCTTCCCCCTCCACCTCGTAGTGCCAGGCAGGAAGCCGAGTCGGACTGGCGGCGCTGCACCAGGCCTTCGCCCTTGGGTCCGACCACTCCCCACCGATCCTCGCCCCTCTCGAAGACGCACAGATCCACGCCTTCGACCTTGGCGAGGATCCGGGCGACCTCCGCGATGTTCTCCTCCGCGGTGTAGGCCTCGAAGTTGGAGACCAACCCAAACGGAGTCATCACCACGGTCCTCGGCTTCTTGAGCTTCTTCTTCACCCTGAACCCGGCAGCCTTGAGTGCTTTCTTGGTCGACTTCGAGACATTGATCAGCGGCTCACCCCCCGCGACTCCATGATCCGACCAGATCAGGGTCTCGAAAGGACGATCCGGGTATCGGGCCCGGGCCTCCTCGAGCATCGCATCGAGCTCGACAAAGAGCTTCTTGACCGAGTCGGGTCCAACCACGTGAACGGCGATATCGGTAGCGGCGATGTAGATGAGTGAGACCTCCGCCTCCGACTCGACAAACTCGTCGATAGCGTTGCCGAGTCGCTTGATTCCCGATTTCACGGGTTTGACGGCTTCGATGGCGCTACCGGCCGGGTTGCGACGCCCCCAATCGAAGAACTCACGCCAGGGAAACTCGATCTTGGCGTAGCTGAAGAGGCCACCGCCCCGCACCTTCAGCTTTTCCCAATCGAAGAATTTGGCCTCATAGCCTGGTGACTTCCCCAGACCCAGGGGACGGAGAAGTCCCACCATCGCGACGCTGGTCGACGAGGGAAACGTACTGATCACCGGCACCGGACCCTTGAACCCCTGAAACAGGGCCTCGTCACCCAGGGCTGGATCCGTCACGTCCGCGATCACCCAGAACGGTACGGCATCGAGGGAGATCAGCAGCGTGCGGGGCCGCATCTCCTCGCCAACTGCGACCGCTGCCGAGAGGGTCACAGATAGCAGAACTGACAAAAGGAATCTCAGTTTCACGAGTTCAGGATCTCCTCGACCAGACTCGCCAGACGGCTGGCGCAGTGTCGCAATCTCTCGCGGAGCTGCATCAACTCGGGAACGATGGAGGGGTGCAGTAGCGCGTACCGGGAGACCCGGAACCGGTCCGAGCTGCCATCCCGTTTGCGAAAAAGGTTGAAGTCCAACGGTAGAGCCTCTTCCGAGCTGTCGCTGACGGCCCGTAGTGCCGCATACGGTACCTTTCTCGCAGCCGCGACCCTGGCGTAGCTCGCCGACTCCAGATCCACCACCTGCGCCGCCCTGCTGCCCGCTTGTTGCCATAGGCGGCGCTTGGCGACGGGATCGATGGCGATCTCGGAGTGGCTGTAGATGGATCCGTCAGTGACACCCTCGAGCGCCTGCGCCCGCGCCAGCCAGAGACGGTCCGGTGGAGGGACCACACCGGTGCCATTGGTCACTCGGCTGGCAACCACCACTTCTCCGACCTCGAGATCCGCCGAGAGACCGCCCGCGATACCGATGGCGAAGACCGCCTCCAGATCGACCCGCGACAGCAAATCGGCAAGACCCTGACGAGCTCGCTCGCTCCCGTCCCCTGTTGCCAGGGTCACCAACCGCGTCTCTCCCAGCGACCCTTGCAGAGCCTTGCCTGTGCCCAACCGGACCCGGCAAGTCCGCTCCAACCTCTTCTGCAGAGGTCGGATCTCCTCCGGCAAAGCCGCCACGACCCCCATCAGCCCCCGCCCCATCACGAACCACCCTTGACATACCCATTGTCGCGATACCAATCGACCGCTCGGCGAAGCGGTTTCTCCACCGGGGTCTGGGGCAGACCGAGCTCCCGAACCGCCTTCGAGGCGTCGAAGAACATCCGATAGCGAGCCAGCTTCACGGCCTCCAGAGGCACATTGGGCTGCCGCTTGAGCATCCTCGAGATGCCGGTTTCGAGGGCCGCAAAAGTCAACGGCACCCAGTGCGGTAGCTGGATCCTGGGAGCCGCGAGCCCGGTGATCTCGCTCAATGTTTCGAAGATCTCCTTCAGGGTCATGTCGCGGTTCCCGAGAATGTACTTCTCCCCCACCTTGCCCCTCTCCGCCGCCAGAAGATGTCCCAGTGCCACATCCCGCACGTCCACCAGGTTCAAGCCGGTATCGACGTAGGCTGGCACCTTGCGATTGAGAAAGTCCAGGATCATCTTGCCGGTGGCCGTAGGTTTCAGATCGCCATCCCCGACCGGCGCCGATGGATTGACGATGACGACAGGCAACCCCTTGGCGACCCATTGCTCGGCCACCCGCTCGGCCAGGTACTTGCTGCGCTTGTAGTGCCCCACCATGTCGTCCAGCGAGACCGCTGTCGCCTCGTCCCCCGGGGTCCCGTCTGCATGCAGACCGAGGGCTCCGACCGAGCTCGTGTAGACGACCTTGCCGACACCTTCAGCAGCCGCCGCACGCATCACATTTCGAGTTCCCTCGACATTGGAGTCGTAGAGCTCTCGCGAGTCCGCGGCATAGAACCGATAGTCGGCAGCGCAGTGATAGACCGCATCACATCCTGCCGTGGCCTCTTTCAGCGAGCCGGCGTCGCGGAGATCACCGACGGCGATCTCTACCGGTTTGCCATCGAGATTACGACGGGGACTGGAGTCACGCACCAGACAACGGACATCTGCTCCGGCTTCGAGCAGGGCATCCAGTACGTGACCGCCAATGAATCCAGAGGCACCGGTCAGCAGGGCTCTCATGGCGTCCACTCTGACAGGACGAGACGGCTATCCGAACAGGTTCCAGGCTGCCAACCGAACCATGTCACCAGGATTTCGCGGCAGCTCGCGCACCACAGACGCCTCGAAGCCCGAGTGCATCATGCAGTTCTGACAGAGGCGGTCCTCGCGAGATTCCCAATATTCCCAGTCCGTCAGATTCCAGAATTCTTCCCAAGACCAGGTGAACTTCTTGCCGATGAGATAGCAGGGCCCCTTCCAGCCATTGGGAGTGAAGGTCACCGTGCTCCAGGGCGAACACTTGTACTCGCGCAGACCCGCCGCGAACTCCATGAACATCGGGGTCGACTGCAACCGGTACTGCTTCGAGATATCCAACAGGCGCTTGAATTTCTCGTGGATATCCTGACGGGTCATGAAGATGTCGGTTTCCACCGATTCGTACTGATAACCGGGAGAGATCAACATACCGTCGATACCCATCCCACGCATCATTTCGCAGAGTTCCTCGACTTCCTGGATGCTGGTCTCTTTGAACACCGTCGTATTGGTGATGACGTGATAGCCGCGCCTCTTGCTCTCCGCAATCATCTCGATGGCCTTATCGAACACACCCTCGCGAGCCACCACATAGTCGTGGGTGTCCCGCATGCCATCGAGATGAACATTGACCGTCAATCTCTTGTGCGGCTCGATGACGTCGAAGACCTTTTCTTCCATCAAGAGCGCGTTGGTGCACAAGTAGATGTGACGGTTGCGGGCGATGATGCCCTCGATCAAGTCCGGCAGCTCCGGGTAGATCGTCGGCTCACCACCACACAGAGAGACTGCTGGTGCACCGCTCTCGTCTACCGCCTGCAAGCAGAGCTCCAGCGGCAACCGATCCTTGAGCTTGCCCGTATGGCGCTCGACTGCACAGCCTACGCAGGCCAGGTTACAGGTGTACAGGGGTTCGAGCATCAGCACGAACGGATAGCGCTTGTTGCCTTGCATGGCATTGCGCACCTGGTGCTTGATCATGTCGGTGGTGATGTGGATCGGAAATCGCATGACTAGAACTCCACCGGCCTGGGGCCATCGGTCGTAGCGGTATCGCCAATCGGTCTCTGGCGTTGCTGCCAGAGCTCGAGCGCATACACTGGAAAATAGGTTGCGTACAGATGGTACTTCAAGTAGAAGACCTCCGGAAATCCAGTCCCGGTCCAGCCCTCGTCCTGCCACTCGCCATTGTCGAGTTGGGTTCTCAAGAGGAATTCAAAACCGCGCTGAACTCTGTCACTCTCCTGATCGCCCGCGGCCAACAGAGCGAGAAGAGCCCAAGCCGTCTGTGAGGCGGTGCTGGGTCCAATGCCCTTCTTCTCAGGCCTGCGATACGACTCCGGCGACTCGCCCCAACCGCCGTCGGCATTCTGCACACTGCGGACCCAGGCCGCGGCTTTCTGGATCGGTTCCTGGCTGGGGTCCTCTCCCACCGCTTCCAGGGCTCCCAGAGCGAGGAAGGTACCGTAGAGATAGTTGCAGCCCCAACGTCCGTACCAGGATCCGTCGTCCTCTTGTTCTCGATAAAGGAACTCGACACCACGCCGGATCGCAGACAACGAGCGGTCGTACCCAAAGCGGCTCAAAGCCTCCAGGACCCGGGCCGTTATGTCGGTGGTGCTCGGGATCGATCATGGCGTTGTGGTCGGCAAACGGGATATAAGTCAGGAACTCCCGATCACATCCCTTGTCGAAAGAGGCCCAGCCGCCGTCTCTGTTTTGCATGCTCAACATCCAGGCGATGGCTCGCTGGGCCGAGTGATCCCAGCGCTGCTTCAACTGGCGATCGGCAATCTCGATCTTGCTGACGGCGGTGAGGATCTGGGCGGTGTCATCGACATCCGGGTAGAACTCGTTGTTGTACTCGAAATACCAGCCGCCGATGGAGCCCGCGGGATTCTTCTCACGCCAATCGCCGGGCTCCTTGACCTCGTGATCGAGCAGCCATTCGACGGCCTTGTCCAGTCGCGGACCGGTGCCCGGCTCATGACGCTCGGCCAAGGCGTTGATCGACAAGGCGGTGTCCCAGCTCGGCGATTTGCAGGGCTGCACCCGCAGAATTCCGCTCGCTTCGATCTCGAGTTTCTCCAACTCCGCCAGTTGCGACTGGATGACCGGGTGGTCCTCGTCGAACCCCTGACTGCGAAGCGCGATGATCGTATTGACGATGGGCGGAAAGATCGCGCCCAAGCCATCACTCTTCTCCAGGCGCTGTAGGACCCAAGCCTCGGCTTTGGCCACGGCTCGGCGTCGCAAGGGCATCATACCCAGGTGCTCGAAGGACTTGTGAATCCGATCCAACACTTGAAAGATCACCGACCAGCCGTGATGAGCCAGAGACCCACGGCTGAACCGCGGCCCTGACACCTTGCTATCGACGAGACGCAATTCCTCGAGGGTTGCGTGCTCGGGTACCGGGCAGCTGGGCTTGTTCGCCCAGATGATACTCAGAGGCACCACAATGGCTCTCGACCAGGACGACATCTCGTAGATGTTGAAGGGGAACCACTTGGGGAAGAGAATCAACTCCGGTGGCACGCCAGGACTGCGGTCCCACTCATAGAGGCCGAAGATAGACAGATAGAGCTTGGTGAAAGAGTTGCAGGCCTCGATGCCACCCAGCCCACGAATCGTCTGCTGGGCCAAGGCCATGTGCGGCGCATCCACGTCGTCTCCCACCAGCTTGAGGACGAAATAGGCTTTGACCGAGGCGCTGACATCGGCGGTGCCACCCGGGTAGATGGACCAACCACCCTCCGCGTTCTGGCGGCTCCGAATGTAATTGGCTGTGCGGCGAATCTTCTCTTCTCGATTGCCGAGGAACAGCAGCAGGAGGACATACTCCGACTCGAGGATCGTGTCCCCTTCGAGCTCGGCACACCAATGGCCGTCGGGCTCCTGCAACTCGAACAGTCGCGCGCGAGCCTTCTGTATGCATCCCTCGACATCGGGGACCCCACCCTCGGGAGAAGGTCGTATGGATCTCGATCGTTGTGGTTGCTCCACGATAGTCATTTCATTCCCCCGCGTGCGGGAACGGCGGATCGTATCAGCCGCCTGCACACGTACACCACCCACTAGCCCGGTTCAGCAGCGGGATTCCAATTGATATCTTTCGCCGGGGCCCACCTGGGGCCACAGAAGCCCTAGAATACTACGAACTCGCCAGAATAATAAGAAGAACGGACTCCACAATGGTTACGAAGCTCGCGCAAACGTCGGCAGCCCTCACTCTGGCAGTCAGCACCCTGTATACCCCGTGCGATCGCGCTCTGGCCAGCGTCGCCGACTCCATCGCCGCTGGGGACGCGGCCTGGAGCCGCAGGGCCGAGGGACATCAGGGCGCCCGTGCCGAACCGGCGCCGATTCAAGAAGCCATCGACGCCTATACCGCGGCTCTCGCAGCCGAGCCCGACAATCTCGACGCTCGATGGAGACTCCTGCGCGCCCTCTACTTTCAAGGCGAGTTCGTCCTCGACGACAGACGATGCCCGTCTCGAGCTCTTCGAGAACGGCCGGGAGATCGCGGATACTGGCAGGCTCCAGATCGAGAAGCACTACGGAATGACGGAAGACTCGCTGGAGATGAAGCCGCAGGAGGTCGCCGCCGCCATCGGCAAGGACACCACGGCTGCCGAAATCTACTTCTGGTCCTCCACCCATTGGGGACTCTGGGGGCGCTATCGCGGCAAGATTGCGGCAGCCCGACAAGGGGTTGCCACCAAGATTCGCAAGTTCGCCGAGATCGTCATCCTGCTCGACGAACGAATAGAGAACGGCGGCGGCCACAGGGTTCTCGGACGGCTGAACGCCGAGGCCCCCAAGATTCCCCTGATTACCGGCTGGATCAGCCGAGACCTGGCCATCAGTGAGCTCCGACGGGCCCTGGAGATTGCTCCGCGAGACCTGCTCACTAAACTCTTCCTGGCTGAAGCCCTGCTGGAGTTCCGATCCCAGCAGAAGCAGGAGGCACTCGACATCCTGCGCGCCATCGTCGCGAGTGAGCCCGACCCCGAATGGCTCGTCGAGGAGACCAAGACCATCGAAGACGCGAGAGCTCTCCTGGCGGAACTCAACGATTGAGGTCATGTCGGGGCCGTGCCTCCGTGCCGCCCGCGGAGGGCGCAGAGGCCCTCCCCTACGGTGCGCTCGGGCTCAGCACCACGGCATTGAGGAACAGCCGATCGGCACCGCGCCAGTAGCCTCTGAAGTTCGGGTCCTCGGCAAAGAGGATCACCCGGCCGCGCCCGACACGCTCTTCGTAGACGAACACACCACCCGAGAGCCGTTCTCGACTTTCGGGCCAGAGATAGCCGGCCATCAACAGATAGTCCCCCTTGCCGTAGCGGGCCACGACCCGCTTGCCGGAATCGGGTGGCCCCTCAGGCTCCAGATAGATCCTGCTGGAGTCCACCAGAGCCGGTAGGTCTTCCGAGTAGCCCGCGGACATCCACAACTCTTCGTCCAGCTCCGCCCGCACGATCGCGCCCGGCACGTTGAATCTTCGCGGCTCCACAGCTTCCGAGGCTGCCTGACCTTCACCGCCACCCTCCGGCTTTTGCTCGTCGTACCAGGAGCGCAGACTCGAGAGCTCGAGGCCCTGCCGCACGAAGTCCACCGAGTTGCCGATGGCAATCAGGCTGCCGCCATCGCGAACCCATTGCTGCAGTCGCTGAACTCCGCCTTCGCCGAGATGTTGCGCCAATTGATCGGCTGAGAAGGTGTTGGGCAGGATGAAGACATTGAAGTCGTGGATAGGGGTAGAGGCCAGCGATCGTACACGTCTCACCGTGATGGGAATCTGGTACTGCTGATCCAGCGTGTACCAGGCCCAGCCAAACGAGTATCCGTGCACGGGAAATCCCGCCAGCATGGCGATCTTCGGAGTCTTGATGGGCATGACCTCTGTGGAACCGAGGGCAGGAAACCCAGCCTCCGCCAACCCCGTGTCGACTGCCAGCAGCTCGACATCGAACCGCTGTGATGCATCACGGACGGCCTGATGGAGCTCCTCCCCGCTCTGACCCACTCGCAGAACCACCGAGCCGCTCGCCAGATCCTGACCCGCGATCCGGGTCGGCTTCATGGTCACCGCCGCTCGAAACCCCTCCTCTTTCAGCGCCATCAGAGCCGACATGGAGGCCGCCTGACCGCCATCGATCAGGTAGGCATAGCGGGGGTGTCCCTCCGGAACACTCAGATCTCGTTGCCACGAGCCTTCCACCGAATCGACCTCGAGCGATCGGGAGTCGGATGTACTGTAGCCCGCCACATCGAACAGCAAGGGCAGCGACCAGGCTGTGATGTCGTAGAAGCGCGGACTCTCTCCTCGATCGATCCGCTCTCGGGCCTTGGCCAGGAAGTCCTTCGGCAATGGGATGTCAGGCTCCATCAGAACTCTGATCAGGCGGTTGTGAGGCTGCGCCGCTTCGACGACGAACGTGCCGGCCGGAAATGTCTGATTGCCCACCGACTTGCCGAATCGATCCCGCACACCGCTCAATCCCGTCTCGGAGCCGAGTCTGCCGACCTCGACGCCATTGCGCCGCAACAGATTCACCATTTCGCCCACCAGAAGAGGATCGCCACTCGAGCCAAAGAGATAGCGCGTCGTCCCCCGGCTGCCATCGGCGACCGCGGCCCGCAACCCGTTGTGGTGGTCCTGCAACATCTCCTGACGGTTGCCGGCCACCAACTCCAAGGCCGCCCAGGCAGCGGTGTACTGCTGGTGGAGAGCATCGTAGAGGCTGCGCACCGACTCATCGGCCCGCTCCAATGCCAGACCGCGGGTCGAGCCCTGTTCGTAAAGCATGCCCACGGCACCCTGATAGGCCCCCCAGGAATCCGTGTACCCCGGATAGAGATAGTTGAAAAGCTCGCCGGTCAGATACTCGAACCCGGCCTCGTCGAATGCAGTGGCATAGGCCTGGCCGAAGCGCGTGTACCAGTTCTTGGAGAACTCGGGGAAGAACGCCCCGTAGGGCTCAGCCGGAGGATCGAAGAAGAATTCCAGATCCGGGCCCATCTCGTGCAGATCCACGACCACCTGGGGGTGCCAGGAGCCGATCGTCGGCACCCGATACCGCGTCTCATTCTGGGTGTGGGCCCACCAATCGCGGTTGGTGTCGAAGAAATAGTGGCCGGTGCGGAACTGCAAGCCTTCCCAGTAGTTGTAGTCGTTGGACCAATCGTCTCGTTGGGCCTTGGCCTGGCGACCGATGGACTCGTGATTGCGCCGCGCAAAGGCGTCGCGGCCATCGGGATTGAGCATGGGATCCAGAAGCACCACCGCGTTGTCCAACACCGCCATGGTCTCGGCGTCGTCCCGCGTGGCCAGATGTTCGAGCAGCTTCAGAACCCCCTCCGCACCCGAGAGCTCGAAGCCATGAATCGAACCACCCATGTAGACGATGCCCGGCTGATTCTCGATCAGGGCCGCCGCCTCTTCAGGACTGGTGGCACGAGGATCGAACAGCCTGGCGGCGTTGTCCTTGATCTCATCCAGCCGGGCATGATTCTCTGGCGAGGTGACGATCGCCAGCATCAAGGGCCTTCCCTCCCATGACTTCCCCTGTTCCACAATAGAGACCCGATCGCAATGGGTCCCCAGGTACTCCAAGTAGTCCACCATCTCGCTGTGAACCGTGATGCGGTCCCCGGCCTGGTGACCGGTGATTTCGGCGAACGACGCCAATTGGGCAGACGCCGACAGGACAGACAACAGCATTGTGGCCAGCACCACCCCTGCGGTCTTGGCCACGGCAAAACTTTCTTGCTTCATGATCTCCTCCGTTGTGATCCGGCGTGTCTGCGTCGACAACGGGAGGGCGCCAGGGCCCTCCCCTACGACGTCGCGAACCGTCGCCATTCTGTCAGGCGTGGAAGAAGATTTCGATCACATCGCCGTCTTCGACCGCGCATTCCTTGCCTTCGGTACGTAGCAGGCCATGGCGGTGAAGCTCTTGAAAGCTGCCATATTCAACGACCTGGTTCCACTTGGCGACATGGGCTCGGATAAAGCCCTTTTCCATGTCCGTGTGGATCTTGCCCGCCGCCTGCGGCACCTTGGTGCCCTCCCCGATTTCCCAGGCCCGCAATTTCTTGTTGGCCAGGGTGTAGAAACGGATCAGGCCGAGAAGGCGGAAGGTGGCATCCACCAACCTCTCTTGCCCCGACACCTCGATTCCCAGCTCTGCCATGAAGAGCGAGCGTTCCTCGGGCTCGAGCTGACCGAGCTCCGACTCGATCTTGGCCGATACCGGGACCACCATCGCCGTCGCGTCGAGTCCGGGCATGGCCTCCATCTGGCCCGTGCCGTAACCCTCCTCGGACACGTTGGCCGCATACAGTAGCGGCTTGCCCGACAGCAGACCGAGGGCCTTGAGCTCCTGTTGTCGAAACCGATCCAACCCCAGGTTGCGCAGCGGGACTCCCTCCCCCAGCTTCTCTAGATACTGCTCGAAATGCTGCCGCTCGGCCGCATGCTTGCGTGGGTCGGTCTGCCACTCCTTGCGGCGCTTCTCGATCGCTCTCTTGAGGAGCTCCAGATCGGCCAACAGCAGCTCCGTCTCGACAACCTGCGCATCCCGGACGGGATCCACTTCGGCAAAGACATGGGCTACATCGGGCTCTTCGAAGGCCCGCAGCACATGAACGATGGCGTCTACCTGCCGAATATTGCCGAGAAACTGGTTGCCCAGTCCCTCGCCACGGCTGGCGCCTTCGACAAGACCCGCGATATCGATGAACTCGATGTGGCTGGGTACCGTCTCGGCTGGCTGGACCACGCGCGCCAGCTCTTTCAGCCGCGGATCGGGAACCGGCACGACTCCGAGGTTGCTGTCGATCGTGGTGAAGGGGTAGCTGTCGACCTGGGCGTGCCCAGTGGTCAAAGCGTTGAAAAGAGTCGACTTGCCTACATTGGGCAAGCCGACGATACCCGCGGCGAGCATCGGACCTCCTGTCGTCTCGTAAGGAGTCTGTCAGAAATCAGCCCATCTCTGTAACTACACATCCAGGGGATCCCACCTCTCTCCACCTACGGACGGCCCGATCAACTTCTTGCTTTTGTGCCGACAGAAGGCACAGAATATCCAAGAGATGAGGCGCTCTCACAGCCAACAATCCAGGAGCCTCGTGCTGCTGGGGCTTTTGCTGGTCATCCTGGCCAACCTCGGTCTGACCATCCACTCCGGACATCATTCGCTGGGCGCCGCCCATGCTGGGTCGGCAACCCAGTCCTTGGCCGGGCACACCCAGCCAGATCCGACGCTGCATCTGGACAGCCTCTCCGAGGTCAGGACGATGTCCTGCCCGGGCTGTCTGCTCCAGCAACAGGTCAGTGGCGGTCATCTGGTGGAACTGCTGAGTCTCGATCGGCCAGCGGTTGCGGCCAGGGTCACCAGACCCTTGCTGGAATGCCCCATCCCGCGCTTCATTCCCACGACCCTCACTCGTGGTCCCCCGCCTGTAGATCAGATCTAGCGCCCGCGCAGCCCATGGACGCCCTTTCGGCGGCCATGCTGCAAGAGATTCTGACTACAGGAGGTTTCTTCAATGAGCAGTGACAATAGATTCACACCGGGAGCCCTGCTCCTGGGTTTGAGCATGATTCTCATCGCGGGCGTAGCAGCCTATGCCCAGGACACCGGCTCCATTGCCGGAAAGTTGGTTACCGAGGACGGCAGCCCAGTCGTCGACGCCACGGTGACTCTGATCGAAAGACGCCAACAGACTGCCGTCGACGCCGAAGGCACATTTCTGTTCGACGGCCTGCCCACAGGTCAGTACCTGGTACAGGCCGAAAGTGCCCGGCACGGCAGCCTGGTGGAACGCCTGGAGGTGAGTGCGAACACGGTCACCGAGGTCGAGCTCCTCATGGGTGCCCACCATCACGCCGACGAGATTGTCGTCACGGCACCCGGCGATCTGCGCAGCCAGATGGAGCTCGCCAACCCGATCACCGTTCTCAGCGGCGAGACCCTGGAGCTGCGGGTCCAGCCGACTCTCGGAGACACGTTGACCCAGGAGTCGGGCATCAACCAGACCTGGTTTGCTCCAGGTGCCAGCCGGCCCATCATTCGCGGCCTGGGGGGCGACCGCGTACGCATGCTCCAGGGGGGCCTGAGCGCCGGCGATGTGTCCAGCACCAGCCCCGACCATGCCGTGGGAGTCGATCCGGGCACGGCTGAGAAGATCGAAGTCCTGCGCGGGCCCTCGACTCTTCTCTACGGTTCCACGGCGATAGGGGGCGTGGTGAACGTCCTCGACAATACGATTCCCAATGTTCGGCCAACGGAGTCCGTCACCGGCTCGGTGGCGGCCCGCGGCGGCACCGTCGCCGACGAGCGCTATGGCCAATTCGATCTGACGGGTGGCCTGGGCAAGTGGGCCTGGCACGTCGATGGAGCGCTGCGCGAAACCGACGACTACAGCATCCCCGACGAGTACGATCCGGCTGACTTCGAAGAACTGGAAGAGGGCGAGGGGCACGAAGAGGACTTCCCTCGGGGAACCCTTCCCAACAGTGATCTCGAGACCCGCAGCGCCGCCGCCGGTCTCTCCTACTTTGGCGGTCTCGGTTTCCTGGGCGTCAGCATCTCGGGATTCGATACCAACTACGGGGTTCCCGGTCACGAGCACCATGGCCACGGAGAGTCCGGTGAAGAGCCTGCCGAGGAAGAAGAAGCCGGCGTGCGCATCGAGCTCGAACGCCGGCGAGTCGACTTCAACGGCGAGATCACCCAGCCCTTCGGCATCTTCCGTGGATTGAGAGCACGCATCGGTGTGGTCGACTACGAGCACCGCGAGCTCGAGGGTGTCGCGATCGGTACCCAGTTTCTCAAAGAGACGCTGGAAGGCCGGTTCGAATTCGTCCAACAACAGAAAGGCCGATGGTCCGGCTCCTTTGGGCTGCAGTACCTCGATGACGACCTCGAAGCCATCGGCGACGAGGCCTTCCTGCCACCCTCAGCGACCCGCACCCTGGGCTTGTTCGCCTTTGAGGAGTTGACCACCGAGCGCCTTGAGCTGGCAGTTCGGCGCTCGCATCGAATCGGTGGACAACAGCACTCGCGAAGGCGACCTACCCAACCGATCCTTCACCCCGTTCAGCCTCTCTGTAGGGCTTGTCTGGCAGCTGCCCAAGGAGTGGTCTCTCGGGGCCTCGCTGGCGCGATCACAGAAAGCGCCGAACGTCTCGGAGCTCTATTCCGACGGTGCGCACGCGGCCACCCAGACGTATGAGATCGGCGACCCGGACCTCGGCGTCGAAAGCAGCCTGGGCTTCGACGTTTCGATTCGGCGCGGTGGCGGACCCCTCCACGGCGAGCTGGCCCTGTTCTTCAACCAGTTCGACGATTTCATCTTTCAAGCCATCACGGGCGAAGAGATCGAAGGCCTGACCGTTCTGCAGTTCTCCCAGGGAGATGCCGAATTCCAGGGCGGCGAGCTGGACATCGAGTACGACCTCTGGGAGGACTCCCACTCCCATCTCGATCTCAAACTGATGGCCGACTATGTCCGCGCCGAGTTGCGGAGCACCGGTGAGCCTCTGCCCCTGATCCCGCCCATGCGGATCGGTGGCGGTCTCCATTTCGGTTCTCTGCGATGGCACGCGGCGGGCGAGGTCCGTTGGGTCGGCGAGCAGGATCGGGTCGCGACCAACGAGCTACCGACTCCCAGCTACACCCTGGTCAACGCTTCGGTGGGCTACCGGTTCTACTTGAAGAAACAGCTGATCGATCTCATGCTGCGAGGCACCAACCTGACCGATGAGTTGGCCTTCAATGCCTCCTCGGTGCAAAAGTTCGTGCGACCGATGCCGGGGCGCGATGTGAGCCTGATGGCCAGGCTGAGTTTCTAGCGGAGGCTACAATGAGCTTCCAGGAGGAGACCATGGACCGTCAAGAACTCATCAGCCTGCTCACCGAGGCCCGCTGGTACGACCTCACCCAGGCTCTGAGCATCTTCACGCCGCCCTGGCCGGGTGAGATGCCGCTGCAGGTGCACTTCTTCAAACGACTGACCGGCTCCTTTCACGGCGGTCAGGGCGCCAACGGGCAGCTCATCGAGTGGAGCAACAACACCGGTTGCCATCTGGTCGGCCCGCGCGCCTTTCACTCCGGTGCCGAGGCCATCGCCGACATTCCGCTGACCCGATCTCTGTGGCCAAGGCGTCGTGGCGGATATCTCCGACGCCGTCTCCGACTACGGCCTCTACACCCCCGAGATGATCACCGAGCGCGTCGAGGTCCGCGAGGGCGACATTCTGATCGTCAACACCGGCTACCACCGCTACGCCTATGACCAACCCGACGTCGCCAACTCCGAGCAAGCAGGGTGGCATCGAGAACAAGGAGTTTGGCTACTACGTGCGCCATCCAGGACCGTCGCCCGAGTTCTTCCCCTGGGCGCTCGACATGAAGCTCAAGCTCGTCGCCGTCGACTGCGGCTCGGCGCGAGCATCCGATGAACACCAATGTGCGGTTCATGCATGCGCGCGAGTTCGAGAAGGCCGAGGCACGCTTGCGCGAGACGCACGGCAAGAGCTGGGAGGAGATGTTCCCGCCGGAGGAGTACCATCAGCTGACGCATACCACCATGCCCAAGGCCGGCCTGCTGCTGGCCGAGGCCCTCGGGGGCGAGATCGACGCTCTCAGCAACCAGCGGGCCTGGATCATGATCCAGCCGATCCCCTTCATGGAGGTGGAGTCGGCCTGGAGCCGGGCGGTGGCGCTGCAGGCACCGGAGGGAATGAGCGATGACGATTTCTTCGCCGCCATGGCCGCTACCGAGATGCTGGATCTGACTCTGCCGTTCAGCGTGCAGACACCGCAGTGGGCCAACTACGAGCCGCTCAGCATCCGCTACACCAAGCGGGTCGGTGGCCTCGACTTCGGCCTCGGTCGCAACAACGCCCACTGCAAGGCCAGCTTCCATCTGGCCACCCACATGGATGGCGAGAAGCACTTCTGGGCGGCCGGTCGCACCATTGGTGAGGTGCCGCTCGACTACTGGCATGGACCCGGGGTGATCGTCGACATCTCAGAGGAGGTGAGCGACTCCAGTGTCTACACCCCGCAGATGATCGAGGACAAGGTGGATCTCCGCGACGGCGACATCCTGCTGATCCGCACCGGCTACGGCCAGTATGGCTGGAACAGTCCCGATTCAGACGAGTTCCGCTACATGATCAAGCACCCCGGTCCGTCGCCGGATTTCTCCGACTGGTGCGTCGAGCGCCAGATCAAGTGGATGGGGATCGACTGCGTCGCCATGGAGCACCCGATGAACACCATTCAGCGGGTCTTTCATCCCAAGACGTTCGCCGAGGCCAACCAGAAGCTCATCGATCAGTTCGGCAAGGACTGGGACGAGATGTTTCCTCTGGACAAGTACTACCAGGACATGCATCTGAATCTGTTCCCCAAGGCGATCGTCCATGCCGAGAATCTGGGCAACCAGCTGGCCGAGGCCGAGAATGGCCGCTACTACATTGCCGCCTTCATCCAGAAAGGCATGGAGCTGGCTTCCTGCTGGGGTCGGTTCGTCGCCTTCAAGTAGGTCTATGCGTCCGCGGATTCTTTCCAAGCACCTGAGTCCCGCCCAGCGTCGGGTCTACCGCGGGGTTCTGGCCTTCTTCACGGTGATCTTTCTGGCCATGATCTGGCCCCTGGTCACCCTTTTCAGCCGCGCCCGGCCGCTGATTTTCGGACTGCCCTTCTTTCTGTTCTATCTCTCGGTTCTGCTGATTTCGAGTTTCCTGGTGCTGCTCAGCCTCTACCTCTGGGAGGAACGTTCTGGAGCCTCTGAGGAGTTGGAGGAATCGCCCTGAGCTCCAACTGGATCGTGGTTCTGGCCGTCACTCTCGGTTACCTCGGCATATCCCTGGGGGTCGGTCTATGGTCGGGTCGCAAGACCTCCAAAGGGCCCGAGGGGTTCGTCGCCGGTGATCGGGCCCTGGGTTTCCTGGTCCTCTACTTCATCCTCGGCGCCTCGATCTTCAGCGCCTTCGCCTTCCTCGGTGGGCCTGGTTGGGCGTACTCCCGCGGCGCGGCGGCGTTCTACATCCTGTCGTACGGCACCATCGGTCTGGTGCCCTGGTATTTCTTCGGCCCGCGCGTGGCGCGACTCGGTCGCAAGTTCGGCTTTGTCACCCAGGCCGAGCTTCTGGCGGCCCGGTTTCAAAGCAAAGGACTCTCCGCGGCTTTGGCCGTCATCTCGCTGATCGCGTTTCTTCCCTACCTGACTCTGCAGATGCAGGGCGCCGGCTACGTGTTCAACGTTGTCACCGAAGGCAGGATCCCGAACTGGGCCGGTGCGGCCATTGCCTACGGCGTCGTACTGATCTACGTGTTTCGCAGCGGCGTCATGGGTGTGGCCTGGACCAACACCCTGCAAGGCATGTTCATGATGGTTCTGGCCTGGAGCCTGGGGCTGTATCTGCCCTGGAAGCTCTACGGCGGTGTCGGCGCCATGTTCGAGCGACTGGCAGAGACGGTTCCCGAGATGCTGCGGGCCCCCGGCCTGGGCTCCGGGGGCGAGATCTGGACTTGGGGCGGCTATTCCAGCGCCATCATCATCTCGGTGATGGGATTCAGCATCTGGCCGCACTACTTCATGAAGATCTTTACCGCCCGCAACGAGCGCACCTTGAAGCGCACCGTGGTCTTCTACCCCACTTTTCAGATCTTTCTGATCCCGATTCTCTTTATCGGCTTTGCCGGCATCATCGCCTTTCCCGGTGTCGAGCCGGCCGATGCCATCCTGCCCACCATCCTCATGTCTCTCGATCTGCCGGCGGTGGTCATCGGTCTCTTCTGTGCCGGGGCACTGGCCGCATCCATGTCGACCGGCGACGCTCTGCTGCACGCTGCTGGTTCCATTCTGGTGCGGGACTTCTATCGGGTGATCTTCAAACCCGACATGAGCGACGCCCATCAGACCCGTCTGATCCGCATTCTGGTGGTGGCGATCAGCGCCGTCGCCTACTACTTTGCGGTGATGTCCGACATCTCGCTCGTCGCCCTGTTGCTGTTGTCCTACGGCTTCATCGCACAGATCTTCCCGGTCCTGCTGGCGGCGCTCTACTGGTCCCGTTCCACCAAGCCCGGGATTCTCGCCGGTCTTGCAGCCGGGTGCCTGGTCACCATTGTGTGGAATCTGTTTCCTGAGCTGCAGTGGCAGGAGATTCATCCGGGACTCTGGGGGTTGGCGGCCAACGTCTTGGCGATGATCACGGTTTCCCTGTCGACCCCACCCATGGATCCCGAGCACGTCCGCCAGTTTGTCGTCGAATAGATCCGACTAGCTGGCCTCGACCGCCAGTCTCCGCGCCAGCGCCTCGTTGACCGCCATGCGCCTCGTCCAGCGCCGGGATCTCGATGTGCTCCTCGACGGTGTGGGCCAGGAACTCGTTGCCGGGTCCGAACCCGATGGGGACCATACCCGCGGCGGCGTAGTGACCACCGTCCGTGGCGAATTGCCAGACTCGCGACTTCTGCTCCGTCTTCAGGACTGCGCTGCAAATGGCCTCAGCGGCCACCACAACCGGATGATCTGTAGGCAGGATGTAGGCCGGATGGGCACCTGGAATGGGCCGATGGACCCCGGTGTAGGTGCGCCGATCCACCTCGGGGACCGAAACGGAGATCTCGGTACCTGCGCAAGCGCGTGGGTCCGCCAGGACGCGCTCAGCGATGGCGGCGAGCAGGCGCTGCGCATCGTCACCAGATTGACCGGGGACATTTCGCCAGTCGCAGGTCTGCCACACCTCGCCCGGCACCACGTTGGCGCTGGACTGATCAGTACGCAGGAGGGTCGGCGCCACGGTCGAAGGCCCGAGATCCGCGTCCTCCGGCATCTCCAGATTGCCGAGACCCTCCAGGAACAGTCCAAGAGCATAGAGGGGATTGACACCTTTCTCGGGAACGCTGGCGTGCACGCTGCGACCCTTGATGTGGACCACCAGCTCGGTGCGGCCCCGATGTCCCCGGCGCAGGGTGTTGCGGCTGGGTTCGCCGACGACGACGATCGATGCGGGCAGGGTCTCGGCCAGGTGCCTGGCGCCGACACCCCCGATCTCCTCCTGCACGACCGCCGTGACCCAGACGTCTCCGGGAGGCTTGCCGCCCTGGAGGAGTCGAGCCACGCCGATCACTTGAGCCGCCATGGGTCCTTTGATGTCGACAGCCCCCCGACCCCAGATCCGGTCGTCATGGATCTCGCCACCAAAGGGCGGATGGGGCCAGCCCGCCGGATCGCCCACGTCCACATGATCGAGATGGGTGTTGAACATGAGATCGGGCGCCTCACCGCGGCCCTCGATCCGCCCCAGCACATTGCCCACCTCGTCGACGCGAACCTCGTCGTAGCCCAGGTCTCGCATTTCGTTGACGACGAGCTTCGCCATCTCCCCTTCCTGACCGGGCAAGCTGGGGGTGCGGATCATCTGCTGCAGCAGATCGATGCAGCGTTGCAGGTCGTCGCTCATCCAGGGAGTCTATCCTCGCTGCCCTCGATGTAGAGGAGGGCTTCGCCTACGGAATCGTCGACGTCCAGGCGCTTGTGTCGCCCGACTCGAAACCATCCGAGAAGGTGACGGTGTCATCGACACAAGACTGGACCTTGATGTCGTCGATCTTCCAGCCTTCCGATCTGCCCACCGAGCTGTCGGTTGCCAGACGGAAACGGAAATGAATCGGCGCCCCCTCGGGGAGGCCACCCGCCCAGGCCCCGATGTCGACAATCGACTCGAGCCAGTCCTGGGGGTCACCACACCAGGCGTTTTCTGTGGCCAGTGGATTCGAGAACCGATCGTCCACCGGTCCGTCATAGGGGTCGGTCAAGAGCTCCGGTTCCAGCCGCGTCCAGCTGTTGCCGCCATCGTCACTGATCTCGACCACCGCACCGTCGTAACAGCCGCTGCCGCCATCCTCGATCGTCTGATGGTTCCAGAACTGCAAGGTTGGGCTGCCACCGGCAGTGGAGACATCGATGGGCGGCGTGACCAGGTATTGATCGCTGACCTGGGCCACGTCTTCGCCCCAGAAAGCGGCAACGCCGCTGTGGGTATTGGAACTCGAGATCGCCCAGGTGCTACCGGTGCCCCCGGTCGTCCAGGTGGAGGTGTCACCCTCCAGATCATCGAAGAAATGAACCTCGGGCACGGTACCCGGAGCGCAGTCACCCGGTGCGGCCTCGGTGGTGAAGCTCCAGGTCTCCGACACGGAACCGGTGCCACAAGCATTGTCGGCCCACACCCGCCAGAAATGAGTCGTGCTGGTCTCCAGATCGATGCCCGGAGTAAAGGAGGCCGATTCCAGACCGCTGGCCCCGTCCACCACGGTGACAAAGCTCGCATCCGTGGCGATCTCGATGGTGTAGGTACCCGCGACCTCGGTCCACGTGAAGGTTGGCGAGGCATCGACGTTGGTGGCGCCGTCCGCCGGTGTCTGCAAGGTGGGTGTCGCCGGAATGACATCGAAGATCGAGAAATCGACAGTGCGCGTCTTCGGATTCGTGGTCGAGGTACCGGTGACCTCCAGCATGTAGGTACCCGGAGTCGCTGCTCCGGTGTTGCCGATCGTCAGGTTGGTGGTATCTGGAGGAGTCAGCGGGTTGGCACCAAAGCTGGCGCTCGTGCCCGCGGGCTCTCCTGTAACACTCAGGGTCACCTGGTCTGTGAAGCCCAGGATGCTGCCGACATCGACCTGAAACACGCCATCGGCCGGCGCACATACGGACTGGTGCGATGGCGAGACATCCAACGTGAAGTCCGGCTGCTCCAAGCAGTTGTAGCAAACCAGGGCGAAGTCCTGATCGAGGCTGAAGCCGTTGTAGGGCACGCCATCCCCGCCGATCGCCGTCGCATCGACGATGATCCTGGCGCTGCCTCCGGGGCTGGTGACAAAGACGTTCTCGAGATTGTTGAGAGTGTCCGCGGCGCCACCGGTAACCGACCAGCCGGCACTGAACTGATTGCCGAGATAGATGTCACCGCCGGTCTCGACGGTCAGATCCAGATTGTTCACCAACGCAGGATTGGCACCGACAGCACCGGGCGCGTCAGACCACGCCACGGAGACTCGCAAAGGCTCGGATGGGTCGACCACCCCTACCTCGATCTGAAACTGCTGCCCCGTCGCTGTAAAGAGCTCTTGCTGATCCTGCAACACCAGGGGTGCCGCCGCGTCGACGATGCCCGGCAGATGAATCCTTCCCCAGCCCTCATCGATATTCGGCCGATCTGCGGTTCCCATGTCCACCGCGCTGTTGACCAACAGAGCCTTGGCCATGGCCGGACTCGGGTCATCGATCCCTTCAAACCTCCCGCGCCACCACTCGGTCAGCAGGGCGACGGAACCCGTCACATGCGGTGCGGCCATGCTGGTGCCTGAACAGAAGGAATAGAGATTGTCGGTTCCACTGATCGGCGTCGAGCACTGAGATGGGCTGTTGCTGCTGCGGGAGGAAGCGATGGTTGCACCGGGGGCCGCCACGGTGGGAACCCAGCGCCCATCGACCGCGGGTCCACGACTACTGAATGAAGAGATGCTGTCGATATTGCCGCCGCGAAAATTGTTGCTGCTGGCCGTGACGATCAGATTCTTGCCTTCCTTGGGAGCGGTCAGTCCCGAGGCACCCGAGTTGCCAGCCGAGAAGACTTCGATAAACGGTTCCGCGACCGTGTCGGTATCGAAGTTGCCGTCGCGGACCATGATGTCGTGGGTCCGCTCGGAGGCCTGATACCCGTGATTGGTCCCTTCACCGGTCGTCCACGAGTTGTTGCCCCCGATCGCGGTGCCCAGGACCGCTCGCTTGCTGTGCTCTTGCCAGCCTCCTACAGGTGGCCACGAAGGCGCCGACAGCGAGTTCATGGCGAAGATTCCATACAGGGGCGCCATCCCCTGCCCATAGAAAAAGCCGCTGCCATCCGTGAATCCGCCCGTCGCATCGCCCCCCATGATCCCCGCGACGTGGGTGCCATGGCCGCCGCCCGAGCAGTCATTGCCAGGTGTCGAACCGGTGTCGCAGCCCCCGGGGATACCTGGGAAGCTATAGCCACCAGCGATATGCGAGTTGAGATCGGGATGGTTGTAGTCGGCGCCCGTATCAATCACGGCCATCACCACGCCGGAACCACCCAGACCCAAACCGGCGAGCCATGTCAGATAACCCGTGAAGGGGACGCCACCGGTGTAGTTTCCTGCCACGATCTGACTCGACATCTCATCGTCCAGGGTGGGTCGAGGACTCTCGAATCCCAACCAGAGGACCTCGGAGATTCCGGCGACATCTGCGAGCGCATGGGAATCCAGCTGGACAATCGCGTTCCAGAAGAGCTTGTCGGGTTGCGAGGGATAGTGCTGGAGAATCCGGCCGCCGAGACCTCGGATCGTGGCCAGGGTCGACTCGACCTTGCCGTCGCTGTAGAACATCACGTCGACGTTGGCGATGCGGCCGTCACGACCCTGGAGATCGTGGTTGATCTTGTAGCCGGGATGAAAGCGCCCTTGCCATCGGACAAAGGCCGCCGAGGCCATCAACTCCGCTTGGCTGTCGGTGCTCCACACCAGATAGGTGTTGTGTGGATAGTACTGAAGAACCCGAGCGCCCGATGCCGCCAGCGTCTCGAGCCAACCCTCCTGGGCGGGACCCTGCAACTGGACCAGTCGGAAGCCCAGATCTTGCGTCGCCTCCATCCCCAGGGGCATCTGCGGCTCGCCATCGACCAGGGGGTCGAAGGCGTGGTCCATGACCCGCACCTGCCGTGCGTCCGCGACCACGCTGTAGGTGACACGGCTCGACCTCAAGCTGTCGAAATCGGCACTGACGAGCTCCAGCCAGCGAAACGAGCCATAGTCGAGATCGACGATTGGCTCCAGACGCAAGGCCTGAAGACCCATCCTCTGATCCGCGGGCACTCGCACCACTGTTGTGGATTCAGCCCCCTGTGCTCCGCCGCTGAGCGGCAGCAAGAAGACCCCTAGAACGACAACGCCAAGCCAATCTGCGCATGATTCCCCCTCAGAGAATTCAGTGAACAAGAGAACGAACGACTGTAACAAGAGGCTCGTGTCCCGGCTAGAGTGAGGGGACAAGCCCTTCCCCTACTCCGGGGTCTTGATCGGCGGCTCGGGTCGTGTGGGCAGATTTCTGGGGTCGGCCTCCATGGCTTTGAGAACCTCTTCCACCGCCCGCTCCAGTTGTGGATCTCGACCCGCCAACAGTGACTTGGCATCGTTCTCCACTTCGATATCAGGCACCACACCGATGCCTTCCAAGATCCAGTCCCCGTTCATGTCGTTGAGACCGAACTCGGGTACGTTGACGCTGCCGCCATCGACCAGGTCGCCACGGTTGGTGATACCCACGACACCACCCCATGAGCGCTTGCCGATCAGCAATCCCAGACCCGCTTCGCGGAAGAAATGCGGAAACATGTCGCCGTCCGAAGCCGAGTCCTCATCCAGCAGACAGACCATGTGGCCGTAGAACGCCCGCCCCGGATAGGTCCCTGGAGAGTCGCTGTTGCGCATGAAACGGGTGCCGATGGGTTGTCGAAGAAGACGCTCGATGACCATCTCGGAGACGTTGCCACCGCCATTGCCACGGGCATCGATGACCAGCCCCTCCTTGCGAATCTGTGGGTAGTACCACTTGATGAATTCCTGGATGCCGTTCGAGCCCATATCGGGCAGGTGCATGTATCCCACGCGGCCGTCACTCAGCTCGTCCACTCGTTGCTGGTTGCGCAGCTGCATGGCCAGATAGCGCAGACTGCGCTCCTGGCTGACCGGCTCATACATCACCCGGCGCGCGCCGCTCATGGACGGCGTGCTGTTGACGGTCAGCTCTACAGGGCGATCTGCCTTGTGCAGCAACAGCTCGTAAGGCGACGTGTCGGCGAAGAGCTCTTGGTCGTCGATTGCCAATACGAAGTCCCCGACACCGATATCGACGCCGATCTCGGTCAAAGGAGACCGATAGCGACTCTCCTCGTTGTGTCCAGCGAGAATCTCGACGATGCGGTAGCGATTGGACTCTGGATCGAGCTCGAACTCGGCCCCGGGCAGCGCGACTGTCGGTCGCTCGGGGATCGCGAAGTCGCCCCCGGCGATGTAGGTATGTCCCGCTCCCAGCTCGGAGATCATCTCGCTGATCAGGTAGTTCAGATCCGAGCGATGCGCGACATGCGCCAGCCAAGGCTCATACTGAGCCTTCAGACCCTCCCAGTCGTAGCCGTGCATGTTCTCCACGTAAAAGAAGTCGCGGAAGCGTCGCCAGACTTCGTTGAAGATCTGCGCCCATTCTTCCGGCGGCACGCGGTCGAGCTGCAGACCCGAGGTGGAGACGTCTTTGGCCGAGTCCTTGCCCTTGGGACCGACGTCGTACAGCTTGTAGCTTCCGTCGTGTCCGACCAGGACCTTGGAGCCGTCCTGGGACAGCGCGTACCCCGAGATGTCCTCGGCCAGAGTCGAGGCTTCCCGATCCTCGAGAGAAAAAATCTGCAGCGCGCTGTCGATGTCGGAGCTACGGCCGTAGTAGCCCGGACCGGATCGGACGAACAAGAGGTGTCCCTCGACAGAGGTCAAACCGTAGAAGTTGTCAGCCTCGACTGGAACGCGAGCGACCCGGTCGCCCAGGCCCTCGAAATCGATGCTGATGAATCCCTCGTCCTGCTCGCCGTCGTCTTCGCCGTTCTCATCTTCGCCCTCGTCCTCGCCCACCGAGACCTCGTCACTCTCGGGAGCGAAAGGGTGCTCGACATCGTCACGCAAGGCCAGGGCAAAGATGGATGTCTCGCGATCGGCGGCGAAGTTCCACTCGATCGACGAGATCTGCGGGGCGTAGGTGCGATCCCCGAGGTAGTAAAGATACTCCCCGTTTGGATCCCAGACCGGCTCGATCTCGTTGAACATGTCGGTCGTGATCTTGCGCGTTTGCCCATCCTCGACGCTCCAGATGTAGATCGAGCTGAAACCGCCCTGGACATTCCAGTCGTTGACGAGACTCATCGAGAACGCCAAATGGCCTCCGTTGGGTGACCACATGTGGTCGAAGATCTGCCCCTCCGGATCATCGGCGACCTCGACGATCTCCTGGCTGGAGACATCGACCACAAACAGCTTGCCTCTCTTGTCGCTGAAGGCGATGCGCTTGCCGTCCGGCGACCAGGACAGCGCATAGCGCATCTCGCCACCGTTGTTCGTCAGCTGTTCGGGCTCTCCCGAGCCATCCTGGTCGATGAGATAGATCTCTTCCTCGCCCGTCATGTCCGAGAGAAAGGCGATCTGGCTGCCATCCGGCGACCAGCGAGCCCCTTTGTCATGGGCACCGGAGCTGTGCGTCAGGTTGCGAGTCGGGCCGTTCTCGATCGGGGCCGTAAAGACATCGCCCCTGGCCACGAAGAGTGCCCGCTCGCCCTTGGGGCTGAGCCCGAAATCTTCGATCAGGTCCGCGACCGCAATCCTGGAGGACCGCTTCCAGAGACCGTCGTCCGGCACGGTGATCGACAGCGGCATCGAGGTGCCCGCCGAGATGTTGAAGACCTGCAGCTCGCCGTCGAGCTCGTAGACGATACGACTGTCCCCGTCGTCCCCGGGCCAGCGCACATCCCAGGGGTCGTGCTCGGTCAGCTGTTCGGTGACCTTGGTGCGCGTGTCGTAGGCGTAGAGATTGTTGCGACCGTCGCGATCCGACGTGTAGTAGATCTTGCCGCCAATCCACATGGGATCGCGGTCGGCCCGCGGATGATCGGTCACCTGCTCGAGGTCATGGGACGTGAGATCGAAAATATAGAGCTCTTGTGCCCAGCCCCCCTCGTAGCGCTTCCAGGCCCGGAAGTCGCGGACCAACGGCGAGTAGACGACCTTCGAGCCATCGGGCGAGAGATCACCCGTACCCGATTCGGGCATGGGAAGCGGCCTGGCCAGCCCACCGGCGACCGGCGCAAGAAAGAGGCGCGTACCCGTCAGGTCGTACCCGTATCGTCCGGAACGGAACAGCACAGCCGAACCATCCGGCGACCAGTCGTAGACCTGGTTGTCGTAGCCCCACCGCTGCGGCAGCGGTCCTCTGGCGGGATAGAACGTGAGCTGTCTTGGCGTCCCCCCTGCAGTCGGCACTACATAGACCTGCTCGTCACCGTCGTACTGACCGGTAAACGCGATCCAGTCGCCGTCGGGGGAAAACCTGGCAAAGAGCTCCTGGCCAGGATGCGCCGTGAGCCGCCAGGCCGTGCCGCCCGATGTGCGCGCCAGCCAGAGATCACCACCATAGGTAAAGACCACCATGTCGCCGTGGATATCGGGATGTCGCAAGAGCTTGGTCTGGGCCGTCGCCAGGGCGGCACCGGAGAATGCCACGCACAAAGCGATGGCACACACACTCAGCATTCTGGGTTTCATGAGACCTCCCATGCGAGTCGAATTGTCTGGATTGGTGCGGTCGCACAGCACCAAGGGGAAGACCTACTTTATCAGGGGGAGGGTTGCATGGCGTCGGGCAGCGAGCCTCGGACCCGGCTATCGATCCAGGCCGTGCAACCAGTTCTGATGGACGACAATCCCGGGTGGAATGCCCGAGACGCGAACCATCAGGAAGCGCTCCCCGTTGCCGTCGACCGAGAACGATCCCCTCATCCAGCCGTACTCGGCAGGTGCCAGGGTAAAGGAGAACAGGTGTTCCGGACTCGACGCTCTGAACCGGCCGTCGTACTCGACTGCAACCTCATAGAGGTCGTCGCCGTTGAGAAAGAAGAGACGTCGGCCGTCGGCGCTCCATTGCGGGACGGTTCCACCTCCTTCGCTGATCTGCCAACGCGGCTCGCCCTCGGGGAAGCGGGTCACGAAGACCTCTTCCTCCGACTCGTGGGCAACGAATCCGCCGACGGGCGAGAAGGCCGGCAGGATGTCCCAGCTGTCCGTCTGCGCAAAGATCGATTCCTCGCCGGTCTCGAGATCCCTCACCCAGAGATCGTTCATGAACCCCGGTCGGGGTCGCACGAAGACCATGTAGCGGCCGTCAGGGGAGAAGCTCATCAACAGGCTCCCCTCGGTCACCAATTCGGCATCGGCACCGCTGTCTGCATCCTTGACCATGATCCGGAGATCATCTCCGCCGGTCGTCACGGCATAGGCGATGCGACTCCCATCGGGAGTCCAGGCCGAGAAGGTGATGATCGAGTCTTCTTCGAAAACGAATCGATCGGTCTCTCCGGTCTCCAGATCCATCAGCCACAGACCCTTGCCCTGCCGCTCATAGATGGTGATCGCGGCTCGCCGACCGTCGGGCGAGATGACGGTACCTGGGTAGAGCCCCTGGGTGGCCTCGCCGATCGTTCCGACGATCTTGCCCGACCGGTCCACCCAGACCACCTCGTTGGTGAACACAGCGGAGTTGGGCGCGTACAGCAGGGTTTGACCGATGACGCCCGCGGATCGAACTCCACGCTCAACCAGAAAGGGCTCACCCCGGACCTCGAGATCCTCGAGTGAGAAGTCCACGGCCCACAGTCCATTTCCCGTAGGACCCTCCGTTATGTAGAGGATATGCCCCGTCTCGGAGTACAGCGGTGACAGGACCCACTCCTCAGGGATCTGAACCAGCTCTTTGCGATCCTCGCCATCAATCCAGGTGACGTTGTCGAAAGCCTGGTCTTCGAGCTTGTGGACCACAGTGAGGAATCCTCGTCCGTCGGGCAGCGCCACCAGGTCGTGGAAATCGACCTCGCCCTCCTGCAACTCGACAAGGGTCTTCGGTTCTCCTCCCCGAGCGGACACCTCGAAGACCGGAGTGTTCCCGGTATTGAAAACGATTCGGTCATCGGGCAGCCAGACCGCGGCACCCGCCGAACCGGTCGAACGATTGGCGATCAGCTCGCGGGTGCCCCCCTCGAGTGGCACCCGCCAGAGCGCGCCCTCGGCATTGAATCCCAGAGACCGGCCGTCGGGGGACCAGAACGGAGTGTTGGCACCCTCACCACCGGTGACGAGGCGGGATTCCAGTCGCTCGAATTCCCGCACCCACAGCTGGCCCGCGCTGACATAGGCGATCGTCCTGCCGTCGGGAGACAGCGCCGGCCGGCTGATGACCGCGTCGGGAATGGCGATCTCGAAGCGCCACGATTCGGGATCTGCCGCAGGCTGTGAAGGTCGAAACAGCAGCCCCGCCAGGAGCGCACCGACGATCAGACCAGCGACAGCTCCGGCAGCCAGACCCAACGGGAAGCCTCGGGATCGGGTCGCGGTCTCCGTCGCTGCGACGGGCATCTCCCATTCCCCACTCTGCAGATCCTCGATCACCAGCCGCGCATCGGCGATGTCGTGCAGTCGACGGTCGGGATCGCGCTCGAGGCAGCGGCGCAGAACCTCGATCAAGGGGGCTGGCGCGCGCTGCGACACGGTTTCGAGATCGATATCGGTGCGCAGCACATCGGCGAGGGTGTCGGTGATCGAATCCCCTGCAAAAAGCCGCTGGCCATGGAGCATTTCCCAGATCAAGACGCCAAACGCCCAGATATCAGACCGCTTGTCCACGGCCTTGCCTTTGGCCTGCTCGGGGCTCATGTAGGCAGCGGTGCCCAGCAGCACGTTGGCCCCGGTCATCGCCGCCGTCAGAGTCGGAGACATGGAGATCGGGGACTGGCTCGGGTCCTGGCGCTCACCTGAGGCCGCCATCGGATCGAGCGCCTTGGCGAGACCGAAATCCAGCACCTTCACCTTGCCGGCCTCATCCAACACGACGTTGGCCGGCTTCAGGTCGCGGTGGATGATGCCCTTCTCATGAGCGGCCTCCAGAGCCTGTGCCACCTGCTTGGCAATCGGCAGCACCTCGTCGACGGGGATTGGTCCCCTGGCGATGCGTGCCGCCAAGGTCTCGCCACCCGCGAGCTCCATGACCAGAAAGCTGAACTCGCCTCCGGCCTCTGGGGTGGTTGCGGTTTCAAACGAGTAGATCGCCGCCACGTTGGGATGGTTCAGTGCCGCCAGAACTCGAGCCTCGCGCTCGAAGCGAGCCAGGCGCTCGGCGTCCACTGTAAAAGCTTCCGGCAGGATCTTGAGAGCCACATCCCGACCCAGCTTCGAGTCCTGGGCCTGATACACCTCTCCCATCCCTCCTTCGCCCAACTTGGCGGTCACTCGATAGTGCGCAAGGGTCTTGCCAATCATTTTGCGGGGATCATACTCCACACCAGGCACCGGTGTTGACTCGTCGGGTTTTTGTAGCTACAATTTTCTAAAGGTGACTACATGAAGACACGAAAGAGAATCGGAGTTCGGCAACTAAAGAACGAGGCACCTCGGATCTTGAGTGAGGTCCGCGAGGATGAGGCAGAGTATCTTGTCACTCGACACGGCACGCCCGTCGCTTTGATCTCTTCGATCTCTCCAGACGATCTCGATCCCAAGCAGGAAGAGAGGATAGGCGCTACCCTGGCCCGGCTGACGCGGACCGCGAGGAGTGTTGCGACTGCAGCTGCAGACATCAGTGCTGCGGCGGTCGTGTCTCGGCAACGGCGATAGTCGAACACGAATCGATCCATGCCCGTCATCGATGCCAGCGTCTGCGTATCCCTCGCCAATGAGGCCGACCGCCACCACGACCGCAGCCTCGCCTGGTTCGAGTCGTCCCTTCGTCTGGATGAACCCTTGGCGGCTCCCGGTCTCCTATTGGTCGAGGTCGCAGCTTCGATTCGCCGTCTGACTGGGAGTGCCAAGCTTGCCCGTCGTGTGGTCTCAGAAATCAGAGAGACAGACGGTCTCGAGCTCTACCCACTAACCAACGCGCGCAGCGAGACCGCCGCAGACTTGGCTGCCATCACCGGTGTTCGGGGTGCCGACGCGGTCTATCTAGCCCTTGCAAGAGAGCTCGAGGTGCCCCTGATCACCCTGGACCGTCAGCAGTTGGAGCGCGGCAGAACCCTGGTCTCCGTCAAGAAGCCGGGTTGACTCCCGCCAGCTCGAGAACCTTGTCCACCGGCAATGCCGGCACGGTCCCGCGAAAACCCTCAGTCGTCGTGGCGGTGAAAAGGCTGTCCAGAATCGCTTCTTCTGTGGCCTCTGTGACCGCGAGGAACAGCCCGCTCATGCCTTCGTTGTCGAGAACAGGTCTGTCCAACATCGGTGGCTGCTCGCCACGACGAATCCTCGATTCCTCGTGTGCCGAGAAAGCTATGGCGTAGTCACCGCTGCCGTTCGATCCATAGCCACCGGTTCTCGCCATCCCGTACAGGCTGCGCGACGCCAGGCGCCGGAGGTTGCGGTGGCCCAGGGGTGCATCCGTGGCCACAATGATCATCAAGGAGCCATCAGGATCGGGTGAACGAGTCGGCTCATGGGCTTGCTCTAGTAGGAAGGAACCAAGAGGCGTGTCGTCGATATGGGAAGGTAGACCCGCAACCCTGAGGGGGCCGCCAAAGTTGGTCTGCACGAGGACTCCCACGGTCCATCCCCCTTTGGCTTCGTCCAGCCGTCGAGACGCCGAGCCAATACCGCCTTTGAATTCAAAGCAGACAGTTCCTGCCCCAGCTCCCACCGCCCCCATGGCAACCGGACCCCCGCGGGCCACCTCGACTGCCTGCCGAACCTCTGCTCCGCCGAGAGGTCGCGCTCGGATGTCACTCAGGTAGCCGTCATTGGTCTCTCCTACCACCGGGTTGATGGACCACACCTCCTCCATGCCCGGCAACGACAGCATGTAGGTGATCAATCCATCGGCCACTTTGGGGACGTTCAGGGTTCCCGTCAGCAGGATGGGCGTCTCGATCTCGCCGAGCTCGTTGACCTGGGTGCTACCGAGAAGCTTGCCGAATCCGTTGCCGACGACGATGGCCGCCGGTACCTTCTCGTGAAACAGATTGCCACCATGGGGAAGGACCGCTGTAATGCCGGTATTGAATCTCGTCCCGTTTTTCAAGGTGTAGTGCCCCACGCGCACGCCAGAAACATCGGTAATGGCATTGAGCGGGCCAGGGGACAGAACACCTATCACGAGACCTAGCTCGCGCGCCCGCGGCCGTGCCGTGACCGGTGTCGTGTCGTCGGCAAAGCTGGCGCCCGACGCCAGGATGCCCAGCATCAGTACGAGGGCCGTTCTCCTTGTCATGGTGGCTCCCTTCGAGATGGACCCGATTCTACCCATAAGGCTGGCGACGCAGAGCAGGGCTGGCGCAGTAGACTGGGCCCGCCATGGAGACTTTGCTACTGACCCAATCGGATGTCCGATCTCTCGTGACCATGGAAGAGGCCGTGGATGCCGTCGAGGCGGCCTTCGCGGCTCACGGTCGCGGCGAGACGCTGATGCCTTCCAAGGTCTATATCGATCTGGAGAAGTACCACGGCGACTTTCGCGCCATGCCCGCCTACTTCGGCGGCTCTGCGGGCTTGAAGTGGGTCAACGCTCACCCGGAGAACCCTGCGAAGCATGGGCTACCGACCGTGCGCGGGCTGTACATCTTGAGCGACCCCGCAACGGCAGATCCGCTGGCAGTGATGGACGCCACGTGGCTGACCGCCGCCCGCACCGGGGCCTCGGCAGCCGTGGCCACGAAGTACTTGGCCCGCCCCGGATCTCGATCCGTCGGGTTCGTGGGCAGCGGCGCCCAGGCGAGAACCCTTCTTGCTGCCCTGCGTGTTCTCTACGACGATCTCGAGATCGTCGCAGCCGACAGTCAGAAGGAAGCGGCTGCAACTTTCGCGGCTGAGGCAGGCGGGCGAGTTGGAACGATCGAGGAAGCCGCGGGTTGCGACCTCGTCTGTACCGCGACCCCATCCACAAAGCCCGTAGTCGAACGGGAGTGGATTCGACCTGGCACCCACATCAATGCCATGGGTGCCGACGGACACGGCAAGCAGGAGTTGGAACCTCAGATTCTCAAGGACGGCCTCGTGGTGGTGGATGACATCGCTCAGGCCCAGGGCAGCGGCGAGGTCAATGTGCCCCTGCGCGACGGGCAGCTGGCGATGGACGATCTCCAGGTCAATCTGGGTGAGATCGTCGCGGGCCTCAAACCCGGACGTGCTGACGAACAGCAGATCACCATCTTCGACTCCACCGGCCTGGCCATCCAGGACGTGGCCCTGGCTCGAGTCGTCTACCAAGCCGCCCAGGAACGGGGTGTCGGGCACCCCATCGACTTCTTTTCATGACTGCCGAATCTCCGCGCTACAGCCTGGGTGAAGAGATCGCCCACAGCGTGACCCATGGCCTGGGTGTGGTCTTGAGCATTGCCGGCCTGGCCGTCATGGTGACCCTGGCCGCACTGCGAGGAAACGCCTGGCACGTGGTCAGCTGCAGCATCTTCGGAGTCACCCTGATCTTCCTCTATACCGCCTCGACGCTCTACCACAGCATTCCCCACCCGGGAGCGAAGAAGGTGCTCAGACTCTTCGATCACTCGGCCATCTTCCTGTTGATCGCCGGCACCTACACACCGTTTACCCTGGTGACCCTTCGCGGGGGCTGGGGCTGGACACTGTTCGTCCTGATCTGGGGACTCGCCCTGGTGGGAATCATCTACAAGATCACCGCCAAGAACCCGCTATCGACTGCTCTCGGTGGTGCTCTATCTCGGCATGGGTTGGCTGGTCCTCGTCGCCATCAAACCGATGGTGACCTCGGTGGCCATGCCAGGGCTGCTGTCTACTGCTGGCTGGCGGCCTCTGCTACACCCTCGGCCTGATCTTCTTCGTCTGGCGGCGCCTCCCCTACAGCCACGCCGTCTGGCATCTCTTTGTGCTCGCGGGCAGCATCTGCCATTTCTTCGCGGTTCTGCTGTATGTGATTCCTCGGCCAGCCTGAACCCGGCGACCGAACAGCCGTCACGCGAACGGATTCAGGACTCGAAGATCCGAGAACCTGAGGAAATCGCGGTCCCCAGTCACGAGCTCGGAGACACCATGTTCAAGGCAAAGCGCAGCGATGCGAGCATCGTGAATCAAGATCCGTGGCCGACCCTCCATACCTGCAGAGGATTCGGGTGCGATCCGTTTCGACAGAGACTACGATGGAAAGCTCATCGATCTTTGCCTCCGATGCCCGCGCTTGAATCCTCTCCTGGACCAGCTGCAGGATCTCTTCGTCCGAGCGATTCAGGAGCTCTTCCCGCTCGAGTAGACCCTTGCCCTGCAGACGGCTGTGAATGGAGCCCTTCGTGCGCTGAAATTGCTCGGCAATGTCACCTGTGAGGGTTCCCTTCTGGATCAGGCTGATAAGTTCCTCGTCTTCCTGCTCGGACCAGCGCATGTTGAAGCGCAAGGGCCGACCCTCTTCGCGGTTGATCTCCTCCTGCGACTTCTTGGGAACTCGGCTGGCGGGCGTTTGGATGATTTCCAGCGAGCCAAACAAGGCGCGCAGGATATGCGGGTGGTTGTAGGGACTGTCTTCTTCGAAGACCTCACCGGTAACCGGGTGCACGCCGCTGGCGAGAGCGGAGAGAACTTCGACGACCTGTGATGTATCCATGACGAATTCTCCTTTCGATTCAACAGAGTCAATCCCTGTTGGTCTCTCGAGAGGGTCGATCTGTTACAGCCAGATCGGGGGCTACCCCGTAGACGCGGGCCTCTGGCCCGCAGAGTGCCGGCCGCTTCAACTGCGAGTGGATCGCGTTACGGCCAAGAGGCGGGGGGCTTCCCGTAGTCGCGGGTCTCTGTGCCCGCGTTCCGCCGGCCGCTACAGGGAGTCGGCGACGAGCTCGGCGACGTCTTTGACCTCGAGGGACTCCTCTTTGCCTTCGACCTTGACGCCGTCGTCCATCATGATCATGCAGAACGAGCAGGCGGTGGCCACGGTGCTGGCTCCGGTAGCCGCGGCCTGACGCACGCGGGCCAGGTTCATGCGGTCCTTCTCGTCATCCATCTCGTACCACATGTTGCCGCCGCCGGCGCCGCAGCAGAAGCTCGACTCGCGGCTGTAGTCCATCTCCACGAGCCCGCCCTTGCCGGCCATGGCCTTGCGGATCAAATCTCGCGGCGATTCGTACTCGTCGTTGTATCGACCCAGGTAGCAGGGGTCGTGAAAGGTCACCTTGCCGTTGCCGCCACCGCCGTTCAGCTGGAGCTTGCCGCTGGCGATCAGCTCGTTGATGAACTGCGAATGATGCACGGTCTTGTAGTCGCCACCGAAATCCTTGTACTCGGTGCCGATCGTGTGCATGCAGTGGGGACAGGGCGTGACGATGCGAGTCGAACTCGTACTGGTTGAGCGTCTCGATGTTCTGCATCGCCAGGGTCTCGAAGAGGTATTCCTCACCCAGTCGACGGGCGGAATCGCCATTGCAGGTCTCCTCTTCCCCGAGAATCGCGAAGTCGACTCCAGCGGCCTCGCAGAATCTTGACGAAGGATCGCGCCACCTGCTGATTGCGCGGATCGTAGGCCCCGGCGCAGCCCACCCAATACAGAACATCGGCCTTCTTCTTCTCCGCCATGACGGGTAGCTCGAGTCCCGCATCGGTGGCCCACTTCATCCGGTCGCCTTGAGCCAGGGCCCAGGGATTGCCCCGATTGGTCATGCCCTCGAGCGCCTCGGCGGCCTTGTCCGGCGGCTGCCCCTCGGAGAGCACCAGATAGCGACGCATATCCGTAAAGGTCGGCACGTGATCGATCAACACCGGGCAGGCCTCGATACATGCCCCGCACGTCGTGCACGACCAGAGCTCGTCGACCTGGATCCGCACCCCCACCAACTCCTCGACCTCTTCCTTTTTGCGAATCGTCCGATCGTAGAGATCCTGGCGGATATCGGTGATCAGCTTCATGGGCGACAGGGGCCGACCGGTCGCATGAGCCGGACAGACGGTCGTACAGCGAGCGCACTCGGTGCACGACACCGAGTCCAACAGCTGCTTCCAGGTGAACTCATCCGCCTGGTGGGCTCCCAGGGTGATGGCGTCGAAGTCGGCCTCCGGGTCCTCCATGAGCTGGCTGACGTGCATGGGCCGCACCAGACCCCTGTCCCGGCGATCGGTGAGGGCCACGTTGACGATGACCGCCACGATATGGAACATCTTGGTCAACGGGATCAAGGCGATGAACGCCAGTGAAGTGATGGCATGGCCCCACCAGATGCTGCGCTCGACCGCGGCCCAGGTCTCCATCGAAGCCATCTGCGCCAGCGGATAGCCGACGAAAGAGAAGGCCGCCGTCGGGTGGCTTCTGAATTCCCAACCGAGCGGCCTCGGCCAAGAAACCTCCGACGACCAGAATGACGAGAAACAGAAGGATCCCGGTGTCTCCGAGGAAGTTTCCGCGACCCGAGAAACCACTCTGCGGCAGCGGTTCGGGCTTGTTGCCGTAGCGCCGATAGATCGCCATGACGAGACCGACCAGGAGCATCAAGCCTCCCAGGTCGTTCAAGGCCGCAAACCAAGGTGTGTCCTTGCCCGGCAGGAACTCCACGAACCAACCACGGACGACAAAGAAGTCCACGGTGGTGGCGAAGAAGAGCTCGATGAAGCCCCACCCCAACAGGAAATGCATGACCGTGGCGTAAGTGAAGCGCCTGTTCATCACCTTGCGCTGCCCGACGCCAAAGGTCAGGGCGTTGGTGAGCCGACTCCAGCCAGTTGGTGGGTCGATACTTCTCTTCTTTCCCGACGCGAACGGTCCAGAGGAGACGCAGGTTGTAGAAGAAGATTGCGAGAGCTACGAAAGCGAAGACATAGAACAGAATTGGAATGTGATGGGATTCGTCCATCATGGCCCTCCCGTCTCGCCGCTAGACTAGCACGCCGCTGTGCGGCAATCTAAGGCACGGGAGTGCTAGTTGGGAAGTCGCAGACGCATCTCGTCGCTCTCCCAGACAATGGCCTCATCCGTTGCGGATCCGTCGATCGTCAGCGCGCCTTGCGCCACGAGGCGACGGGCGGCATTCCGCGTCCGCTCCATCAAGGACTCCCAGCCCAACGGGTCGACGAAGCGGGCCACGTCTTCCAGGTTCAACCGACTCACCTTCCGACTGGCGCCCCAACAGCTGCAGGACCGCCTCTTGCAGGCGGTAGTCCAACGGTGCCAGCCTGCTCTCGCTGCAGTCTTCCGAGCAAAAGGTGCGCACCAACCATTCAGGGCCCCAGGTCGCGGAGCGCGGCATCGCTTTGCCACACACCATGCAGGTCTCCGAGCGTATTTCTCTCTTCGCAATCAAGCTACCTGCTCCTCTCTTCCCCCGATTCGAGTAAGTTCTTCACAGAGCTCCAGCAGGCGCCGCCTGTCGTCGTCGGACTCTCGAGTCCAGGGCACCAGATGCGTCGGCACCGGTCGCCGATCGAACCAGACGAGGCCGGTCTTGCCCTTCAACTGCTCACTGACAGACAACCACACCGCGCAATCTGCTCCCTGCGCCGGCGTTCGCAGCCGACCCTTCATCCACCACCAGAAGCGCGGCAGGGAGTGCTGCACCCCAGGTGTATCGGCCCACCCTGGATGCATGGCATAGAGGCTGATGCCCAGGCTGGTGAACCTCGGGGCCAGGGTCTCGTTGAGCACGACCTGGGCACGCTTGGCTTCCGCATAGGCTCGAACGCCATCGAAGTCGCGGTTCGCCCACTGAGGATCCGGGAAGTTCAAAGATGCTCCATACATTCCGCCTGATGACACCCAGATCACTCTGGCGTCCTCGGAGCGCCCCAGTCGATCGGTCAACAGCCAGGTCAGCAGGAAGGGACCGATCACATGGGTCGCCAACGTGGTCTCGATTCCATCGTCCGTTTCAGCCCGCTCAGAGTTCAGAACTCCGGCGTTGTGCACGAGCACGTCGACGCGTGGATTGCGAAAGCTCTTGGCGAATTCTGACACCGAACGCTGGTCGGCCACGTCGACCACAGCCAGATGGACTTCTCGATTCCCGGTCTCCCGCCGAACGTCCGCACAGGCCTTTCGGCCTCGATCAGGGCTGCGGCAGAGCATCCAAACCGTCGCGTTGCGCCGCGCCAGCTCGACCGCCAGCACTTTTCCCAGCCCCGAATTCGCACCGGTCACGAGACAGACCTTGCCCGTCATATCGACGTCCAGGTCTTCCTCGCGAAACGCTCGGCGATGCCGCTCGAAACCGCTCCGATCGAAGGAAAAGAAGATCGACCGATCCAAGACACCGTCGAGCGATCGGGTCGCGATGTCGCACCCATTCATGGGTGGAACCTCTTGTAGGACACGGTTTCCAAATCCGCGTGGCGCCTCATCACCTCGTCAGAATAGCACAGGAATGAATGATTTGAATGAAATGATCCATCTCCGATCGTGAAATCCTTACTCTTAAAGATTCAAAACAGAACTTACATAACAGACGCGCTTGACAACCAGGGCCTCCGATCCATAATGAACGATATGAACGATTTAAAGAGCCAGCATGCTTCCGCTGACGCCGGCCAAATCGTCTTTGTCTCCGGCGGCTCGGGCTACATCGGCGGCCGACTCGTTCCCAGACTGCTCGAGGCGGGATACCGCGTCCGGTGTCTGGCACGCAATCCACGAAAGCTCGAAGCCAGGACCTGGGCTTCTCACCCGAACGTGGAGATCGTGGCGGGAGACGTCGGTGACCGCGATGGGTTGACCGAGCTGCTGCGAGGCTGCGACGCTGCGTACTACCTGGTGCACTCGATGCTCGCGGCCGGCGCCGACTACGCCAAGCAGGATCGTGAACTGGCCGAGAACTTCGCCGCGGCTGCCGGAAAAAGCCGGAGTCGAGCGTATCCTCTACCTCGGCGGCTTGGGAGAGACCGGCAGGGATCTCAGCGAGCATCTCTCCTCGCGACGTGAAGTCGAGCACGCCCTGGCCTCCACCCGCGTTCCGGTCACGGTGCTTGCGCGCCGCCATGATCATCGGCTCGGGATCGGTCTCCTTCGAGATCTTGCGCTATCTGGTCGAACGGCTGCCCGATGATGATCACTCCGCGGTGGGTGCAAACCGAGAGCCAGCCGATCGCGGTACGCAATGTCCTCCACTACCTGATTGCCTGCCTGGAAACTCCCTGAAACCATCGGCAAGACCCTCGACATCGGCGGCGCGGAAATCCTCTCCTATCGAGAGATCATGGTCGTCATGGCGGAAGAGTTGGGCTTGCCGCGCCGACTGGTCATACCCGTCCCTGTGCTCACGCCCCGGCTGAGCTCCCTGTGGATCCATCTCGTCACCCCTCACAGCGCCAGCATTGCGCGTCCGTTGGCAGAAGGACTGCGCAATCGTGTCGTCTGCCGCGACGACGAGGCCCATCGACTGATGCCGCAACAGCTACTGACCGTAGCGCGAGGCGATCCATGCCGCCCTGGGGAAGGTCGCCGAGGGCGAGATCGAGACCTCATGGTCCGACGCCGGCGTTATTCCCGGCGATCCCGACTGGGCCGGGGGCACGACCTATGTGCACCGGGAGGAGACGGAGATCGATGCGAGCCCGGCTGCGGTGTTTCGAACCCTCTGCCGGATTGGTGGCAAGAACGGTTGGTACGCCGCGGACGCGCTCTGGCAGGTGCGCGGCATCCTCGACCGCCTGGTGGGCGGACCCGGACTGCGTCGCGGTCGTCGCAGCGCTGACGACATCAAGTTTGGCGACGCCCTCGACTTCTGGCGCGTCACCGGCATCGAGCCCGGCAGACGCCTGATCCTGCGAGCGGAGATGAAAGTCCCGGGCGTTGCGACCCTCGAGTTCGAGCTCGAACCGACAAACGGTGCGACACACCTGAGCCAGATCGCTCGCTTCCAACCGCGTGGACTCCTGGGAATCGTCTACTGGTTCAGCGTCATGCCGCTGCACAGCTATGTCTTCCGCAGCATGCTGCGCGGTATCCGCGAAACCGCCGAGGCAGAGCTGACCGCCATCGGCGGCGCCACAGAGAACACCAAAGCCACCGCGCCACGCCCCTAGAGCCTGCCCGCATCATGCTTCTGGAACCACTTCTCCTTCTTCATGCCGGCGCTACGCTGTTCATGACCGGAGTGATCTGGTTCGTCCAGGTCGTTCACTACCCGCTTTTCCTGCGGGTCGGAGAGGGTCACTTCCATGCCTACTCCCAGGAACATCAACGCCGCACGACGTGGGTCGTGGCACCAGTTATGCTGTTAGAGATGGGCACCGCTATCGGTTTGACTGTTAGACAGCCTGCGGGGCCCGAGCGACTGGCTGCCTGGATTGGTCTGGGGCTGCTGGCGGCGATCTGGCTCTCGACGGCGTTGATCCAGGTACCGCTGCACCGCCGACTTCTCGCCAACTACGATTCGCGCGTCGTCGAACAGCTCGTCCACAGCAACTGGTTTCGCACCGTCTGCTGGACGCTGCGCGCCGGGCTCGCCCTGTGGATGCTCCGCCCGGAAACGTTCTCGTGAGCCGTACCCGCCGGCTGCTGCTGTTGGCACCCGACCAGCTGAACCTCGACTACCTGCCCTACGCGGCGATCGACCCCGAGCGGGATCTGGTCGTTCAGATCGAAGCGCGGGAGGATCTCACCCACGTACCGTCCCACAAGCAGCGGATCGTATTGTTGCTGTCTGCCATGCGGCATTTCGCCGCCGAGCTCGCGGCAGCCGGTTATCGTCACCAGTACATCGCCCTGCACGATGCCGCCCACGCGGGGTCGCTGCAGAGCGAGCTGCAGCGCCAGATCCTCGAGCACGAGCCGCAATCTCTGGTGCTGATCCGACCCGGGGACTGGCGCACCCTCGATGCCGTCGCCGCCGCAGCTGAAGACGCCGCCCTGCAAATCGAGCTGTTGGAGGATCCCCATTTCCTCGTCACCCCCCAGGAATTCTCTGAGTGGGCCACGGACCGCAAACAGCTGGTCATGGAGCACTTCTACCGCTGGATGCGAAAGCGGCGTCAGATTCTCCTGACCGCGACCGGTGAGCCGGAAGGTGGCAATTGGAACTTCGATCGAGAGAATCGCAAGTCCTTCGGCACAGAATCGCCCGAGCCTTCTGAGCCCATGGTCGCCGAGCCGGACGAGACGTCCCGCGAAGTGATCGAGTCGGTCGAGCAGCTGTTTCCAGAATCACCCGGTCATCTCGATGCGTTTCGATGGCCGGTCACTCGCAGTCAAGCGCTGCTGGCTCTGGACGAATTCGTCGAGCGTCGCTTGCCCTTCTTCGGCGACTACCAGGATGCCATGGTGCGAGGGCGTCCCTGGATGTTTCACTCGCTGCTCTCGCCGGTCCTCAACCTGAAGCTCCTCGATCCGCGCGAGTGTGTTGCGGCCGCCATCGAGGCCTACCGATCCGGGCGCGCACCGATCAACGCCGTCGAGGGATTCGTGCGTCAGATCATCGGCTGGCGCGAGTTTATCCGCGGTGTCTACTGGCTGGAAGGACCCGACTATGCCGAGCGCAATCACTTGGGGGCTGAAGGCCAACTGCCCTCGTTCTATTGGACTGGAGAGACGGAAATGGCCTGTATGCAGGACTCGCTCGATTCAGTGCTGCAACATGGTTACGGACACCACATTCAGCGGTTGATGGTGACTGGGAACCTGGCTCTGACGGCCGGGATTCATCCCCGCTTGATCAGCGACTGGTATCTCGGCATGTATGTCGACTCGATGGACTGGGTGACGCTACCCAACACCCTTGGCATGGTGATGCACGCAGACGGCGGCGTGGTGGGCAGCAAGCCCTACGCTTCGACTGGAAAATACATCCACCGGATGAGCGATTACTGTGGCGCGTGTCGCTATGATCCGGCCCAGAGAACCGGCGACGAGGCTTGCCCCTTCACTACGTTCTATTGGGACTTTTTGGCACGCCACCGAGATCGGCTGGAAGAGATTCCTCGCATGCGGATGATGTACCGGAACCTCGATCGCCTGGACGACGACGAGCGTCGAAACATCGCCGAGCGGGCCGCGGAGCTTCGCGCCGCTTGGGGTGTCACCTGACGATAGGCCCAGGCGCGCCAGGAGCCGGCACCAAAAGGTCGAGCCAGACGGGGAAGTGATCGCTGACCGTAGCGGCCTCGGTCGCCGGGCGCTCGACCGCTCCGTCCTCGATCTCCATGTCCATCGAAGGCAGTACGTAGTCGACCCGCATGCCCCAACCGGACGTATCGGTATCCTCGAGATCGCTCCACTCGGGATCTACCCCTGCGGACCGGGCCACCGGAGCGAAATCTCCTTGCACCCTCGGATGCTCGAGCAGGAACCGGCCGATGGGGTCATCGAAAGACCTCCCCTTCTGCGGATCCGCGTTGAGGTCGCCCAGAATGACGAACGAGGCGTCCGCCGCGAGACCCCCCGCCACGCCATTGTCATCGACGATGTACTCGGCTCCATTCAGGTAGTCGGCCCAGAAACGGATCTCGTCGTGGTTGCGCTTCTGATTGCGCTTCTCTGGGCCGTCGAAGGCCGGCGGTGTCGGGTGGCTCACCAGGAAATGAACCACAACGCCATTGGGCAATCGGACCGGTACATCCCAGTGGCTCTTGGAGCTCAGGCGAAACTCGGCCCACTCCTCTTCCGAGTACCAGGCCTCTCCGGTTTCGGGATCGACAGGTGCCAGGGCACCAGGCACGGCACTCCAAGGAAGGAGTTGAAACGTACGGACCTGATCCTCGAGAATCTCGAAGTCCTCCCGGACCAGGATCGCCATGCTGTATTGCCCAGGGAATGTGCCAAAACCCCAGGTGTCCCCGCCGTACCCCCGACCCTCGGAAGTCTGTCTACGAGACTCGGGATCGGCGGTCGCGGGAGGAAGCTCGGGAGGCTCGGTGACGGTCACACCATCGTTGTCGAAGTCGTAACCGCTCGGCACCCCGGTATTGGACGGGCGCATGAAGGACCTGTATCGCCGCGCTGCGAGCCCCTCGGCCTTGCGCGACGGCCAGGAAAATGTCGGCGAACCGCTGCCCGTTCTGGCCCTCCTGACTCCCCGGCTGCCATGCGGGTCCCGTCGCCTGATCGTAGGTCAACTCGTTGATCAGAACCACATCAGGCTCGAGCTCCTGGATCACCGCCGCCGCCGCCTTGGCTCGTGGGCTCTCAGGATCCGACACCTCCTCGGTCCGCAGATCTTCGATATTGAAGGTGGCGACACGCAGGTCGAAGGGTTCTGGCTCGGGCATGGGTGCCTCGGCTTCCGGTGTGGGCACCGCAACCGACGACACCCAAGAGGATCAGAGTAGATAGAGAGACTGCTCTGGGCATGGACGAATCCTATCGCGCCATTTCGGGTATTCTCTCGCCCTTGGAGGAATCACCATGACCGAACTCTCACTCGACCGTGTCGCAGTCATCGGTGCCGGCAAGATGGGCATCACCATGATCCAGGCTCTGCTGGAACGTACCAACCTCGAGCCCCATCAGATCGTCGCCACCCGCAAGCATGCAAAGCCGCTGGAAGAACTGGCCAACGACAAGGGTGTACAGACCACGACGGACAACCGCGAGGCGGCCAAGGGTGCCGACGTGATCCTGCTGTGCGTCAAACCCCAGACCATCGGAGAGGTTCTCGAGGAGATCGGGACCACTCTCACCGAGAGTCAGATGGTGGTTTCCCTCGCCGCGGGGGTCACATCGAATCATATGGACGAGCTGGTGCCGGGTCAGATTCCGATGGTACGCGCCATGCCCAACACTCCCAGCCTCGTCGGCGCCGGTATGACCGCGGTCTGCGGCGGCGAGTTCGCCTCCGACACCCACCTGGAAACGGCCCGCCGAATGTTCGCCGTCATGGGCCGCGCCCTGATCCTGGATGAAAAGTACTTCGATGCCTTCACCGGTCTCGGCGCCTCCGGTCCCGCCTTCATCTACGTCATCATCGAGTCCCTGGCCGAAGGCGGCGTCAAGATGGGCCTGCCCCGCAACATCGCCACCGAAGTCGCCGCCCAGGCCTGCTTCGGCGCCTCCTCCATGGTCCTCGACACCGAGGCTCACCCCGCCCTCCTCAAAGACGACGTCACCACCCCCGCCGGCTGCACCATCGACGGCCTCCTCACCCTCGAAGAGGGCGGCCTCCGCGTGACCCTGATCAAGGCGGTGGTGGAGGCGACCAAGAGGGCTGGGGAGCTGGGTTAGCGGCTAGTCCGCCAGGTTCATCCGCTGCAGCAGGTCCTGGAAGCGGGGATCCTCTCGAAGTCCCTCGAGATTGGGATCTACCTTCATGTAGACGAAACGCCATCCGGCGGTCTTGCCGGGATCATCTCGGGTCGCAAATCCCTTTTCCAGCCACTCGATGGCTTCGTCATTCTGGCCGAAGAGGCTGTAGGCCATCGCAATATCGGCGGCACCGAAAAAGGGTTTGTCCATACTCACGGCGAAATCCAGCCAGAGACGATTCACTTCGTCCAGTGATCGGCCCTCGAAGGCGGCCGCAAGAAAGTAGTTTCCCAGCAGCCCCTGCATCTGCTGCCACGCTCTCACGGCTTCTTGCTCCTTGCCCGCAGCGGCATAGGCCATGCCCTTGAAAGCGATGATGACGATCATCCCCGGAGCCAACTCCTGTGCCCGATCCAGATACTGCAGGGATTGCTCGAACTCTCCGGCCCAGTAATACACACTGCCAAGACCGAGCAGGACTGGAGCCGAGTAGGGGTCGAGCTCCTCGGCCAGGGCCGCCTCCGAGAGAGCCTCCTCGAATCGGCCCATGACCGCCAAGAATTCGGCGTAATAGCCGTGCGCCACTGGACTGCTCGGACTGAGCTCGATCGCACGTAGGAGCTCTTCTTCAGCCGCCGACCAATCCCAATGGAGGTGAAGATTCACAAATCCCTGTACGGAGTGGGCCAAGCTCAGCGAGTCGTCAAGCTCCATCGCCCTGGCCAAGGCCGTGTTCATCTCTTCGATGGCGGCGGCGCGCTCGACCTCCATGTTGGCCGGCAGATGAAGGAATGCCCCATGCGGAGTGGCTCGCAAGAGCTGCCCAGGCCTCGGCGAACCCGGGGTCGATCGCCACCGCTTCGCGCAGGTGCTGCACCGCCTGTCTCGATGACTCTGGAGTGCCGATCAGTCAGCTTGCAGAGTTCGATGAGCTTCGGGGTTGACTTCACGGCGGCAGCCTGCCGAGCATGTTCGCGGGGCGATACGGCGACCTGGACCTCGCTCACGATCGTGCCTGTCACCTCTCTGAGCAGCGTCAAGATATCCTTCGCATCGCGCTCGTAGGTGTCCGCCCATAGATGCTGCTCGGGGTCGGCCTGGACGAGCTGAGCCGTGACCCGGACCCGGTCGCCCACGGGCAGGACCGATCCTTCGATCAGTGCGTCCACACCGAGCTCCGCCGCGATCTCCGCCAGTGGCATGTCAGAGTCCAGGTACCGCATCACCGACCGACGAGAGATCACCCGAAGAGCACCGACTCGACCGAGCTCCGCGATCAGGCCCTCCGTGATACCGGCCGCGTAGTAGTCCAGCTCCGGGTCACCGCTGAGGTTCTCCAGAGGCAGGACTGCCAAGTGATCTGATCTGAGGTTCTGTCGAGGTCTGGAGCTCGCACTCTCCCAGGGTCTCAGCACCAAGAGGGTTGTGACGGCCACCAAGGCGAGGATCACTGCAACCGCTGCGATTCGGAACCGCTGATCCGCTCACAGAACCAGCTTCAGCCGGCCGGTGAACCACCCTGCCCCAGTCTGCACTTCCTGCCGTAGATCCTCGAGATCCTTCGTCAGATCCCGGGCTCTCTGATACCGATCGTCGGTGTCCTTTTCCAGGCACCGGCTAACGATGCGACCCAGGTGATGCGGTAACTCTTGCCGCTCCACATCCACTTCTGAAGGCTGGTCCCGCAGAATCGCCGACATCAACGACGCCGGGTTGTCTCCCTCAAACGGTCTACGGCCCGTGGCCATCTCATAGAGCATCGTGCCGAACGAGAAGATGTCCGACCGATGGTCGACCGACTTGCCCTCCACCTGCTCCGGCGACATGTAGGGATAGGTGCCCAGGACCTTGCCCTCCTCGGTCATCACCTCGGTAGGCATCTCGCTGAACTCTGCCGATCTCTCCGGCAGGCGGAGCTTCGCCAGCCCGAAGTCCAGGATCTTCGGTCGGCCCCTGCGATCCACCATGACGTTGGCCGGCTTCAAGTCCCGGTGCACGATGCCGTGCTCGTGCGCCTCGGCCAGTGCGTCGGCCAGGGGTATCGCGAGATCGAAGAACTGCTCGAAGCGGCAGACCCTCTGCGGGATCACACGATCGAGACTCTCTCCTTCCACCAGTTCCATCGTCAGGAAGTGGACGCCATCATCTGTCTCGACCGAGTAGACGTGGACGATGTTCGGGTGATTGAGCGCCGCCAGAGACTCGGCCTCCCGCTGGAAGCGCTCCAGCCGCTCCCGACTCGAGGCCAGCTCCGTCGGCAGGACCTTGAGCGCCACCTGCCGCTTGAGGCGTCGTATCCTCGGCCAGGTACACCTCTCCCATCCCGCCCTCGCCGAGCTTCTCGAGAACACGATAGTGACCCAGGGTGCGCCCCACCATGGCGACACCTCCTTTGCGCTTTCGATCAGGCTACATCCGCGCAGGCTTGGAAGGCGCCACCCCAGAGGGTGGGATGAGGATTCAAAAGCCGGCCCCGGGGATCGGGCGAAAACGTTTCCGCGGAAACGCCAGCCGCAGATCAAGTGGTGGTCGGTGGCGGTGGGCCACTAGGCCTGAGCTTCGAGAGCACGCTCGAGAAGGTCCTCGATCTCCAACTGCCTGGCCCACCGCTGGAGATACTCCAGATCCAGCCGCTCCCCTTGGACTCGGATCACATTCATGACATCGGTCCACTGCCTGTCGGACACTTCTCCACCTTGCCGATACCAGTCCAACTTGCGCAGCACGATGTCCTCAGGTGTCTTGACGAAGACCCGTCGTTCCGGTTCGACCTGTATCAACTCAGGACGGTGACGCTCGAACTCCTGCCTGTCGAAGGCATCGTCGCCACGCACAAAAAAGTCGACTTTGATTCCTGACTCGAGGTGCAGGATATTGAAGCTGCCTTGGCTCCGTAGAGCACGACGGATCGTGCTCTCGTCTACATAGAAGTCTCCCTCGAGCCTGGTGGCGAGTTCGCTCACCACTCGTTCATCGAGCTCCACAACCACATCGACGTCCTGAGTCTGCCGTGGGAAACCATGCAGCGAGCTGGCGTACGAGCCACCGAGGTGATAGCCGATCCCCAAACTCTCGAGCACATCGATGACTTCGAGAGCGACCGTCAGAGCCTGCGGAAGTTCGGGGGTCACTCCTCGACCTCGGTCGCCGGTCCGTAGATCTTGTTCGCTGTCTCCTCGCCAAGCACAAGATCCAGCAGGCGTCTGCGAAGGCGGGTCTTGGTTTCACCTGGGTGCCTGGAGTGCAGCCCGGCCCAGGCAAGCTGCCGAGCGGTTCGATTCGCGTCTTCCACCAACTCGATCTTCCGCCATGAGGGCATGCGGCGATAGATGTCCACCAGGAGATCCTCGACCTCCCTTTCACTGTCGGACAGAATGCGCTCGGGGGGTGTCATATCCGAGAAAAGGCTAGCACCTGCCCAGGCATCGCCGCCAGCACCGATCACACGGGTTCGAGGCCGGTTACTCTCACTCGAAGGGAAGCAGGCGGCCCTGCCGATTGCGCGAGGACGTTTCCGCGGAAACGTCTAGCGGGCATTCCGGATACGCGGGGGCCACGAATCCTGGCTTTCGGGAAGGAACTTGCTGTCCACCGCCGGCGCGGAATCCGTGGACAGGGCGACCCTCAGGGCATCGATCGCGTGTCCAAGGTCGAAGCTCTCACCCTCCCAACGCGGGAAACCCGTCATGGCGTCGATCTGGACACCGTCCCTCCGATGATGGTGCTTCAGGGCCTCGACTGGATCGCGATCCGGATCGGGGCCAACGGGGCCTCGGGAATCCGCGCTCCTCGCGGTGTATAGAAACAGCTCGATCCGTCGGCCGCCAATTCGACCCGGAAACCTCCCTCATGGAGATTTCGGTGGTGATGACGGCAGAGCAAGAGCAAGTTTTCGAGGTTGGTTCTGCCTCCATCCGCCCAGTGATCGACATGATGGGCGTCGCAATGCCGCAAACCGCAGCCAGGGAAGCGGCAACCACGGTCCCGGTGTTCTAGAGCGCGTCTCAACGCTGGGTGAATCGTCCGCGTTTTGCGCCCCACATCGAGAATTCGACCCTCCCCATCGTGGCGCATGACGACCCGGCTGCTGTCACACGCCAATCGGCGAGACGTTTCCGCGGAAACGCGAAGGCCGTTTTCGAGCTCGCCGGCCGCAAGCAGTTCCGGAGGATCATCGCAACAGGACGTTTCCGCGGAAGCGTCATCCTGCACGTGCACCACGACCTGGTACCGGTCTCCTGCGGTGCCTGGATCGAGACCCCCTTCGAGTGCACTCTCAGCCACGAGCTCCAAGGCATCAGCCCGACGTTGCTCAGCAGGCATCTCGACCCAATCGGACTCCTGCTCTTCCTGAGACTGCTTGAACAACACCTCGTTCGCAGCCTCGAGAGCCTTGAGGAATACCGCCCCAACCTCGGGTGTCAGTCGCGCTCGCACCACCAGCATGCCGTCTTCATCAGGATAGGCGCGCAGGTAGCGCTGCTCCAGCTGACGATTGCCCTCGCCCATCGCTTCGATCCTGTCCACACGCCGCCACGCTCGTACGAGCTTCTCGACGTGAGCCGCCGTACCGCTGAGGGCGAACTCCAGGAGCTCTGCTTCATTCTCGGACGTCGCCACCCGGGTCAGCGCCCGCACCTTGGAGTAGGAGAGCCGGCCTTGCCGCATCGCCTCGCTGATCTCGGGAAGATCCTCCAGCGCTCGGGCCACCCGGACCTTCTCGCGGGCGGCACCAAGATCCAGGCCGGTCCGCCAGTTGAGCCAATGGGCGCAGGAGCGGAACCCGGTGTTCCAGCCGTTGCGCGCGTCGAACTCGCGAATCAAGACGAGCAACTGATAGGTGGCCGCCTGGATGTGAGCGGACAATTCGGCAATCTCGTTGCCCAGGCGATCGATATCAGCGAAAGGGTCGGGCGGCGGTTGAATGGGATCGATCATGATCTAGACTCCTGGGCCGACGGATGACGCAATCTCGCGAAGAATCGTCACGGGCCGCTATGAACCCTGAACAACCTTGCTACAAGGTAAGACGGATTTTCTTCTGGTGTTCTTGCACTTCTACCGAAACGGATTCTTCGAATGTCACTGCCAGTCGATGAGGCCGCCCAAGCGTCACGAAGTGCTCCGGCACCTCGAACCAAAGGCGAGATTCCTGCAGCCGATTTCGTCTTGTGATTCAAGGCGAAAACCGGCATGCCTACTATCAGCAGATTCTTCGGCATCACGATCCGCATGTACTAGGAGGATCATCAGCCGCTCTGCCAGATTGAGCCTCTCAGCGTAACCATAAGATGGGAAGCAGACTCCTCAACGTCCGACCCCTTGGCGACTACCGACTTCGCGTCGAATTCGAGGACGGGACAACTGGCGAGATCGATCTGTCGGATCGATTGACAGGCCCGGTGTTCGAACCCTTACGGGACCCCAAGCTCTTCAGCCAGGTATCGATAGACGAATTCGGTGTGGTCTGTTGGCCAAATGGCGCGGATCTGGCACCCGACGCGCTTTATCAACGCCTTCGAAAAGCGCTCGAGATCTCCAGGTAGCCGAGATCCATCGCCCAACGTCGGCCGACAGCAACCGAGGGGCAGGCCTCTCCTCCATCACGAACGGCAGTCATTCCCGCCATTCACGGTGCGCGTAGTCGCTTTCCAGTGGAAATGAATCTCGCTTGGAATCGTCTTATATATATATGGGAATAGGAGGTGGACTATGACCAACCAATCCTGCAACAGCTGTGGCCAACTCTTCCTCCCCGGGACGGAACCGTGGGCGGTGGTCGATCCCGACCGACCGCAACTGGCGGACTGGCTCTGTGGAGAATGCGAACGGGCCTTCGAGGCCAGCAGCCAGGTATTCGTCTTCACCGACCGGCGTTGGAACGTGGCGACGCTGCTCTCGGACTGTGGGCTGCGAGCGGCTCGGCATGACGCCATGAAGCGGTCGGCGGCATGAAGATCGCGGTGATTCGGCGACATCGCCCGTGCCAAGAAGGCCGGCACGAAGGCGGGTGCAAAGACTCACCGTCCTGTTGAACCAGGGGAGGCTATACTGACGGACTGGTGCCACCCATGCGGGATCCTCAGAACGTCTTTCATCTCGCCATTCCCTGCCGCGATCTAGAGGAAACGCGTGAGTTCTATGTCGAGCGGCTGGGGTGTCGGTTGGCGCGCCAGTACGACGATCGCATCACACTCGACTTCTTTGGCGACCAGCTCGTGTGCCACTTGTCCCCCGACGAAGTCGACGAGGTGCCGGAGATGTATCCGCGGCACTTTGGAGTCACGTTTCGTGACCGCGCCGCGTTCGACGGCCTGATCGAGCGCGCACGGGACCACGGGCTGGAGTTCTTCCAGGAGCCATTTACCCGGTTTGGCGGCAAGCGCGAGGTGCACCGCACCTTCTTCCTCGTCGACCCTTCCAACAACGTGCTCGAGTTCAAGTACTACGACGACCCGCAAATGATGTACTGAGAGGCCTTCCACCACCGTGAGGGTATTGCTGGCCACCACCACGACGCCGGATGACCGCAAGACCGTCGCCTGCACCAGGGCCCTAGCCAAGTCCGGTGTCTGGGTCGCTGTCGGAGGCGACGCTTTCTGGGGCCAGGCCTTCTACACCCGCAGCTCGAGTCGACGCGTCCGCATCCCACATCCAGGTCTCGGGATCCCGCGATTCATCGAGGCGATCAATGAACACATCGTCCGCGACCACTGCGATGTCGTGCTGCCGTTGAATGACTACACGACAGTCGCCCTGGCCCGGAATCGCGATTCGCTCGCACCTGAGGTCGCAACGGCACTGCCGCCGGCCGAGGCCTTGGATGTCGCCGGCGACAAGCTTCAGACTCAGGCTCTCGCCCAGGGCCTGGGGATCGAGACGCCCCACACCTTTGCGGTCAAAGACGACGATGCCCTGCGCGAGCTCTCTGCAAGGAACTCGAGTACCCTTGTGTTTTCAAACTGCGACGCGGCTCGGGGGCCGTGGGTATGCAAGTGATCGAAACCCGAGATCAGTTGCTCGACACCTATCAAGCACCGAGGGGTCCATCCGACATGGCCTTCGACCGCGAGCATGTGCTGGTCCAGGAGTACGTGCCCGGCGAGGTCCACGATGTCTTACGTTCTGTGCGAGAACGGCGAGATCCGCGCGGGACTCACCCAGAAGCGCCTCCGCGCCTACCCTGCGGAGGGTGGCATTGGAACCGTTGTCGAAACGACGCAGGAGCCCGAGCTTCTGGATCGCGCTCGCACGTTGCTCCAGGAGCTGCGCTGGCACGGGCCTGCCCAGGTCGAGTTCAAGGTCGATCCCCAGACCGGTCACACCTGGCTACTCGAGATCAACGGTCGTTTCTGGGGATCCACCGGTGTTGCCATACGGGCGGGGATCAACTTTCCGCTGCTGACCTGCAAGCTGGCGCTGGCAGAGGACCTGGGCCCCTCGCCGGAATACGCCGTCGGCCTGCGCTACCGATTCCCATTCCCGTTCGGCCTGCTGGCACTGGCGGGAAACGACTCTCGCCGGGCTCTGCGAGATTTCTTCGCGCCCCGACGAGATACCTTCTCGGACCTCATGTGGAGCGATCCCCTGCCGCTGATCGCCGAAGCTCTGTTCATCGGTCGCCGCGCTTGGCAGAGACGCAGCCTACGACCCGTGAAGCAGAGAGTCTGAGACCCGCCTACTCTGGGGCCGGCTTGCGCGCACAGACCGCGACAAAACAGGACGTGAGTCCTCGAGTGGGCAATCGATCCAGGGCGGCGAAACTGCGCAGCAACCAGCGGATCGGTCGAGTGGCCGAGCGGCCGAATATCTTGCGCAGAGTGAGAAAGGCCAAGGTCGACAGAACCCGTGGGTTGTGGATCAGGTAGTCTGTGTCAGCGACTTCCAGACCCGCCGTCTCCAATTTGCTGACCAGCCCAGGCAACGAGGTGGTCACTCCCATCGGAAAGGGTGACCGACCACTCCTAGCAGCCAGGCGCAGCAGCCAGTAAAGCGGATTGCGGCTGTTGTCGAGAGTGATGATGGCGGTGCCACCTGGCCGGAGAATTCGCGCCAACTCACCCAGAGACTTGTTCAATTCCTGCGTCGTCTCGAAATGATCGAGCGTCGAGTTGGAGAACACGACGTCGACACTCTCAGGAGCCAAGGCCAGCTGCCGCACATCGGTGACCGCAAAAACCGCATCCGTGCCCAAGGCTCTCTGCCTGGCATGTGCGACTTCGCCCAGGGCGAGATCAATCCCCAGTAGACGACCGTATCCCGAACACCCCGACAGGACCTCGTCGGGGCCGTTTGCCTCTTCAAATAGATCCGTCTTGAGAAGAGTTCCGGTGTCTGTGCCTGTGGTCCACCGATCGAGGAGAGCGAGATTGACGGATCTCTTCTGCTCCGCGACCAGCGGATCCAGATACCAGGACGGTGAATCGCGATCGGCGATCTCTTCCCAGACTGCGCTGCCGCGGTCTTGCGTCACCTCACCTCCGAGAAGAATGTGCGGAATTTCACCCCAGATTCTTCCAACTGCTCCACTTGGCGAATCGTGATGTCGACTGACTCTTCAATTTGATGAAGCAGCTGGCGTCTCAGCTCGTCCTGGCGCCCCGCGCTCCATATAACCCGGCACCACCGCCTGGAGCTCGAGCCGGTCGCGTGCATGCTGAAGGAAGCGAAAACGATCCAGTTCCTCGAACCCACGCGTGATCACAACCAACTGCCAGGCACCCAGCCTCCGTCCACTCGGCAACACCAGGACGTCGTCCGCCCGACCCACCGGGGCCTCGATTCTCGGGAACTCGCAACCGCAAGGGCAAGATCCAACCAAAGTACGTGTCAGGTCGCCTAGCCGATAGCGGATCAGCGGCATTTGAAACGCGTTGAGCGCGCGTCACGATCACGACACCCCGGCCCTGTTCATTCAGCCATTCCTCGTCTTCACATTCGACAATCACGTGGTCCGCGTTGACGTGCATGCCTTGATGAGCTGGACACTCAGCTGCCAACCGGCCTGTCTCCATGCAGGCATACGAATTGTAAAGCTCGCAGTCGAGATCTTCTCGCAATCTGGTGCGGACCCCCTCAGGAAGGACAGCCGCCGACGTGATGACCTTTCGCGGCCGGATCACCTGGCTCAAACGGCCATCCAAGAGCTGCAGCATACTCTGCAGACAATCGGGGTAGGCCCAGAGAATCGTCGGCTGAATGCGTCGCAGCTCGGCGATCTGCTCCTCGATCGTCAGATCCATGGTCAGGATCTCGGTGCGAAAAAGGCCCAATCGCTCGTGCCAGTGCGGTCCTCGCCCGTGGGCCGGCCCCACGATGGCCAGCCTGTCCCAGGGTCGAAACCCCATTGCCAACAGCGTGCGGAACTCGATGAGGAGACGGGTGCGGTGCTCGGCCGGGCGTCAGTTTCACCTCGAGGACATCCCCGGTGGACCCAGAGGTCCGGATCGTCACGATATCGGAGCTCTCCTTCCCGCCAGCCAGAGCCTCGTCGCCCGCCCTGCTTGAGCTGCTGTTTGGTGATGACGGGCCACTGCGACAGATCCTCGAGGCTGCGAAGATCGTCAGGCGACACTCCTGCCTCTCTCCAGAAGGTCCGGTAGAAAGGCACATGCTCATAGGCATGGTGCAGCACAGCCTTCAGCTTGCTCAGTCGCAGAGCTGCCAACTCCTCCGCGCTCAGCCCGCGATTCCCACGCAGCGCGTGCAATTCTCTGATCTCAGCCAGCACTGCTGCCTCCGCCTTGGCGATCGGAGGGCAATGCGAAATCACGGCTTTGGTCTTACCGGCAGTATCGGTCGGAATTTGCTCCAACCAGGTGACGGTGGCCAGAACCGGGATCCCGAGGCCTGCCGACAAGGCCTCGAGAAGACTTTCGGCGGCAGCCGGCCGATCAGCTCCCGGTGCCGATACACAGCGCAGCTCGAAGCGCTCTGGCTCTTCCTGGACGATCTGCACCTGAATCACACCTGGAACCGCGCGCACTCCCTCCAGAATTGCCAGCGCATGCACTTCCTCTCCCGAGGGCAGCAAGAGTAGATCGTCGGAACGCCCTTCAATGCTCTCGATCGTAGGCAGACTCCTGCCACAGGCGCAGGGCTCACTTGCCAGACGCACGATGTCGCCGAGGCGAAAGTTCAGCAGCACCGTAGCGCGGTTCGTCAGGTTCGAGATCAACAGGTGCCCCCGCTGACCCGGCGCCAGGTCGTGCCCCTCGTCATCGACCACCCGGACCGCCAGGTCATCGACGAACAGGTGAAAGCCACGCCGTTCTTCGCACTGAAATCCGATCCGCAACGCCTCGACCGCTTGGTAGGTCGAAAGCACCGGAACCCCAAACTGATCCTCGATCAGCTGCCGCTCCGCTGACGGCATGCCGTCCGCTCCATAGACCACGACCTTCGGACACTCGATCTTCAAGCCCCTCTCGGCTGCGCGGCGGAAAAGACTGCCGAGTTGAGATCCATAGCCTCGCAAGACGGTGGGTCGAAACTCGTTGATCAACTCGACCTGCTCGGCCAGCGGTCACGTTGAGCAATGGCAGACCCGCACGCTCCAACTCGACACCCGGTAGCCGGATCGAGTGACTCTCGTAGAACCCACGGATCTGACGATGGACGCCAGTAGCCCGGGCCGCATGCATCTCCCGGTAGCCGGTCAGCTGACCGGTGAATTGACGCAACACGGTGCGCTGTCGCTGGCCGTGCGCCAGGGTGAGAAAGAGACTCTCCGCGTCGTGGTAGATCGGTTTGCTGCGACCGGAAGTGCCACTCGAGTCGATTCGCAGACACCGATCATCCGGGAAGCTCCGTGCCCGGAAGGACTCCGGGGCCTCCAGCAGTTCCTCCTTGGTGACCACGGGCAGTTGAGCGAGATCCGCCGCCGTCCGGATGTCCTCCGGCCGCAGCCGCATCCGATCCATCACCCCACGATAGAACGGGACATTGCGGTAGGCGTGCTCGACCATCCGCCGGATGCGCCGCTGCTGGAATCTTCTGCACCCGCTCCAACGGCCAGTAGGGCAACCGGGCCTCGTGGCGAGCTGCCCAGACCGTGTAGGCGGTCCAGTAGCTCCTGGTGAGCAGACTGGGCATGGTCTCCCCGGTACCTTACCGCTTCAAGGGAGGGGTCGAGCCCCGCCCCTCACACCATCGCCTCGGAGCCGATTTCCGGGTGGGCTTTGAGGAAGCGGACGAGGGTGTCGATGTAGTCGGGGAAGGCGGGGGCATGGATGCCGCTGCCTTCGAGGTCGGTGACGGTCTGTTCGCAGCAGTAGTAGGTGGGGTGGACGAAGTAGTCGATGGCAGAGGATGGAATGCCCATGAGGCGGTAGACACCCGGCACGTGATCGATGGCGGCCTTGGCGACGCTCTTCATCGTCGGGATCCGCACGACCATGCGACCGGTGGCTCGGCCTGCCTCTTTGATGATCTCGTCCACGGTCAGCGGTGCGGGATCAGCCAGCTGATAGACCTTGCCCGCTGATTTGTCGAGACCGCTGAGATAGCTCAGGGCATTGACCAGGAAGTCGCTGGGCACCACGTTGACCCGGGTGATCTTGGGATTGCCCACCATCGGCATGATGGCGATGTAGGGCTGCTTCAACAACCAGCGAATCACGTAGTAGGGTCCGTCGAACTTCTGGGTTGCGCCGGTCTGACTATCCCCCACGACGATGGCGGGGCGGTACACCGTGGCCGGGAGACCGTTCTTCATCCGCTTCTGCACTTCGACCTCGGCGTGGTATTTGGTCTCTTCGTAGAAGTTGTTGAACTCCTGCCCCTTGATGAGATCGCGCTCGCTGAAGATGCCGGCATAGCTGCCGCTGACATAGCAGGTGCTGACGTACTGGAATCGATGCAGATTGGGACACCCTGCGGCGAAGTCCAACATGTTGACCGTGCCATTCACATTGACCCGCATCGCCAGATCGCGCGGGACACTCAAGTCATAGACCGCCGCCAGGTGATAGATCTCGCGGGTCTCCTGTTGGAGTGGCGTGCCGCCCGATAGACCCAGATCGGGTCGAGTGATGTCCCCTTCGGCAAGCTCGATCCGCCCTCGGGTGCGCGGGTGCTCCCGCGACAGCTCCTCGACCCGCTGCTGTGCCATTTCCTTGAACTTGCCCTGTACCAAACAGACGGCGGAGTCTTCCGGCGACCGCTCGAGAACGCGAGGCAGAAGCTCCGAGCCCAGAAAGCCCGGAAAACCGGTAAAGAAGATCTTGGCCATGGGTAATCCTCCTGTCAGCGGATGCCCGGGATCCGCTTGAGTAGCCACAGGGCGTTCGACATCAGGCGGCTGTAACTCTCTTCCTCGACGCCTTCGGGGGCGGCGATGGGTACGAGTCTCTGCACCGCGACCGTCTGCGATTCAGTGTACTTGGTGATGCCCTCGGCGCCGTGGCGACGGCCCAGGCCCGAGGCCTTGAACCCGCCCATCGGTGCATCCATCGAGCCCCAGGCGGCGGCATAGGCTTCGTTGATGTTGACAGTTCCGGTCTCGATACGGATCGCCAGTTCCTCGGCCTTGCCCGTATCGCCAGTCCAGAGACTGGCGTTCAGTCCATACTCCGTGTCGTTGGCCCGCTCGATGACCTCGTCCACATCGTCGAAGGGATAGACCGCCACCACCGGTCCGAAGGTCTCTTCCGCGCACAGATCCATCTGATCGGTCACCTTCTCCAGCACCGTGGGCTCGAAGAAATAGGGGCCGATATCGGGCCGGGCACGGCCGCCAGCCAGCAGCTTCGCCCCCTTCGCCAGAGCATCCTGAACGTGAGCCGTCACCGCTTCGAGCTGCTGTCTCGAGGCCAGAGAGCCCAAGTCCTCGTCGTAGTTCAACCCCGGTCCCAGCGTCATCTCCTCGGCACGGGCGGCGAAGCGCGTGACAAAGCGATCGTAGAGATCCCGGTGCACATAGAGACGCTCGGTGGAGATGCAGAGCTGACCGGTGTTCGAGAAGCTTCCCCGCAGCGCCCCTTCTACCGCTTCGTCGAAGTCGGCGTCGGCCATGATGATCATGGAGTTCTTGCCACCCAACTCCAGCGAGCAGCCAATGAGGCGCTCGCCGGCCTGACGCGCGATGATGCGGCCGGTCGCGGTACTGCCGGTAAAGGTGATGAAATCGACGTTGTCGATCATGGGCGTTCCGAGCTCCGACCCCTTGCCCGTCACCACCTGAAACAGATCGAGAGGCAAACCGGCTTCCTGAAGCAGTCTCACCGCCCACAGCGCCGTGAACGGGGTCTGCTGATCTGGCTTCAGGACGACACCATTGCCGGCCATCAGGGCCGCCACGGCGTCGGTGACAGACAGGGAAAGTGGGTAGTTCCAGGGGGCGATGAACCCCACGACGCCGAGGGGATGGTGAAACTCCTTGGTTGATGTCAGCCCCGGCAACGCACCCTTGCGGCGTTTGACGCCCAAGTGGCGCTCGGCGTTCAAGGCATAGTAGCGGCAGACCATGGCCACATCCAGAACCTCCTCGAAAGCATGCCGCCGTGCCTTGCCCGTTTCCAGCTGAATCAGATCGAGAATTTCCTCTTGCCGATCCAGGATCAGATCGTGATAGCGCAGGAAGACCTTGCCACGCTCATCGAAACTGCGCTCCTGCCAGACCTCCTTGGCCCGTGCGGCTCGGCGTACAGCCATCGCCATCGTTGCCGCAGTGCAGCGCGGTGTGGAAGCGAAGATCTCGCCGGTAAAAGGACTCTCCACCGGGATGGTTCCCACTTCGTCACCCGCATGAGGGATCAGCTTCAGAAGCTCGCTCAAATCCCGCGGAGTGAAAGAGCTACCCAGAATCGGCTCGGTAGCTCTCGAGTCCACGCTCGAGCTCTCCTTCTTCTCTTCGACAATCGCGACCATGATGAGCTCCTCACCAGCTGGGGGTGCACAGACTATGATTATGCCGCACCCCGGCAAATATTATGGCACCGATTGCCGTCGGCCGCCTGCTGCCGCCATGAGCTATGATTCCGGGCAACACGGAATGAGAGGGACAGGAGAACGCACATGTCAGATACCGACTCCATGCGAGCCAAGGTCATCGAACACCTGATCGCAGCCTCGGACGAAGAGGTCAAACCCGAAGATGTCACGGATGCGACCCGACTTCGCGATGATCTGGATCTGAGCTCGCTACAGGCTGTGACCCTGGTCATGGATCTGGAGGACGAGTTCGGAGTCGTCATCGAGGACGAAGAGATCGATAGTCTCGCCAACGTGGGAGACGTGCTCGCGATCATCCAGGCCAAGCAGGGCGAGGCCGACTAGGAGATCCCATGACACGAAGAGTTGTGGTCACCGGGGTGGGCCTGGTCTCCTGCCTCGGCCATGACTATGAGACCGTGCTCGATGCCATTCAGCGGGGCCAGAGCGGTGTCCGCCAAGTGCCCGAGGAATGGCTGGGCAAGGGTCTCAAGAGTCTCGTCGCGGGAACTATAGAGAACCTGGACGACAAGCAAGCCCAGGCTGGTCTCTCCAAGAAACTGATTCCGGGAATGTCCGATGCCGCTCGCTTCTGCTGCATCGCCGCCAACGACGCCGTCCTCGATGCTGGGTGGGGAGAGGGTGAGCTGCAGACCAACCAGACCATCTGCATCGTGGGTACTGGGGTCGGAAGTGTCGATGCAGTGCAGAAAGCCGCCAATCTCTACAACACCGATCGCATCCGAAGGGTCGATCCCTATACCGTGCTGCGCTGCATGTCGAGCTCCGCTAGCGCGGCGGTCTCCAATTTTCTCAAGATCCGCGGCCGCAGCTATTCGTTGAGCTCCGCCTGTGCCACCTCCGCGCACAACATTGGCCACGCCGTCGAGTTGATCCGGGCCGGAATCGCCGATCGAGCCGTCGCCGGGGGTGGCGAGGACATCACCGAGCTCATCACAGCCGCCTTTCAGGGTCTGCGTCTGGCGCTCTCGACGCGCTACAACGACACGCCGACACAAGGCGTCGAGGCCCTACGACGCCAACCGGGATGGCTTCGTCATCAGCGGTGGCGGTGCCATCGTCACGCTCGAAGACTACGAGGCCGCGCGTCGCCGAGGCGCCAGGATCTATGGCGAAGTCCTGGGTTACGCCGCCAATTCCGATGGGTTCGATCTGGTTCTGCCCGAGCCCGAAGGTCGTCAGGCTGGTGCCTGCATGCAGGCCGCGATGGCAGACGCTGGAATCGAGCCGGCTGAGGTCGACTACGTCAACACGCATGGCACTTCCACGATCCACGGCGACGTGGCGGAGGTCAAGGCGATGCGCCAGGTGTTCGGCGACGATGTGCCACCCTTCTCCTCCACCAAATCCATGACGGGTCATGGAATCGGCGCTGCCGGGGGGCTGGAGATGATCTTCTGCCTCGGCATGATGGACAAAGGATTCGTGGCACCCTCCATCAATATCGAGACACCGGATCCGGCCATCGAGGGTTTGCCCGTCGTTACTGAAGCCCGAGATCACAAGCTCGCGACCGTGATGTCCAACAACTTCGGTTTCGGTGGCACCAACGCCACCATGGTGATCCGGCGGGTCGATGGCTAACCCGGCCATCGATGGACTGCGCGACACCCACGGACGCTTCGATCGCGCGGCCATCCAATCGATCTTGCCCTACGGCGAGGATTTTCTGTTTGTCGACGAGATCGGCAAGCTGACGGAGGAGCGGGTCGAGGCCAGCTACACGATCCCGGCCGGCTCTGCGTTCTTACGAGCCCACTTCGAGGGGCTACCTCTCATGCCGGGTGTTCTGGTCGGCGAGGGGATGGCCCAGGCGGGCACCTTCATGGTCCGCTACAACCTGGACCATCACGAAGACAAGGACATCCTGGCGTTTCAGATCGAGAGTGCCAGGTTTCCGGGACCGGCGCAGCCCGGTGACCGGCTCGACTATCAGGTCCGTCTTCTCAAGCTGCGCAGTCGTGTGGCCCGTCTGGAGGGCGAAGCTCTGGTAGGCGAGCGTCAAGTGTGCAAGGCCCGCATCGTGCTCGGCATCATCGACAGGAAGGATCTGCGCTCGGAGCTCGAGGCGCTCCAGGGACCATGACCCGAGTCGCTGTCCTGGCGGATATCCACGGCAACATTCCGGCCCTGGAGGCCGTGGCTGCGGATATCGCTTCTCAGGGTGTCGAAGAAGTCCTGGTGGGTGGCGATCTGGTGGGGCGCGGACCCCAGGGCAGCGAGGTGATCCGCCGGATTCGCCAGCTCGGCTGGCCTTCGGTACGCGGGAATCACGAGGACTATCTCCTCACCTTCTGCCGCGGAGAGGTACCGCCCGACTGGCTCGAGGCCCAGGAATGGTCGGCCTCCCGCTGGATGGCCGACGAGTTGGCGGACAGCGATGTGCCCTACATGCAATCCCTACCCTTCTCCCTCCGCAGCCGGCTGCTGCCACATCTTCACCTGGTTCATGCCAGCCCCCGCTCCAACAACGACGGCATCGGTCCCTGGACCTCCGTGCCGCGCATGCAGCGTCACTTGGACGCGATCGAGGAGTCCGTGCTGGTCTGCGCGCACACCCACCGTCCCCTCCACCAGCGATTCGCCGATGGCCAGGTGGTCAACGTGGGGTCTGTCGGCCTGCCGTTCAACGCCGATCAGCGGGCCCAGTACGCAATTTTCGAAGCTGTGGCCGGGGAGACGGAGATCGAGTTCCGGCAGGTCGAGTACGATCTGAATCTGATCCTGAAGATCTACGAGTCGAGCGGCTTCCTCGCCAGTGGCGGCGTCACCGCCAGGCTCCTCATGCTGGAATTGGAGAGAGCCCAGCCGTTTCTCGTACCCTTCCTGCAGTGGGCTTCGACTCTGGGTGTGCCACCAGTCACGGAAAGTATCGAGAAATTCAGGGGGTTCTACGATCCGGACGAGCCCATCAAGACTTTTCTTTGCCGGCTCGCCGAGCTGGCAGAACGAGGATAACATCGAGTGGGGATCTGATGGGCTTTGAGAACGTATTGATCACCGGGGCCTCCTCAGGGATTGGTCTCGAGCTGGCTCGGCTTTTCGCGGCGGCGGGCTCGGATCTCGTCCTGGTGGCGCGACGCGAAGACAAGTTGGGCGAGCTCGCCGACGAGCTCCGGGTGAATCACGACATCACTGTGCGGGTTCTTCCGGCCGATCTCTCACAGCCTGCTTCAGCGGTGGCCATCTACGAGGTGCTCACCAGTACCGGGATCGATGTCGACATCCTGGTCAACAACGCCGGCTTTGGCGCTCGCGGCTCGGTGGCCGAGCTCAGCATCGCCCGACAGCTACAGATGATGCAGGTCAACATGACCACACTGGTCGAGCTCACCCGACGGCTGCTGCCAGACATGATCCACCGAGGCTGGGGAGGCATTCTGAATGTCGCTTCTACCGCGGCCTTCCAACCCGGCCCCTATATGGGGGTCTACTACGCTTCGAAAGCCTTCGTGCTGAGCTTCACCGAAGCCCTGGCCGGCGAGCTGTCCGACACGGCCATCAACGTGACCTGTCTGGCTCCCGGACCCGTAGCGACCGGCTTTGGCGCGGTGGCCGGTGTGGAGGACACCGTGTTGTTCAAGGCGGGAGTGCTGGACGCCGGCAAGGTCGCCCGGGCCGGTTACAAGGGGTTGCGCCGAGGCAAGACTCTGGTGGTCCCGGGTCTGCGCAACAAGATGACCACCATGGCGGTCCGGTTCGTGCCCCGTTCCCTGCTGCGCAGGGTCGTGGCGATGATGCAGAAGTAGGCACCTTTCCCGTCCTAGAGTGAATCGATGAGGGCAGGCCCGCCCTGGATGGCGAGGCGCTGGAGGTAGAGCTGGACGCCAATGAGCCCCCCCAGCTCTTCTCCGCCACCGGCTCGACCGGGTCCGCCATGGAGAGTCTGGGGTAGCGCCACGCCCGATCCGGGAGCCTCTGCCGCCGACTCCTCAGAGCCCACGTAGAGACGACCGGTCGAGGAGCCGCCTCGCTCCAGGAATCCTTCGACCCAGGCGGAATCATCCGAGTAGACGGAGGTGACCAGGGTACCGCCGGCCAGCGCCACGATCTCGGCCGCCTCGGTGGCGCTCCCGTCGTAGGGAAGCAGAGTCGCCACCGGCCCAAACACCTCGCGTCGATGGACGATGTCGGCGGCGGCGGAGTCCTTCGCCAGAAGCAACGTCGGCTGCAGATAGAAGCCCTTGCCTGCCGGACTGCCCTCGCCGTTGACCCGCTGCCCCGTACCCAGGACCAATTGAGCTTCCCCGGTCAGCTCGGCGACTCCGTCGACGGCATCGTCCAGCTGCTGACGGGTGGCCAGGGGTCCCATGGTCACGCCCTCGACTCCGGGATCACCGGTAACCACTCGCTCCAGTTTGGCCACCAGCGCTTCTTGCACAGCGGCCATGCTCTGTCGCGGCACGAGGATGCGGCGCACCGCCGTGCATTTCTGCCCGGCCTTCTGGGTCATCTCCCGGCTGACGTCCCGCAGAAAAAGCTTCAAGGTGGCGGTGTCCGGTTGTACGTCGGGACCGAGAACCGCCGCGTTCAGACTATCCGCCTCGACGTTGAACCGCGCGTTGACCGCCTGCAGCTGGGACTGCCGCCGCAGCGTCAACCCGGTGGTGGCGGAGCCGGTGAACGCCAGGACGTCTTGTGGACCCAGATGATCCAGGAGATCACCGGTCGAGCCGCAGATCAACTGTAGCGCTCCTGGTGGCAAGAGATCGGCTTCCGCGATGAGCTCGATGCATCGGTGGGTGACCAGAGCCGTGGCGGAAGCGGGCTTGGTGATCACCGGCATGCCAGCCAGCAGGGCGCACGCCGCCTTCTCGGCGAAGCCCCAGGCCGGGAAATTGAAGGCGTTGATATGGACGGCCACGCCTCGTCGAGGCACCCAGAGATGATGACCCCAGAATCCCCCGTCCTTGGAGAGTGGAATCCGGGACCCGTCGATGAGCTTCCGATTCTCGCCCAGCCCCTTCGAGATGGCGGCGTAATAGGCCAACGTGCCGCCGGCACCATCGATGTCGAACGAGCCATCGGGTTGGGTGGTGCCGTTGTTCAGACGAGACAGATCCAGCAATTCGTCGCGGTTCGCGCGAAGAATCTTGGACATACCCTTGAGCAGGGCTCCCCGCTCGGCAAAGCTCATGGCACGAAGTGCAGAGCCACCCTCTCGTCTGGCGAACTCGACGGCCCCGGCAAACTCCACCCCGCGGCTGGAGATACGGCCGAGATCCTCTTCGGTGGCAGGGTTCACCAGTGGCACGAAACCCTCGGTGGGCTCATGCCAGCGACCGTTGACAAAGCTCTTCAGGGTCTTCATTGCAACTCTCATTTCACCTTGGCTGTTTTCTTCGTCGCGGCCTTCTTGCCGGTCTTCTTCATCTCACTGCGGATGAAGTCCTCCAGGATCTGCCTCTTTTCCTGTGACGTCTTGGTGAACTCCACCCCGATGCGATAGCGCAGCGTCTCGTCCTGAATCGCGATTTCTGCCAGATAGATGATCCGGCCGGCCGAGGTGAACTTGCGACGACCCAAGCGCATTTCGAGATCCAACTCGGTGTCGGGCTTCAGGGCGACGTCGGACTCGATCATCATCCCCGAGATGCTGATCTGCTTGACCAGAAACGCCGAGTCCGACTCCAGAACCACCGGTCCACTGTCCTCGACCTTGAACCGACCGGCAATCCGGCGTTTGAGATCGAGGGTGATGTTCTTCTCCATGAACTGGAGCAACTCTTCGGCCTTCTCCGTCAGCACGTCGTCGAAGGAGATCCCGGCATCGTAGACCGGTACGATGTCGCCGGTCTCCTGCTTGACCGTTCCGGACATTCGACACCAGCGGACTGCCCCGGTCAGTTGGACGGAGTCTGCGGCGGTGCCCAGATGAAAGCGGTACCTGCGTCCGATACTCAGCTGCGTGTTGGTGCGGACAGCCAAACCCCCAAGACTCAAGTTGAGCACCTCCGCCTCCACCGAGTAGGAAAGGTTGCCGCGCACGTTCTCCGTGGAGAACCGATCCTGTTGTCTTCTGTTGTCGTCTTTGGTCATGAGAGCGGCTCCAGTGTATACCCCGTGTCCACCAGCTGCGCAAGCCTCAAAAGAAGATTTCGGTGAGTGTGTCACATGCCACATTCAAGACGTAGATCTGTCCGTACAATGGTCATAGACAGATGTTTCGGGAGTGGCAGACCACCGTTATGGGCCGCCCGGAGCCAAGAGACGAACCTCACCAATATGAGTATTACAGGCAATCTTCGAACCCTCGAATTCGCTGAGCTGCTCCAGTGGTTGGCGCAGGGGCAGAAGACCGGCGCCCTGGTCATTAAGAACGGCCAGGCCCAGAAGCGCATCTACTTCAAGGGAGGAAGAATCATCTCCTCCGAATCGAACAACCCCGCCGAGCATCTGGGGACGTTCATGGTTCGCGAAGGTCTGCTCGATGAAGAGACCCTGGCACGAGCGCTCAAGCTCCAGGAGTCCACCCAGATCCTGCTCGGCAAGGTTCTCGTCACCCTGGGCACCATCTCCGAAGAAGAGCTGACTCGAATTCTGCAGCGCAAGACCGAAGAGAGTCTCTACGAGCTCTTCAATTGGACCGAAGGGGACTTCAACTTCGTCCCGGACGATCTGCCCAAGCTCCCCATGGTGCCCATCGAGATCGATGTCACCAACGTGGTTCTCGAAGGGGCCAAACGATTCGACGAGGCCCGCCGGGATGGCAAGATCGTCACCGGGGACTGCGGGAACGAGATCGAGGAGATGCTCAACTCCGAGATCTTTCACGGTGTCGATCTCGATGAGGGCGAAACGGCTACCGATTCCTCCCAACTGCATTTGCACGTAGAAGATTTGGCAGATAGCGACTCGCAGACGGCCGAGCCCGAGCCGCTAGACGACGAGCCCTCCAGCTCCGGGGCCTACTACTCCGGTTCCGCCAAGAAGGCCGGGACCAAACCGATGCTGGCCGCGGCGGCCGCCATCGCTGCCATCGCCATCGGTGTCGGCTCCTACTTCTTTATGCGCCCCGATCCCGCCGGTGGGACCGCTGATCGCGCCGGTCTGGAAAGCTCGAGCCCTACCAGCCCGATGAGCGTTGCCGAAGACCTCGACCCACCGCTGGAGCCCAATTCCTATCTCGATGATCTGGTGATACCGGCCGAGGATTCAGCCGAGCTCGTCGAACCGCCCCCGACTCCCGACGAGAGCGAGCAGATGCAGGCCCGCTACGAGAAGGAGCTCGAGGCCTTGAAACGGCAGCTGCGACAGGCGAAGGTGGCCGAAGTCGAGCGCGATGACGCCATCGAGCAAGATCGCCGAGCTCGAGCAGCAGATGGCGCAGGCCCAGGAGGAGGCAGCGACCCCCCCCGAACCCGTCGATTCACCTCAGAGCCAGTACGCGACAGTACAATTTGGCGGCCCTTTCAACGGTGCGACCCTTTCGGCGGGAGGCGATGAAGCACCTCCGTTGGGCAGCCCGTTGCCCGCCACGGAAGCGGATCAGGAAGCCGGAACCGACTTTGCCACCGAGATGGTCGAGTCCGCTCCCGCTCCGCCGATTCCCGAGGCCAACGAAAGCTTGTCCTTGGTGACCGAGGAACCGGTAGAAGAGCCAGTCATCGAGGTGCCCGCGCCTGTGATCAAGTCCCCGGTCCTGCTCAGTCGTCCAAAGCCCCGCTATCCTGCCGCGGCCATGCGAACGGGCCAAGAGGCGGTGGTGACCCTGCGGCTGCTGATCGGCGCCAACGGGAAAGTGGTGGATGTCGAGCGCCTCGGCAAGGATCCCGGTATGGGTTTCAGCAAGGCCGCCATCAATGCCGCGCTGGCGACCCGATGGGAGCCCGCCACCCGCGACGGCGAGACCATCGAGATGTGGGCCGAGATGCAGATCACCTTCAAGCTCTGAGCGGTTCTGGCCCTAGCCCGAGAACCACAGCTTCAAAGCAAAGAGGATCATGGTCACGGTGACCACACCGCGGATCCACCGATGACCTTTGAGCACCGTCAACCGGGCACCTGCCAGACCGCCCAGAGTCGTGCCGGCGGCCAATACCAGTCCCATTGTCCAATCGACACGGCCATTCCAGGCAAAGAGTGCCAACGATAGCGCCGTGAAGCAGAGCACGGTGAGGACCTTCACTGCATTCCCCCGGACCAGATCGAGACCCGCTGCGGTGGTGGCCGCGAGAATCAGGAACCCGACCCCGGCCTGAACGAAGCCACCGTAGATCCCGATGAGGAAAAAGGCGATGCCAATCCCGACCCATCGACGGGTGGCGGGCGCTTCGTCGCCGTGCGGCTCATCTGTCGAGGAGCCTGTCCGCTTCGACCACAGGGTCCACAGCGACAGGGTCACCATCAGGAGGGCCAGGATCCGCTTGAACGCGTCATCGCTGACGATCAGCGCCAGCCAAACACCCAGGGCAGCGCCGGGGATGGAAGGCGCCGCCGCCCAGAGAGCCGATCGCCAATCGAGGACTCCATGGCGCTCGAAACTCCACACCGCACCAACGTTTTGCAGCAGGATTCCCACCCTGTTGGTGCCGTTGGCAACCCCCGGCGGTAGACCGAGAAACATGAGAATGGGCAGGGTCAGGAACGAACCGCCACCGGCAATGACGTTGAGGACTCCCGCGATCAACCCCGCAGCGAAGAGCAGTAGGTACCCGCCCATGGCCGCGAGTCTAGCGCGAGCGCGGGGTTCTGAGGACCGGCTCCCAGCGATAGCGGTCCAGATCTACCCTGCCGGAATCCTTGAAGACGACCCCTTCCTCTTCCAACAGGTGTCGTTGATAGTGCTCCCAACCCGCTTCGGATCGCAGGCTGACCTCGCCGCGGGCGTTGATCACCCGTTGCCACGGCACCTCGCTGCCCTCGGGAAGTGAATGCAACGCATAGCCCACTTGTCGAGCCTGCCCGGGAAAGCCCGCGAGGGCCGCTATCTGGCCGTAGGTCGCAACCCGGCCATACGGGATGCGCTCGGACGACCGCATAGATCCGTTGATAGCGCTCACCTGACGGATCACCCATGGTGTGGGCCCTTACAGAAGAATGCCCGCGATCGTGGCCGTCATCCAGGAAGCCAGGGCGCCACCGAACATGGCCTTGAGACCCACCTTCGCCAGATCGGCCCGGCGATCGGGCGCCAGAGCGCTGATGCCACCGATCTGAATGCCGATCGAGGAGAAGTTGGCAAAGCCACACAGAGCATAGGTCGCGATCGTGGCCGCCCGTTCGCCGATCGCGCCCTCTTGCATGTAGCCACCCAGCGTGCCATAGGCGACGAACTCGTTCAGGGACAACTTCACGCCCAGCAGATTGCCGACGCGCGCGGCGTCGGCCCACGGCACACCCATGAGCCAGGCCAGGGGTCGCAGGAGGGTGCCGAAGAGAGTCTGCAGAGAGCCTGGAACGTAGCCCTGGAACTCCCCGGTGACGGGCGACATGCCGCTCGAGGCGTAGGTCACATAGGCTCCGCCCAGAAGCCGACCGTCGATCACGCCGTCGACAAATCGCAACATCACATCCACCACGGCGATCAGGGCGATAAAGCCGATCAGCATGGCGCCGACATTGAGAGCCAGCTTGAGACCGTCGGAGACACCACTGGTGGCGGCCTCGATGACGTTGCCGCCGACATCGATATCGGGCAGATTGACGTCGCCGGCGGTCTGAGAATGCTCCTTCTCGGGATAGATGATCTTGCCCATCACCAACGCCGCCGGCGCCGACATGACGCTGGCCGCAATGAGGTGTCCCGCGGGCACGCCGAAGGCGATGAAACCCGCCAGGACGCCGCCCGCTATGGTGGCAAAGCCGCCTACCATGATGGTGGTCAGCTCCGACCGGGTCATGCCCTCCAGAAAGGGTCGCACCAGCAGCGGAGCCTCCGTCTGGCCGACAAAAACGTTGGCCGTGCAGGACAGGGTCTCGGCACCACTGGTGCCGATGGTCCAGCGCATGAAACGGGCCACCGACTCGATCAGCTTTTGCATGATGCCCGAGGTAGTAGAGAACCGACATGAAGCCACCGAAAAAGATGATCGTCGGCAGCACCTTGAAAGCGAAGATGGCGCCCAGACCCGGCCACCCGGTTTCGGGGTTCGGGAAGTTGTAGTCCAGACTCGACAAGTTGCCGAACAGAAACCTGGCTCCATAGTCGGAGAGATTGAGGAAATCGGTGACCTTGGTGCTGAAGACCTGGAAGACCTGCTGGCCGTAGATCTGGCTGGCGATCAGCCAACTCACACCCAGCAAGAAGAACGCGGCCGACAGATAGCGTTGCAGCGCCGGGGCCAACCGAAAGCGCGAGTTCAGTGCCACGGCGACCAGGGCCAGAATCGCCGCGACTCCCAGCCACCGTCCTGGGAATCGCGTCAGGACAATGCCCAACACCAGACCGACCAACAGAACGAGAAGTGCTTTGCGAGTGTTCCGGCTGCCGTCGGCGTGGGGCTGATCCAAAATATAGACGACGATCAACCCCGCCAGAGCCGCCATGCCCACGAAACTCCAGAAGTCCTTGCGCAGGATGATCAGGGCCAGGACGAATTGGAGACCGATACCCCACAGAATGGGTCTGAGATTGACGTCGCGGCGGTGGTAGGACATGGACCAGGCCAGTCCCAGGAGCACGACGAGACCGAGAATGCTGACGAGATTCATGTCGGTGCAGTGTACCGCAGACCCTCAGCCCTGATCTTGGACACCCATCGGCGGTGCCAGCACCAGCAGACCGAGGAGGGCCCCGCGTTCGACCAGACTGTCCAGCAAGACATGCTCGTGAACCGCGTGGGCACCATCTCCGCGGGGGCCCAGACCATCGAGCGTCGGTGCGTACTGACTGGATACGTTCCCATCCGAGCCACCGCCGGCGAGACAGTCTTCGATCTCGACCCCCAGCTCGTCGGCCGCCTCCTGGGCTAGCCGCCACAGAGCCTGGTTGCCGGGGGTCGGTTCCATGGGCGGCAGGACAAAACCCCCGGTGACCTCGAGCTCGGCGGCCGGATTCTGGGGCTCGAGAGCGCGAATGGCGGTTTCGACGCGACGCGCCTGCTCGAGAGACACCACGCGGACATCCACGGACGCTCGGCTCTCCGGTGCCACGACGTTGCTGCGCAGACCCCCATCGATCGTACCCACGTTCACCGACAGACCGTTTTCGGGCTCGTTGAGGGCAAAGAGCTGCTGCACGACGAGCGAGAGCTCGAGAATCGCACTGATTCCCTTGGCCGGCTCGAGTCCGGCGTGAGCGGCTCTGCCCCTGACAACGATGTCGAATTGCCCCACACCCTTGCGTGCGGTCTTGAGCTTGCCCCGTGGCCCGAAAGCCGGCTCCAGAACCAACACCCGGTCGGCGATGCGGGACACTCGCTGGACCAGAGATCGAGATTCTTCGCTGCCGATCTCCTCGTCGGAGTTGACGAAGACCAGCGGCGTCACCTCGGGTTCCAGCTCCAGGATCCGCAGCGCCCGGAGAACGTGGATGATCTGCGCCAGGCCCCCCTTCATGTCATAGACGCCAGGGCCGGTCATCTTGTCCCCGCGCCTGGTGATGGGCATCTCTTCCAGCGTGCCTTCCGGCCAGACCGTGTCGCAGTGGCCGACCAGAATCTGCACCGGCCGACCTCGCTGTCGCCGCCGCGGAATGCCCAACAGATAGCCACCTGTCCTCTCTCCCGGAATGTGACGTACCCGGTAGTCCAGTGCTTGCAGCTCGGCACCCAGGAGGTCCAGAACCTGTCTTTGGAGACGCGGGTGCCGGGAGGGCGACTCGCACTCGACCAGGCGCTCGAGCAGACCGAAGATCTTCGCCCGGTCCGTCTGTAGCTGTTCCAGGAGTCTTCGCGCCCGATTCGAGCTCATCAGCGACGGAACCCTGTCGGGAACGGAAATTTGTCGCTCTGGGTCACACGGGTGAATCGTCCAGGGTGCAGGTAGACCAGCAGCGGGCTCTTCGCCACCACCTCCTGGTCGTCCCGATCCTCGGTCCTCAACGCTTCCTCGTGGACGTGAGCAGCGATGATCTTGCCGGCGATCAAGCTGTTGGAGCCGAAGTCATCGATGATGCGATCGAGCTCACACTCGAGCAGCAATGAGGAATCGCGCAAAAAGATACCTTCGATGGTGCGGGCCGGTATCGTGGGCACCGCCTGGACCTCGACCTTGCTGCCATCTTCCCAGCGCGGTGCGGCCGTGAGACTGGTCATGACCACCTGATCGGGCTGCGGGAAGCTGACGGTAAAGACCTTCTCTCGCTGGATGTTGGTATAGGTGGAGTGGCTGGGAGCACAGACGAACCCAAAATAGTTCTCCCAGCTCAGGGGAGTCACCATGTGCTTGGGAGCCAGGTCCCACTCACCGTCCTCTTCCCTGGTGCCGATCACGGTCAAGGGCGCCGGCAGAAAGAACCGGTCCCAGATCGGATAATCCAACTCCAGGGTCACCATCGCGCTCGAAGAGTCCTGCGGCATAATCCCTCCAGAGGCCGGGTTTCTGCGAGTCTATCAGCGGCCAGCGGTAGACTCCGGCCTCGAGGATCGAGACCGAGACATGCTCGAACTGCCCATCGAGATCATTCTGCGCCCAGGCTCTCCACCGGCAACCGAGACCGGGGAGACCATCGGGTATTCCAGAGAAGGTCGACCCCTTCGCGCCTTTGAGTTGGGCCATGGTCCCATGCGTGTCAGCCTCATCGGTGGCTGCCATGCCGACGAGCCGGTGGGACCCTCGATGTTGCGCCTCCTGGTCCGCTATCTCGGCGGGCTGAGCTCGGATCATCCGCTGCTCGACGAGTGGCGGTGGCTCGTCGTCCCCGACGTCAACCCCGACGGCGCCCAACGCAACGCGCCGTGGAGCGACCACGATCTCGGGACACCGGATCATCGAGGCCAGCCCGATCGCGCTTACGACCCGGTGCTCTATGTGCGTCACGTCGTGCGCGAGGCGCCCGGCGACGACATCGAGTTCGGCTTCCCCCGCGACCCCTCCGACAACCAGGCCCGCCCCGAGAATCAGGCCGTGGCGAAGTTTCTGGACTCAGCCGGACCCCTGCACCTCCACGGGACCTTCCATGGCATGGGACTCGCTCCGGGTCCCTGGTTTCTCATCGAGCCCAGCTGGATCGACCGAACTGTCGAGATGCGAAACGCTCTTCGGCAGCAGGTACGGGCCATGAAATATCCCCTCTTCGATGTGGACCGGCGTGGAGACAAGGGGTTTCGGCGCATCGACGAGGGCTTCTCCACCCGGCCGGACTCCGAGGCCATGCGCGATCATTTTCTCGCCCTGAATGACCACGAGATGGCGTCAAGATTCCGGCCGAGCTCGATGGAGCTGGTTCGCAGCCTGGGCGGAGACCCTCTGACCCTGGTCTCCGAGATGCCGCTTTTCCTGGTACCGAGATTCCTCCGGCTCATCGGGGGGTCCGGTGTTCAAGGCAGGGACCGAGGGCAAGCGCCAGCTCCACGAGCAGCTTCGCCAGCTGGCAGGGGAGCTACCGATCGACCAGGCTCGAGACGAGATGCGCCGGCTGGGCGTGCGGGCCATGCCGATCCGAGATCAGATGCGTCTGCAGCTGGCATTTCTCCAGCAAGCACTCAATTCGGTGCGCTCTGCCGCTCCCGCGGAACCACGAGGATGACCCAGGCCAATCCGCAGAGGATCTGAACCGCCCCGAAAACGACGATCCCCGAGCGCAGGCCCAGGACCCCTGCTTCCATCAGCAGGCTGGCCGACAGAATCGACACGCTATCGGCGAGCGTCACCAGAAGCCACTCGGTCGAAAAAACCCGGCCCCGATACTTGTCCACAGTCCTTTTCTGCAGCAGCACGGAAGAGGCCACCCAGTTGGCGCCACTCGGTGCATGGGCAACAGCGATGAGCGCCAGAATCCAGAGCCCCCAGGGCAGAGCCCCGACGAGCATGTAGGAGACTCCGGATACCGCCACACCGAGGCCCAGGAGCATGGGCCACATCGCCTCGTTGGGCACCCACTGGCGCACGGCCAGGGGTCCGACACCCGTGCCGAATCCTCTCGCGGCATAGAGAATGCCGATCCCGACAGCCGGGGTCCCAGCCGCCACCTCCTCGCCCATCATGGCCAGCATGTAGACCAAGGCACCTCCTCCCAGCGCCCAGGTTGCCTTGGCAAAAGCCATGCGGCCGATGCGGGGGTGGGTCCGCATATGCCGCCAGCCGTCCACGGTATCCCGCAGAATCGCCCGGAGGCCCTGGCCACTACCCTTCTCGGTGTCCTGGGGAATGACGGTCCGAAAGATGAAGAAGGCCGAGACGAGATAGGTGGCGCTATCGATATAGAAGACCGCCTCGACACCCAGCCATTCGGTGGCGAATCCTCCCAAGGCGGCGCCCATGGCCAAAAGGGTCGACCAGGTCGCCGCACTGAGAGCATTGGCGGTCAAGAGCTCCGCGCCGGAAGTGATGTTGGGAATGGAGGCGCTGCGGGCCGGAATAAAGACCGCGGTCAGCAGGACTTGAAGCGTGGTCAACAAATAGAGCAGATAGAGATCACCAGCGTCCCTGACCAGCAAGAAGCCCAACACCAGCACCGCCCGCACGACGTCGGCAAAAATCATCAGCCGACGCCGGTCGAACCGATCGACCAGCAGCCCGGCCAGGGGCGAGGCCACCGCGAACGGCAACAGCTTGGTGAGAAAGACCAGCCCCAGCGCAAAGGGCGAGCCGCTGAGCTTCTGGACCAGCGTGTAGATGGCGATGGCGTTGAACCAGTCGCCCAACCACGACGCCACCTCGCCGATCCAGATGCGGCGGAAGTTGCGGTTGCTCCGCAGCAGCTGGGAGAAGGAAACCGGCAGACCGCTGCCGTGATTCTCTCGGGGAGACACGGCGACGGCTGGACTGCTCTACTCTGTTGGAGTCGCGGTGGTGGCTTGGTTGAGACGCTGAATCATGAGCGCTGTGACATCGACCCGCTCGGAGATCATCAGCACCACCCCGGGCACCCGGTTGAGGATCAGGTCGAAACCCATCTCGTCTCGCACCTGCGCAAAGACCGGTTGCAGAACCTGCTCGATACCCACCAGGCCCTCTTCCTGGATCTTGGTACCTTCCCGCTGCTTGTCGTCGCGATACCGCCGCATGGCGATCGTGGCATCCTCGAGCTCTTTGTTGAGCTCGCTGAGTCGGTCCTCCGACAGGGAATTGGCACCGTCCGTGATCCGCTGCTGGATGGCTTGAGCATCGTTCTGCAGGCGTTGCATCTCAGCCTGTGTCTGAGTCTGAAACTGCTCCAAGCGCACCTGCAGAGCCTTGCCTTGTGGTGACTCTGCGACGACGACCTCGACATCGACGACGGCGATCTTCAGCGGTGCTTCCTGCGCCACCACCGGTGCGACTGCGAAGGAGATCAGCAAGATGATGGCTGAGCCCCGAACGATCCATTGAAAACACTCTCTAGTCATGGTCTGAAGACCTCCCCTTTTAGCCGCCATACTTTACTGCAATGCGGCATCTTCTGCTCGATCTGAATGCAAAGACCTCACCAGTTGCCCATAATCCTGAAACTGATGCCCGTCTGTGGCCGGTGCGTCAGTTCTGATCAGATAGGAGATGCCCGCTCGGCGGGCACATTCGCCATCGCGATCATCCCGGTCGCCGACGAGCAGCGCCCGGTGTGGCGCCACTCCCGCCAGCTCGACAACCCGATGCAGGCCTTTTGGGTGGGGTTTGAGACGATCGACTTCCGGATCGACCGCGCTCACCGCCAGGCTGGCCTCGAGCTCCAGGGCCCGGAGCTTGTCGCCGGCCGGGTAATCGGAGAAGACGGCCACTTGTTTGCCGCTGGCCCGCAGATCGGCCATGAAATCGGCCACTTTGGCATATCGGCAGGGTCGAAGGTGCTCGAGAGGGCGTTTGAGCAGCCATTCCTCGACCGTCCGCCGCACCGCATCTGGCTCGACTCCGAGCCTTTCGGCCGGCCGCCGGAACTGGAGATCGGCGATCCGCTCCGATTCCTCCTCGGCCAGTTCTTCGCGGCAACGCCGAAACGCCGAAATCACTCGCAGAGTCCGAAGATCACCGGGGTTTCGCAGGCAGTGAGCAACGAGTTGCTGGATCATCTTGACATCGCAGGCAGCGCTGATCGTAGAGCGTGCCGTCCACGTCGAAGACCACCAAGTCGATTCCCTGCCAATCGAGACTGATCATGGTGGTCTTCAGTCGGGGCCGATCTCGATGTAATGGGGGCTGGTCAGCCGCTCCAGAACCGGCAGATCGATCCACGTCAGCAGCGCCAGGATGACCGCCAGGACGATCACCGTCGTCACCAGGGCCTTCTCTCGATGCAGCTTCTCGGGTGCCTGCACGGGCGAGTCCCTCTTCAGGGCTACATGGAGATAGAGAACGAAGAGGACCGCAAAAATGGGCAAGGACAAGAGGTACTCGATCCGATACTTGATCAGAAAGACCGCCAAGAAGAAGGCCGCCAGAAGGGCATAGAGAAAGCTCGATAGCAGCAGGGACTCTTCGGTGTAGCGCTGGAAGGACCGCCGATACACCGCCAGGGCATCGAGTCGCCCCTCCAGTTCGGCGCTGCGGTACTCCCCCAGTCGTTTCAGAGCCATCAGAAAGGCCCCACCCATCCAATAGGCCAGAAGCAGGCTGCCCGGGGGCAGGGTCGTCGGATCGACCATGACCCATCCAAGGGTCAGCCGGATGGGGTTGTTGATGGACTCGCTGATCACATCGAGGAAGGGAATCTCCTTGGTCCGCACCGGTGGGATGTTGTAGACCAGACCACTGACCAGGAAGAGCGACGAGATCACCAGATAGGGTCCCGACTGCGCCCATGCCAGCCCCAAGCCCACCGCCGCCAGGCCTGAGTACTCGAGCAGAACCAAGGTTGGCGACAGACGCTTGGCCACCGCTGGGCGTTCGGACTTGGTGTGATGGTGGCGGTCGGACTGGGCATCGAGCCACTCGTTGAGAACGTAGTTGGCCGACGCCAGCAGCGCCGCGCTGAGCAGCCCCAGAGCCACATTGGCCACCACATCGGTCCAGGGGTGCGGACGCAGCAACAGCGCCAGCGCGATACCGGGCAGGATGAAGACGTGTTTGACCCAGTGACTGGGTCTGGCCAGAGCCACGTAGTCGACCCACCGGGCGGGTTCCCTCGAGTCCCTTGCTGGTCGTCATTCTCTTGGCTACTTTGTCACAATCGAATCGAACCTCCCCGTGCTCGTCACCGTAAGATAGCGGCGAAGATGGTGAGTTTTCTCTCTCTATTCCTCGGGCTGGTGGTGGGCCATCAAACGGTGGCCGTGGAGGTCGCCGAGCCGGTGGCGCGTGTCGAGATCCTGCTGGACGGTCGCAGCGTCGAAGAACTTCGAGGCCCCGCCGTGGAGTGGGCAGATCGATCTCGGTGAAGAGCTGCAGCCTCACGAGCTGACCGCGGTGGCCTTCGACGACCAGCGGCGTCGAACTGGATCGCACCAGCCAGTGGATCAATCTGCCACGACAGCCCGCGGAGACCACCATTCTGCTCGAGCACGACCGGGCCAGCCGGCGCCAGATCGCCAGAGTCAGCTGGGAGAGTCTCACGGGAGACGAGCCCTCGGCCGTTCGCGCGGAGTTCGACGGTCGTGATCTTGAGTTCGACGACCCGCGAGCCATTCCGCTGCCCCCCTACGATCCGGCGCAGCTGCACTTTCTGCGCGTCGAGCTGGAGTTCGCGGGGTTCGTCCACTCCTCCGCTGAGATCACCTTTGGCGGCACCTATACGGATCAGGTCAACACCGAGCTCACAGCCTTGCCCGTGGAGCCGGCCACAGGCCGCAGGAAGCTCCCGAAGGCAACCGAATGGCAGGACGGGTTTCTGGCCCGCGACAAGATTTTGCGCGTCGCCGCCGTGGAAAAGGGACTGGTCGACCTCATCGTCGTGCGCGACCAGGGTGCCTGGCGACAGCTGCGCACAATCCGCAGACGAGCATGGACGGATCCCTCCAGCTCGCGCATCTTGGGATCTAGGGAGCAGCGGCGGCATTTCTTCGAGACCGACTTGCCGGATGGCAGGCCTGGACCGTTCAGTTCCTCTGGCCAGTCTCCCGGCGCCTGGATAGGGGCACCGGATCCTACGACCTTTTCTCCCACTCCGCGAAGTACTCCGCCGCAGGTGGAAGTCTGCTTGGGTGGCTGACTTCGGTGGAGCAACCCGCGGAATGGTCAGGCGATCAGCGCCTGGCGGACGCCGTTGCCATCGCCGCGATCACGGCCGCCAGCGGCAATCGGCGCCGGGGAGTTCTCTTGGTCCTGGGAGACTCGACGAGAGACGCCAGCGACGCTGCTCCAGCAACCATCCGCCGTTTCTTGAAGAGCCTGGCAGTGCCGCTCTTCGTCTGGACGATCGGGCCCGACGCGGCCCTCGAGACCCCCTGGGGGCCGGCCACCGATGCCTCCAGCCCGAAGCGAATGAGTCGCGCCAGTCGCAAGCTGTTTCACCGCCTCGAGAACCAGCGGATCGTTTGGTTGGAGGGCATTCATCTGCCGCAGCAGATCACTCTGACGCCTGCCCTTCAGGACAAGGTGAAGGCTTCCGGTTGATATGCCCCTCCGAGTCCTCTCGATGTTGTCGTTGATCCTGACGCTTGCAGGGGTCACACAAGCGGATCAGGAAGAAGAGACCCTCCTCGGCAGACCCTCGACAATCCAGCCCTCGGGACACGACTCGGAGACCATTCTCCTTATCGCCGGAGCCCGCCTCCGAGAGCAACCCCGAAGCGATTCTCCGATTCTGGAGATTCTGGACACGCCCCTGGAGCTGCCGGTCCTGGATCGCCAGGGCTCCTGGGTCAAAGTCCGATTCGGCAACTGGCAGGGCTGGTTCCGTCCCAGCCATGGCGATCCAGGCCAAGGCGAGGAGTTGCCCTTCTCGTTCGAGACCGATGACGAGCGCCTCTTGGGTGCCCACTCTCTTCTCCGCGGGAACGTCGATCCCAGGCCTCTCGGCCCATTCATCCTCTACACCGATGTGGTAGACGACGAACTATTGGATTGGCTATCCGCCGTGGCCTGGGATGTCCTGCGAGCCTATCGAGAACGCTTCGATCTGGATCCCGGTTCGCCAAGTAGAGAAGTCGTGGTCCTCTATGCCGAGGAGGCGGATTACCGCGTCTTCGAAGCTGCCGACTCCCGGATCGCCATGGCTCACAGTCGGGGGTACACCAGCGAGGGTCTCTCCGTCTTGTTTTCGGGCTCGCACAGTAGGGAAAGCTTGGTCTCGATTCTTATTCACGAGATCACCCACTTGCTGAACCGACGGGTCTTTCCAATCATGACACCGCCCTGGCTCGAGGAAGGGATGGCTGAGGATTTGGCCTTCTGCCGGGTCAACGAAGAGGGGCAGATTCGGCTCGGCACCTTGGCTGGAGAAACGACTGAAGAGTTCGAAAACTGGTTCTCGCTGAGCGGTCCTATCGCACACCTGGCAGCTCTGTTTGCCTCCTGGTCGAGTCCAACCCCCCCCGATCTTGAAACCTTGGTGAATATGAGCTGGGCCGATTTCATCAAACCCGAAGTGCGAGAGCTCCACTACGCCCAAAGCGCCATGCTCCTGCGTTTCTTCGCGGACGGCGGCAACAGGAACTTGAAGGCCGGCTACCGCCGATACCTCGAGGCTGTGGCCGAGGCCGAGCTCGCCACCTCGCCATCACTCTGGGATACCTTGGGCGCCGGCCCCGAACAGGTGGAAACGGGTCTCTATCGATTCGTCCAGCAACAGGCAGTAGCCAACGGAATCGAGACTGAATAAGTGGCCAAGATGCAGATCGAATTCGACGCCGACACTCGGCAACTGCGAGCTCGTCTTCGAGAACGATGACGAGCTGCAGCGCTACCTCGAGAAGCTCCAAAGTAGCGGTCTGTTCCTGGTTCGTCTGCCGACAGCTCCCCAGGCCAAGGCGCGCGTGCTCGTCCGCATGCGGGCCACTGACAGGGAGATCACCGTCGAGTCGGAAGTGCACCAGGTCTTCAGAAGCGGCGCGACGGAACACGGAGTCGCCCTGCGGCCCCTGACGGAGATACCTGCCCCCAAGACTACCGCCGCAACGACGTCCTCGGCTGAGGTCGCTCCAGAGGTCACAGCCGAGGGCTCCACCCAGAGAACCGAGATGACCGGAGCCGCCATCGCGTTGGAAATCCGGCGTCTGAACGTGTCACAACGCATGCGCCTGGCGACACGCGCCGGTCGCCTCGAGCGCCAGATCCTGCTGCGTGACAACTCTCCCCAGGTCCTCATGTCGCTGCTGGCCAATCCGCGGATCGACGAGCAGGAGGTTCGCGACCTGGTCCGCTCACCTCATGCAGCCAGCGGTGTCCTGCAGCATGTGGCCAAGGACCGTCGGTGGTCGTCCAACTATGAAATCCGACTCTCTCTGGTCAGAAATCCCAAGACTCCGACGCCCCTGGCTCAGCGTCTCCTGCCCTCGCTGCGCCAGCCCGACCTGCAGACCCTGGCCAAGAGTCCCAATGTACGCGAAGCCATCAAAGGCGCCGCACTCCGCCTGTATCTGGGAAAGCTCTGATACTGGGAGTCAATCGTCGCGATGGCGGAACTCATCCAGGGAAACGACCTCCCCGGGTTCATCCGGCAGGCCTTCCGGCTCGTCCGATTCCGCCGCCTGGGATTCGAATCGCAACCCGAACTCCGCCACTGGATCGACAAAGGACTTGACCGCTCGCCAGGGTATCCGCAACCGCTGGGGGTCGCCACCGAACCGCACCGAAACGGCGAAAGCCTCATCCTCGACCACCAGATCCCAGAACTGGTTCTGCAGGACGATGGTCATCTCTTCAGGGTAGGTATCGCGTAGGGAAGCCGGCAGCTCGAGATCGGGATGATCGGTGTGGAAGGTGATGAGGAAATGGTGGTCACCCGGTAGACCTTCCTCCGCCACCCTGGCCATGACCCGTCGAGCCACGCTCCGCAGGGCTTCGTCCACCAGCTCGGGATAGTCGATCTCACGGCTTGTCATGAACACTCATTTCTCCAGCTTGCCACTGGTTTCCAGGGACTCCAGATGAGCCACGATCTGCCTCTCGGCCAAAAGGCGGGCCATCGGCGGCACATCGTCATAGACACTCTCGAGCATGGCTGCGGGTTGCCGAAGGCCGCCCTGCCAGGCTGCGAGAATTCGCCCCTCACGCCACTGCCGATGTTGCACGTATTCGTCGAGCTTGGCAACCGCGGCAACCGTCGCGGGTCCGTGAGCGGGAAACAGGGCCTGAGGAGCCACATCACGGATTCGTCTCAGGGAATCGAGATAATCCTCCATGTTGCCCTCGGGTGGATCGATGACGATGGTGCCGAAGCCGGCGATCAAGTCGCCCACCAGCATCGAGCCGTGATTCTGCTCCAGAAAGCAAAGGTGACCCCGGGCGTGACCCGGAGTGTGGAGGATCCGCACCGGGAATCCTCTTCCCAGGACTACCTCTTGACCGTCGGTGAGCTCTTCATCGACAGGGATGCCCATCTCGGCCAAACGTTCGGCGGTCAATCGGTGGGCGGCGACGGGCACCCCGAGCCGACGTCGAAGCTCCCGGACACCTCCCACATGATCGGGGTGATGATGGGTCAGCCAGATGGCCCTCACCCGCCTGCCCTCAGCAGACTCCAGCGCTTCCAGGGCTCGGGCCAATCGATCGATCTCCACCTCGTAGGGTGAGCCCGGGTCCACCAGCACCGTTTCCTCGTTCCCCAGCACGTAGCAGTTCGTGTAGGAGGCAGGTGGCAGGGTGGGCGTCCTCTGCGGAAAGAGAAGGACGCCGGGACGAAACTCCACGCGACGATGGGGCCCCAGATTGGCTTCCGTAGGATTCCGCAGTCGGGGCAGACCCTGTTCCGGGCCCTCCTCGAGAAGAACCCGCAGGATGTGCAAGATGGGGGGCGCCGTGACCACCTCACCGCCCTTCCAGAGCTCCAGGGCCTCGGCGGGCCGGATCCACTCCCCTACCTCCGCTTCACGAGAGGCTACCCGTGGCTGCTCGGCCTCGGCAGGCGACCACTCCAGCAGAAAGAAGCGATTGTCGAACCTCAGGGGACCCAGAGGTGGGGTCAACCAGCGACCCGCGTAGACCAGCCGACCGGCATCCGCATCGGGTGACAGCGACAGTCCGGTCTCCTCGTGAAGCTCCCGCAGAGCACACGCGACAAGTCCATCGCAGAGCACCGGACCCAGATCCTTCAACCCATCGGTAACCGCCGCCGGCATGGCAGCCTCGGCGGGCCCATCCTCGTGGCCCTGTGGCAAGCCTGCGGTCGCCACGCCTCGATCCTGCCGCGAAAGACCGCCACCCGGGAAGGCGTAGAACCCTCCCATGAAGCGCATGGTCCGGGCCCTCTTGATCCAAAAGACTTCGAGGTCCCCCGACTTTCGTCGCCAGAGGACCACCGACGCCGAAGACCTCGGTGGCCGGCTCTCCGGCAGCCGGTCACCGCCTTCGATTTGCGCCAGCACCTTCTCGTAGAGACTCTCGTCCGCCATGGTGCCTTTGCTTATAGCACACGCTCGGTGACGGGCGGGGCCGCGGTCCCCATATACTTGCCGGGTCATGACCACTGAATCCTCGACCAGTCCGATTCTGCGTACGTTCCGCTTCTGTCAGAAACTGCCTGGAGGGGCAGCGGTGTTCAGCCTGATTCTGGGTCGCAAAGTGCCCTACACCGGCACCATTCGCGCCCGTGTCGAAGAGCTGACACCGGGTCATGCCAGGGTTCGAATGGCCGATCGGCACAAGCTGCGCAACCATCTGCGATCCATCCACGCCATCGCCCTGGCCAACCTGGGAGAGCTGGCCACGGGTCTGGCCATGATGGCGGCTCTCCCTGCGGACGCCAGGGGGATTCCCCTGGAGATCAAGATCGAGTTCTTGAAGAAGGCTCGAGGTGAGATCACCGCCGAGGCTCATTGCGCCGTGCCCGATGCCAGCGCGAGACATGAACACCCTGTGGAGGCGCTGCTCGTCGACGAAGAAGGCGACAAGGTGGCCCGATTCTCCGCTCGCTGGATGATCGACCCAGGCCACTGATGCCCCGATTCCCCGACTATTCCTCGACCGTCGCCGAGATTCAGGGCTCGATCTTCTCGAGTCTGGCCCACCGCATGGCGTCCTACCCAGGACAGGTCTACCCGCTGCATGTGGGAGATACCTGGAGGGAGCCGGCCGTCGGCTGCCGGATGGAAGACCTGCACGTCGACGACCATCCAGGGATGCATCGATATGCCAGACCCCAGGGTCTGCCCGAGCTGCTCGACGCCCTCGCCGAAAGACTGACCGGGCGTACCCGGGTACCGACCGAACGCCACAACCTTCTCGTCGCCACCGGTGCCACCGGGGCGCTGGGGGCGGTGGCGGGTGCCATCCTCGAACCCGGTGACGAGGTCCTGATCCTGGCGCCCCACTGGCCCCTGATCGCCGGCATCGTCCGGTCCTTTCACGGCCGACCGGTGGCGGTGCCCTTGGTCGGTGAAGCCGACTCACCGGAGACCGCGGTGGAGACCGTCCGTCCGTATCTCACGGAGCGCACGGTAGCCCTCTACCTCAGCACCCCCAACAACCCGACAGGAGCGGTGCTGCCCCCGAGTTGGATCGCGGCGTTGGCACGATGGTGCCGTCAGAACGACCTTTGGATCCTGGCTGACGAAGTCTATGAGGACTACGTCTACGACGGCGAGCACGCCTATGCCAGAACGGTGGCCCCGGAGCGGACGTTCTCGGTGCATTCGTTCTCCAAGGCCTTTGGCATGGCCGGCAATCGCTGCGGCTATGTCGCGGGACCCGCCGCGGCCATCAAGAAACTGCGCAAAGTCGCCGTTCACACCTTTTACTCCGCACCCACGGCAGCTCAGTTGGCAGCTCTACAGGCGCTCGACGGCAGAGGCGACGCCTGGATCGCCGACGTCAAGACGCAGTACATCGCCTCGGGGTTCGCCGCGGCGGATCGGCTGGGTATCGCGCGCCCACAGGGAAGCCAGTTCCTCTTTCTGGATGTTGCCGATCATCTCGACGATCGGGGGCTAATGGGTTTTCTCGAAGACTGTGTGGATCGCGGTCTCTTCCTGGCCCCAGGACCCAGCTTCGGCCCCTATCCGACCCACGTGCGTCTGTGTTACACATCGGCTCCGCCACCCATCGTGGAACAAGGCGTCGCCGTCATCGCCGACCTTCTGGGTCGATGAGAGTGCAGGCCAGCCGTCGTGCCGAAGTCAAGCTCAGGGCTTCTTCCAGCCGGTGGACGGACAGGTGAAGGCAGTACGAATGTGGGGCGAGACCGGTCTTCTTGAGCTCTCGAAGCCAGAGGAATTCACACACGGTGCGCCGCTCGACGACGATCGCACGATCATCATCATCAAACGCACCTGAAGCCGCTGCAGGAGCGGCCGCTGTCGAGGTCGAGGACTTCTGGTATCAGAACTTGCGATGCTCGATGACGGGCATGGAGGCGCGCACGCGCTGCAGCCGCCCCCGGTCGATCTCGGCCACGGCCACTCCCGGACCGTCGGCAGCCATCGCCACGATCTGGCCCCATGGATCGACGATCATGGCGTGCCCGTAGCTCTCCCTCAAGCCATCGTCATCGTGTTTTCCATACTGCGCCGGGGCCAGGACGTAACACTGCGTCTCGATGGCGCGGGCTCGTAGCAACGGGTGCCAATGGTCCTTGCCCGTGGTGGAGGTAAACGCCGAGGGCACCGTCAGGATTTCCGATCCCAGATCGCGTAGACGCTGGTACAACCCTGGGAACCTGACGTCGTAGCAGACCGTCAATCCGATGACACCGAAATCGGTCTTGACCGATACCAGCTCGGTGCCACCCTGGACGGTAGCGGATTCGGAGAACCGGACTTCCGGTGAGACATCGACATCGAACAAGTGGATCTTGCGATAGACCGCCAACCTGCGAGCCATCGGGTCCGAACAGGACCGAGGTGTTGAAGCAGCGGCCAGGCTCGCTCGCTCTTCTCGTTGAACGACCCGAGCAAGAGATGGATACCGAGCTCCCGCGCCAGGTCGGAGAACCGAGTGCAGGTCGGCCCCTCGAGCGTCTCGGCCTGCCGGACCTTGTCCTCGTGAGGACCCAGAAAACTGGTGTTCTCGGGGGTGGCCACGAACTGCGCGCCGCGCTCGGCGGCCCGGACCACGAGCGTCCTGGCCTGCTGCCAGTTGGCCTCCGTATCGGAGGTGGCGTTCATCTGGACGACGGCGGCGAGAGCCATCGGGCGCTCCTAGAATCTGATCACCAGGGAAGTGCTGAAGATCGTGTCGAGCTTCTCCTTGGGCTCCTTGACCACGACGGGTAGACCGATGAGATTGCCATTGTCATCCCGGATAAAGACGTCTAGATCCTGCAGCGCCGGCAGATTGTTGTAGAGCCATCGCAAGCTGACTCTGCAGGGCCAACCGGGAATTCATCGCCACCACGATCGAGCTGGTCATATCCGAATTCCAATCGGTCGAGTTCGAGAAATTGTAGTTGTAGGTCCAATCGTTCTCGAAGACCGTGACCTTGCCCCACTGATTCTCATACTCCCAATTGAACCGAAAGCCGGGATAGGTATCGTCCTTGTCGGGAGTCTCGTCCTCCTCCTCGCGACTCGTATAGCTGAGACCATAAGACGTGTTGAATCTTAGATCTTCCCGATCCCACCAGATGTTTCCCACACCGGCAAAGCCGATCCAGCG
>CAVRAU010000016.1:0-46388 GCA_963719055.1 uncultured Acidobacteriota bacterium | reverse complement strand
GCCGAACTTGCTTTACATGGGATTCGCTCCACCCCTTTTTGATGACTAGAAAGTAGTACGCCGCGAGGCTGACATTGGTGTAGCACGATACGGTGCCGACCTGAATGAAAAATCCCCGCGCAGTGCAGGTGGCTTCGTTGCCGGCCGATCCGTGGAAATAGTACTCGGACGGGATGGGCAGGGACGTGAACGCGTATGCGAGGGAGCCAACCATGTCAAACAGGGATAGTTGGATCATTAGCTGGTAGAATACCTTGTCTCGGCGTTCCTTTTTCTTCGTGCATTTGTAGACAACTAAGGATGAACCCTGCGATAGAGTGGAGCATACATGAAAAAGAGTCAAATGAACGTAAAGAATAAATCACGTATATAGAACGTAAAATATGCAACATTTGCTGCGAAACGGCAACACTTACGAGGAAGGAAAGTATCGCCATTACCCTCGGAGCCCAAACGAGCGCTCTCCTCATCGTCTCAGTGTTCGCTCCAGCGTAGCCAGGCCCCTCGCAGCCGCAGATGTAATTCTGCAGTTGCGCCAGTCGGCAGTTCTTGGAATCCGAGGGCACATCCACCTTATCAAAGAAGGACTGGACCTGCCAGCACTTGACACCCCGCTCGTTCTCGGGTTTATCCATCTCGTACTTCTCCCTGCCTGCGGCAAACAGCGGCACATCACGGTTCGGGTACTCTAGATCTTGGTTGGGACAAAAGCTGCACTTGTCCTCCTCGCTTTCGACTCCAAACTCGAACGAATCGGCGCTAAACCCATCGCCACACAATTTGCAATTGGTCCCAAACTCGATGTTCGCCGCACAACTGGAAGCGCAGGATTCAACCTCGTTCTGCACACCGGTGCCCGTGGATGGGAAGAAGCAGTCGAAGGGATCTTCGGGACAGTACCAGCAAATTGATTCGACTTGGGTTTCACCATCAAAGGAGCAGTATCCATCGGAGTACTGTCCGACGCAAGGAATGGTCGTGGAGCAGGTCTGGTCGATCCAGCAGTCGTTCCATCCCACTTCGGTTACCGTGACGTTCGCGTACCATGCTTTTCCATCGGTTCCTGCTCCGGCTCCAGCCTCATCTTCGGCTCCAGCGCTTCCTATCCTACCCGTGCTCTCCATGCTCTCCCTCAGGGACTTGCCATCCTCATAGGAAATAGTTATAGCCGGGATATTGACAGCGGCGGCCAAATAGCCGTCCCTGGGAGGTGCGCTCCCGCCCAGATTTCTCGTTGGAAGCGTCCTCATAAGTCACTAATGCGGAACCTCCACTGGCTTCGCACATCAAGGCGATGTCGTAGTAGTATGTGTCCCTGACGTAATCGTCGACCAGGCATATCCAGGGTTCTGATGAATCAGAGGGTGCATTGGGGCAGGTGTCAATGCCATCTTTCACCATATCTGAGCAGTCAACGAGTGGGCCGAACACCGAGCCGGTTGGTGCATTATGGGGGGAACTACTGAGTCCGTGGGCCAAGACCACCCTGCTTGCAACAGCGCCTTTATCATTTGTGGGAATGTTCACTGTCATCTCACCCCATTTGAGGTATTGGCACTGGAGGTCGCACTCCAAACAGCTCTCGAGGCCGAGCTCGTTGCCAACGTCGTCGCCACCTTCACTCCGTAGCCCGAGGCACTGATTGGGATCGGATGGGCAGTTCTCACAAACGCCAGTAGCAGTGGCGTTTTCGCCCTCGCCCACCTCGTCAAAGGTGCAGAACAGTCCATCCGCGCATGTCCTGTCCTCCGAGCACTTCTCTCCCGGCCCAAAAACGTCGGGACAATGATCGAGGCAGGACTGCACTCCCAGCTCGGTCAAGTCCTCCATCTCATTGCATTTCTTGGCGGAGTCAGGACAAGCCTCCCAGTACCCCGCGCGATCGTGCTCAAACGGTACGTCCTCCCGACCGGCTTCGGGATAAATTAGGTACTCGATCGGGTAGTCCTTGTAGGAGCAAAAGTGCCTGTGTACGGGCCAGCCGTGCTGGTCGCAGAGGTGATACGGGTGCATGGAGTTGACGGCATCGCGAAATGTTTGGCCCTCGACGTCGGATGTGCTTAGTTGGCCTCCTTTTCCTCCTCCTCCTCCGTCTTCCGATGCCTCGATGCGCCGACGGGATGACATGTCAAGGCCGAGGCTGAGGCCGCGGCCGGGGGAAGCGGAAGAGAGGAATCCACGTCAGCTACGAGACTTTGCCAAGGCCTCGCCTGAGCGCAGCAAGACCGATCCCATCGATGCCGCCCTGCTGGTCCACTTTGCCGAGACCTTCCCGCCAGAGCTGGAAAGGCCGAAATCACCCAGCGCGCAGCGCCTGCGCGCGCTCTGGCGGCATCACCTCGAGCTGCAGAACCTGCTCGATCGCACCCGCGATCGCCAGGAAAAAGCCGCCGCTGACCCGCGGCTACCAGTGGAGCTCGCCGAGGGGCTCGAAACGCTCCTGGAATGTCTCAAGAGCGAACTGGCCAACGTCGAGCAGCAAGCCCGAAAGATCGTGCAGAAAAACGCCAACCTGCGCCAGGCCCATCGGCTGCTGCTCTCCATCCCGGGCGTCGGGCCCAAGACCGCTCTGACCCTGCTCGCGGAGTATGGACCCAAGCTCCATCAGGCCACTCCCAAACAGCTCACACGCTATGCCGGCCTCGAGCCCATCCTCTTTGAATCGGGAGCCTCTGTCCGCAAGCGACCGCACATCAGTAAACAGGGAAACTGGAGGCTACGACGAGCTCTCTACATGGCGGCGCTGGTCGGGGTGCGACACAACCCCGTCCTCAAGAACTTCTATCAACGTAAGATCCAACAGGGACTCGCCAAAAAGAGTGCCCTCGTCGCGGCCATGAGAAAACTACTACACCTCGTCTACGGAGTCCTCAAACACCAACAACCATTCGACCCCGAATATCAACAACTGACTTGATATCCAAGACCGTATCTACGGCGGTTGCGCATGAGATGGTTCGAATGGGTGGGGTTTACGCTCGCCCGATGCGAGTTTGAAGCGGCCGGCAGACCTCGGGCACAGAGGCGCCGAGGCTACATGTGGCCAACCGCATTTGAAGCGGCCGGCAGACCTCGGGCACAGAGGCGCCGAGGCTACATGTGACCGACCGCATTTGAAGCGGCCGGCAGACCTCGGGCACAGAGGCGCCGAGGCTACATGTGGCCAACCGCATTTGAAGCGGCCGGCAGACCTCGGGCACAGAGGCGCCGAGGCTACATGTGACCGACCGCATTTGAAGCGGCCGGCAGACCTCGGGCACAGAGGCGCCGAGGCTACATGTGACCGACCGCATTTGAAGCGGCCGGCCTCTGTGCCGGCCGGAAGGCGGTGCACCGCGCTAGAATGTATCTGAAACCCAGCAAGCCCACCAAGGAGGAACAAGAGATGTACAGGAACCTTGCACTTATTTTGATTCTTGCAGTCGTCGTGTTGACCGGGGCCTGTGGCTCCAAGGAAGAAGTGGCCGCTCCGGATCCAGTTCCCGCGCCGGAGGTGGTAGAAGAGGTGGTGGCCACAACCACGGCCGTAGCCATCCTGCAACCCCGGGCCGACTCCGAGGTGAGTGGTACGGTGACCTTCACCGAGAGCGCTGATGGGGTGATGGTCGTGGCAGACATCGCTCGCATCGCACCGGGGATGCACGGTATCCACCTGCACGAGCTGGGGGACTGCAGCGCGGAGGACTTCACGTCCACCGGTGGCCACTTCAATCCGACCGATGCTCCGCATGGAGCCCCGACGGATGAGATGCGGCACGCCGGCGATTTCGGCAACATCGAGATCGGCGAGGACGGTGCCGGGCACCTGGAGCTCACCACCACCATGTTGACCGTTGCCGACGGACCGAACACTGTTCTGGGACGCGCGGTGATCCTGCACGACGGCGAGGACGACCTGGTCTCGCAACCCACCGGCGCGGCGGGAGGGCGAATTGGCTGCGGTGTCGTTATGCTCGAGGGTGAAGTCCTGGAGGAGATGGCGGAACCGATCGAGGGTTCCGAGGTCGACGGTTGAGCCGCCCGGGGATCTGCCTGATCGCGGCTCTCGGACTCGCGGCCTGCGCGCCACCGTCCGAGTCGCCCACAGCGCAGACCTCGGAGACGAGCTCAGCGGCGGGCTGGCAGGAGATCGACTCTCCTGTCGGCCTGTATTCGTTTGCCCCGAGTCTGGTGGTCGCGGACGACGCGCTGATTCTGAGCTGGCTCGAGCGTACCCAGACAGCAGAGGGCGAGGCTCATTATCAACTGCTCGTGTCACGTCTGGGAGCCGACGGTTGGTCCAGCCCGTCATGGGTGGCCTCGGGAACCGACTTTTTCGCCAACTGGGCCGATACGCCTTGCGTAGCGGCGTCAGAAGAGGGCGCGCTTTTTTCGCACTGGCTGGCCAAGACCGACGCGAAGACCTATGCCTATTCGATCTTCTTGGCGCGTTCGGACGATGGCGCCGAGAGCTGGCAGCCTCTAGGCCCGCTGAACGATGACGACACGCCGACTGAGCACGGGTTTGTGAGCTACGTCGCCGAAGGTGATGGCGTGCGGGCCTTCTGGCTCGACGGGCGTCAGATGGCCGCGGGTGGGGCGATGACACTTCGCACTGCCTGGGTGGATCGAGATGTGGGCCCTGCCGAGGTACTGGATGATCGTGTCTGTGAGTGTTGTTCCACCTCTGCGGCCGCTACCGATCAGGGTGCCATCGCCGTCTTCCGCGACCGCAGCACACAGGAAGTCCGCGATATCGGCATCGTTCGGCAAGCCGGGAATGACTGGACGGCAACCGCCACTGTGGCGATCGATGACTGGCGGATCGAGGGTTGTCCGGTCAATGGCCCCGGAGTTGCCACAGATGGAGACAACGTGGCCGTGGTCTGGTACACGGCCGGTGGGAGTGGTCCGAAGGTCCAGATCGCTTTTTCCAACGATGCCGGACAGAGCTTCGGTCCGACTCGGGTCGTCGATAGCGGGCGCCCCCTGGGACGGGTCGATCTTGTTTGGGACGCGACGGGAGACGTGATCGTCAGTTGGCTCGAGGGCGGTGATGAGAAGGCCGAGATTCGTCTTCGCCGTTTCTCGGTCGACGGTCTTGGCGGCGAGCCCATCGTTGTTGCCCGAACCTCACCGTCGAGGGCCAGCGGCTTCCCCCGCATGGAGCGAGTGGGAGTCGATCTCTACCTGGCCTGGGTCGATATCGAGGGTGAAGAGGCTTCTCGGGTGCGTATCCTCGAGATTTCCAGTTTGGCCGTCGGTTAGGCCATTCTCACGGATCGGAGCGGTGAAGCAACGGATTGCGAACCGTCATGCCACCGGTGACGTACAATACGCCGACAAAACGGACGATAAAGGAAGATATGACTACGGATAGCTATCAGGATCCGCTCGGCCAGGATATCGACCCACAGGAGACTCGGGAGTGGAAGGAGGCGCTGGAGGAGGTCATCGAGAAGGATGGCCCGGAAAGAGCCCACTTTCTCATCGAATCCATGGTGGACAAGGCCCGCCGATCGGGAGCCTACCTGCCATACAACGCCACCACGGCGTACGTGAACACCATTCCGGTGCACCAGGAGGCGCAGCGTCAGGGCGATCCCTCGCTGGAGCGACGGATCAAAAGCATCATCCGATGGAACGCCATGGCCATGGTGATCAAGGCCAATCGCGAGGGCAAGAACCTCGGCGGGCACATCGCCACCTATCAATCGGTGGCCAATCTCCTGGAGGTCGGCTTCAATCACTTCTTCCGCGGCCCCGAGGCGGAGCATGGTGGCGATCTGGTGATGCTTCAGGGACACAGCTCGCCGGGTGTCTACGCCCGCGCCTTTCTCGAAGGCCGGCTCACCGAGGATCAGCTGGGTGCCTTTCGACAGGAGGTGGACAAGAAGGGGCTGTCTTCGTACCCCCATCCATGGTTGATGCCCGACTTCTGGCGGTTCCCGACAGTCTCGATGGGTTTGACCTCCATCATGGCGATCTACCAAGCGCGCTTCATGAAGTACCTCCACAACCGGGAAGTGCTGGACACGGAGAACCGCAAGGTCTGGGCCTTTCTGGGGGATGGCGAGATGGACGAGCCGGAATCCCTGGGTGCCATCTCTCTGGCCTCGCGGGAGAATCTGGACAACCTGATTTTCGTGGTGAACTGCAATTTGCAGCGGCTGGATGGTCCGGTCCGGGGCAACGGCAAGATCATCCAGGAGCTGGAGTCGGTCTTCCGCGGTGCCGGGTGGAACGTCATCAAGGTGATCTGGGGATCGAATTGGGATCCGCTCCTGGCCCGTGACCACAGCGGCATGCTGAGAAAGCGCATGGAAGAGGTGGTGGACGGCCAGTATCAAGCCTATCTCTCCGGTGATGGAGCGTTTATTCGCAAGGATTTCTTCAGCAAGTACCCCGAGACGGCCGAGATGGTGGCCAACATGTCGGACGAGGAGATCTGGCGGCTGAAAAGGGGCGGCCATGATCCGCAAAAGGTCTATGCGGCCTACGCGGCGGCGGTCCAACACACGGGGCAGCCGACGGTTATCCTGGCCCAGACGGTCAAGGGTTATGGCATGGGCGAGTCGGGCGAGGGTCAGAACATCACCCACCAGCAGAAGAAGATGGGCGAGGAATCGCTACGTCAATTCCGCGATCGCTTCAATATCCCGGTGGCGGAGGATCGTGTCGATGAATTGCCGTTCTACAAGCCATCCGAGGACAGCGCCACCATGCGCTATCTCCGCGAGCGCCGCGAAGCCCTCGGCGGATTCATCCCCTCGCGCCGGGTCGATGCGGAGCCTTTGCAGGTGCCGGAGCTGTCCGCCTTCAACGTGGTGCTGGAAGGCAGCGGCGACCGCGAGGTCTCCACCACCATGGGTTTCGTGCGGCTGCTGATGGCCCTGACCAAGGACAAGGCGATCAAAGACCACATTGTCCCCATCGTTGCTGACGAGGCGCGGACGTTCGGCATGGAAGGGATGTTTCGCCAGGTGGGAATCTATGCCCCCAAGGGTCAGCTCTACACTCCGGAGGATGCCGACCAGCTGGCCTACTACCGAGAGGAGAAGACGGGCCAGATTCTGCAGGAGGGCATCACCGAAGCCGGCTCCATGTCGTCGTGGATCGCCGCCGGTACCGCTCACGCCAACCACGGTATTCACATGGTGCCCTTCTTCATCTTCTACTCCATGTTCGGATTCCAGCGGATCGGCGACCTCATCTGGGCGGCCGGCGACATGCAGGCCAAGGGCTTTCTGATGGGCGCGACCTCGGGTCGGACCACGCTCAACGGCGAGGGTCTGCAGCACCAGGATGGCCACAGCCACCTGCTCGCGGCGACGGTGCCCAACTGTCGGTCTTATGATCCCAGCTACGGCTACGAGCTGGCGGTACTGGTATGGCATGGCCTGAAGAAGATGTACGCGGAGGGCGAGAACGCCTTCTACTACATCACTCTGCTGAACGAGAACTACGAGCATCCACCGATGCCCAAGGGAGCGGAAGAGGGGATCTGCAAAGGTCTGTACCGACTTCGGGAGGCTGCCGGAGGAAAAGCGGATTCTCCCAAGGTGCAACTCATGGGCAGCGGCTCCATCCTCCGAGAAGTCCTGGCTGGCGCCGATCTGCTGCAAGAGGACTTCGGTGTCGCTGCGGATGTCTGGAGCGTGACCAGCTTCACAGAGCTGCGGCGGGAGGGCTTGGCGGTAGAGAGGTCGAACCGACTCCACCCCGGGTCGGATTCGGAAAAGAGCTACGTAGAGAAGAGTCTCGAGGGTGTGGCGGGCCCTGTCATTGCTTCGACCGACTACATGCGGTCCTACGCGGATCAGATCCGCCCCTTTGTGCCCGGCCGATTTGTCACCCTGGGAACGGACGGCTACGGACGCAGCGATACCCGCGCCAAGCTGCGCAGTTTTTTCGAGATCGATCGTTTCCACGTAGCAGTGGCCGCCCTCAAGGCCCTGGCCGATGAAGGAACCGTGCCGATCGCCAAGGTAGAGGAAGCCATCAAGAAGTACGAACTGGATTCGGAGGCGCCGCCACCATGGACGGTGTAGTCGAGAAGATCACGGTGCCCGATATCGGCGACTTCGACGAAGTCGATGTGGTCGAGGTACTGGTCACCGGGGGCGACACCGTAGCCGTCGAAGATCCCTTGATCACTCTGGAGAGTGACAAAGCGACCATGGACGTGCCGTCGCCACTGGCCGGCAAGGTCGTGGACGTCAAGGTCCGAGCGGGAGACAAGGTGGCCACCGGAGCCGTGATCCTGACCCTGTCCGTAACCGCGGAAGCCCAGGAGCAGCAGGCTGACGACGATGCTCTGAAGCGGCCGTGCCTCCGATGCCGGCCGGCGGACGAGCCTGCGCGCCCGCGACGACGCAGCGAAGCGGCCGGTCCGCGGCCGAACCGAAGACCGTTGAAGCGGCCGGCCTCCGCGCCGGCCGAAACCGAAGAACCGTTGAAGCGGCCGGCCTCCGCGTCGACCGCCAATATCGGTCCCGCCCCCATAGACGAGTTCCCGACAACCGGTGTCTATGCCAGCCCAGCAGTGCGGCGCTTTGCTCGTCAGCTGGGCGTGGATCTCTCTCGGGTCAAGGGTACCGGTCGCAAGGGTCGGATCCTCAAGGAGGATGTCCAGGGCTTTGTGAAAAAGGTAATGGCCGAGCCCGCCGGGGTTGGAAGCACGGCACTGCCGCCGATGCCGGTGATCGACTTTTCGAAGTTCGGTCCGGTCGACATCGAGCCCCTCAGCCGGATCCAGCAGCTCTCCCTCACCAACCTCCACCGCAGCTGGCTGCACGTTCCTCATGTCACCCAGCACGACAAAGCAGACATCACCGACCTGGAAGCCTTTCGCCAAGCCAACAGTCCCGAGGCCAAGGCCCAGGGCTTCAGTCTCACGCCGGTCGCATTCGTGATGAAGGCATCTGTGACGGCTTTGAAGGAATTTCCCCGAGTCAACAGCTCGCTCGATCCTGACGCCGAGCACGTCATTCTCAAGCAGTACTACCACCTGGGGGTCGCCGTAGACACCCCGGGGGGATTGGTGGTGCCGGTGATTCGGGATGTGGACAAGAAGGGGATTCTCGAGATCGCCGCCGAGCTGGCTGAAGTGAGCGAGAGAGCCCGGCAGGGCAAGCTGGGCCTCGATGAAATTCGCGGGGCTTCCTTCACCATCACCAGCCTGGGTGGTATTGGCGGGACAGCGTTCACACCCATCGTCAACGCACCGGAGGTGGCGATCCTCGGGGTCTCGCGAATGGAACGTCAGCCCGTCTGGAACGGGTGAGAAGTTCGAGCCCCGACTCATGCTGCCGCTCTCGTTCTCCTACGATCATCGTGTCATCGATGGCGCCATGGCGGTTCGGTTTACGACCTTCCTCTGTCAGGTCTTGACCGACATCAGGCGGCTGCTGCTGTGAGCGAGGTGAGAATCCCGGATCTCGGGGGCGCCGAGAAGGTCCAGATAGTGGAGATCCTGGTCTCGGTCGGCGATACCGTCGCCATCGATGACGGACTGATCACCCTGGAAAGCGACAAGGCCTCCATGGACGTACCCTCCCCGGAAGCGGGGGTGATTCAGGAGATCCTGGTGGAGGTGGGTGCCGAAGTCGCTGAAGGCCAGGCGATCCTGACGCTCGAAGCCGCGGCCAATTCGGTGACGGGCCAATCGCCCACCCGGGATGACGAAGGCGAGGGCGTTGCGGTCACCCGGGATGACCTAGGGGTGGGCCTTGCGCCCTCCCGGGATGATGTAGGGGAGGGCCTTGCACCCTCCCGGGCGGGGACAAGCCCCGCCCCTACAAGGGTCGCGACGACTCCCGTCACCCCCACCGACACAGAGATCCTCGTTCTGGGCGGCGGTCCCGGTGGCTACACGGCCGCTTTCCGCGCCGCCGACCTGGGGAAGAAGGTGACTCTGGTGGAACGGTACCCGGCTCTCGGAGGCGTTTGTCTCAACGTGGGCTGCATTCCCTCGAAGGCCCTTCTTCACGTGGGCAGGGTGATGGACGAGGCCGCCGACATGGAGAAGCACGGTGTCGTCTTTGGCAAACCGAAGGTCGATCTGGACAAGGTGCGCGGTTTCAAGGACTCGGTCGTCAGTCGACTGACCAAGGGGCTGGCGGCTTTGGCCAAGCAGCGCGGAGTCGAAGTGGTGCAGGGGGTGGGCCGATTCACTTCACCCAACTCACTGGCGGTGGATACCGGGCCAGGCAGCATCGCGATCTCCTTCCAGCAGGCGATCCTTGCTGCGGGGTCGCGAGTGGTACAGATCCCTGGTCTGCCCTGGGACGATCCGAGAGTCATGGACTCGACCGGAGCTCTCCAGTTGCAGGACATTCCCAAGCGTTTGCTCGTGATTGGTGGTGGCATCATCGGTCTCGAAATGGCCGTGGTCTATGGCGCGCTAGGCTCCCAACTGACCATCGTCGAGATGATGGATGGCCTGATCCCGGGTTGTGACCGGGATCTGGTCAAGCCGTTGGAGCGACGGTTGAAGCGAAGCTACAAAGCGAAGATCCATCTCGAGACCAAGGTCACCAAGATCAAAGCCTTGAAAGGGGGTCTCAAGGCTACCTTCGAAGGGGGTCGGGAACCGGCACCTGAGACCTTCGACCGGGTGTTGGTGGCGGTGGGAAGGCGACCCAACGGTGATCAGATCGGTGCCGAGGCGGCCGGGATCCATCTCGATGATCGAGGTTTCATCCCCGCGGACAAGCAACAGCGCACCAATGTTCCCCACATCTTCGCCATCGGTGACCTTGCCGGGATGCCGATGTTGGCTCACAAGGCGACCCACGAAGGCAAGGTGGCCGCTGAGGTGGCAGCCGGTGAGAAGAGCGGTTTCGATGCCCGAGTGATCCCCTCGGTGGCCTACACCGACCCAGAGATCGCCTGGGTGGGCTTGACTGAAACCGAGGCGGCAGAGAAGGAAGTTCCCTACGAGAAGGGCTCTTTCCCCTGGTCGGCGAGCGGTCGCTCTTTGGGGATGGGCCGCAGCGATGGCCTGACCAAGGTCCTTTTCGACCCCGCGACTCATCGGGTCGTCGGCGGCGGGATCGTGGGCTCCAACGCTGGCGACCTCATCGCCGAGATCGCCTTGGCCATCGAAATGGACTGCGAGGCGAGCGATCTGGCCCTGACGGTGCATCCCCATCCGACCCTTTCCGAGACGGTGGCTCTGGCAGCGGAAGCCTACGAGGGCACCATCACGGATCTCTATGTACCCAAGAAGAGCTAGGAGAGAGATCGATGGCCAAGTCACCTGAAGAGATGGCACTGAGCATGATTCAGAATCTGCCGGAGAAGACGGGCAAGTCACTCGAGGAGTGGTTGCAGATCACCCGTGCGAGCGGTCTGGAGAAACACGGTCAAATTCTCAAGATGCTCAAAACGGATCACGGGATGACCCACGGCTTCGCCAATCTCGTGGCCATGAAGACGCTCCAATCCGGGCCTGAGCCCAATCAGGATGATCTGGTAGAAGCCCAGTATTCGGGGCCCAAGGCCGACCTGCGCCCCATCTACGATTCCATCGTGGCCGAGATCGAGAATTTCGGTGGCGATGTGGAGATCTCCCCCAAGAAGGCCTATGTCAGCCTGCGTCGCAACAAGCAGTTTGGCATCATCCAGCCGTCGACCAAGACCCGTGTGGATGTGGGGATCAATCTCAAAGGGGTCGATCCCACCGATCGGCTGGAGGCGTCCGGCAGCTTCAACGCCATGGTGAGCCACCGGGTGCGGGTGACGGCGAAGGCTGCAGGTCGACGCCGAGCTCATCGCCTGGCTGCGTCAGGCCTACGACGCCTCCTGAACGGCACTGTAACCCGACAGTCGTCGTTTCTTCTTGAGTCGGTGAAGGCGCATGAACCCTCCGGGAGCTGAGCGATGAAGGGTCTGGTTCACGGTCATCGATCCGGTGATCACCGAGATATGTGGTGTGTATCTCTGGTGGTACGGAGCGGCCTACACCGTGGGTCTCATCGGCATTTTCCTGTGGCTCCGGCAGGCTCGAGCACGCTTGGGTTTATCAGGATCTCAGGTCTATGACCTGGCCATCGCCTTGGCGATTGCGGTTCTGATCGGTGGGCGACTCGTCGAGGTCCTCTTCTACGAGTGGAGCTACTACAGCCGGCATCCGTTTCACATCCTGGCCTACTGGTTGGGGGGGATGTCGACCCATGGAATTCTTGCAGGCTGCATCCTTGGTCTCTGGATCTTTGCCCGCTCGACGGGGTCGAGCTTCTGGCGTCTGGCCGACGAGCTCGTCATTCCGGGGGCGTTCTTCATGGGAGTGGGCAGAATTGGCAACTTCATTGACGGCCAGATTATCGGTGCGCCGGCAGACGTCTGGTGGGCAGTGAGGTTTCCCGATATCGAGGGGTTTCGCCACCCAGTGGTGCTCTACGATGGCCTCAAGAACCTGATGTTGGTGCCGCTTCTTCTGTTCCTCCGCCTGGCCAGGCCACCAGCCGGGGTTCTCAGTGCCCACTTCCTCTTCTGGTACGGCTTCCTACGGTTCTTTGTGGACCAGTTTCGGGAGTATCGGGTATCGCTCTTCGGGTTGGGTCCAGGGCAGGGATTCAACCTTCTGATGGCGCTCGCCGGGCTCCTCCTGATGTGGTGGCGCTACAAATGGGCCGAACCAGAAGTGAGCTTGGCACCTCTCCACGAGGGGATCTCGAGCAGAGCGGTCTCCTCTCTCTGGGCACGGCGGGTCGCGCTGACTCTGTTGGTGCTGTTTCCCCTGGTCATACCCAGTGACTGGACACAGGACGTGCCGCAACGCTACGGCCACCGGCATCCCGATGTGGAGCGCTCAGTCCTCTATCCGCATGTGGATCCCTTCGACCCGTAGGGATGCGGTAGGGTGTGAGTCACGTCAGACCGTATCCGACAGAAACAAGAGCCCATACTCAGAGCCAGACCACCTCCGAGATGGTCGAAAGGACGGATTCATGACATTGAGAGTTGTTGCACACATCAAGAGCAAGTCTGACAAGGCCACCGAAGCGCGAGAGCTTCTCGAGCGGCTGATCAGGTCCCACAAACAAGGAGCCAGGCTGTATCAGCTACGAGCTTCTGCAGAGCAACGACGATCCATCGCAGCTGACCTTTATCGAGGAGTGGCAGGCCGAATCGGACTTGGCGGCGCACTTCGAGACTCCCCATATCCAGGCGGCCCTGGAACACTGGGACGAGTTGATGGCAGAGCCGTTGGATCTGCGCAAGTACAGCAAGGTGGGCTGATTCCCTCCGAGGCGGATCAGGTTCGCAGCGCGGTCGGGTCGTTCAGCAGCTGCTGAAAACGCTCGTAGAACCGACCTACGTCCAGACCGTCCATCAGGGCATGGTGGACTTCCACCGAGACTGGCATGAGACGCGCCCCAGCTTTCTCGGAGTGCTGGCCAAAGACGATCTTGGGGATCGAGTCTCGCGTCCCCAGCTTCTTGGCGTGGGTAAAGCCGGTGAAATGCACCCAGGGGATCACCGAGTAGTAGATCAAGTCGTCGCGGTCAGGGCGATCCAACAGGGGGCCCGAGACGGTGCGGGCTTGCTCCAGAATCTCTGCTCCCGTGACCTCGAACTGGACATAGGATGGGCCAAAATCGAAGTAGGCGAAACCAAAAGTCTCGTCCTGGCGCATCACCGTCGAGCCACCGTGAATGACCTCATGGACGAGTACCGATTCGCCATTCAGACGATAGCGAAACGGTTCGAGCTCATTGGCGGCTTGTAGAGAGAGATAGAAGGAGGCCAGGAAGAATGAAGGTCCCCCCTCCTCCTTCGACCATTCGTATAGTTTGGAAACGTCGACGTCGGCACAGAGATTGAAAAACGGCAGCTCGTAGTCCTTGAAGAACTCGAAGTGATGGCGCCGATGCCAGTTGTCGATGTCGAGCGGTTGGGACATGCTGTCGGGAAAGGATAACCGATGATGAACGAGCTCCCCATCTTTGTCTGCGTCGTTGCCGTTGTCGGTCTCCTTGCGGCAGAGAAGTCAGGATCGCGGTGGGGTATCTGGCTCGCCAAACCGGTGGCCGCAGGAGCCTATGTCTGGGCGGCTCTGAACTGGGGAGCCTTGGAGACAAGCTACGGCCGTTGGGTTCTACTGGGCCTCGTTCTCTGCTTCTGGGGTGACGTTCTGCTCATCCCGAAGAACCGCCGGTCCTGGTTTCGAGCCGGAATCATCGCCTTTCTCTCAGGGCATCTGGCCTACATCGCAGCCTTCTTGCGTCTTCCAACAGGGAAGGTGGGACTACTGGTGGGCATTCTCCTGGCGGCGGCCCTGGCGTGGTTCGTCATGAGTTGGCTGGGACCGAAGCTGCCCGCAGGGTTCCGCCGCCTGGTGGTGATCTATATCGCGGTGATCTGCTCCATGGTCGTGGTGGGCTGCGGGGCAGCAGATGGTAGCGGTGTCTGGAGCATCGCGCTCGGCAGCTCGCTCTTCGCGATCTCTGATGTCTCGGTCGCGCGCGATCGCTTTGTAGCCAAGGCGTTTGCCAACCGCGCCTGGGGCCTGCCAATGTATTTCACGGCACAGCTGATTCTCGCCTCGACCGTGGCCGGCTGAGCTTGTCCTATACTCCAGCCAGTCCAACTCGTTCCATCGCAGGAGGCTGAAGTGAAGAAATGCTCTTCAAAAGTGTGGCGCGTGGCCCTCGGGATCGCCCTGGCTCTACTCACCGGTGCCGTGGGTGGCGCATCTCAATCGCCCTACAGCTCGATCCAGGGACGCGAGATCAAGGCTCTCTCGCCAGAACAGATCGATGGATACGAGACCGGTCAGGGAATGAGCCTGGCCCTGGCGGCCGAGCTGAATGGCTATCCGGGTCCCAAGCATGTCCTGGAGCTGGAAGCAGAGTTGGGTCTCACCGAGGATCAGCTACGTAGCACCGAGACGATCTTCAAAGAGATGAAGGAGTCCGCGGAGGATTTGGGACATCAGATCGTCGAGCATGAACGTGAGCTGGATCGACTCTTTGCTTCCCATGCCATCGACGGGGATATTCTGGGTATACAGATCCGACAGATTGCGGAGCTCCAGGGACGGCTTCGCACCGTTCACCTCCAGGCACATCTCGAGATGATGGAAGTGCTGAACGAGGATCAAGTCGCTCGATACATCGAGCTTCGTGGTTATCACGGAGACGGACATCAGGGACACCACCCCGGCCAAAGCCACGCCGAGCACGACTGAACCATGTGGACACCCCTGATCATCGTCGGGTTGCTGGTGACGCCCTACGTGGTGACTCGATTGTCGGATGTCTCGGCGAAACGAAGAGAGTGGGCTGGGGTCTTGGGGTTGACCTCGGTTTTTCTCTTTACAGGTATTGGGCACTTCGTCGAGACGGAGTCCATGGTGCAGATGATCCCGTCGTTCCTACCGATGAGGACGACTGCGGTTCAGGTATCTGGAGTCGTCGAGATCATCTGTGCTCTGGCTCTGCTGGTACCCGGGCTTCGGCACCGAACAGGTTGGCTGCTCATCTGGATGCTGCTGCTCCTGCTGCCGATCAATGTGTACGCCGCCCTGTCTCGAGTTCCCATGGGTGGGCACGCTTGGGGTCCGATCTATCTTTGGATCCGTGTACCCTCTGCAGCTGTTCTTGATGGCATGGACCTATCGATTCGCGACGCGGCCCGCCAGGAAGAAGCCAGAAGGAGATGCCCATGTATAGGCTCGTCAATCCCATCCAAAGCAGACTGATCCGCTGGGGCGGGATCGCCCGAGCAGGAAGAGCTTCGAGTACAACTCTGAATAGGGTCACGGATGAAGCCGAGACCTCGTCGGTGGCTCCAGACCACGATTGTCTGCGTGTTCCTGTTTGGGGTATTGCCGACGACCCTGGTTCTGCCTTGGCGATGGATCGATCCGCCGACGAGCTCGTTTATCAGCCGGGCGAGGTCGGAGGGCTTCGATGTGCACCAGGAGTGGGTCGATCTGGGATGCAAATGTCGCCCTTCCTGCCGATCGCCGTGGTCGCCGCCGAGGACCAGAATTTCCCTCACCATCTCGGTTTCGATATCGAGTCGATTCGATCCGCCCTGGAGGAGGATCGACCGCGGCAGCGTGGTGCCAGCACCATCTCGCAACAGGTGGTCGAAGAATCTGTTTCTCTGGCCGAGGCCCAAGCTGGCTCCGCAAAGGGCTCGAGGCCTACCTCACCGTCTTTGTCGAGATGCTGTGGCCCAAGCGACGCATTTTGGAGATCTATCTCAACATCGCCGAATTCGGTCCCGGTGTCTTTGGTGCCGAAGCAGCAGCCAGACGGTTCTTTGGACAGACCAGCGAAGGAGGTGACCGCTCGGCAGGCGGCGATACTGGCAGCGGTCCTGCCAAATCCGAAGCACCTGTCGGCCGCCAAGCCGACACGCTATGTCGAGGAGCGAGTCGCTTGGATTCTCCGACAGATGAAACAACTGGGTGGTCCAGCCTATCTGGAGGCGATCTAGGCCGGTTCGCTGTTGATAGGCTCAAAGCGATGTCGCTGGTTCCTCTCAAACCCATCGAGACCGTCCATTTGATTCGAGAAGTGGACGAAGCTCTGATACCGCTCCTGCGAGGTCTCGAGCCGGAGGACTGGCGAAAGGCCGCCGTGGGACATTGGACTGTCCACGATGTGGCGGCTCACCTCTTGGATGGTGCGGTCCGGCGCCTGTCCCTGGACCGGGACGGCCACCAACCGCCCCCGCCCGAGCGGGATCTCTCAGACTACCGGGAGCTGGTGGGCTATCTGAATGATCTGAACGCCACCTGGGTCAAGGCGGCCGAACGGCTCAGTCCTGGAGTGATGACCGATCTGCTGGAGCACGTCTGTCCGCAGATGGCCGACTACTTCGAATCGCTCGATCCCGAGGCACGAGGCCTCGTTCGCCTGTGAGCTGGGCCGGTGAGGACGTCTTCCAAGGTGTGGATGGACGTGGCGCGCGAGTTCACCGAGCGCTGGCATCATCAGCAACAGATCCGCGAGGCCGTGGGTGCTCCCGGGCTCGATCAGGAGCGCTACGTCAGGCCGCTGCTTGAGACCTTCATACGAGCGCTGCCCAGGTCGTACTCCTCTGTGGAGGCTACGAATGGTGCAACGGTCGGGGTCAGGATCAGCGATCTGGATAATCTGGGATGGGGTCTCCAGCGCCTCTCGGAGTCTTGGGGTCTGGGCTTGTTGGCGAACGATCTCGAATTGGCTGCCACCGTCGAGATTTCGGCTGACACCGCCTGGCGATTGTTTACCAAGAGCACTGACCGGTCCGGAGGCGAGAAGTCTGGCTCAGAGTTGGCGGTGATCAGAAGCTGGTAGACCCCTTCTTCTCGACCCTGGGCGTCATGGCCTGACCCTCAGCTGGAACCCATGGAGATCGACGTGCGTAAGTTCCATCACGTAGGAATTCCCTCAGCAACTGTCAGGGACGGCGAGGTGTATCTGGAAGAGTATGGACTGCATGTTTCGGGCTACGATGAAAGCCCCTATGGCGTCGAGTGGATGCGGTTCGAGCCCGACAGCCCGTTGCCCGAACTGGTAAAGACAACGCCCCATGTAGCCTTCGAAGTAGACGACCTCGAAGCCGAGCTCGGCTGGCAAGGAAGTTCTCATTGCACCCAACAGTCCCTCGCCCGGTGTGCGGGTGGCTTTCATCGTCGACAATGGAGCCCCCATCGAGCTCATGGAGATCGACCCCGAGAGCCTCTACAGCTCGACGAAAGGAGACCAGAGATGGCATGGCTTGAAATCGATCCCCCGGCGGCTCATGAATTCGACCCCTACTATGCCGGCTATATCGACCGCGTCGAGGGCAAACAGCTGTCGCTCATCCTGCGCCAGCAACGGGCCAAGGTCATCGAGTTACTCGCGGGCCTGAGCGACGAGCAGGCGGGCTACCGGTATGCCCCCGACAAATGGAGCCTCAAAGAGGTGATCGGCCACCTCATCGATACCGAACGGGTCTTCGTCTACCGAGCCATGTCCATCGCTCGGGATGAGAAGCAGTCTTTGCCAGGCTTCGATCAAGATGAGTACGTCGTGACTGGAGACTTCGACTCTCGACCCCTGGAAGGCCTGATTCGTGAGTACGAGGCAGTCCGCAACGCCAGCTTGGCGTTCTTCGAAAGCCTCGATGAAGCCTCGTGGCTCAAGACCGGCATGGCCAACGATGTGACGGTCTCGGTCAGGGCCATCGGCTACATCGTGCCGGGGCATGAGGCTCATCATCTGGCGATTCTCGAGGAACGGTACCTGGGTCAGGTTTGAGCCGGGTTTGAAGAAGGATGCCCAGGTACTGCCCCAGATGCTGACCAAGAAGAGGCTCGCTGTGGGCCTTTCCGAGCTGGCACAGGGCGATAAGGATTTGGCTGCAGTGGTGGACAGGCATGGTCCGCCACCCATGTGGAGCCGCAGGCCCGGATTCTCCACCCTGGTGCAGATCATCTTGGAGCAGCAGGTGTCGCTGGCTTCGGCGAAGGCGGCCTTCGGGAAGCTGCAGAGCTCGATTCCAGAGGTGACGCCCCATGGCCTGCTCGAGTCTGGGCGACAGGGATTTGAAGTCCATCGGGTTCAGCCGCCAGAAGGCCCGGTATTGTCGAGACCTGTCCCAGGCGATCGTGGATGAGCGATTCGATGTCGAGGGCTTGTCGCGATTACCGGATGCCGACGCCAAGGAAGCTCTGATGAGTCGAGTGGGAATCGGCAGATGGACCGCGGACATCTATCTTCTGATGGCTTTGCGGCGACCCGACATCTGGCCCAAGGGTGATCTGGCGTTGGCCAAGGCGGCTCAGCAGGTCAAGAATCTGGCGGAGGTCCCTGACCAGGACCGACTCGAGGAGTTGGCGGAGAACTGGACACCCTGGCGTGCGGTGGCGGCGCGGGTTCTCTGGCATCACTATCTCTCAGCCGACTAAAGAACGGATCGTGGATCTGGTAGGTATGGTTTGATGGCAATGACAAAACGGAATTTGCTGGGAATGGCCGTCTTCGGGCTGGGCCTATGGTCTGGACTGACGACGAGCGTCGAAGCCGCTGGCGCGGAGGATGAGAGGTTTCGCCAGGTCGTGACCTACCACCTCGAGAAGTATCCCTCGATGGAAATACAGGATCTCTACAAGTTGGTCTTCCAGGCAGCCATGGGAAGCGAGCATGCGGTGCCAGATCGCCAAGCGGCACAGCAGTGGCTGGAACGGGAGCTGGCGACACTTGTCGTCGGCTCAGAGGAGCCGCTCAGTGAGCCGCTGTCGCCGGATGGCGAATTGGTGCGTGTGAATCTCCGGGGTTATGTCGAGCAGGGCGGGGACACGAGGGAGCTTCTCGACGCATTCATCGCCACGGCGAAACAGTTCGAAGCCTCCGAGGAGGGGCTCGAGAGGTATTGGGGCTACGTCGAAGCCATGGCCGAAACGGGGAGATTCCCTACCCAAAGGGCCAGCTAGGGAAGTGGTTTGCCGAGATGCGAGCTCAGGGGTTCCCAGCCGTCCATCATTCCAGCAGCTATCGAAACCTGTACCAACCGGCCTACAGAGTCGTGTCCCGCGAGCTTCTGAGCTCTGAGTGCCTATGATCACCGGTCAATAACGGAGAGGGATCATGCCAAGACTGATCGAGAGCCCCACCACCATCGAGGCGGCGGGCAACAAACCCAAGAGAATCCACGAGTACATCGGACACGTCAACTCGCGACACAAGGCGGTGAGTGTGGCCCACATGGTGTCGCCCGAAGGCTGGGTCGAGCCCGGTCAGCGACCCGAGTTCCAAGAGATCACCATCATCTTGAAGGGTCAGGTGAGGCTGGACTACGAGGGTGGCTCTCTGGAGGCCAAGGCCGGGCAGGCCGTGGTGTCGGAACCGGGAGAGTGGATTCGATACAGCACCCCCGCACCGGGTGGCGCCGAGTACATCGCCATCTGTCTGCCGGCGTTCTCACTCGAAATCGTCCATCGGGATGAAGAGTAGGAGTCAAGCCATGGATGTGGAAAAGAGAGTGAAGCGACTCGAGTGGTGGAATCGGCTTCTGGTTTTGGGTATGGCTTCGTTGCTCGCCTACGGTTTCACCACCCAGGTCGTGCCGGCCAAGGGCAAGATCGAGAAGATCGTTCGCGCGGAGCGACTGGAGATCATGGGTCCGCAGGGCGAGCCAGCGGCCATTCTGGGCTTCGATGACGAGGGTGCGGCGGGTTTGTTCATCAACGACCCGGGTGGCTCGATGCGGGTGGCGCTGGCCCACGACTCCCAGCGGCTCGGCGTTGTTCATTCGAGATGCGGAGGGCGTGATCCGTGTCGGTGTGGCGCAGTTTGCCCACGGCGGCGGTGGCGTGGCCCTCCATGGACCCGGCTCGAGAGGAGCTGCGGTCCTCTATTTGAAGGACAGTGGCAGTCTCACGTTTTACGATCTCGAGGGCAATCCGACGCTCAGCGTGCCCGAGAAAGTCCCGGAATAGCGGTGTCGTATAGAGTGAAATCTCTGGGATGCAGCGATCACTGAGAGAGCCATGGGCAGAGATCAGAAAGGGAGGTTGCGGCGATGAAGAGAGTCAGGGCCATCGTTTCTGGTCGGGTGCAAGGAGTCTGGTACCGCGCCCATACGCGGGAAAAGGCGGTCGGGCTGGGAATCGTCGGGTTCGTCAGGAATCTTCCTGACGGTACGGTGGAGATCGTGGCGCAGGGAGATGACGCTCAGGTGGACACCCTGATGGATTGGGCTCGTATCGGGCCACCCATGGCAGAGGTGACCGAGGTACGGGCACGGGAAATGGTCGAGGATGAGGAGTTCGACTCCTTCGAGGTCGTTCATTGAACGAATACGAACCGGTTTCCACTTCTGTCCTGCCCCGCGATCCCGGTCGAAACGCATCGGTTGGTTCTTGTTTGTCGCGGGATTGGGGATGTTGGTTACGAATCTGTCGACTCGGCAGCCGTTGGCGGTCTGATCCGAGTCTTCGGGGAGGAAAAAGATGAAGTCTTGGCGATCGACCTGTTGCTTTCTGGTCACCCTCTGTGCGGGTGCCGTGGCCATTGGACAGGAAGGGCTAAAGATCTATATCTCTGCCGACATGGAAGGGGTCGTGGGAGCGGTTACCGGCGATCAATTGGGCCCCTCGGGTTTCGAATATGAAACGTTTCGAGAACTGATGACAGCGGAGGTCAACGCCGCGATCGACGCCGCGCGGCAGGCAGGAGCGACGGAGATTCTGGTCAGCGACTCCCACGGCAACGGTCAGAACCTGCTGCTAGACAAACTGCCCCAAGATATCCAATTGGTTCGCTCCTGGCCGCGACCGTTGATGATGATGGAGGGCATCGACGAGACCTTCGATGGTGCCATCTTCATCGGCTATCACACCAGCACCACCAACACCGAGGGTGTGCGAGCTCACACCTTGTCGAGCGCCAACCTGACGGCGGTGCGGCTGAATGGCGTACCCATGCCGGAAGCGGGCCTCAACGCCGCCATTGCCGGGACATTTCGGAGTGCCGTTCTGATGATCTCGGGCGACGATGCCATCGTGGCGGAGGCTCGAGGTCTGCTGGGCGACATCGAAGGGGCGGCAGTCAAGAAAGCCATCAGCTTTCACTCCGCGACCACCTTGATGCCGGAGCGGCCTGCAACTCATCGGGGAGAAGGTGACGGCCGCCATGGGGCGCCTCGATGACTTCCAGCCTTAGGCTGGCGGGGCCGATAGAGTTGGAGGTCAGCTTCAAGAACTACCGTCCGCCTCAGTTGCTGTCCTACCTACCGACGGTAGAGCAGGTGGATTCGCACACCATTCGCTACGTGGGCGAGGACATGGTGGCGATCTCGAAGTTCCTGGAGGTCATTACCAGCTACGAGGTGTCGCTGAGCCCGTGAGGTGAACTGCGGTCGTGGCGAGGATCAGCCCTCGCTTTTGCCGGCAGCGTTGGCCTTGGCTACAAACTCCATGAGGCTGGGATCCATCCCGGTCTGCTGACGCAACTGGGGTTCTTGACCGTACATGTTCCGTAGCGAGGATTCGATTCCGGCATCGCCGCCGGTGAACTCCTGGACCAGCTCTTGCCAGCGCTTGGCAAGAGCTTGCACGCCCTCACTGGCCGGGTCGGTACCTTTGGCCATCTCTTCTTGCATACGGCCGATGAGTTGTGGCCACTCGGTCTCGGCTTGGCGAATCTCTTCCTCGCCCAACTCTTCTCCCCTCTTCTTCAGGTACTCCATCTGCTCGGGGGTGTAGTACTTGTCAAACATGGTCATTATCTCCATCAGTCGCGTGAGTTGATCGACGGAGACCCGCTCCGCCAGTTCGAGACGCCGGTGGATCGCTTCCAGTCGCTCGACCAGCTGGGTCTGGAATTCGATCTTCTCCTTGAGGCGTGAGATCTGTTGGCCGATCGTCTCTTGTAAAGAGCTCTCAGGCCGGGCGAGAATCTCCCGGATTTCGGCGAGCGAAAGATCCAGTCGCCTGAGCAGCAGAATCTGGGTCAGCCGGCCGACATCGTCAGAGTCATAGAGGCGATACCCGGCCTCGGTGCGTTGAGAGGGCGACAGCAAGCCGATCTCGTCGTAGTGGTGCAGGGTGCGTACGGTCAATCCCGAATGCCGCGCCAGCTGCCCCACCTGTATCGATTTCATGGACTGCCCCTCCTTTTCTGGGACGGGTCGCGCCGCCAGTGAGAACTGTACACCCTAACGTTACGTAAGGGTCAAGCGCTTTCTCGAGTGAGAATAGAAGCAGGGAGGTCCAACATGATCATCAGAGAGCGTTGGCGTGATGTCGGTGGCTCGAATCGCGGCCGCCATCTATGGGATCTTTGGTCTCATCGCGGGGATCGTTCTCTCTTTGGCAGCAGCCGGAGGACTCGGGATCAGCGAAGAGGTATCGAACGAGGTCAGCTGGATGGGACCCTTCTTCGGTTTTGGAGCGATCCTGGCTCTGCCGGTGCTCTACTTCATTCTGGGATTTCTCGGCGGGGCGATCGGGGCCTGGGTATTCAACAACGCCGCCAAGGCCATGGGTGGCCTCGAAATCGTGGTAGAGGAAGGCGAGTGAATCCTGGGCGGGCTGAAACCGATCCGACGGCCCGTGAAGGCTACGAAGTCCTCGATGGGTTCGTTCTGACTCTAGCCGGAAGGGTCTGAGCCGGCGGCGGGTAGCTCGCTCCCTCGGGGCTTCTCCGAAGTAGGCGGCTGCCGGCAACGAGGTCAAGACCCAAAGCACGTAGACTCCGACGATCGTGCCGATGGGAAAGAGAAAGAGCCCCAGGACCGCCAGGACCATGGCCAGCACTCGAGACCAGGGTCTTCGGTTCAGCAGTCCCCACCCGGCCAAGGCGACAGGAATCCCGATCAGCAAGAGGAATCCGGCGGCAACAAGCCCCACGATACTCAGGATACCGAAGGCCTGGGGGTCGTCGGCCATGATTCCCATGCCCGAGAAGAAGATCACGAGCAGCAGGGCTCCACCGATGTAGAGAACGGATTCCAGCACATGCAGCCATGCCACCACCTTGACGTGAAGATCGAAGTCCTGTTCGCGCATAGGAATGGCCCTCCCGTGGGATACCCTCTTCATAGAATACGCCCGTAAGGCCCGGATGTTCACTCTTCGTGGTGGCAGATCGAGGGCCGAATCGGAAAGGTGGGTCAGTCATGGATCGCAAGCAGAGTGTCCGGGTCGCGAGGACGCGGGACTCGTGGACTTCAAGATTTGCGCCATTGACGAGACCTGGTCGGGTCTCTGTTTCGCGCTGCGCCGGAGGTGAACCTTGATCACGCTCGAGACCGAACGACTCCTCATGAGACCGTTTGCGGAAACGGATCTCGACACCTACGCCGAGATGTGTGCCGACCCGGAGGTGATGCGCTTCCTGGGGGGCAAGACCTGGAATCGAATGGAAACCTGGCGTCACATCGCCACCACACTGGGGCATTGGCAGTTGCGGGGCTATGGTCCGTGGGCGGTGGAGAGACGCGACAACGGTGAGCTGATCGGCCGAGTCGGATTTATCAATCCAGAGGGCTGGCCGGGCTTCGAGTTGGGGTGGACCCTCGCGCGCTCGGCCTGGGGCCACGGATTTGCGACGGAGGCGGCAGCTCGGGCTCTCGAGCATGCGTTCACCGAAATGGATAGGGATCATGTGATCAGCTTGATTCACCCTGACAACAAGTCCTCTCTGGCGGTTGCCAATCGACTCGGTGAGAAGTTCGAACGCACCGTCGAAGTCCTTGGTGAAGAAGTGGGGCTCTACGGGATTCACCAGCAGGACTGGCGGGGACGACTTGATAGCATTCCCTCCTCTATCGGACTAGGGATTCAGAAGGGGAAGAACATGGAAGATCAAGAGGTCGCGAAGGAGACGACCGAACTGGAAGCCAACCTCGACCGCGTCGAAGGTGAACGCAGATTCGTAGTTGAGAATGTGGGTACCGTGAGCGCCCAGGGTGTGCGGTTTTCCGTGCAATCGGAAAGGGACAAGAACGCACCCGTCAGCGCACACGACCTGAAGAGCGCATTTCCGGTGGAAGAGCTGAAGCCGAGTGAGAAGGTGTCGATTGGCGCCATCATCACCCCCGGTACCGGTCTTCATTTTCGTGGGGTCGTGACCTGGCGCAACCCGGATGGCTCCGAGCAGGAGCGGGTCTACTACATCTCGGCCTGACCAGACCTCGACGCCTGGCAATCCACATGGCCTTCATCCCCTATCTCCCGCCGGAGCAGATCCCCGAGGTCGACCGGGTTCCGGACCAGGACAACATCATCCAGATTCACGGTGTTCACAGCCGCACCATGCGGCAGCACTTCGAGCTCTACCGTGAGCTCATGTACAGCCGGGGTCCGTTGAGCCGCATCCAGCGCGAGATGATCGGGGTGGTGGTATCCGCCGTCAACAACTGCCACTACTGAGTGCATCATCACGGGGCGGGCCTCCGTAGGATTCTGACAGCCAAAAAGGTGGACGAGGCCACGCAGGACGAGCTGGTCGAGGCTCTGGGCTCGGACTTTTCTCAGGCGGATCTCTCGGAGTCCGACCGGGCGATGCTGGACTATGTGGCCAAACTCACGCTGACACCCAGCGAGATGGTCGCCACCGATGTGGAAAGTCTGAGGGGGCGAGGGTTCGACGATCGCGCGATCCACGACATCTGCGCCATCGCGGCGTACTTCGCTTTTGTCAATCGCATCGCGGATGGTCTCGGCGTGGAGTTGGAAACGTGAAGACCCTTGTCGTCGCCTCAAAGAATCCCGTGAAGTCGAACGCGGCCCTGGGTGGATTCAAGAGGATGTTCCCCGATGAGGAATTCCAGCTACGAACCCTGTCTGTCGAATCGGGAGTCGGCCATCAACCCATGACCGAGGCCGAGACGCTACAGGGGGCCGAGAACCGGGCCAGGGCGGCAGCTCATGCGGCCCCGGAGGCCGACTTCTGGGTGGGTATCGAAGGCGGAATCGAGGATCTCTCGGATGGCATGCTGGCCTATGCGTGGATCGTCGTGTTGTCTGCCGGACCGACGGGCAAGGGCCGGACGGGGGGCTTTCTCCTGCCAGAAGCGGTGGCGCGTCTCGTCCGCGAAGGCAGGGAGCTCGGAGACGCCAACGACAGGGTCTTTGGCCGCCAGAACTCGAAGCAGCAGGAAGGGGCGATTGGTCTGTTGACCGGCAAGGTCATGGACCGGACCGAGCTCTACGAGCACGCCATGGTGCTGGCTCTGGCGCCGATCAAGAGCGCGACGTATTTCGATCCGTCGTAGAATCAGGACCACCTGGAACGCTTCGGAATTGGAGGTTCGAACGTGTTTGGAATCCAGACATGGCTGGTTTTGGCGGTAGCCCTCAGTCTCGGAGTGATCTTGTTCTCCTGGTTGCGTCTGCGGGGTCGCAGCGGGGTCTATCGACTCTTGGCCGCCCTGGGGGTCCTGTGTCTGGTCTGGGGCGTCCTGCCGAGCTTTGGTGGCGGCGGGATGAACCAGTATCTGGTGATCGGGGCCGTCATCGCCTTCGGTTTTCTGGTGCTGTCCGATTCCACGGGCGACGGCTCGCGCTGGTAGCGGTGCCGTCCTATCGCTGCGAGGTGAGCTCTTCGTCGATGTAGTCCTGCCAGTCGCGGATATGGCCGCGCTGACGCATGACTTCGTTCTCGAGCTCGATGATCTCGCGGTCGGCATCACGCAGCCGATCCTTTAGGAGCTGCAGATGCAGGTCGAGCTCCCTGGTGTACTGCTCGATCTCCTCCAGTGTCATATCCAGTGTGCCGCGATCGAGCTCGCTGGCCATCTGGGTCAGGCGAGCCTCGATCTCCGATTTCTCGTTGTCGAGGGTGGCCCGCGTGGCCTGAGCGCTGCGGAGATTCTGCTCGGCCACGGCAAGACGACTGGCTCCCATCTCGACACGTTGAATGAGCAGGTCGAGCTGCTGTCCCTGTAGGCTGCGCTCGAGGAGCATTGCGATACGCTCGATATTGTCGTTCAGACGCTCGAGTTGGGAATGCAGGGTGGCCTGTGAAGTGTCGAGCTCTTCTTGGCCACGAGCCGCGACTCCAAGCAGTAGCGGCAGCGCCAGGGTCAGCAACAGCACCAAGGGTAGGCGATCGAGTTTCATTCTTCTGTACCTCCGGGGCCAGTTTAGCCAACCGAGTCGGTGCGCCGTGAGGGCAAAAGGACGATAGGCTTGAGGATCGTGAGCGAACTTTTGATTGACTCCACGGTGCACCAGATGAGAGCCGGCTTCTTACTCGTCGTATCAGTCGTGTTCATGGTTCTGGCTTTGCCTGCAGCGGCCCAGTCTGAGGCCGATGATCTGAGCGTTGGCAGCTTTCTGGTCGCCAGTCGCGAGTCTGCTGGATCCGAATTTCCATCAGACCGTCGTTCTTCTCTTGGACTACAGCGAGGAGGGCGCCCTGGGTGTGATCATCAACCGGCCCACCCAGGTCGAATTGGACCAAATGATGTCTGATTTGGAGAGCGCGTGGGAGGGAGCGGGAACCGTATGGGTGGGGGGGCCGGTGGCTCACTGGCAAATGGTTCTGTTGATCCGGTCGACAGCGGCGCTCGAAGGCGCCGAACGGGTCTTCGAGGACGTTCACTTCACGGCCAGTCGGTTGGTGCTGGAGCAGATGTTGCAGAGCGAAACAGAGTTTCGGACCTACGCCGGCTATGCGGGTTGGGGTGCCGGTCAGCTCGAAGGCGAGATCGAGCGTGGTAGCTGGCACGTTTTGCCCGGCGATTCCGACATGGTCTTCGATGAGGCCCCACTGGAGCTCTGGAGGGAGCTCATCAACCGGGGTGAAGCCCAATGGGCCTCCCTTCGATGAGACGCTGGCCTGAGTGAAGCTCGAGCCAATCTCAACGGTGACGAACGAATGAGCGAGCTCAAGGATCTACGCCTCAAGGATCAATTGTTTGTGCGCACCTACAAGTGGCGCCGCATCGATCCGGTGCCCTGGGCGCCGTTGCACAAGCCGCTGTCAGAGAGTCGACTCGGTGTTGTTTCCTCCGCCGGTCTCTCGTTGCCCGATCAGGACTTCTTCAATACCAAGGCCAAGGGCGGAGATCCGACTTTTCGCGAGATTCCCGTGACCACAGAGGTCGGCTCTCTTGTCGAGAATCATCGAAGTCAGTCCTGGGATCACCGCGGCGTGCAGCAGGATAGAAACGTCGCTTTTCCCCTCGACCGATGCAGGGAACTGGTTGAATCTGGGCGCCTAGGTTCCCTGGCCGACCGCCACCTCTCGTTCATGGGCTCGATTACCGCCACCGGCAGATTCGTGCGCGATCACATTCCTCGGGCGGCCGAGATCTTCGAGCAAGATCAGGTCGACGTGGCGCTCCTGGTGCCCGTGTGACCGATGTGCAATCAGACCGTGAGTCTGATCGCAGCCGAGCTCGAGCGCCGGGGAATCAGCACGGTGGTCGTGCAGCTCTTGCGGATGGTCACGGCGAAAGTGCGGCCTCCGAGGGCCCTCTGTGTTCCCTTCCTCCACGGCTATCCATTGAGTGAGCCGGGTGATCCGCAACGACAACACCGGGTGATCGAGGCGGCGCTCCGACTTCTGGAGGACAGCTCGCTCGAGCCCCCGGTCCTGGTGGACTATCACCCCGATAAGGAGGCTGTTGCGAAGACGCCTTTTGTCGATAAGCTTGGTCGAGGGTCGGGTTTGCGGTAAGGTCTGAGGTCTCTTTTTCGAACGGGTCCGGGTTTTGGGGGTTGGAGCAATGAACGAAAAATTGCTGGCGATTCCGACGCGACAGAAGCACGTCGGTAAGCACCTGATATTGGATGCCTGGAAGGTGTCCAGCGACCGACTCAACGACCCCGAGTTCCTGCGTCAGGCCATGAAGAAGGCCGTCGACGACTGCGGTGCGACCCTGATCAATCTCTGCGTTCATCAGTTCAGCCCCTACGGCGTCACCGCCACCGCCACACTCGCCGAATCCCATATGGCAGTGCACACCTGGCCCGAGCATGGCTATCTCGGAGCGGATCTCTTCTTCTGTGGCGCCGGCCGGCCACAGAACGCCCTGGACACCCTGGTCGATTTGTACGAGCCCAAGGACGTCAAGATCCGCCGCTTGAACCGCGGTGTCGACCCCGCCGTCGAAGCCGATGACCTGCTCAGCGACACGGTCGAGAGTGCCTGAGATCCCGCCGAACGCGCAGGTAGAACAAGAAGAAAGGCCCCCGAAATCGGGGGCCTTGTTCACATCCGTTCGGTGGTGTCGCTCAACCGAGCCGGAACCGGGTGATCAAGAGACCGCCTGCCAACAGCACCAGGATCAAGGCAGCCATCCAAGGACCACTCATGTGGGTACGGGCAGACCCAGAGTGGCATCGACGTCACAGGAAATCGTATTGTCGAAGTCCCCCTCGTCTCCGGCCGAAAAGGCGCTAGTGACGATCCAGTATGGAGTCCCGCCCGTGACGGCGACCCCGAAAATCTCAGAGGTGCCGATGCCACCTCCGCCGTCATCGTTCAGATCGACGAGATTGGTGCACGAATCGATGGGATCCCACGAACCCACGTATAGGTGCAGATAGCCATCGTAATCCTGGACGCTGGTGATGTCGCAGATGCCATCCATGTCGACGAAGAACGGCTGATCGGAGTACCGGACAGGTCCGAGGGTCGATAAGGTGCAGTCGGAAAATGGCCGGTCCCACTCCGGACCCCCGATGTTCGAGTCGCTGTACATCTCCACATCCGCCGGTGTGCCGAGAGGCGGTCCCGGAATCGTGTCCCGGTTGGACGCTGGTGATGTCGCAGATGCCATCCATGTCGACGTAGAACGGTTGATCGGAGTACCGAACAGGTCCGAGTGTCGATAGGGTGCAGTCGGAAAACGGCCGATCCCATTCCGGACCGCCGACGTTTGTGCCGCTGTACATCTCCACATCCGTCGGTGTACCGAGAGGCGGTCCCGGAATCGTGTCCCGGGCCTTTTCATCCTCTGGTGTCATCTGGGCTCCAACCGATCCCACCGACAAGCGACAGCAGTACCACAAGTGCTGCGAGTACTGTCTTCCGCACAGTCATCCCCTCCTTTGTGTTGTTTGGGAGCTGGCGCTTCCCAAGATTCCTTCCTCTTTACTTCACCTTAACTCCACGCCTCGATCGGGTCAATGCGTCTCTCGATATCTCAGTCCCCTTCTCTCGTAAGATCGGGGCCAGACAAGATCCCGTGGGATTCGTCAGGGTACTGAACCTGGGGGCAGAAGGCATCGTTGCACGTCTTGGAATGAAAGGAGTCGAGAATGAAGAGATTCGTATACGGCGCGATCATGATGGGTGTCGTAGTGTTAGTGACTCGGTGGCCCGCCTGCCATGGCGGCCGACAGCGGGGCGGTTCCCAGTCGTCGACCCGGCCGACCAGGCGGCCGAAGCCTACAATCGAGGCCTGGAGCGTCGAGACAAAGCCTGGAGACTGGAGGAAAAAGCAAACTCCAGCACGGAAACTGAAGAGCGGTCAAAGCTGGGTGCCAAGGCCCAGAAGGAGTACGCCAAGGCGATTCGGGCTTTTCGCTCGGCGACCGAAGTCGATCCGCAGATGCACCAGGCCTTCAGCAGCCTCGGCTATGTCCTGCGCAAGACGGGTCAATACGAGGACTCGCTGGCGGCCTACGACGAGGCGTTGACGCTCGAGCCGGGTTACGCCGAGGCGATCGAGTACCGGGCCGAGGCTTTCCTGGGGCTGGACCGTCTGGGCGAAGCCAAAGAAGCCTACATGCAGCTTTTCCGAGAGGACCGGGAGCGGGCCGAGGAGCTCATGACCGCCATGCAGCGCTGGGTCGAAGAGCGTCGGATAGATCCGGGAGAGATCGACCCTGCAGCCATCGAGGAGTTCGCGGTCTGGGTGCAGGATCGCGCGGAGGTCTCGGGCAACACCGCCAGTCTGCAGAGCGACGCAGGTCGGGTCTGGTAGACGCTGGTCGGCTACCGCGAGGATCCTTGCCGAGATTCGTTTCTCTCTTGGGGCTTCTGCTGATGGCCAGCGGAATCCTTGGCGCGGAAGAAAGCACCCTTCCCGGGTTCGACCTGCCGCCGGGATTTCCGCCACCGCCAACTCCCAAGGACAATCCCCTGACCGCGGCCAAGGTCGAGTTGGGTCGGCTACCTCTTTTTCGACCCCCGTCTCTCCTGCCGATGGCACCTTCTCTTGTTCTTCGTGCCACCAACCGGTCCATGCCTTTACGGACAGCCGGCAGCAGGCGGTTGGGGTTTCCGGTGAGGTTCCATCCGCGCAACACCATGGGTCTGGCCAACGTGGCGTACAACGCCTCCCTGAACTGGGCCGATCCGCAGCTGCATCGCCTCGAAGACCAGATGGAGATCCCTATGTTCGCTCTCGAGCCCGTGGAGATGGGCATCATGGGCCATGAAGAGGAGGTCCTGACCCGCCTGCTGGGAGAGTCGCGCTACGGTGCTCTCTTCGAGGTGGCGTTCCCGGAGGACAGTGCGTCGATCAACCTGGAGAACGTGATTCTCGCCATAGCGAGTTTCGAGAGAACCCTGATCTCGGGCAGCTCGCCCTACGATCGGTATGTCTACTGGGACGACCGGGAGAGCCTCTCAGATTCGGCGTGCGAGGCATGCGACTTTTCTTCTCCGACAGACCTCGCCTGTTCCGAATGTCACGCGGGATTCAATTTCTCCGGACCGGTCTGCCTCGGCAGGGGAGCAGCTCGGAACCGGTCTTTCACAACACGGCCCTCTACAGTCTCGACGGGTCCGGCTCTTACCCGGAGGACAATCAGGGTGTTTTCGAACACACGGGTGAGGCGAAAGACATGGGCCGATTTCGCGCTCCGACCTTGAGAAACGTCGCCCTGACCGCCCCCTACATGCATGACGGCAGCGTGCCCACCTTGGAGGCGGTCATCGAGCACTATGCGGCCGGCGGCCGAGCCTCGCGGAACCCCTGGAAGAGCCCACTGCTCGGCGGTTTCGAGATCTCGGCGGATGAGTCCCGAGACCTGGTCAGCTTTCTCGAGAGTCTGACGGATCGTGCGTTTCTCGAAGATCCGCGCTTCGAGAACCCTTGGGGTCCCCCTTGATAGGCTGCCAATCGTGTCTGATCCCCTGGTAGCCACTTTGGTTGTCCTGCCATTGGTCCTGGCTGGACTTCTGGTCGTGGAGAGCTGGGCGAGGAGTCGCAGCGGCGCGGTCGTGTCACCGATCGGCAATGCCCTGCAGGTGAGTGTCCTGGTGATTCTGGGACTGGTCATTCTTGGCCGACACCACTTGGGGCTGAGAGCGGAGGGTCCCTACCTGTGCCAGGTGCTGATGGGGGGTCTCCTGGTGCTGCTGGTGGTTCGAGTGTCTTCTCTGGTGAGGGCGCTCGGAGCGAGCCTCCAACCTGAAGGCCGTGTTCGCCCACCCTGGCCCTTCTTCGTTGTGCCCCTGCTCGTCTACATCGCGATCCTCCCCTGGGCTGCCAGCGAAAGACAGCCCGACGGTGACGAGCCCTACTTCTTGCTCATTACCCATAGCCTGGTCCACGACTTCGACACAGAGCTCACCAACAACTACGCCGAGCAGCACTCTCTTCTCTTCACTTCGCGCGCTCTCGAGCCCGAGTGGGCCGACCCGGTACGACCCGATGGCCGCCTTTACTCGCGCCACAGTCTATGGCTGCCTCTGATGCTGGCGCCGGCCTATGCTGTGGCAGGCAAGTGGGGTGCCATGCTGACCATGGCCCTGATCGCCGCGATCGTGGGGTGGTTGAGCCTCGGCCTCGCTCTGCGCTACTGGGGAGCCGACAATGGGCCTGCGGCTGTCTGGGTGTGGGCGATTCTGGCTTTGACTCCACCTCTACTTCTCTATTCGCATCAGATCTGGGTCGAGTTGCCAGCTGCCCTGCTGGTGCTTGTGGCACTCCATCGTATCCAGGACTTGCGAGAGCGGAGCGCTGGTACGCGACGGCAGTGGATGGTTCTGGGACTGGTGCTGGTCTTGCTGCCCCTGTTGAAGCTCCGGTTTGTTCTGCTCTCGGTCCCGCTCGCTTTCCTGGCCTGGTGGCGTGGTAGTGGCTCGCGCAAGACCATTCTTTGGGTCGGTGGATCACTCGTGGCTACCATCGGTGGAATTCTGCTGTTCAATCACATTGCCTTCGGCAAGCCTTTCAAGGATCACACTCTGGCGCAGCTGATGAGGATCCAGGGGAGCTCTCCGGTCGACTATCTCCAGGGCATGGTGGGCTTGTTCTGGGACAGTGCCTTCGGCCTGCTGGCTAGCAACCCACTCTGGTTACTACTGGTACCGGCGATGGCGCTGGTCATCTGGCGACGATCGCCGGTGCTGACCGATCTTTTGATCTGTATCGTGCCCTATCTGGCCGTGGTGTCTCCACGCCGAGAATGGTACGGGGCGTGGGCGCCGCCGTTTCGGTTTGGCTTGGTGCTCTTGCCTCTCCTGGCCTTGATCCTTGTGCCCTTGTTGGATCGTCGGCGACGAGCTGGGGCCAGAGGACTCGTCGCGGCGCTGGGGTTCTTGGCGTTGTCCCTGCTGCTCCTCTGGGTGGTCGTCCCTGGATGGACTTACAACCTGGCGGTGGGGACCAATCATGTGACCGATCATCTGTCGATTCGCTTGGCCGCGGATACGGGACGGTTCTTCCCCAGTCTGGTACGAATGCGAACGGCTTCTTGGTTGGTGCCTTTACTTTCTTCAGCCGTCGCCATCCTCTTCTGGTGGCTGCCGAGGAGGCGACCTCGAGGAGCCTGGATATGGGCTACGGCCGTCCTGCTTCTCGGAGTCGCGGCTTTGCCGCTCGCCGCTACCCACGTCCCCACCAGAATCGTGGAGTTCGAGGACAGACAGGTAGTCAAGGAGGGTGGCGAGCTCTACCCGAATGCCTGGAAGCCCTACCGGCCAAGGTTTCGAGGTGGTTGGAAACTCACGGCAGGGGAGTCCGTCGAGGCTCCGGTGATCGCGGGTGGACGACAGGTCTCCATCGAGCTCGACATCCAGAGGGCGGGCAGATCTGGCGACGCGGCGGAGGTTGTGGTCTTCGCCGGTGCTCTCCAGCTGGGCACCTGGCCCCTGGGTGCCGAGCGAGGCTGGCAGACTCTCGTCATCGAGAATTCTGAATGGCCGGCCGATGCCGATCTGCGCCTCGAGCTCGGGCCGGCCGAGACATCGCAGGCGAGCGCCGAGGTGATCTTCGATCGGGCACGCCTCTTCTGGCAGTGAGGCGAGACCCCCTTTGCTACAATCTCGCCGAGTCTTGGCGACATCTCAGGACACACAAGGTTCAATGATGCGGGTAAAGCGTGCCGAGAAGTACGGCTTCTGTGCCGGCGTGCGGATTGCCGATCAGAAGGTGAAGAAATTCGCCCAACTGGGAGGTACGGGTGGCAAGATCCTGGGTCAGGTGGTGCACAATGAGCGGGTGGTCGAAGAGATGGAGAGTCTCGGCGTGCCCACCGTGCAGTCACTGGAAGAATCGCCAGACGGCACTATCGTCTTCTCGGCGCATGGGGTGCCACCGTCGTTTCATGAGCAGGCTCGTCGCCAGGGTCTCAAGGTCCTCGACACCACCTGCCCGTTTGTCTACGACATTCATGAGGAGGCGGATCGAGCGGTGCGCGCAGGTGCCCATCTGCTGTTCATCGGTGAGTCCAATCATCGCGAAGTGATCGGGTATACGAAGGATCGGGATCCTGAGAGCTACCATGTGCTGAAGACCCTCGAGGAAGCGGAGAAGATCGACTGGAGCCACTACCCTGCGGTCAAGATCCTCTATCAGACCACCCTTAATTCTGAGGATTTCGAAGATGTGGTTCGATACATCGAGTCGCGGACCCGCGGCGTCTCCCGCGCCGACACGATCTGCTATGCCACCAAGGAAAACCAGGATGCCGCCCGGGAGCTGTGTGCCGATCCGGAGATCGATCTGATCTTGATCATCGGTGGAAAACAGAGCGCCAACACCCGTCACCTGTGGGAGATCTGCCGGGGGCACAAACCCTCCTATTTGATTCAGGGACCGGCTGATCTCCAGCCGCGATGGTTCGAGTCTGCGACCACAGTGGGGGTTACCGCTGGGGCCTCGACACCCGACTACGTCATCGACGAGGTCGAGAACGCTGTTCTGCAAGACCTTCTAGTGAGGTGAGACATGAGAGTTTTGGTTGTCGGTAGTGGTGGACGAGAGCATGCTCTCTGTTGGAAGCTGCGACAGAGCCCTCTGTTGAAGGAGCTATATTGCGCGCCTGGAAACCCCGGCATCGCCGAAGAGGCCGACCTGGTCTCTATCGCGGTCGATGAGATCCAGAAGCTGGCCGATTTCGCCGTCGATCTGAAAATCGATCTGACGATCGTGGGGCCGGAGCTACCTTTGACCCTAGGTCTGGTGGACGAGTTCGAGCAACGGGGTCTGGCGGTCTTCGGCCCCAGTCGCAGGGCTGCGGAGCTCGAGGGATCCAAGGTCTTTGCCAAGGAGTTCATGCGGCGCCATGGCATCCCGACCGGCGCCTTCGAAGTGGTGCACGACGCCCAGGAGGCTCGGGAGGCCCTGTCTCGGTTCGGTTTCCCCGTTGTGCTCAAGGCCGACGGTCTGGCTGCGGGCAAGGGTGTCTTGATCGTGTCCGATCAGCAACAAGCCGAGGAAGCCATCCAGATTCTGTTCCAGGAGCGGCGTTTCGGATCGGCTGCGGATCGGGTGATCGTCGAGGAGTGTCTGGAGGGTGAAGAGCTCTCTTTCATCGCGCTCAGCGATGGCGAGCGCATGCTCACCTTTGCCTCCAGCAAGGACTACAAGCGCATCGGGGAGGACGACACCGGACCCAACACCGGGGGAATGGGTGCCCACAGTCCTGCCAGCGTTCTGACGAACGAGCAGGGCGCCATGGTGCTCGAGGACATCATGCACCCGACAATCAAGGGCATGGCGGCAGAAGAAAGACCGTTTGTAGGGGTGTTGTATGCCGGTTTGATGTTGACCGCGGATGGGCCCAAGGTCCTGGAGTACAACGTACGGTTTGGCGACCCCGAGGCACAGCCCTTGATGCTCAGACTCGCAGACGATCTCCTGCCAGCCCTGGCCTCCGGAGCCGCGGGGCGATTCAAGATGGGCCGTCTCGACTTTCGCAAGGAGGCCGCGGTCTGTGTGGTGTTGGCGGCGGCCGGATACCCGAGCGATCCTGTCAAGGGCGATCGGATAGGGGGTCTCGCGGATGCCGATCGGCACGAGGGCGTCAAGGTGTTCCACGCCGGTACCAAGATGAAGGATGGCCAGGTAGTCAGTGCCGGGGGGAGGGTTCTGAACGTCTGTGCCACCGGCCCCAGTCTTCAGGAGGCGCTCAAGCGCGCCTACGACGCGGCGGGTGATATCCGCTGGGCCAACAAGGTCCTGCGCCACGATATCGGGCGTCGGATCGTCTCTCGCGTTTAGAGACCCGCTGCCGGCCAGGCGGTCGCGTTGACACCCTACGGCGGCGATTGCCATAATCATCATCAGGCTCGCCGCGTTTTCAAGAAAGTTCGATGGGGTGTCCGTGGTGATCGAGTGGGTGGAGTGCCTATGACTGGATGCCAAAGCTGCACATATTTGGGGATGTCCACTGCCGTCGAAGGCAACTTTGTCGGCGTGCGTCTGGGTGAAGAAACCAATCTGACCGTCTGTTCCACCGGGGGTCAGATCTTTGCCAAGGGTGATCAGGTCGTTATCGACAACGACCCCAGTCCCTCCTACGGACGCGTCGAGCAATCCCCCATGCCGATTTTCAAGCCCTGTCAGAAGGTCAACGCCCGCCGTATCTTGCGCCGGGCCAACGACAATGATCTGGCCGCCCACGAGCGCAAGATCCAGAACGAGTTCAATGCCAAGCGGTTCTGCCGCGAGCGGGCCAAGAATCTCAGTCTGCAGATGAAGGTGTCGAAGGTGAGTTTCACCCTCGATGCCAAGTCGGCCACGGTCTACTTCACGGCCGATGGGCGGATCGATTTTCGTCGACTGGTGCGGGATATTTCGCGACGGTTCTCGGCCAAGGTGCGGATGGTGCAGGTGGGAGCACGGGACGAGGCCGGCTTGATCGGCGGCGTCGGCCCCTGCGGACGCACCTTGTGCTGTTCGACCTGGCTCAAGGACTTCAAACCCATTTCGATACAGATGGCCAAGCGGCAGGGCCTCAGTCTCAACCCCTCGAAGATCTCAGGTCAATGCGGTCGACTCCTGTGCTGTCTGTCCTATGAAGACGATCAGTACGGGGCGCCTGATAAACCGCGTGCCAGGGCACGCAAGGATTCCTGAAAACCATGAGCAATCGCAAGCTGATTCGTCCGGAGAGGCCGAGACAGGAAGAGGGAGTGGGTCGCGGTGTGCGTCGCAAGCAGGCGCCCCCCGAGCAGACCAATGCGGAGGAGTTCTACTACCTCAAGCAGATGGCGGCCAAGACCAACATGGTCCTCGTCTTGACCAACGGCGAGGAGTTGCGGGGTTGGATCGAGTGGTACGACAAGAGCTCTCTGAAGTTCCATCGGCACCACGAGCCCAATCTGCTCATCCCGAAGCACAACATCCGCTACATGTTCAAAGAAGAGGAACTACGACGTGGCGGCAGACGGAATCGGCCCTCAGGGGAAGAGCGCTAGTTCCACTCCCATCATTGCGATCACCCAAGGAGACCCGGCCGGGATCGGGCCGGAGATCCTGTGCAAGCTGCTCAGCCAGGATTGGACGGGTGGACGATGGCAGCCGCTGCTGGTGGCCGAAGTCGCAGCCATCCGGTCTGTTGCCGAGATCACGAGGGGCAATCTCGAAGAGAGACTCGTGCTCTTCGAGGGCCTCGACTCTCGCGAGTCCCTGAGTGGTCTGGAGCTCGAGCTCCATTCCGTGCCTGGATCCTGTTGGCCGTGCGCGGCAGATCGAGCTGGGACGATCGACTGCTGCCGATGCCGCCGGCGCCGTGGCCGCGATCGATGTAGCCGTGGATCTTGGTACGCGGTGGCGTCGCCGATGCCATGGTGACCCTGCCGGTCAGCAAGGAATCTATCGCTCATCATCACCTACCGAACTTTCGGGGCCATACCGAGTACCTGGCTGAGAAGGCTGGTCTGGGTCAGTACGGTCGCGACTATCTGATGACCTTTCTGGCACCGGATCTCCAGGTCGCCCTGCTCTCCACCCACATTCCTCTCAAAACGGTCATCGCCGAGCTCAACCGGGAGCAAATTGGTGAAGCGCTGGATCTCTTGCAAGCGCACGCCGGTGGCAGGATCGCCGTGGCCGGTCTCAATCCGCATGCCGGAGAAGGGGGCCTGATGGGTGATGAGGAAGAGCGGATCATCCAGCCGGCGGTCGATGACGCCCGCCGGCGCGGGCTGGATGTGTCAGGCCCTGCCAGCCCCGATTCGCTTTTTGCTCGGGCCCGGCGAGGGGAGTTCGACTGGATTCTGGCTCTCTACCACGATCAAGGACTCATCGCGGTCAAGACGGCGTCCTTTGGCACCGCCACCAACTGGACCCTGGGTCTACCGTTCCTGCGAACGTCGGTAGATCACGGCACGGCGTTCGGTATCGCCGGCAAGGGTGTTGCCGATGCCGATCCGCTTCGACAAGTCATCGAGACGACGCTGAATCTCATCGCCAGGTGAGGGTGGCGCGATCGAGAGTCGCGAAGTAACTGGCTGACGAAAGGGGATCCCCCGGCCCGCGAAAGGTCAGGGTCAGCGACTCTCCAGCTGTCCAGGGCAGACGTTCAAAGCTCAGGGACATCCATTCGCCGAATTGGTGGCTCGTGGAGCGCCGCAAGACTCTCCCCTCTTGGTTGGTCACCTCGATGGTGCCCGCTGTGCCGCTCTCGGGGCTGAGCCGCAACTCGATCTGCAGGTCGAGATGGTCGCTGCCGGCGATGGCCGGGAGTGGAATCGAGGCGCCATCGGGAAGCGACCAGCCGCCACGGTACTGGGGTCGGTAGATCACCCACAGATCCGGATAGACCTGGCCTTGCTCCTGAGCGATCCAAGGGTCCTCGAATTCGACGATATGGGTGGTGCGGTGCTGTGACGACCAGACCAAAACGGCTGGGGTCAAGAGGGCGAGCGTCACTCCCCAAAGAGCCGTATTGTTGGATCCCGGGCGTTTCTGCCGCACCCACAGGAGCGTCATCACCAGGATCGTCAGGGGTGGCCAGATGAAGGAAGCCGCTCGGAGACGTGTAGAGCTGGGAAAGAACCGGGCCACGTCGGCGGCTACCTGGGTGGAAAGTAGATCGAGCAGATGGCTGCGACCGTGCGCCAGGTTGAATGTCCATCCGGGTACCGCCAGCCACAATGTCGTCAGCGCCAGGGTCCCCACCAGGAGAGCCGCGATCACCCAGGTGCCTGCGATCCGGCGCTTCTCATGCAACACGGGAATGAGCCACAGTGCCAGGAGTGGCAACATGACAACGCCGTATCGGTAAGGTGGCGACCAGCCACCAAACCACTCTCCCCGTGGCGAGAGCAGAACGAGATAGGGCAGGAACACCAACCCGAAATCGATCAAGACCTGGTGTCGCTGACGAGCCAGGACGAACGCTGCGGGTACCAGCAACATCCAGACAGGGGCGTTGGCAAAGAGTCCGAAGGCACAATCAAAGAACAGCCCTGCGAAACCCCGGAGGTACTGACCTGCGGGCTGGGAGTAGCTTCGCAACCCGTCGATATCGTGGTACTTGAGCGGGTTTTGGAAGGCCATCTGATTGAATAGAAGGTTGCCGCCCGCCAGCACCAGCAGACTGATCAGCAGCAGGGCTGCTCCCATTCTGGCTCGTCGACTGCCTTGCCAGAGAGCAAGGGACGCCAGGGGTATCGAGATCAGCAGAAACCGGATCTTGAGCAGCGGCAGCAGGAGCACCGAGCCGAAGAACAGCGCCCAGTGCCAGCCAGAGGTGGGCTCGTCGCGTCGCAAGCGATGGATCTGAATCAAGGCCACCACGACCAGGAGGGCCGCGGGCATCTCCACCCAGACCTGGTACGAGAACAACAGAAACGGTGCGGTGAAGGCCAGAACCGCCCAGGCGAGAGCTGCCTCTCCTGGCAGGGTCGGGTCATAGCATCGGGCCAGGGACAGCGTGAGCCAACTGGTTGCTGCGGTGATTCCGACCATCACGACCAGGACACCGAGCAGACCCCCAAAGCGGTAGAACGGCGCCAGAAGAAGGGGCAGCAGAATGTTGTGCCGTGAGTAGAGCTCGCCCTGGGCGCCTTCCGGGTCACCGAGCTGCGGCTCGAGACGCAGACCCATGAACTCGAGGGAGTCCCCTTGCGCGTAGTTGTTTCGCAGATCCGTGTCGAAGTCGTAGGCGAGACTATGGGTCAGCAATAGATAGTGGGGTGCGTCGCCATCCGGGGGGCGTTGCGTCGTCGTCCACGACAGCATGGCGAGATAGACCACGAAAGGCAGCACGAAGAACGGCGCCGGGGCGAAGCGGGGCAGCTCGCTCCCCAGGGAGGGTCGCAGGGCTCTCACCAGCCACCAGAGTCGATGGGCGAGCAGAACGACGAAGCCCCCGACAAGACAGCGATTCATCAGTTCGGTGGGACCCAGACCGAGGTGGGGCCGAGCCAGGGTGATCAGTGTCAGAGAGAATCAGCAGCATGACTTCGCCCGCGACCACAGGTACCGGGCGTAGCCTGGCCGCCTCTGGCACGTGCCCAGCGTCCGATGCTCAACAGAGCGGCGAGAATCAATGGCAGCACGACCAGGGTGCTGCGCAAGGGGTCTGCTGGAGACAGAGGCAGTCCGAAGTTGGCCAGCACCGTCAGGACAAGCGCTGCCGCCAGCGGGCCCATGTCGCGTATCAACGACGTAGCTCCAGATGGAAGATCGCCAGCGCCACCTCGGAAGGCAGATCCTCTACCCGCTGCACCTCGAGGCGCACGACGTCGACCGTGCTGTCCAAGGACCAGCTCGCGCGATACCGCTGCGCAAAGAGGCCACGGTCGGCGGTGACCCACGAGAGCCAGGGCGCCGGAGCCTGAAAGCCTGGCAGTCCGGCCACGTCGGGTCGGCGGGCGGCCCATTCACCCGTGTCCAGACCTGCCCGCAGGAGCCAGTTGTGGCGGCCACCTTCGCTATCGGTGAGAGTCACTCGGCCCACCGGTGTACCCGTTGGCAAGGAGGCGGAGTTCTCGAGATAGGAATCGATCACCACGCTTTGTGTGGGCACCGCGGGCTCCAGGTCCAGAGCCTTCTTGGACTGATTCGCATCGAGGACATGAATGCCACCTGTCATCGGCCTCTCGGCTGCCGGAGGCAAAGCGAAAAAGGCAAGAAGCGCAAGAATCACTCCCCCGACAACAGCCGGCCGGCATTTGACAACAAAAGAGCTGTCCACCAGGGCGGCGCAGAGGAATGTCATCAGCCAGAGCACACGCTGCGACCGCGATCGCGTAGGGCCACGCGATCTGGATTCCAAACAGCGCCAGAGAGTCCTCGAGCGCCGGGCTGCGAAGCCAGGGATAACCGGCCAGCAGAGCGGCGCCCGCCAGTAGTACCCCGCTCCAGAGAATCTGCAGATTCGCTGCCACGGCTCGGGTGCGCAGCGACAGGGCTCCCAAGGCCAGGGGTGCGGCGAGGGCCGCAGGCCCACCGACGGTGCGTAGAGCCAGAACGGCCAGGACAAAGGCCTGGATCGAATTGGCGCGGCGGGTGTTGCTGGGCAGCAGCAGAGCCGGCAGCAGGATCGGGCCCAGGGCCATCAGACGGGTGACCTCGGACCAATCCCGAACCTCGGGTAGGTATATGCAGAGAACCAACGTCGTCAGAATGGCGGCGGCTCCTGTCCGCCAGGTGGCGGGCAGAGCCTTCGCCAGGATGACCGACAACAGCAACCAGCCCAGGGAGGGTTGCCACGATCCTGCAAGCAAGACAACGACGATTGCCAGGGCGATGGCCAACCAACGAGGTGTCAGGCGATCACGGAAAAGATGACCGGCAAGGAGGGCCAGCAGTGACAGGGTTACGGTCACGCTCCAGCCAGGTACCAACAGCGCCGCCGTCACCACAGCGACGAGTGCCGGCAGGGTGCCCTCCCTCTTCTGAAGCGCCATGAAGACCGCCGCAACGGTCACCGGCAGGACGATAAAGCTGATGAGTATCGGTGGCTCCAAGCGCAAGCCCAGAACTCGGTCGGCGCGACAGAGATACTGGAGTGCCATGGCCGTGGGCACGGCCCAGCCCCAGCGCAGCTGGCCGCCAGTCTTCTCCAGATACCTCAGTGCCACAGCCGCCACCGCGATCGTCAGCAGTAGACCGACCGCTGCCCCTCGGGTCGGGCCGTGGGGAACCACCCACACAACCAGAGTCACCAGGACTGCGGCTCCCGCAAGATCCAGGGCCGGCGGCAAGGCCAGGCCTGCCAAGGTCACCAGAACCAGGGAGGACCAGAGCGCGAGGTAGTAGGTTTCCGCTGCCGCCGCAGGGTTTGCCAGCGCACCGGCATAGGTGAACATGGCGATGCCGGCAGCCAGAGCGACGGCAAGATTGGCCAGAGAAGGACGGTAATCAACGCTCACGGTGTCCCCGGATCTTATCGCTTCCCAAGAGGGGGGAAGGTACAAATTGTGCTTCTTATGCAATAGGCTCTCACTCATGCTTGCAAGGGAACTATTGCGCAACCACCCCGAGGAAGTCCGGGACCGGTTGGCCACCCGCGGCGTCGAGCCCGAGCTCTTCAATACCTGGGAAGAGCTGGATACGGAGCGCCGCGAGTCGTTGGTGAAGATGGAGGAGCTGAAGCGCCAGCGCAACGAGGCCAGTAAGGCCATCGGCAAAGTCAAACAAGAAGGGGGCGACGCGGCTGCCCAGATCGAGGAAGTGGGTCGCCTCAAGGTTCGAATCTCGGAGATCGAAGAGCGGGTCAACGAGGTCACCGCGGATCTGTCCGATCTGGAGCTGAGGATCCCCAACCTGCCCCATGAATCGGTGCCTATCGGCACGGACGAGGAGGCCAATCGAATCGAGCGCGTCGTGGGCGAGATCCCGAGCTTCGACTTCGAACCCCAGGCACATTGGGATCTAGGCCCCGAGCTGGGCATCCTCGATTTTGAGCGCGGCGCCAAAGTCACCGGAGCACGGTTCACGACCTATTTCGGTGCGGGTGCGCATCTCGAGAGGGCACTGATCAACTTCTTTCTCGATCTGCACACCCGTGAGCATGGCTACACCGAGGTGCTACCGCCTTTCGTGGTCAGCCGGGAGTCCCTGGTGGGCTCGGGACAGTTGCCCAAGTTTGCCGACGATCTGTTCAAGCTCGAAGGGCACGAGTACTTCATGGCTCCCACGGCCGAGGTGCCGCTGACCAACATCCACCGGGGAGAGACCCTCGCCGGCACCGATCTGCCGCTTCGGTATGTGGCCTATACCCCCTGCTTTCGTGCGGAGGCCGGATCGCACGGTCGGGATGTCCGCGGCTTGATCCGCCAGCACCAGTTCAACAAGGTGGAGCTTTATCAGTTCTCCCATCCAGACAAGAGCTATGAGGCCCTGGAGGAGCTGACGGCCTGCGCAGAGAAGAGCCTGCAGCTTCTGGAGCTCCCGTATCGAACGGTCTGCCTCGCCACGGGAGACATGGGATTCGGTGCCGCCAAGACCTACGACCTCGAAGTGTGGCTGCCGGGCCAGGAGGCGTATCGCGAAATCTCCTCGTGCTCCAATTGCGAGGCTTTTCAGGCCCGTCGGGCCAACATTCGCTTCAAGTCCGAGGAGGGCGAGAAAGCCCAGTATGTTCACACCCTGAACGGTTCCGGACTGGCAGTCGGCCGAACGCTGGTGGCGATCCTGGAGAACTATCAGCAGGTGGACGGCACCGTCGTCGTGCCCGACGTCCTGCAGCGCTTCATGGGCACCAACCGCATCGAGCCGCGGTAAGTCCTTCTATTGCTGTCCAGATCGGCGAGCCTCGATGAGGAGTGGTAGGTCAGGGTACTGAATCCAGCGGGATGAAGGTCCCGTCGTCGATCTCACCCTTGGCGACGCGGTAGAGCGTGACGCCAGAGATCATGTCCAAACCCGATCCGGTCGAGAGAGTCGTCGCGGACAGCAGGGGCCATGTGGAAACGCGTCTTGACGCCACGACTCTCGAAGAAGAGTTCCTCGCGCATGTGGAAGTGGCCAGAGAGGGCAAGATCAAAGCGATGCTGTCGCAGCTCAGACAAGACTTCGCGAGCATTCCCAACCGTGTGCCGATACCGTGTCTCGCCGTCAACGGTGATCAAGGAAGGTGCGGGTCCCCCTTCGTGGAATCCGTACACGATCTCGCCGGCACTCAAGAGAGGGATGTGGTTGAAGGTGACCACTGGTGTCTCGGGCGCCAGGCTGGCGAGATCTTCCTGCAACCAGGCCATCTGCACCTCGTCGACATAACCGTTGTACCAGAGATCGTCGTAATCGACGGTATCGAGGCCGATGAAACGAACGCCGCCGAAGTCGAAAGAGTAGTAGTTCGGCCCCAGGTAGTGGCGGTACATCTGCTTGCCGTAGAGCGGATGCTCAGGGCTGACCAGCGAGTGATGGCGCTCGATGCCGAAGATCTCGTGATTGCCGAGAGTCGTCCACACTGGCACCGGGAACCTCGCCAACTCTTGCACGAAGAGCTCGTACAGGCCGGTGGCTTCCTCCTCACCCACCCGCAGCGCATCTTTGATGAGATCGCCGGTGATGAGCACAAACGCGGGCTGTTGTTCGGCCACTATCTCGCGCAGTCGGCGCATCCGATCCAGTGTCTCCACGGAAAGGTGAGGATCGGAGGCGTGGATGAAGGTGAAGTCCACAGGCTGTTCAGTCCTGGTCAGAGGGAACTCGACAGCCTCACCGTTCACGGGGATTCTTCTCCAGAAGGGTCCGCCGACCCGGTAACCCGCTGGCTGGCTGACATAGACGATGCCGTAGCCGCCATCGCCCTGCAATAGAAAGCTGCCGTCGTCCCCTGTGGAGGCGACGGAGACCTGATCCGAGACCCTGATGCCGGCGATCCCAGGTTCTTTGTCATCGCGCACGGCGTTGCCGTTGAGGTCGTCGAAAACGACGCCGCGCGATGGTGGCGAAGCTTGTCGCAGGCTCTTCAGCGGCAGCGCCTCCGATGTAGGCCAGCGCGAGGATACCCGCGACTCCTGCAGTCGAATTGATTGAGAGCATCGACCCGTCCCTCCTATCCTGCGCCCCAAGAGGGCGAAATGTGTCGGGAGTGTACCCCAGCCCAGAAATGAGCTGCCCCGGCTCCTACTCGGTACTCAGCGGTGCGTCGAGGGCTTCCACCACTTGCGCCAGCCACTCACCTTCCACTCCAAACCCGTGATCGGCTCCCGGGATCTCGAGGTAGGTGACGTTCTCGAAGCGATCGCGCTTGTACTCTTCGAAGTAGGCAGCGGTCTCGTCGCGGTTGAAGTCGTGCTCGCCGGTGATCAGTACAAAGCGGTGCTGTTTCCTGAGACGGGCAAGATCGCGGTGGGGTGGTGCAGGGAACCCGGCTCGCCAGTAGGCACCTGGCTTGTCCGGCACATCGACCTGGCGGAAGTAGTTGCAGCCGAAGAAGTAGGCTCCACCCTTGAAGACCTCCTGGGAAAAGAATGGCGAGTGAGCTGGCAACGCGACCGCCTCCCGAGTAGCCGGCGATGTAGATCCGCTCAGGATCGATGTTGTAGAGCTTCTGCATGTTGTGAGCGGCATCGAGGGCCAAACCCGTGCGATACCAGTGCCAGCGGTCGTTTCCTGAGTTGTTGGCGCCGATCCAGATCAGATTCTCGTCGGCCAGAACCTTCAGATTGCCAGGTCTGCCGAGGCCGCCGGAGTTGGCGGGGCTGACCCAGACGATGAGTCCATGAGGCTTCTCAGGGCTGTAGGTGTCCGGCACAAAGACCTCGAAGCTCTCGGAGGCCAGGTCGTATTGGCCCTCGGCCGGGTCGTACTGCACCATTTCCTCGCGACTCCGGTCGTATCGATCGCGGTAGGTCTCCACGGAGCTCAAAGGGCTGCGCTCGGTGAAGCTGGTTCGGAAGCTGCCGAGGCGATGCGGTGTCGCGATCTCGGGGGGTGCTGCCGCACCAGCGTCGCGGTGCAGCTGCAGCTCGTCGGTCGGGGGATCCGCACCGAGTTCCTTGGCCAGGGCTGCTGGTCCTTCGCTGTCCAGACGGGCAAGCCAAGCTTCCGCCTCCGCGGCACGACCGTCGTTCTCCATGGTAACCACGAGAAGCTGCCGGGTGACGTTACTGGTGGGTGCCAGCAAGGCGGCCCGTTTGAGGGTGATGATGGCGGCCTCGAAATGTCCCTGCAGGTAGTAGCACCTGGCCACCCTCTGTAGTGTCGCGGGCCGCTGCTGCGGTGGAATCGCATCCAGCACCTTCTGGTACTCGCGCCTGGCCGAAGCGTAAAGCCCCTGCTCGAGGAACTGGTTACCCTGCAGGGTCCACTCCTGGATCTGCGCGGGGTCGACCTGGCTCCACAGGGGTCCGCAGAGGGAAGTGCCCCCAGAAACAGCGCTATCAGCAGGGACTTCTTCATTTGTCTCTTCCAGAGTACAAGGTGCCGCTGATTCTGTTCTATCCTTGTGGGTAGTTCAACAAGGAGGGATTTTCAATCATGGCAAAGCTTCTACCGCGAAACGAAGGAACCGTCGATCGCACGTTACGGGTGCTCGTCGGAATCGGATTGATCTCACTGGTGTTCGTCGGGCCTCAAACACCCTGGGGATGGGTCGGTCTGCTGCCGTTGATCACCGGATTGATCGGCAGCTGCCCCGGTTACACGATCTTTGGGATGAGCACTTGTGGAAAGCAGGAAGACGCAGGCTAGAGTGCCACCTGTCTGATTCGCGACTACCCAGAGGCCGCCAATCCCGCTAAGCTCTGCCCTCCTACCACTCACGGAGGGGTGGCTGAGTGGTCGAAAGCACCGGTCTTGAAAACCGGCGACCGTTCACGCGGTCCAAGGGTTCGAATCCCTTCCCCTCCGCCATACCCGCCTGGCCGCGA
>CAVRAU010000015.1:0-102185 GCA_963719055.1 uncultured Acidobacteriota bacterium | reverse complement strand
GAGACCTCGCAGAGGGCTCCATCCCAGAGCCAGCTCCGGGTACAACGACTCCGTGTAGGCAGTCAGCTGCTTGGCCTCCAGATCGACGGCATCGGGGTTCGCGTCGACCCTCGGACGAAGGCTGATTCCCTCGCCCAACCCATCCTGTATGCCGAGGTAGTCCAGGAGTGTGGGCGCCAGGTCGATCACCCGAACGAGGTCGTCGATCACGCGACCCGCGGCCACAGTGCCGGGCGCCCGAATCATCATGGGAACATGCAGCGTCGAGTTGTAGATCAAGAGAGAATGCGTCCTCTCCCCATGCTCGCCCAACCCTTCGCCGTGGTCTCCGACGACAGCCAACAGGGTGTTGGAGAGTCGTTGACGAGTCTGGAGCTCGGAGACGATCTGCCCCACAATCGAATCGGTATAGGCGATCTCGCCACTGTAGGGATCTCCAGGGTATTGGGATCGAAACGGCTCCGGTGGCTCGTAGGGAGCGTGCGGATCGTAGAGATGGATCCACGCGAAAAACGGTGCCGGACCGTCATTGTCGATGAGCCATTCTGCGAATGCCGTCAGAATCTTCTTCTGCCGTCCGCTCGGTTTCCAGCGCTTCGAGCTCCTCGACATTCGACCAGACACGATCATCATAGTGGTCGAATCCCTGATCCAACCCGAATCGGCGGTCGAGAACGAAGCTCGCGACAAAGGCCGCGGTTCGGTAGCCTCGATCCTGAAGGACCTCGGCCAACGAGTGTTTGCTGCTCCGGCAATCGATACTCGCCGTTCGATCTCACGGTGTGACTGGGAGGATAGTTGCCGGTCAGAATGGAGGCATGGGCCGGCAGGGTCAGCGGCACCGGAGATCGAGCGCGGGTGAAATTCACGCCCTCCCGAGCCAATCGATCGAGGTTTGGAGTCCGGACCTTCTGAGAGCCGTTGCAGCTCAGGTGATCGGCACGAATCGTGTCGATGGTGATGAGGACCAGATTCTGAACCGTAGCTGCCCAAACCGGAGAATCGCCGAGAAGCGCTACCAGGACGAGAGCCAGGGTCGTCCTAGGGCGCACCGTTCTCTACCACCTCACCACTGTTCATCATGAAATGGAAACAGTCCCAGGCTGATGAGAATCACGAATCCGATCTTCTTCAAGGGTCCCCCCTTGGGTCACTCGAAGTCATCTTACAGGGCCAATCTAGAATCTTCAGTTTGCGAACCGCATCCTCGAGCTTTGGCTGCTCACCGGACTCCCTGGCAGCCTCGATCAGGCCTTCAAGGGCGGCATGGTGATAGGGGTATGAGCTCAAGATTCCCTCGTACCCTTCCAGCGCATCTCCCACACGCCCAACGGCGAGGTTGGCCGCCGCCAACTCCAGATAGTCCGAGAGCTCAGCCGCCCCTTCGCTCACAGATTGGGCGTAGAGCGGAATGGCCTGCTCGGGTTGTCCGGCAGCGGTCAGCTTGCGAGCCTCGACGCGCCGGAAGTGAGCCTGATTGTGCACTTCCCATTCCTCATCCTCCGCCGCCTTGATCTGGCGGAAGCTCTTCATTTCGGCCTGCCCCGCTGCGGTGTCGCCTTGACGCAAAAGGATCTGTCCCAGGTTGTAGTGCACCTGACGGTGATCGGGAGCCACCTCGGCCAGACGCAGGAAATAGGTCTTGGCCTCCTCCAGATGGTTGTCCCTCAGGCTCATGACGCCCAGCGAGTACAGCGTGTTGATGCTCTCGGGATGTTGCTCGATGTGCTTCTCCAGGATCTCTCTCACGGAGGCGTACTGCTCGGTGGTCAGCGACGACAGGGCAAAGGGACGCACGGCTTCCGCGGCGGCCGGGTCCATCGACATGGCCCCTTCGTAGGCTTCGATGGAAGCCGAGATCTCCATCTGTTCGAAGTGGAGCTCGCCCAGGCGAAGCCAGATGCGCACGTCCTCGTGGCCGAGCTCGAGCGCTCGTTCGTAGGCCTCGATCGCCGCCTCGGTCTCGCCCCTATCCGACTCGATGGCTCCGAGCAGGTAGTACAGCGCACCGTTCTGGGATTCCCCGTAGAGCGCCACGTGGGCGCCGCACATCGCCAGTTCCTCGGCGCCCATGGTCTGGGCGACCTCGGCCAGGCGCCGGCCGAAGCTCGGGATCGGGCCAAGCCAGTCCAGCAGCTGCTCGTAGATCCATGTTGCCTGCCAGAGATCCTCTCGGCGTTCGGCATCCTGCGCCAGGAGAAGAAGGGCCGGCACCAAATGGGGCCGTTGGTCGAGCAGGCGCAGCGCGATCTGGCGTCCCTCTTCGTGTCTACCCTCCTCCCAGAGACGCCTGGATCTCAGCAGAGCCGGACGCAGATTGGGCATGGAATCTGGCAGGGTCACCACTTCCTCCTGACCCACGAGCCGCTCGAGAGCCAGCCACGAAACCGGGTTCTCGGAATCGTGGTCCAGAGCGATCCGAAACAACATCGCCGAGTGCTGAGGATGGGTCCCAAGGTGAAGCTCTCCCAGGGCCCAATAGAGGTCTCCGGCCTCCGGGGAATCCCCGATGGCTCCAGCTAGCTCCGCCCAGCCCTGGGGATTGGGGTTCAAGGCCGCCAACAGCCACTCGGCCCTGCGGTGCGATCGATCTCCATCTTGGGACCGATCCTTCAGAGCCTGGGCCACGGCCCGGGCTTCCTCGTTGCGACCCAACACGACCAAGAGTTGACCCGTGAGGACGGCTGCCTGCCCCGGAGGCTCCGCAGCCTCGAGGATGTGATGGAGATCTGCGAGACCGGCTTCCACATCGCCCATGAACAGACGTGCCCGCCCACGCTCCATGAGTGCCAGGCTGAACTCCGGAGCCCTCTCGAGAGCCGCGTCCAGGGCCTCGACCGCACCCGTGAACTCGCGCTGCAAGATACGTGTTCGCCCGAGGTAGTACCAAGCGGAGAAGGCTCGGGGGAACTCCCCCTCCGTGGCGGTCTGGAAGAGCTTGCTGGACTCCTCGAGGTCTCCGCGATCGAAGGCCAATCGCCCCAGGTGATAGTGCGCCCGGCGGTACCCCGGCCACTCGTCGACCACGGCCTCGAGAAGCTCTCTGGCCCGACCGATATCGCCGTCCTGAAGCACAGCCAGAGCCTCCTCCAGGGCTGTTTCGGGTGACTCGCCATACACGGGGTGACTGCCTGGCGCCTGAGCCACCAGAAGACCAACCACCAGCAGCGACCTACAAACTCGGTGGCGCCACCACATAGATTCGATCCGCGGGAATCTTCAAGAATACCTGGCGGCGATTCCGAGGCCAGGTGATCTCCAATCTGTCGACAACGGCTGCACGCCCGAGCCCGACGTGCAGACGAGGATCGTTCTCCGACGCGTAGCTACCCCCGGACACGGCTTGCCGCACCTGGGTCTCGCCTTCGACCTCGAATCGCGCCACGGCTCCCAGAGGAACACCGACCTGAATCCAATGGCCCTTGGTAGAGGTCACGTTTTCCATCAAGGTTGGCCGGGCATCCTGATTGCTGACCACGATATCCAAGTCCCCGTCATTCTCCAGATCGAGCCAGGCGCTACCCCGGCTGGACTCCTCGATCTCGAAGACCTCGCCCGCCCGATCGCTGATCTCTTCGAAGAGCCCCTGATCGTTCTGGAGCAGCTGATTGCGTTGCCTGTACCGCTCTCCCAGGGACGGATCTTCGTCGACCTGGGGATAGATGTGCCCATTGGCCAGGAACAGGTCCTGATCGCCATCGTGATCCACATCCAGGAGTAGGGGCGCCCAGCCGAGGGGCACGTAGCTGGGCACGGCCACCCGGGCGACGAAAGTGTCGTCTTGGAAAAGCTCACCATTCAGATTGCGGTACAGGGCATAGTAGTCATGAGCGAAGTTCGATACCACCAGGTCGAGCCACCCGTTGCCATCGTAGTCTCCCACGCCGATCACCCATGCTCCCCTGAGCGTTGCCATCGGCGTTGTAGGCGCAACCCGTCCAGGTCGCCACTTCCTCGAAGGTGGCGTCGCCCCGATTCCGATACAGACGGTTGGCCGTGCTGTCGTTGGCCACGTACACATCCAGATCCCCATCGAAATCGAAGTCGAAGCTGACCACCCCCATCGAATACCCCATTCCACCCACCTGCATACCGGAGGACTCGGTAGCTTCCCGAAACGTACCGTCGCCATTGTTGAGATAGAAGGTGTTCTCGCTCTCGGGCAGACCGCGCGGGCCATCCATGACCAGCACCTTGCCCCGCCAAGCCCGGGTGCGCTCGGCGGCGAGAATCTCCTCCCACGTCGCCTCGATGTAGTTGGCTACATACAGATCCTGATCCCCATCCTGATCGGCGTCGAAGAAAGTGGCACCGATACTCCATTTCGGGTCCCCGACCCCGGCGGTCTCGGTGATATCCGTGAAGGTGCCATCTCCGTTATTGCGATACAGCACATTGGCGCCATAGTTGGTGACATAGAGATCCGGCCAACCGTCCCCATCCACATCCCCGACACACCCGCCGTGACCGTAGACGCTGGCCCCCAAGCCGACCCGATCCGTCACGTCCTCGAAGGTACCGTCACCCAGGTTTCTATAGAGGACATTGCCCTCCCCCGCCGTGTCATCGCGGCGCGGCAATCGAAACGCGGACACGAAGAACAGGTCCTGGAATCCATCACCATCGTAGTCGAGTACCATGACCCCGTTGCCCGTGGACTCCAGGATGTGTGGCTTCTCGACGCTCCCCGACCAGGTGACGACCCCGAGGCCGGCGGATCGAGTGCTGTCAAGGAATTGCGGTGTCTGCGCGATCAATCCCCCGGTGGCTCCGCAAAGCCAGGCGCTTGCCATCAGGGACCTCGCCAGTGGGCTCATCGTCCCGAGCCTACCAACTCCCGACCTGCCCTCTAAGCCTTCGCCCCCGCCTGCCGGTCCGCCTGCCTGACGATGTCTTCCAACTCTTCCTGCAGACCGCCGGAAAGCGCTTCGGGGACATGACTGCCGATGGCTTCAATAGCGACCTCGCGAGCGCTACGGATCATGTTGGGTCGGCCGGCTTCCACCCAGCCGTGATGATTGTTGCGATCGAAGAGACTCGGCTGCCACACCGAGCGAAAATGTCGCAGCGTGTGCGCCGTGGACAGAAAGTGGCCTCCCGGGCCGACCTCGTCGATGACATCGACCGCCAGGGTGGACGGTGAAACCTCTATGCCACTCATGAGTCGGCGGACGTAGCTGACGATGTCTTCTGCCACCACCACCATCTCGAAGGAACCGGTCAATCCGGCTTCGATATAGCCCAGGTCGTGCACCAGATTGGCCCCACTCAAGGCGGTCCACAGGATCCACAGAGCGCTATCGATACCGGCCTGGATATCGGGCAGCTTGGAGTCCGAGCACCCTGAGAAACCCCAGACTGGCAGCTTGTAGCGATGGTGGGCCAGCTCGGCCATACCCAGGCAATGGTGCATGAACTCCGGCGAGGAGTAGGTGCCCACCGTCGTCTTCATATCCAGCGGGCCGGACCCCGAGCCGAAGACCACTGGTGTGCCCGGCTGCCGCAGCTGAGCGATAGCCAGCCCACTGAGGCACTCGGCGTTCGCCATCGCCAGACTTCCCGCCGAGGTCACGGGAGCCGAGGCCCCCTCGATCGGACCTGGCGCATAGACGAAGGGCAACCCCTTGTCGGCGAGCACGAACATCTTGGCCAGCACCTCCTGCGAGTGCACCAACGGCGAGGTGGGCTCGAGATAGGCCAGCATGAAAGGTTTCTCGGCGAGGCGATCGCGTCCCCCCCGCAACCAGCTCCGCCATCCGCACGATGTCCCCGAGGCCGGCAGTGTCCCAGACCGTATAGACCATGGGCTTGACGGTGCTCTGCATCATGGCCAGAAACGAATGCCGATCGGACGTCCGCATGGGGACGTCGGAAGCCTGGGCCATGGACATGACGAAATCGAGGTTCTCCAAACAGTCACAGAGCCGCGCGTACGCCTTGACGTCGGCGAGCACGGAGGGCCGCCGCTCGCTGCTCACCAAATCGATGGTGTTGGGCAGATCGGACCCGGTCCCGAAGTAGGTGTTGAACCCAGCCAGCTCGAGTCGCAGCTCGCCCGTGCGGGAATAGAGATCCACCTGCTCCGGAGCCGACTCCAGGGCCTCATCGATCACGGCCTCCGGAATCTTGACGAGATCCCCGTCACTGACCGAGCTACCGGCAGCCTCCAGCAGCTCCGCGGCCGCCGGGAGCAGCACCCGCACCCCGGTGTTCGCCAGGATGGCGAGCGTGGCCTGATGAATCTCATCGAGCTGCGCATCGGTGAGCATCCGAATACTCAATAGTGGCGGCTTCAATCGTCCTTGGTCTTCCATCTCCTGACTCCCTCCTGTCTACGAACCCTGCCAATGACCACGGGTCGCCCAAAAGTCACTATTCTGCCTCTGGTGTGGTATCTCTTCCCGGGCTCGGGCATCGCCTTGCGGGGCAACGGGTCATCACGCATCGCCGCGTGATAGACGACAGAAGCCACGATGACCGCAGCCTGCTTCAAGTCATCCTCGGAGAGCTGGTTGTAGACGTCCTGATCGGTGTGGTGGGTCACCGTACCGTAGGTCAACGGATCCTGGATGAACGTGAAGCCGGGAATTCCTACCGCGTCGAACACCATGTGATCTGTACCCGACGTGTTCTCGCTGGTCAGGGTCTCAGCTCCCAGGTAGTGAAAGGGTTCGAGCCAGGCGGCGAAGATAGGGCGAACAAACTCGTTTCCCTGCAGATACACGCCACGGATCTTGCCGGTTCCGTTGTCCAGGTTGAAGTACCCAGAGACCTTGGCATGATCGGGTCGCAGCTCCAGGGTCTTGGGATCCGCGAGATGGCGCGTCACGTAATCCAGTGACCCACCGTAGTCGAACTCTTCCCCGTCCCACAGGGCGATCTGAATCGTCCGGCGCGGCCGCGCACCGATCGCCTGCAGAATCCGCATCGCTTCCATACTCACCGCACAACCAGCGGCGTTGTCCGTCGCTCCGGTTCCACCGATCCAGGCATCGAGGTGCCCGCCGAGAAGCACGATCTGATCGGCGAGCCCGGGATCGCTTCCGGGAATTTCAGCTAGCAGGTTGTGGCCCTCGGCACCGCTCTCGATGCCGACGCGACTCTCGAGACGGAGAACCGGCTCAACGCCCTCCTCCACCAGACGCTTCACCATGTCCCAGCTATCGCGCGCCACCACGAAGCCTGGAGCGTTCTCGCTGGGTACCTCCCAGCCGCTGTAGCTGACGCGCACGATGCCGTTGGCTCGGGCGCTGGGCTCGACCAGAGCAGCCACCCCCTCGTCGTGAAAGAACCGTACGATCTCTTTCCACTTTTCCAGCTCTGCCGCCCATTCGTCCCACTCCTTCCAGAACCCGGGTTCCTGGCCTGTGTCGATGGCTGACAGCAGCGCCCGCAATCGCTCATCGGAGAGTCGTTCGATCGCACCCGCGATCTGAGCCACCGGTGGATCGTTGGCGTCATTGAGGACAATCCTGCCCTTCAGCTTGCCCCGCAGGTCGGCAATGTCCTCGACTGAGCGGACTTTGACGACCAGCGGCACACCTTCGACCACACCTGCGGTGGGTGGTGTCCAGACCACAGGATGGGCGTTGAAGCGCATATACCGAGGTGAGGTCATCTCGACCGAGTAGGACTCGAGATTCCACACCGGCACCTTGGAATCCCAGCTTTCCAGACGGGCCTCCGACAACCCCCAGTCCGCCAACTGATCGCGGGCCCACTCCGCGGCAGCCAACAGGCTCGCCGTACCGTGGAGACGCGGCCCGTGAACCTCCGTCAGCTGAAAGGCAAGTTCCATGACCTGCGAGTTCTGCAAGCCCTCGATCTTGATGGCCGCGATGGCCTGCTGATCGACAGGTTCCTCAGCTACCAGAGCCGCACAGATTCCCATCGCCAACAAGAAACAGATCCTTCGGCAACCCAGCATGTGCCCCCTTCCTATCAACGAGAGTCTCGGGATAGTTCAGTCCGTGAATCGCTGCGAGACCTCGACTTGAAACCCACGCAATGTGAGCTCTTCGACATACCTTTGACGATCAACGGAGACCTCTCGAGGAATTGCTCCTTTGGGAGTCTCGCCGCGAGCCATCATCGAGGTGATGATGGCACCGTCGAACCCAGTGCATCTCTGCATGGCTGTGAAACCGGTCTGCTCGTCGAAGTAGTCCACCAGATCCAGCTGCACCTCTGCCGGCCGGCTCGCGTGCCGACCGGTCGCCAGCACTCGTACCAGAACCGCATCTCGTATCTCCCCGGCAGCCTCGAGCCGTGGCTCCAAGAGGGTGTGCAACACATCCCGGGGCGAAAGTTTCATCCCCTCCACGTCGATGGGCTCCAGAGCCAACAGACCGGCATCGCTGAAGGCCTTCCATTGTGCCGCGTGCCCGGGATATCGCAGGGTGCGATTCTCCAAGAACTGCAGTTTGCCAGCGTAGGTCCAAGGCATCGTGGACGTGCCTCCAGCCGTCACGAAGGCTTCCAGCTCTCCAAAAGGACTGGGAAACTCGAGACGCTCGTACCCGGCGGGGTCGAAACATTGGATCTCGGTTGGCTCGCCATCGCGCAGGAACCTCGTCGTACCGAAGTACTCATTGGTCAAGCCACCGATGTTGAACGTCAAGACGTAGTTCCAAGGTTCCTCGGGGCTCACAGGAAGTCCTCCATCCCAGAGCTTGACCCCGACCGGCTCGTCCAGAAGCTCGAGAGCGAATGCCATCAACGACGTCCCCATTCCCGGTACCTGGCCGCAATCCGGAATGACACTGATGGCCGCCGATCGCGCTTCGGTATCCGCCTCCAGCTGCCGCCGAACCAGATCGGTGTTGCCCCCCAGATCACACATGTGAGTCGCGGCCGCGATCGCGGCGTCGGTGATCGCCAGATTGAGCGTGAACGGAACCGCGCTGAGAAAGCCATCGATGGGACGCAGGAACTCGGTCAACGCCTGGGGGTCTGCGACATCGAGTTGCTGGTACCTTGCCACCTCTCGTCCAACCAGACGGTTGACGTTGGCGGCAGAGGTCAGAGCGATGCTCTCGTCTCGATCGGCGATGGTCACGCACTCGGCGTCGCCGTGGAGGGCCAGATCATAGGCGGCCGCGGCACCTTGTCGACCGCCACCGAGAACTGCATATTGAAACGACATCGATCAGCCCCCTTCTACGAGACCTTCCAGGCGTGCCTCGAGACCTGCCAATCCGACGTCCCAGACCTCCAGCGGTAGATCCATGAACTCCGCGATCTCAGCCGCCTTCTCTTCGAGCTCTTGTGACTGTGCTTGACGCAAGAAGATCAAACGCTTGAACCCTGCGAAGCAAATCTCCCGAAGCTCCGGTCGATCGTCGAGACCCAACCCTTTGAGGACAGTCTCTTCCCAACGCCGCACCAGGTAGTCGGTCAGAAAATAGGTCTCGGGAATCTGCTCCGCCAGACGCTCGGTGAAACAACCGGCCAACATGGCATAGCAGTGGGGACCGGCAGGACGCACCGCTTTGTGGCGCTCCAGAACTCGATCCAGGGCGCCCGCCGTGCCGCAGTCCCCGTAGACCACCACCACTTTCTCGTACATTCCATCCAGGTCGATCAGTTTGTCCTCCACGGCCTGGACGATCCGATCCGGGTAGAGATGATGCCTGGCCGGAACCCCATGGATATCGACCTGCCAGTGGCGCCGCTCGGCGATCTGGTGAACCTCACGGGCCAAGGCTCCACAGACCACCATCGCCAGTGGCCGGCGTCCGGAGCTTGGGTTGTCCTCGGTCGGTTTCATCTTCATGGCAGTCACTCCGCTTTCCCGAAACGATCGGGGAACGCCAGCCCTTCGACAAAGAGATCGTTGAAATCAGCTCGGCTGGACAGCTCGACGTACTCCACCCGCCGCGCCAGGTCGTAGGCAACCTGCCTTTCACGAAAGGACAACAGGGCCATCTTGGCCCCCTCAGCAGCCACATTGCCGACGAAGCGGATACGCTCCAGAGGCAGGTCGGGAACCAATCCCAGATCGCGGGCACTCTGGGGATCGATGGAGCTGCCGAATGAGCCGGCCAGCAAGACGGCATCCACATCCTTGGTCTCGACACCCATATGCTCCAGCAGAACCCGGACCCCGGTGGCCACGGAGCTCTTGGCCGACTGCAGCTCGCGGATGTCTCGTTGGGTGAGACGAACCCCGTCGGCCAGGCAAAAGGCTCGCTCGCCGTCCTGCTCGATCAGGTGCTGCGCCAACGGATGGTCGGCCACTTCGCTGCGCGAGCTCAACCTGCCGCTGGAATCCAGCAACCCCGCTCGGATCAGCTGCGCCACCATATCGATCAGCCCCGAACCACAGATACCCTCGGGTCGCCCCCCTCCCACAACCGCCAGCTCCACCACGTCACCAAGAATCACCCTCTCGATCGCGCCATGGGTGGCCGCCATTCCAGCCTTGATACAGCTGCCCTCGAAGGCGGGACCCGCAGGTGCCGAGGTCGCGGCAACCGCCTCCCGCGAACCCAGGGCGATCTCGCTATTGGTTCCCACGTCGATGAACAGCCAGAGCTCTTCCTGGCGTGCGAGACCCGTGGCGTGGAGACCCGCGACCGTATCGGCCCCGACATAGGAACCAATGAGGGGAAAGGTCTCCAAACGACCCCGAGGGTGAATCCTCAAGCCGATATCGCCTGCAGGTAGGGCCACGGAATCCCGAAATGCCGGGACGAAGGGAGCCACGGAGATCGGCCGAGCCTCCACACCCAGGAGCAGATGGATCATGGTGCAGTTGCCCACCACCAGGGCTTCATAGATGTGCCCTCGGTCCACGCCGCTCGAGTGACAGAGTCTCTCGAGGATCCGATTCATGGTCTCGATGACCGCCTGCTGTAGCTCCTGCCGATGCCTCGTTCCGGGCATCGTGTAGGCAATTCGCGAAATGACGTCGCCGCCAAAGACTGCCTGTCGATTGAGGGCGGAATCCACGGCCAGCACCTCGCCGGTGGCGAGATCCACCAGCGTTCCGACAACCGTCGTCGTCCCCACGTCGAAGGCCACGCCGAGAAGATCATCGGAGGTATCCCCCGCTTCCACGGAGACGAGATCCTGGGTCGCGAGCACAGCGCTGACCGCGAATTTCGCGCGCCTCAGCGTGGTGGGTAGCTGGCTCAGCAGGTCCAGGTCCGCGACCACCTCCAGACCCTCCGATCTCAGGGCACTGCGCAATCGCTCGATATCGCTGCGGGTGTCATGCTCCGAGGGCTGGTCCAGCTCCAGACGGACCCTACGCACACTGGGCTCGACGATCACTTCGTGTCCATCCCCCGCCATCGCGGTCCGCGGAATCTCCCGCGCCTCGGGGGCGACACAGCAGGTGTCCTCGACCACTTCGGCCACACAAGCCAGCCGCCACCCGCCCTCGAGCTCGGCGGGCGTCAGATGCTGGCGGTCCAGCGACGAGATCTCGCGACTCCCATCCTGGATCTGAACTCGGCATTTGCCACAGGTACCCAGACCTCCACAAGTGGAGTCGATGTTCACGCCGACCCAGTGGGCCGCCGTGAACAGAGTGGTTCCTTCAGGAACCCGCGATGTCCTGTCGCCCGGAAGAAAGCGGACCTCGAAGATTGCGCTCACTGCCGTTTTCTATGCTCCTGGATCCAAGCCATGCCGTAGGGGTCACGGGCCAGCAGAAGGTCGGCCGCCATGACTGTGGGACGAGCCCCTTCAGCCAGGGGATTGGCGATTGCCGAGGTCAAGCCCACCCCCATGGCCAAGGCGAGGAAGGAGGCATTGATGATCTTGCGATCCGGCAGACCGAACGAGATATTGGAGGCTCCCAGCGTCAGGTTGTTCCCCAATTCCTCTCTGACCAACCGAATCGTCTCGAGCGCCGCGTTGGCGGCGTTGGGATCGGCCCCCACTGTCATCGCCATGGGATCGATGATCACATCCTCCGGCGGGATGCCATGATCGCTGGCCCTCTGGACGATCTTTTGCGCTACGCGCAGACGTTCCTGGGGATCCATGGAAGGACCAGCCTCGTCGTGGGCCAGACCGATGACCGCTGCCCCATGACGAGCCACCAGAGGCAGGACCGCTTCCAAACGCTCTTCCTCACCGGTTACCGAGTTCACCAAAGGCTTGCCCTGGCACGCGGGGAGTGCCGCCTCCAGAGCCGCCACGACCGACGAGTCTATTGATATGGGTACGTCGGTGGTCTCCTGGACCATGCCCACAAGCTGCACCAAGAGCGCCGGTTCATCGGCCCCGGGTACCCCGGCGTTGACATCCAACATGGCCGCGCCCGCTTCCACCTGCGCCAGCGCGTCGGCCACTACGCGCTCCATGTTGCCATCCTGAAGCTCCTTGGCCAGAGCCTTCCGACCTGTCGGGTTGATGCGCTCGCCAATCAAGACGAATGGGCTCTGCGGTCCGATCGTCACCTTCTTGGAAGGTGACTCCAGAATCGTCTCCATAATCGCTCCTTGTCCTAGAGCGCCGGCTCAGCGGCCGGTTCGGCAGCCACCAGATCGAGAGCCACCTTGATGGCCTCCGGCGCGTTGGGTGCATAACCATCCGCACCAATGCGATCCGCCCACTCTTGGGTGACCGGCGCGCCCCCCACCAGGATCTTCACCTGCGAGCGCAGACCGGCTTCCTCCAGGGCCTCGATGACCGCCCGTTGCTCCGGCATGGTCGTCGTCAGGAGCGCACTCAAACCGACGAAGCGCGGCTGCAGGTCTCTCACAGCCTCAACGATCTCTTCTGTGGGAACATTCTTGCCCAGATCGTGGATTTCCATACCCACCGTCTTGAGCATGGCGGCGACGATGTTCTTGCCCAAGTCATGCAGATCGCCCTTGACCGTGGCCACGACGAACTTGTCGCTGACTTTGCGATCGCCCTTGGCCAGCAGAGCGGGCTCGACCTTGTCGTTGCACTTCTCGAAGATCGCGGCGGCGGCGATCACCTCCGGCAGAAAGGCATCCCCCCTCTTCCAACGCTCGCCGAGCTCCAACAGCGCCGCGGTCATACCCGTCTCCAGGATCTCCTGGGGTTCGACCTCGGACGCCAGGAGTTGCTCGGTGGTCTCCAGCGCCGTGGCCTCGTCCAGCCCCAGAATCGCATCTCGTAGGGTTTCCAATGGCTCGCTCATCGCATTTCTCCTCTCAGCCGAGCTCGGGATAGCTCAGGCTTGTCGCTCATAGGTGTCGATGATTCTCAGTATCTCCATCTCCATGGCCTCTTCCAACGGGCGCGGCTCATGGTTTTCAAGGATAGACCTCACCCGCTCCGCTGCTGCATCCCTGGGCCCGGACCGCCCGGTGGCCTCCCACTCCTCCCAGGCCATCCGGTCGAAGAGCCGCGGCATCCATTGCTGTCTCATATTGGCCAAAGTGTGCTGAGTTCCGAGGTAGTGTCCGCCGGGGCCGACCTCTGCGATGACATCTAGGATGGAGTCGTCGATCTCCATTGCCGCAGGTGTGACCAGATGCCGGAGGAGACTGAAGATCTCGCAATCCATGACCATCTCTTCCGGCGAGAAGACCCTGGCACCAAAGAGCAGGCCGGCGCCGCAAAGCAGATCCGCGCCCGCCAGACAGCTAGCCAGACCGGAGAGTCCGTTCTCGAGGCCAGCCTGCCAATCGGCTCGCTTCGCACCGGTGGCAAACGTGCCGACACTCGACGGCACACCGTACCGCCGGGCCAGTTGAGCCGCGGCCATCTGCAGGAAAAGATCTTCGGGTCCGCCGCACGCCGCGGCACCCGAGCGCAGATCCATGGCGGTGGCACAGCAGCCGTAGAACGTGGCGGCTCCAGGAACCAGGAGTTGCAGGGCCACGATGCCAGCCAACACTTCCGCATTGGACTGGACCAGAAGCCCGCCGGCGGTCGCGGGCGCGGTGGCGCAAGAGATGGGCATCACCACGAATCCACAGGGAACACCGGCCTCGGCGTAGACCCTCGCGGCTTCGAGCGCCCCTTCCTCGTAGGACAACGGACTGAGGCTGCACTGGAAGGCCGAAAGGATGGGTCGCTGACGAAGCTCCTCCGAGCCGCCGGCCACGACGCGAGCGATCTCGACGACTCCCGCGGCCATGCGTGGCGTGACCGCGGTCATCATCTGGATGTGTTTGCTGGAATTCGTGACCTGAGCGTGAAGCTCATGCAGCGATTGGACATGCCGGGGCACGTCTCGGGCGGTGACCGGCTGCCACAACATGCCGATCTCCGGGAGGCCATCGGCAAGGCGCGAGATCCTTGCCAGATCCTCTTTGGTCGAAGGCCGACGCTCGCCGCTGGCCCAATCCAACACCTCCGGGGCATTGCCATCCACCGACAGATATCCCCTCTGGCCATCGAGCACCAGATCCTGTCCACTGGAGCGGCGCCGCCAATCGATAGTGACCCGGAGCCTTGGCCAATGCGCTCTCCACGACCTCCGGAGAGAAGAACACCTTGCGGGTCTCGTCATCGACGGAAGCTCCCGCCTCTCGCAAACCGCTGCGGATGTCGTCGGAGGGCACACCCACACCGACCTTCTCCAGAATCCGCAGGGTCTGCTCATGCACCTTGACTGCGGCTGTCCGGACTCAGCACATCCAATTGCAGAGTCCTTGGCAAGGACTGAATGGAGTTGTCTTGACTCATGCGGGCTTCCCCCCGGGAATCAGATGGCCCGTTTGGCGATCCCTGGCACCCGTACTGCCGGAGTATGAAAGAGCAAAGTGCGTTTTACAAGCCCAGATTTCGTTGCAAACTGCCTGAATATTGGGCAAAATCTGAAGCAAATGTTCGATATCGATGCGATCGACCGTCGACTCCTGGAGCTCTTGCAACGGGACGGTCGAATGTCCTACAGCCAGCTGGCTCGCGAGGCTGGCATCTCCAGATCGGCAGCTACCGTGCGCATCGACGAGATGATCCACAACGGTGTTCTGGCCATCGTTGCCGCTACCGACTTGATGAGTCTGGGCTATCTGGTCCGGACGATCATGTGCCGAGTCGAGAACGGGACCCGCCGAACCGCAGCGCGGCGGCTGGCAGCCCTTCCCGAGGTCACCTATTGCATCGTCGGTGCCGGGTTCGCCGACATTCAGCTCGAGGTGGCTTGTCGAGATCCCCAGCATCTGGCGGCAGGTGCTCGAGCAGATCGCCGGTGTGGAGGGGGTCGGCATCCTCGAGACCTTCGAGTTCCTCGAGATGGTCAAACAATCCTACGGCTGGGACGTAGCTTCCCCTGAAGAATAGGCGGAGACGACTCCATCTGAAAGCCCTGGGGCGCAACCCCACCGAGCCACAGCAACTCTGTGAGGAGCCCGGGAACAGATGATGCAAGAACGACCAGTAAACATCGTTGAAGAAAGGTGAAATGGAGCTCTTCGAACGATACATCCTGGAAGTGGGCACCTACCTGCCCCAGGATCTGCGCGACAACGTGACCGAGGAGTTGCGATCCAATCTTCGCAAAGCGCTGGCAGATCGCCGGCTCACCGACACCTCGGCATCGCAGGAAGACCTCGAAGTCGCGGTCCTGCAGGAGCTCGGGCCTCCTCACCAGTACGCCGATGCCTACGTGCCCAGGCCCAGGGTTCTCTTCGGGCCACGCCTCTATCCGGCTTTCTTCCGGACCTTGAAGATCGCGATCGCGGTGCTGGTGGCTCTCGCCGCCCTGGGTGTCTATTTCGATTTCGCCCGCTCCCAGTCCCTGCTCTCCCTGGGACCCTCGCTTCTGACGGCCTTCACCAGCATCCTCACCGGCTCACTGGTGGTGGTGGGAATCGCGGTGGTGGTCTTCGCCCTGATCGAGCGCCAGACCGGCGCTCCACCCGAAGCTGACGAGAAATGGGATCCTCGAACCCTTCCCGAGGCCGAAGATCCGGACAAGATCTCTCTCGGGGATCAGGTCTCCTCCATCGCCTTCCTCGTCGTTGCCCTCCTGGTGGTGAACCTCTTTCAGAGATCGCATTGGCGCGCATTTCACCTTCAACGAGGAGAGCGGCTGGGTGCCGTTGTTGGGCCCGGCCTTCGATGCCCATCTTTGGCTGCTCAACCTGGCTCTGGCCCTGGATCTGCTCGTCAACTTCATCGTCCTGGCGCGATGGCGTTGGTCGTGGCCTCTTCGCATCGCCAACTTCGCCGTCAACTGTCTGTATGTGGTGTGGCTGGGGCTACCTGGTCTCGCAGCCCGCCCCTGATCGCCGCCGATCCCGCAATGGATGGTCCAGAACGGATGGTCGCGCGGACGCCGCCGCCGAGTATCAGGAGTTCATCGCCAGCAATTTCGCCCGTCTGGATAGACCGCAACGTGAGCTTGGTCTTCTGGGCGGCCTGCCTCGGCCTGGCGTATTCGCTCTTCAAACTGGTCCGTCGCATGATCGCGAGGCCGTGAGTCCCGACTTCGGTATCCTGTACGCGATCTGAAGGGAGCTCCGGCTTTGTCGAAGAAATCACCCACAATACTCCTCGTCGGCCTGGGTCATCTGGGCGGCGTACTGCTGGAATTTCTGGCCCGCGAGGAGTGGATCGGGCGCATCGTCGCCTGTGCTCGCGACCCTCAGCGAGGCGAGGCACGGTGCAACCTGGCCCGATTGAGTGCCGCGGCCCAGGGTCTGGCACCCGACATCGAATTTCGGCAGACCGATATCTTCGATCCACCAAGATTCGCGGAGACGGTGGACGCGGTCTCACCCCAGATGATCCTCGGAACCGCCACCATGCAGACCTGGTGGCTGCCCGAGCTCCTACCCGCAGAAGCGCAATCCGCCCTGCGCCAGGCTCGATTCGGGAACTGGCTCCCTCTTCATCTGGCGCCGACCCGTAGCTTCATGGAAGGCATTCGAGCCAGTTCCTACGGCGGCCCCGTGTTGACCGCGCCCTTCCCTGACGTGGTCAACTGCGTCTTGGGGAAGCTCGGTCTCGAGCCCACGTGCGGTATCGGCAACGTGGACGAGATCGCCGCCAAGGTTCGAATGATCGCGGCCCAACGCCTCGGGGCGCCCTTGGCGGCGGTACACGTGACTCTGGTGGCGCACCATGCTCTCGAGCCCTCTGTCTTTGGTGGCCAGCGAGATCGACGCTCCCCCCTACTTCCTGCGGGTCTTCCACGAGGAAGTCGACGTGACCGAGTCCATCGAGGGGCCGGATATCCTGTTCGCACCCTGCCCTCTTCCCGCAGGGCCGGGAATAGGTTTCTTGACTGCGGGTTCGACGATCCGTCTCGTCAGAGCCCTGTTCGGCGAGACGAGAACATTCCTCCACGCCCCTTCGCCAGCCGGCCTGCCCGGCGGCTACCCGATTGTCGCGACCGCCGGTCAGATCGAGTTGGCACCCATCCCGGGGCTCGAGCCGGACGATGCCATCCTGATCAACGAGCGCTCGCACCCGTTCGATGGTGTGCAGCGGATCGAAGCCGATGGGACCGTCGTCTTCACTCCCGATTCCGGAGAGGCCATGAGAGCCGAGCTGGGCTACGATTGCACTCGTCTGGCTCCCGATGACGCCTTCGAGCGAGGCCGAGAGCTCGGCGCCCGGTTCAAGGAGTATGCTGCCCGACACGGAGTGGATCTAGATCGAGTCGCTTGAGGAGAAAGCATGATGCGTGGCCTGCATGACAAGAGAGTCCTGATCACCGGCGGTGCCAACGGTATCGGCGCGGCCACCGCCGAGAGGTTTCTGGGCGAGGGCAGTCGGGTGTGTATCATCGACCGGGATCGGGCGGCCCGTGAGGCCATCACGTCTCGGCTCACCGATCTGGCCGGCGCGTATCACGCGGATGTCGCGGATCCGACCCAGGTTCAGGCCGCCTTCGATATCGCCTCAGAGACCATGGGCGGTGTCGACGTGGTGATCAACAACGCCGGGATCAGTATTCGTCATGCTTTTCTCGACATCACATCCGAAGAATGGGACCGCGTCCTGGCCACCAACCTCACGGGTGTCTTCCACGTTGCCCAGACCGCGGCTCGACACATGATGGAACGCGCCGGGGGGGTGATCCTCAATACCGCCTCGACCAGTGGCGAGACCGGCTACCCCTTCTATGCGGACTACAACGCCACCAAGGCCGGTGTCATCGCACTCACCCGATCCATGGCCCTGGAGCTGGCACCCAAGCTCAGGGTCAATGCCGTGGCGCCTGGCTATGTCCTCACCGCCATGCAACGTGCCGAATACAGCGCTGAGATGCTGGCCGAGGTCAACCGCAAGATACCCCTGAAGCGACATGCGGAACCCGCCGAGATCGCTGCCCTGTTCGCCTACCTCGCCTCGCGACGACGCCGCCTTTATCAGTGGCCAGGTCTTTACCATCGACGGAGCCGAGACGGCTGGCGGGCTGGCCAGCCGGTGACGACAAGGGGCTGGAGATGACCTTCACAACCGAGAAATCGAAAGCGCTCTTTCGACGTTCCCTCCGAGTCATGGTGGAGGGCGGTAGCTCGCCCTCCCGGGGTCCGGCCAACTACGGCGACCACCCGATCTTCATCGATCGGGCCAGCGGCTCCAGGATATGGGACGTGGATGGCAACAGCTACGTGGACTGGATGCTCGCCTACGGCGCCCTGCCTCTCGGTCACTCTCACCCAGCGGTGGTGGCCGCGATTCAGGACGCCGCCAGCCACGGCAACCATTTCGCGACCGCCACAGAGGTCGAGACCGAGGTCGCCGAGTTGATCCATCAGCATGTTCCCGGTGCCGAGCGGGTTCGGTTTGCAAACACCGGCACCGAGGCCACGATGGCGGCCATTCGTCTGGCACGCGGCTTCACCGGCAAGCCGAAGTTCCTCAAGTTCGAGGGGCACTACCACGGTTGGTTCGACGATTTTCTGGTCAATTCCCATCCGCAACCCACCGTCTCCCTGGGTCATCGGCACGATCCGATCAAGATCGCCGATAGCTCTGGGCTGAACCGGCGGGCCCTCGAGGACACCATCGTAGTGCCCTGGAATGATCTGGCGGCGGTCGAACGCGCCTTCGAGACCTGGCGAGGCCAGATCGCCGCGGTGATCACCGAAGGCGTCATGGCCAACATCGGCGTCATCCCACCCGCCCCCGGGTATCTCGCGGGCTTGCGTCAGCTGACGCGGGATCATGACGCTCTCTTGATCCTGGACGAAACCGTGACCGGCTTTCGCATCGCCCCGGGCGGATGCCAGGAACACTACGCCGTTCACGCCGACATCGTCACCTTCGGCAAGGGTCTGGGTGCCGGCCTGCCTGTGGCTGCCTTCGCCGGGCGAGCAGAGGTCATGGAGGCTCTAGCCTGGGGAGGTGTTCTCCACTACGGCACCCAGAATGGATCCCGGTTGGGGATGTACGCGGCGCGCGCCAACCTGACCGAGTTGTTCAAGAACCGGGGGGCCGCCTTTCAGCACACTTGGAGAATTGGCGAAGCGCTGTGCGACGGTCTGCGGGAGCTCTTTGCCGAGACCGGGACACCCGCCATCGTCCAGAACGTCGGCCCGATGCTGCAGATTCTCTTTACAGAGCGGGAATCGATCACGGACTACCGAGACTTCTGCAGCCATGTGGACCGTGACACGTATCGTCAACTGGCGCTGGCGCTGTTTCGCTACGGTATCTACATGACTCCCTCGGCTGCTCTGCACTCCGTGGCCTCCGTGGCTCATACCGATAAAGATGTGGAGCTCACTTTGGCCGCTTTCCGCTCTGCCTTGAGCGATTTGGACCTCTGACATGAGCACCGCGCAGCACAGCCTGCAGGACAAGGTGGCCCTGATCACCGGCGCGGCTTCAGGAATCGGCCGCGCTATGGCCTTGTTGTTTGCCCGCCAGGGTGCCGCATTGGTGGCGGTGGACATCGACGAAGCTGGCCTCGAGGCTCTCCGTCAACAAGCCGAGTCCGAAGGGTTCTCGGTATTGGACATCCATGCCGACGTCACGAGTCGAGCAGATTGCGAACGAACCGTGCGCCGGGTCGTCGAAGAGTTTCAACGTCTGGACATCCTCTGCAACAACGCTGGGATCATTCGACGCGCCACTGTCCTGGAGCTCGATGAAGACGAGTGGGACCGTCACATGGCCGTCAACGTGAAGTCCGTCTTCCTCTGGTCGCGTGCGGTGCTACCCCAAATGAGTCGCCAGGGTCGCGGCACGATCTTGAACACCGCCTCCGGATGGGGCCTGACGGGAGGTGGCAGGGCCGCCAGTTACTGTGCTTCCAAGGGCGCAGTCGTCCAGCTGACGCGGGCCATGGCCATCGATCACGGAGCCGATGGCGTGCGCGTCAACTGCCTCTGTCCTGGCGATACCGACACCCCGATGTTGCGGGAAGAGGCGCGCCAGATAGGCGAGCCCACTACGAGCTTTCTGGAAGATGCCGCCACCCGTCCCCTGGGTCGTGTCGGCACACCCGACGATATGGCCCAGGCCGCGTTGTACCTGGTCAGCGATGATGCCTCCTTCGTCACCGGTGCGATACTGGTCGTCGACGGCGGCGGCCTAGCTGGAAGTTGAGGGAGATGCATCTCCCACCGGTCCGGTACGTATAACCTTGTGGGAGTCTTGAATGATCGCCTTCGCCTTCCTATTCCTCGGTCTGGTTCTGGGCATCCACGAAGTGGAGATCCTGGTGGAGGGAGATGTGGCCGCCGTACGGCTGGAGTTGGATGGCGAGGTCATCGGCGAGTTGACCTCCGAACCCTGGCGCCTGCCGATCGATTTCGGCCCCACGTTGCGCCCCCACAGCTTGCACGCCATCGCCCTGGACGCCAAGGGCCAGGAGATCGATGCTGCCCGCCAGCTCATCAATCTACCCCGGGAGCGGGCGGAAGCCGCCTTGCTGCTGGAAGGTCCAGATCCGCAGAAGCCCGACTCGGCACGACTCGTCTGGCAACACATGGAGTTTCAGACTGCCGAGAAGATCACCTTCCGATTCGATGGCCAAGAGCTGCCTCTCAGCGGCCCTGATCAGGTACGGCTGCCGGACTACGATCCCGCCGTCCTGCACACGATCGAAGCCAGCATCCGATTTCCCGATGGTGTCCGGTATCAGGCCGAGCTCAACCTCGGCGGCCAGACCATCTTCGGTGCCGACACCGAGTTGACCGGGGTCACCATGGTCGGCTCCGACACGGATCTGCCGCCGTTGCGTTCGCTGGAAGGTCGATTCCTGAGCGGCGGTGAGCCTTTGCGCGTGGTCGGGGTCGAGAGATCGCCGGCCCGGGTGGTCATGGTCGTCGATCAGACGGCTCTGCCGGCGCTACGCAAGCTCGGAGAGTACGGCGGCAATCTCACCGATGAGCAGACCGCCCTGCGCCCGGGAGAACAGCTGGCGTTTCTCTTCCCGGAGGTCAAGATGGTCGAGGGCAAAGGCGAAGTGCCGGCCCGGCTCTTCTCCATCACCCAGACGTTCACCGCCGAGCACGGTAGCAGCATCCCGTGGATCCTGACGCGCATCAGCGCCCCCGATCAAGAGCCGTCGCCCTACCGGCGGATCTCGGACGCTCTGGCTGTGGCCGGCGTACAGGCCGCCATGGGCAACCGGCCGCGGGCCGTCGTGCTGGTCCTCGGAACCGAGATCCGGGACACCAGCGCCTACGACGTGGGTGAGGCTCGTCGCTTTCTGCGGGATTTGAGAGTCCCCCTCTTCATCTGGTGGACAGGGCAGCCACGGACCGAGGTGACCTCGGACAACGAACGTCAGCTCACCCAGAGGACTCCCTGGGGAAGAGCCGACGACATCTCCAGTTTCACCCGCTTCATGCAGGCGACGGAGAAGGTCCGACGCGAGCTCGAGAGTCAATTCACGGTGTGGATCGAAGGTAGCTATCTACCCCAGACGATCGAGCTGGCCAAGAAGGTCCGGGGGATCAAGCTGGCAGGTTGAGGGCGACCCTGAGCTCCTCTGCGACCCGTCCGAGACCTGCGGTGAGGTAGTCTGGCTGGCCCCCCATCCAGACACGCAGATACCCTTCCATCCCCAGGTGGGCTCCGGGCACGATCAGGGTGCTCTGATGCTCTCTGATCCTCTCGCACAGATCGACACTGGGAACATTGCCCGGATACTTGATGAAACACATCGCACCGGCAGCGGGTGGCACGAACTCGAAACCCTCTCCGAGGTCCTCGATCCAGCTCTCCATGATCTGCAGATTGCCCCGCAGAAGATCCCGACCGCGCGCATAGAGCTTTTCTCGATTCTCCGACTCGACCGCAATTCTGGCGATGGCATCCGAGAGCTTGTTGGGACTGATCGTCACAGAGTCGTGCTGGGTCCAACACTCCCTGACGATGGATTCGGGTCCGACGATCCAGCCAATTCGGACGCCTGGTATCCCATAGGCCTTGGAAAGACCGCTGGTCACCAGGACCCGATCGCTCATGCCCCAGAAGCTGGGGGTGCGCGGAGAGTGGATCTCGGCCCCGAGATAGACCTCGTCGGCCATCAGATAGGCATCCACCTCCTCGCAGCGACGAACGATGCGCTCCATCGACTCCGGGGACAAAACGGATCCAGTGGGATTGTTGGGGTTGGAGATATAGACCAATCGCGTCCGTGGGTTGACCGCCTCCTCGAATTGAACCCAGTCCGGTTCCCATCGGGCCTCGGCCCGTAGCTGGAAGCGGTTCACCCGCGCGGCCAGGCTACGCGGCACACCCCACAGCTGCATGTAGTTGGGGATCTCGAGAGCGAATTCATCGCCTTCGCGCAGTTGGCTGAGAGCGAGAAGATAGTTCGCCTCCGACGTCCCGTTGGTGACTTCGATCTGATCGATGGAGGCTCCGGGGTAGATCTGGCTCAGCGCCTCGCGCAGCTCCGGTGTGCCATTGCTCTGGCTATACGAGAGCGGCGTGTCGAGGGCCCATTCGAGATCGAACCCCATCCCCGAGAGCTCACGCAGAGAAACCGGGTACACGCCACTCTCACTGAGGTCGAAATCGACCACGTTCTCCCAGGTCGACTGCATGCGCTCCATCTCGAATATTTCGATCTTCATCTCGATCTCCTATCGAACCACTGTGGTGGCCAGCATCGCCGCGTTCACCCGCCTGTTGGCCACCCGGGATCTTGGCACGCTCGTCGAGGACCGTCAAAGCCGCGTCCTGTGACCTGGAGTGCCGCTCGGATAGACTGCTCGGGTCGACCAGGAGAGGACCCATGACAACTCGATTCGGTGGTCAGAACGTCGTCGACCCCATCCGTCGCGTGCTGGTCAAGAGACCCGACGCCGCTTTCGCGGTCCAGGACCCGAAACGCTGGCACTACACCTCCAGACCCGACTTGGCGGCCGCTCAGGAAGAGCACGACGCCCTGGTAGAGATCCTGCGCCAAGCCGGTGCCGAAATTCTCTACCACGACGAGCCTCAACCCGACAGAGCCGACTCCATCTATGTCTTCGATCCGGTGTTGATCACCAACCAGGGAGCCATCGTCCTACGCATGGGCAAGCCACTGCGGCGCGGCGAGGAACAGGCCATCGCCACCGAGCTCCAAGAGATCGGAGTCCCGATCCGGCTGACGCTGGGGGGAGAAGCTCTGGCCGAGGGTGGAGATCTCCTGTGGCTGGATGAAAAGACCCTCTTCGCAGGAATAGGATTTCGCACAAACCAGGAGGGTGTGCGTCAGCTCCGCGAGGAGCTGAGTCTCTCTGGAGTGCGGGTCGTGGAGGTGGATCTCCCTTTCTTCACCGGCCCCGAAGCGTGTCTCCACCTACTCTCGATCATCAGCCTCGTCGACCACGATATGGCCGTGGTCTATCCGCCATTGCTCCCGGTGGCACTCTGGCAGGAGCTGGACGAGCGCCGGTTTCACATCATCGAGGTTCCCGACCAGGAGTTTCTCACCATGGGCACCAATATCCTGGCTCTGGCTCCCCGGGAGTGCTTGATGATCGCCGGCAATCCCATCACCCGCGGCCGGCTGGAAAAAGCCGGTTGTCGGGTTCACACCTACCGGGGCCATGAGATCTCCCTCAAGGCCGAGGGCGGTCCCACTTGCCTGACCCGCCCGATCCTGCGCGCTGTCTGAAGCGAATTCGTCATGAATCCGCTCGAGCGTCAAGTCCTCGACGCCATCGATGCCGAAGGGATGATCAGCTTCCTCTGTCGACTCATCGCGCAGCAAAGTCTCGATGGCCAGGAATCCTCAGCCCAGGAACTGGTCGCGGAACAAATGACACGGAGCGGTCTGCGAGTCGACAAATGGGAGATCGACCTCCAGGAGCTGCGACAGCATCCCGCCTTCAGCGAGGAAGTGGTGAGATCCGAGGCCCTGGGATTGGTGGGTCGACTCGGCCGCGACTCTGGGTCGCAGAGCCTCATCCTCAACGGTCACGTGGACGTGGTCCCGGCCGGCGATGCGGACAAGTGGACCTATCCCCCCTGGCAGGGAACCCTCACCGATCGCCATGTCTTCGGCCGGGGAAGTGCCGACATGAAGGGGGGACTGTGCTGTGCACTTTTCGCTGCCAAGGCGATTCGCGACGCCGGGATCCAATTGGCCAGCCCCCTGCTGGTGCACAGCGTTGTCGGCGAAGAGGATGGGGGGACCGGGACTCTGGCAGCCCTGCTGAGAGGCCATCTCGCCTCCGCTGCCATCATCATGGAGCCCACCGACCTCGAGGTGGTGACCACACAGGCCGGAGCCCTGAACTTTCGCCTGACGGTACCGGGCAAGGCCGCTCATGGCTCCATGCGCGCCGAAGGCGTCAGCGCTCTGGAGAAGTTTCTGCCCGTCTACGAAGCCATCGCGGAGCTCGAACGAGTTCGCAATGCCCGGGTCGAGCAGCCGCTGCTGGCCGAGTACGAGCTCCCCTATCCGATCAGCATAGGCACTCTCAGGGCCGGCAACTGGGCCTCATCGGTGCCGGAGGAGCTGTGTTGCGAGGGACGTTTCGGCGTCGTTGTGGGTGAGGCGCCCGACGACGCCAGAGGTGCTTTCGAGGCCGCGGTCCACAAGGCGGCGCAAGCCGATCCCTGGCTCCGTCAGCACTCCCCCACCGTGGAATGGTGGGGCGGTCAGTTCGCTTCTGCAGAGACCTCAACCGAGCACCCGATTGTCGGTTGCTTGCAGAACACGGTGCGAGACCTGACTACCAGAGAGCCCCGCATCAAGGGAGTGACCTACGGCGCCGACATGCGCCTGCTGGTCAATGAAGGGCGGATTCCCACTGTCCTGTTCGGCCCAGGAGACGTCAAGGTCGCTCACCAGACCGATGAGCATGTGCCCATCGACGACTTGCTGATCGCTGTGAGATCTTTAGCCCTGACGGCCATGAGGTACTGCGGTGTGGTCGAGAACGCCGAAGGGAGGAGATGACCATGTCATGGATAAAGGAAGACCCGGGGCCCCTGGCTCAGCATCGGTGGCCTGTCGATCATCCTGTTGGCAGTCGGTTGCGCCGCTGTCGAAACCGGGGATGAGCCGACCCCCGAGGTCATCGGTAGCACCCTCATTCAGGATGCCACCATCTTCGACGGCTCGGGAGCTCCCCGATTCGAGGCCGACGTTCGTCTTCTCGGGGATCGAATCGTGGCCGTGGGTCGACTGGAGCCGGAGCCCGACGAGAGGGTCATCGACGCCACTGGACTCGCCCTCGCGCCGGGGTTCATCGACACCCACAGCCACGCAGATTCAGACATCCTCGCGAGACCCGACGCCCGAGCTGCCGTGAGCCAGGGAATCACCACGGTCATCGGGGGGGCCGATGGAGGCTCCTTTTCACCCCTGGCGGATTTCTTCGCCCAACTCGAAGAGAATCCACCGGCAGTAAACCTGGCCTCTTTTGCCGGCCACAACACCTACCGAGACCAGATTCTGGGTGACGATTTCCGCCGCACCTCCAACAGGCAAGAGATCGAAGCCATGCGCCTACTGCTCGCAGAAGACATGGAAGCCGGTGCCCTCGGACTCTCGACAGGGCTCGAATACGATCCCGGTATCTTCTCCGTCACCGAAGAGGTGGTCACGCTCGCCCGCGAGGCCGCGAACCACGGCGGGCGCTACACGAGCCATATGCGCAGCGAAGACCGCGCTTTCTGGGAGGCCGTCGACGAGATCCTTCTCATCGGCCGCGAGGCCAAAATCCCTGTCAATGTCACCCACGTCAAGCTCGCCATGCAGAGCAGCCTCGGCCAAGCAGAGCGACTGGTATCGCTTCTCGATCAGGCCCGGGCCGAGGGCATCGATGTCACCGCCGACATCTACCCCTATACCTACTGGCAATCGACCCTCGAGGTGTTGTTTCCCGAGAGAGATTTCGACAGTCTGGACAGCGCCCGATTCGCCGTCACCGAAGTCTCGACACCGGAGGGGATGCTGATCGCCCAGTTCGAACCCGAGGTCGGACTGGCGGGCAAGACGCTGGCGGAGATCTCTTCCCTACGAGGCACCGAGCCTGCCGTGACCCTGATGGATCTGATCCGAGAGGCCCAGGAGTACCGTTCCACCAGCGGTACGGATTCCGTGGAGAGCGTCATCGCGGTGAGTATGTCGGAAGCGGACATCGACCGCCTCCTGCAGTGGCCGTTCGTCAACATCTGCACGGATGGCGAGCTCTGGGGAAGCCACCCCAGAGGATTCGGCTCGTTTCCACGCATCCTCGGCCACTATGTACGAGACCGAGAGGTCCTGACCCTGGAAGAGGCCATTCACAAGATGACAGATCGGGCGGCGCTCGCCGCCGGTCTTCCCCGCCGAGGTCGCGTCGAGCCCGAAAGGTATGCCGATCTGGTGCTCTTCGATCCGGCAACGGTCACTGACCGGGCCACCACCGATGAGCCCCACGCCGACTCCGAGGGCATCCTCAAGGTCTGGGTCAACGGCCAAGTCGTCTGGGACCGAGGAGAGGTCACTGGCGCGCGCCCCGGTCGGGTCCTACGGAGACCCCCCAGCCATGACTGAAACCGCTGTCCTCCTGGCCCACGGCCTGCTGCGGACTCCGTTCGCCAAGACCACTCACGGTTTGGTGCGCGGGCCCAGTCGATACCGGATCCTGGGTCTGGTGGACCCGGGTTGCGCCGGCGAGGATGCGGGAGAGATTCTCGACGGCCGACGACGGGAGATCCCGATCTTCACCTCCTTGACAGAAATGATCGAGGGTGTCGGGAAGATCCCCGAAGTCTGTGTCGTCGGGGTCGCTACCGTCGGTGGAGTCCTGCCTCCCGAGATTCGAGCGGCCCTTCTCCAAGCCGCGGATCTTGGGATGACCCTGGTCAACGGGCTCCACCAACTGCTTTCTGAGGACGCCGAGATCGCGCAACGGGCCCACGATGCAGGCGGCAGGATTCTGGACATTCGCAAGCCCAAAGCCATAGCGGACCTGCGATTCTGGTCCGGCGAGATCCTGGCGGTGAAGACACCTCGCCTGGCCGTGCTGGGCACCGATTGCGCGGTGGGCAAGCGAACGACAACCGCCCTCGTCTGGCAGGCGCTGCGCGATCGAGGTGTGCGGGCCGAGATGATCTACACCGGGCAAACAGGTTGGTTGCAGGGGATACCGCATGGTTTCATCTTCGACGCCACCCCCAACGATTTCGTCTGCGGCGAGTTGGAGAGCGCCGTTCTCGACTGCCAGCGAGACACGGACCCCGACATCATCCTTGCTCGAGGGTCAGTCGGGTTTGAGGAATCCCGCGGGGCCATGCGGATCGGAGCTCGTCCTGGCCGGTGGCAGCAGCGGAGTGATTCTGCAGCACGCACCCGGCCGCCGTTTCTACGAAGATCTCGAAGAGCTTGGATGCGAGATCCCTCCCGTCCAAGAAGAGATCGAAATGATCCGCCTGATGGGCGTGGATGTCTGGGCCTTGACCCTGCACGACGAGAATCTGGACGCGGAGTCCGGGCAGACCCTCCAACGGCGACTCTCCGCCGAGCTCGAGATTCCCGTCGTCTTGCCGCTCACCGACGGTGTCGACGAGGTGGTGGACGAGATCTTGCGACGACTCGACCTGTCGGGAGGGCCAGCATGAAGATCTCCAAGATCGATACCTGGGCGCAAGCCGTGCCCCTCACCCGTCCCTACTCCATCGCGTCTCGAACCATCCGTGAAGTGGAGCTGTTCTTTGTCCGCTTGGCCACCGCCGACGGCACCGTTGGCCTGGGCTGTGCTTCCCCGGCTGAGGAGGTCACAGGAGAGTCCCACGCTGGCGTGTTCGGCTGCCCTCGAAACCGACAGCCTCCAGTGGCTCCACGGCAAAGATCTCGTCGAGCTTTCGGCGATCTGTCGTCAGCTCAGAGAAGTCTGCTCCTCGACACCGGCCGCCAGGGTGGCCCTGGAGATGGCGCTCTTCGATCTGACGGCTCGACATCTCGATCGGCCCCTGGTCGACCTGTTGGGACGCTGCCACGAGTCGCTCCCCACCTCTATCACGATCGGCATCAAGGACAGCATTGGGGAGGCTCTGCAGGAAGCCGATGAGTACGTTGGACGGGGCTTTCGGTCGCTGAAGGTCAAGATTGGACAAGCCCTCGAGAGCGAGACAGAGCTGCTCCAGCGATTGCGAGAGCATGTGGGAGAGGCGATTCGGATCCGGGTCGACGCCAATCTCGGCTATGGTCTCGAGCAGACCGAGCGGTTTTGGCCCCAGGTTCAATCGCTGAAGCTCGAACTGGTCGAACAGCCGGTTCCCGTCGACCAATTCGAGTCGTTGTCGAACCTACCGGAATCGTACCGCGATCTGCTGGCGGCAGATGAGAGTCTGCTGGACGAACGGGACGCCTTCAGGTTGGCGAGTCCGCCCCGAGCTTGCGGGATTTTCAACATCAAGCTGATGAAATGTGGCGGGCTGACCACAGCCCTCGAAATCGCCAGGATCGGTGAGCTCGCCGGAGTCGATCTGATGTGGGGATGCATGGACGAAAGCGTCATCAGCATCAGCGCCGCTCTGCACACCGCCTTCGCCTGTCCCAACACCCGCTTCCTCGATCTCGACGGCAGCTTCGATCTGGCGCGAGACCCGGCGCGGGGAGGCTTCGATCTTGTGGCAGGCGAGCTGCGGCTTCTGGATTCGCCGGGCCTGGGCGTCGAGCTCTCAGGTTGAGTGAGTGCTGAACTCCTGGGCGATCTCTTCCGCCTCCTCCACCGTGTCGATATCCTTGGCCAAGGACAAACCGTGCTTCAGCGGGGTCCGACCTTGCCGCTCTGGATGCCGGCGACGGTGTCGGTAGCGCACATAGATTCGCTGGAGACGGGTTGCCATCTCCTCGGGCGTGATGACGCCCCGACGCAGCTTGAGTGCCATGACCGTACCGTTGTAGATGACGGTATAGGTCATGGTGGGCAGCCGGAAGGTCATGAGGAGTTTCAGGTCTTGCAGAACCAGTCCCCCGAAGATATGGCTCACCATCAGACCCAGGCGATACAGAATAGGACGATTGCGGCTTCTGTAAGCCAAATCGAAGGTTCTGTAGACGAGGGGCCGCCGCAACGCCGCGGGATCCGCCACCAACAGGTGACCGGGCAGTAGCGTCCGTGGTTCCTCTCCAGGTAGCGGGGCCACTCGATAACGGGGCTTCCAGGCCGACGCTCCCAATTCCTGTTGTTGCTCCGGCGCCAGAATGGCCGGAAACCAGAAATCCAGAGGCTGGTGGTGGTAGTAGTCCTCCATCAATCGGTGCAACTCATCCTCTTCGGGCAGGATGTCGCAGGTTGTGATGGCGACGGACTGCCCGGGACACTCCTCCATGACCGTCTCGATGGCGGCCTTGATGTTGTTGCCGAAAGTCGAATTGGTGTCGATCACTTGGCAGCCACCTCTATTCGGCCCATAGAGCTCTGCCGGTCCGGCGATGAAGATCGGCGAGAAATAGCCACTCTCCTGCAATCGTTCGATCAGCAGGTCGATGATGGGGCGACCCTGGATTCGCAGGGCCAGCCCTTTGGGCCCCTGGATAGGATGCAACCGCGCACCGGTCTCGGGCAGCGCCGACGGTCGGGTGTCTCCCCCGCCGAGCACTACCAACGGGATCGGCACCGGTTGTCGGCCCTGGGCCGCCATTGGTTCTTCCCTCTCAGATTCCATTTGAGATTATTCCAAACCCCACAGGCTCGAACTCAACAATCTATCTCAAAACCCCGGCTGGAGCGAACTCGATTTTCGGGCCACGCCATCCGCTTTGCTAGAGTGCAGGTCCTCTCGGAGCACGACACATGCAAAACACTGAACCGAGTCATCCCTCGCCATCCAGGCCATGGCCCATTGCGGTGACCCTCATTGTAGTGGTTGCCATCCTCTCCTTCACCGGGTATCTGATCTTCCGATCCATCGCCCGGATTCCGGCGGCGGCGGTCGATCAGACCCAGCAGGTCCTGGAAGCCGTCCAGGATCTGGCAGCCGCCTTTCGCCAGGGAACCATCGAAACCCGCTTCGTCTCCTATGCCGCCAGTGTCAGTGGCAGCACCTACCTGCAGATCGCCACCGTCGATCGTGTCGAGGAATTCACGCGGGAAGACCGCGCCTCGATCTTCTGGGGAGCCCTCGAGCTTCCGGATGTCGTGGTCTCCGCCACAGCTCCCGTCCAGTACACGGCCTACGTCGATCTCGAGGCACCGTGGCACCTGCGATTAGAGGATCGAACGCTGCAGGTGACTGCCCCCTCGATTCGTTTCAACAAGCCGGCCATCGATGTCTCCCGGATCGAGTTCGAGGTCCGAGAAGACAGTTTTCTACGTGACGAGGAGGCCGCCATTGCCGAGCTCAAGCGAGGCCTCACAAGCTTGTCCCTGCAACGCACGCAGGAGCTCGAGCCCCTGATCCAGGACACGGCACGCGAGAAGATCGAGAACTTCGTGCGCACTTGGATTCTGCAGAGCTTCTCCGATGTCGAAGGGGTTCTCGTCGAAGTCGTCTTCGCCGATGAAACCGCCCTCGAGCCGCCGCCGCCTCGACCCATCGTCGAAGAATGAGGCCGAGACTCAATGCAATTCGAAGTCGACGATCAGAGGCCGATGATCGCTGGCCACCTTGGATTCGCGGTGGCGGCAGCGGTAGACCCCTCGGATCTTCAGTTGTCCCCTGGAGTAGATCCTGTCGAGCCCGCCCCGAGGTGAAAAAGAGGGATAGGTCTTGATGGCCCGCGGACCATTCCGTGTGGGTCGATCGGTGACGCAATGGAAGCCCAGGCCCTCGACGAAGTAGGCCCTGAGCATGGATCGCCAGTCGTTGAAGTCGCCTCCCAGTATGCAGGCCTGCCCGAGTTCCAGCTGTGCCATCTCTGTCGAACGCGCCAACAGGCCCGCCTGTCTCTGTCTCTCGCGAGCCGACAAGCCCAGGTGAAGATTGAACACCTCCAGGAAATGGGGATGACCTCGCAGTTTCTCCAGATGAATAGTGGTGTGTTGGCAGCCGCGCCGCTTGCGACGCCCGATGGTCAGGTCGATGTTCCGCTCCCGCACGATCGGATAGCGACTCAAGGTGGCGTTGCCATACCAACCCTTGCGCAGGCTGACATTGTGTCCCAGGGCGAAGTGCGGCAAGCCGATCTCGGCAGCCAACTCGCGCGCGAGATTCATCTCGCGCGATCGGGGCGCTCCTTCATCGACCTCCTGCAGCAGGACGATATCGGGCTCATGGTCCTTCAAGATCGCCGCGATTCGCTGCGGACGAAAGCGCCGATCCATGCCAATGGCACGATGGATGTTGTAGGACGCCAGGCGAAATTTCAAGAATCAGCTCCTGGGGAAATCTATCAGTTTCGAGACTCTGTGAAGGAATTCACTGCAGAGAGCGAAGGGGAGGATTACATTGGTGTTGGTTCAGCATCCTCCTTTCTTCCCCCAACGGCGAGAAGCCTCCCCTCCTTGGCTTCTCGCCCCTTTCTTTTATGGGCCGAACATTTCCCGGGGCTCGACGTAGTGTGTTAGGGATTGACGCTTGGAGACGCAGGAGGAACAGATGCCAGATCCAAAGAACCCATTGAGAAGATCGCGGAAATACCGCGTCATTGCTGGAGTCTGCGGCGGTCTCGCCGAGTGGCTGGGGTGGGATGTCACCCTCGTTCGGGTGCTTTACGTGCTAGTTTCCATCTTCTCAGCCGCGTTTCCCGGGCTTCTGGCGTATGTCATCCTCTGGATCCTCATGCCGGAAGCGGATTGACGCGCCAGATTTCTTTCCCGTTCTCGAGGCCCCCACTGGATGTTTGGAAAACGATTCGATCTCATCACCGTGCTCGGGGTGACCTTGCGAGTGGATTCGAGCTGGTTGGTGGTGGCCGCCCTGTTCAGCTGGCTGTTGGCCAACTCCTTTGCCGGCGGCTACTCGGAGCTCTCGACAACCACGCACTGGATCATGGGTCTGTCAGCGGTGTTGGGGCTCTTTGCTTCGGTCGTCCTCCATGAGTTCGGGCACGCCATGATGGCACGCCAGGTCGGCCTCTCCATCCGTGGAATCACCCTGTTCTTCTTCGGGGGTGTGGCGGAGATGGATTCGGAGCCGCCCAGCCCGGTGGCGGAGTTCCTGGTCGCCGTGGCGGGACCCGCGGTCTCCTTTCTACTCGCGATCGGCTGTTTCGTCACCTACGGACTGTTGTGGGGGGTGGCCGTAACCCCAGCAGCCTTGGGGGTTGTCGAGTACCTCGGAATCATCAACCTGTTTCTCTTGATCTTCAATCTGATTCCGGCCTTCCCTCTCGATGGCGGGCGCGTGCTGCGCTCGATCCTGTGGTACTGGAAGCGCGACCTGCGCTGGGCCACATCCATAGCCGCCCGGATCGGTCGCGGTTTCGGAACGTTGCTGATCGCCTTCGGAGTCTTCGAGATCATCGCTCAACAAAACTTCGTCGGCGGTCTCTGGAAGTGTCTCATCGGCATGTTTCTCCGCAATGCGGCCCAGATGTCGTATCGCCAGGTCTTGGCACGCAGAAGCCTCGAGGGTGAGAACGTCCGTCGCTTCATGAAGACCGACCTGGTCGTCGTGCCACGCGCCATCTCGATCGCCGATCTGGTACAGGACTACGTGTACAAGTACCACCTCAAGCTCTTCCCCGTGGTAGACAATGGCAGGCTGATCGGTTGTGTGACGACCCAACAGATCAAGGAGGTGCCGCAGAACGAGTGGGCACGGCAAAGCGTCGGAACCATTGCCGTGCCCTGCTCGCCTGCCAATACCATCAGCCCCGACACCGATGCCGCGGCAGCCATGGCGATCATGAGCCGGTCGGGGGCCACTCGACTCCTGGTCGTGGAGGACGGTCGGCTGGTGGGGATCCTCACTCTCGAGGATCTGCTCGGGTTTCTCTCCCTCAAAGCAGAGCTCGAAGGTCCCGGAAGCGGCTTGACAGGCTCGAATTGAGCAAGATACCCTGCCGATCCATCAATGCAGTGCAATCTTCCCTACGCTCAGTACCGATGAGGGGGGCTATATTTTGAGCGTCGAGCAACACTCGCGAGAACGATGGGGCACGCGTATCGGCTTGGTACTGGCGATGGCCGGCAACGCCGTGGGGCTGGGGAATTTCCTCCGCTTTCCGGTACAAGCAGCACAGAACGGCGGGGGGACCTTCATGATCCCCTACTTCATCTCCTTTCTGCTTCTGGGTATTCCCTTGATGTGGATCGAATGGGGAATCGGACGCTATGGGGGCACTCACGGTCACGGTTCCGTGCCCGGGATGTTCGACGTCCTCACCGATCGCAAGAAGAAATGGGCCAAGTACGTCGGTATTGCCGGTGTCGTCGGACCCCTGGTCGTCTTCATCGTCTACACCTATACCGTCTCCTGGATGTTGGGCTTCAGCTTTCTGAGCCTCATCGGCAGCTATTTCGGCATGGACAACCTCGAGGAGATGGGTGGCTTTCTGGCCAACTACCAGGACATCACCTCGACCTCATCCACCGGCGGCACTGCTGGCGCTGGTCTTCTTCCTCATCACCATCGCCTTTCTGGTCTGGGTCCTCTCTCGCGGAATCAGCGGTGGCATCGAGAAGCTGGCCCTGATCGGTATGCCGATCCTGTTCGTCTTCGCCTTTCATGCTCCTGGCGCGTGTCCTGACTCTGCCACCGATGGAGGCCTCTCCCGCCGACGGTCTCAACTTCATCTGGAATCCCGACTGGGCCAAGCTGGCTGACGCCAAGGTATGGCTGGCCGCCGCCGGTCAGATGTTCTTCACCCTTTCCGTGGGTATGGGCAGCATCCAGACCTACGCTTCCTTTCTCGCGCAAGAAGGACGACGTCACCCTGACGGGTCTCTCCACAGCCGCCACCAACGAGTTTGCCGAAGTGGTTCTCGGTGGCACGATCGCCATCCCGCTGCCGTCGTCTTCTTCGGCGTCATCGGGCGCTACAGCCCTGGCCAATGGTGGGGCCTACGACCTGGGTGTGGTGGCCATGGGCGTGGTCTTTCAGGGACTGCCTGGACCCGAGATCCTGGGACGCCTCGCCGCTTTCCTATGGTTCTTTCTGCTCTTTATTGCCGGCATCACGTCCAGCGTGGCTCTGGCCAGCCCGACGATCGCGTTTCTCCAGGAAGAGCTGGGGTTCAATCGCAAGAACGCAGTGCGTATCATCGGTGCCCTGGGGTTCGGTTTGGGGATGTTTCACGTCATCTTCTACCACAAGGGTGTTCATCAGGAATGGGACTACTGGGCAGGAACTTTCGGCCTGGTGGTCTTCGCCACGATCGAGATCATCCTCTTCTCGTTTGTCTTTGGGATCAATCGAGGCTGGGACGAGCTACACAAGGGAGCCGATCTGCAAGTCCCCAGGGTCTACAAGTTCATCATGAAGTGGGTGACCCCTCTCTTCCTGCTGATTCTTCTGACCTGGTGGGGCGCTACACAGGCCATCGATGTCCTCCTGATGAAGAACGTCACGGACGCCTCGACTATCCCGTACCTATGGGTCAGCAGGCTCTTGATGGTCGGGCTGGTTGCGGTCGGACTTGTCCTGGTACGCAAGGCCTGGTCCAATCGGTCTGGGATCGCAGACTAGGGAAAGGAAGACACGATGGAACCTTTCGCCATCCTTTTCATGACCTTCAGCATGTCCTGCGTGACCTCTGTTGGCGGGATATTGCCTGTACCGTATTCTGACCAGTGGTCCGCCCGCGCCCGATGACGATGCGAACGAGTAGTTGAGGAACCTTGCCATGCGCCTCGAGGCGTGTCAGTCTCTTTGTCTCTGTTGCTGGTGCTTTTTCCCGTGTGGCAAGCGTGCGGTGGCACTTCGGATTCAGAGGTCGGAGGTCCCGACCCGGCGGTCTACGATGTGCGCGGTGTCGTTCGCCAGATCAGACAGGTGGGCGATGGCAAGACACAATTGTCGATCTTGCACGAGGCCATTCCCGACTTCGTAGGAATCAACGGTGACGTGGTGGGCATGAAGTCCATGACCATGCCTTTTACAGTGGCGGACTCGGTCGACCTGACCGACATCGAGCCTGGATCAAGGATGCAGATCGAGCTCTCCGTCGATTGGAATCGCTCGGAGCCGGGCCTGATCCTCTCTATCGAGTTCCTGCCGGAAGATGCGGTTCTCAGCTTCGAAGCGCCCGGCTGAACCATGACCACCGACCCAAAGTAAACCTCAGTCTCGCAGGGCTCAGTCTTTGGGCTGAGGCTGCAAGCCCTCGAGAAATCGGCCCACGGTGCTGCGAAAACCGTCGGTCCATTCGTGCCCGCCCGTCGAAGCGCACCGGCCGCGGATCCACACCCTGGGACTTCAGGGACTCGAGATCCTGCAGAAGCTTCTCCTCCGAGTACCACTTGTCGCGAGATCCTCTGCCGATGAGAACCACAGGCAGGCCTGAGAGCTGTCCGTCAGCCAACTCGGGGGGTACATCCCCCCCCAGCGACACCACCGCTCGACATGGGCGACCCACACCGGCGGCCGCACGGTAGGCCATGGCGGTACCCTGAGAGAATCCGGCGTAGACCAGAGGGGACTGCTGATCCCCGGAACCCAGCTCGCGATCCAGAACCTGGGCGACATAGCGAATGTTGTTGCCAATCGCCGCGTCTCGATCCAACCGTGTCATCCAACTGGCCACAACCTCTCCGGTGCGGTTGTTGTAAAAGGGATGGAGACCCTGGATCGCGATCCGCTTCCACGCCGTCACCCCCGGAATGAGGTCGATTTCGCGCAGCAGGGTTTGCGCGTCCTCACCATAGCCGTGGAACCCCACCAACACCGGCGCCGTGGCCCCAGCCAGGCCCTCGCGCACCCAGTAGTGACCACGAACCAGGGCTTCGATGGATTCCAGCCTCGGAGCTTCCATTCTCGAATCAGACCTTGCCCGTCCGACGAGGGCGACGCCGGTAAACGGCCGCGGCCAGGTCCTCGGCCTCGGTCTGCACGGTGCTGATCATGTCGGGTTCGCCGCATTTGGCCTCGACAATCCGCACCAGAGCACTGCCCACGACCACGCCATCAGCCATCTTGGCCACGGCCGCCACCTGTTCTGGGCTCGAGATCCCAAAGCCCACCGCCAGAGGCTGCTGCAGACGTCGGCGAACTCGCCTCAACATCGCGCTTGAGCTCGGTCGCCAATTGGTTCTGGACGCCAGTGACGCCGGTTCGGGACACATAGTAGACAAACCCGGTCGACGAGGCCGCGCACCTGCTTGATCCGGTCGCGCGTACTGGTGGGGGACAACAGAAAGATGGTGTCGATGTCTTGTTTGCGCAGCTCCGGCGTGAACTGCCTCGCCGCTTCGTTGGGTGGGAGGTCGACGCAAAGAACACCGTCGACTCCCGAGTCGGAGGCCTGCACCGCAAAATCTCCGACACCGCGCACAAAGATCGGGTTGAAATACGAGAACAGGACGATGGGTACCTCGGAGCTCCGACGATGCCTGGCGACCAGATCCAGAATCCCGGAGAGAGTCGTTCCAGCCGCCAACGCACGGGTCGCGGATCTCTGGATCACGGGTCCGTCCGCTATGGGGTCACTGAACGGCACCCCCACTTCGATCATGTCGGCGCCAGCCTCCACCAGGGCATCGAGCAGCTCCGCCGAGGTCTCGAGATCCGGATCCCCACCCATCAGAAAAGGTATGAAAGCGGCCCGATTCTCTTCTTTGCACCGGGCAAAGACCGTCTCGATGCGGCTCACGACTCACCTCCCCAAACCACCCTCTTCCAGGCCTCCGCGGGATGTTTGTCCGGCCCGCCCCCCGATGCGGAGTCCGCTGAATGCTGCCGATCATAGGCCATGACCGCTTCTACATCCTTATCGCCACGACCCGACAGGTTGACCAGGATGATGCGATTCGCGTCCAGGCTGGGCGCCCGTTTGGCAACCTCGGCGATGGCATGGGCCGATTCCAAGGCCGGCAGAATCCCCTCGGTGGCGGCCAGGAGATGAAAGGCCTCGATGGCCTCCGCATCGGTGACAGCGGTGAACTCCACCCGGCCCTGGCTCTGCAGATGGACGTGCTCGGGACCCACCGCCGGATAATCCAGACCAGCCGACACCGAATGGGTACCGGCGATCTGTCCGTCTTCGGTTTGCAGGACCAATGTCTTGGTGCCGTGCAGAACTCCCAAAGACCCGCCCTGAAACCGTGCGGCATGCTCGCCCAACCCGCTCCCGCGCCCCCCGGCCTCGACACCGATGAAGCGGGTGCGAGACTCGCCGAGAAAAGACCGAAACAGGCCGATGGAATTGCTACCCCCGCCGACGCAGGCAATGGCCAGATGGGGCCAGTCCTGCCCTGTCTGTTTCTTCAGCTGCCGTTTGGCCTCCACGCCGATGACGGTCTGGAAATCCCGGACGATGCGAGGAAACGGATCGGGACCCAAGACCGAGCCCAGAACGTAGTGGGTCGTGCGGACGTGGGTCACCCAGTCGCGCATGGCCTCGTTGATGGCGTCTTTGAGGGTCTGACTGCCGGCATCCACGGGGATCACCTCAGCGCCCAGGAGCCGCATGCGATCGACATTGAGGCGCTGCCGCTGCATATCCTCGACACCCATGTAGATCGTGGCGCTCAGACCCAATAGCGCCCCGGCGGTGGCGGTGGCCACTCCATGCTGGCCGGCGCCGGTCTCGGCGATGATGCGTTGCTTTCCCATGGCCTGCGCCAACAGCACCTGACCGATGGCGTTGTTCAGCTTGTGGGCACCCGTGTGGAGTAGGTCCTCTCGTTTCAGGTAGATCTGGGCACCGCCCAGAAACTCGGTGAGACGATCGGCGCGGTAGAGGGGCGTCGGCCGGCCGGCATAGTCCCGCAGCAGGCGATGCAGCCGGCGACGGAATTTCCTCTTGCGGCTCAGCTTGTCGTAGCCTCGAGCCAGCTCCTCCAGTGGAGACATCAGTGTCTCCGGAGCGAAGCGTCCACCGTAGACGCCGAAGTATCCCGGGGTGTCAGTCTCGTGTTTGGACATTGCGAACCTCTTTGAAAAACCGCCGCAGTAGATCTGGATCCTTGATGCCGGGTGCGACCTCGACACCGGAGCAGACATCGACCAGATCGGCACCGCTCCGGGCGATGGCCCTGGCAACATTCTCCGGAGCCAAGCCACCGGCCAACATCACCGGCTTCGAGGTCTCCAGACCGGCAATCCTCTCATAGGACCAGGATTCTCCGGTGCCACCATAGACACCTGGCGGAGCGCAGTCGAAGAGAAATCCCCACGCCTGAGCGTATCTGTCGAGGCTGGCCGACCTCAGGTCCGGACCCACTCGGATCGCTTGGATGACCCTCCCTGGGAACCAATCGACGGACAGGGGGTCCTCAGCGCCATGAAACTGGAACAAGTCCAGAGAGAGAGTCCTGGCCTTGGCGGCCACCTCCTGCCTCGACGGATCGACCCACACACCCACCAGGCGGGCCCGGCCGCCGACCGCCGTCGCGATCGGTATGGCCGCCTCCATCGACAAGAAACGCGGGCTCCCCGGCCAGAAGTTGAGGCCGATGAACTCGGCTCCCAGCTCCACCGCCAAACGAGCGTCTTCCACCCGGGTGACACCACAGACCTTGACACCAGGAGAGCTCATCGGCCCGCCCCGGCTCCGACCAGCTCTCGCAATCTCGCACCCGGGTCCTCGGCCAGCAGCAAGGTCTCGCCAACCAGGAAGGCATCGAACCCCGCCGCCGACAGTCTGGTCACATCCGCGGCGGATCCGATGCCGCTCTCCGCGACTCTCACGGAGCCCACAGGCAAGCCGGGCAGCATCGCCACAGAACGCTCCAGATCGACCCCGAAAGTCCGCAAATCGCGATTGTTGACCCCTACCAGCTCCCACTCCCCCGCACCGAGGCGCTCCAAATCGGCCGGCGAATGGCACTCGACCAGCGGCACCAGACCCAGCCGACGCGCCTGCTCCGCGAGCTTCAGAAGCTCACCCGAGGGATGGAGCGCCGCGATCAAGAGCACCGCATCGGCACCGCTCTGTCGGGCCCACTCGAGCTGCAGCGGATGCACGACGAAATCCTTGGCGAGTGTCGGTAACCCCGAGGCCTGCTGACACCGGGCCAGCAGGTCGTAGCTGCCATGGAAGAAATCGGGTTCGACCACAACCGAGATCGCCGCCGCGCCATTGTCGGCATACAGCCGAGCTTGACGCTCCGGATCCAAGACATCCTGCAAGGAGCCCAGACGAGGTGAGCCGAGCTTCACCTCGGCGATCACCGCCCTACCCGCCGCCGATCGGATCGCTTCGGTGAAGGGCGAGGGCACAGCGGGTTCGGGGAGCTCTTGGCCTTCCGGGCCGGGAGATGACCCCTGCGATTCCAGAGCAGCGTCGATCCGGAGCCGGCGCTGGTCGACAATACGCCTCAGGATATCGGCGATCTCGCTCATCGATCCTCAACCGCCCGAAAGTGCCGCATCTCCTCGAGCTTGGCTCGCGCCGCTCCCGATTCCACGGCCCGGCGGGCCAGGTTCACACCCTCGAGAAGGTTCGGGCAAAGGCCAGCCACGTAGACCGCCGCCCCGGCATTGAGGAGAGAGATATCCAGCAGCGGACCTGTCGTGCCATCGAGAACTTCCAGAAACAACTCGGCATTGCGCTCAGGGTGGCCTCCGAGGAGGTCCTCGGGCCGAGCCCTGGCAAAGCCCAGGTCCCGTGGATTCAACTGATAGTGCCGGATCTGCTGTCCTTCGACCTCTGCCACGAGGGTGGAGGCCGTCGTGGTCAGCTCGTCCAGGCCATCCGCTCCCCGGACCACCAGGGCATGATCGCAACCCAGCTGTTTGAGCACCTCGGCCAACAGCGTCACCAATCGATCGTCATAGACCCCCAGAACCTGACGTCGCGCCGCGGCTGGATTGGACAGGGGTCCCAGAATGTTGAAGATCGTGCGCACCCCCAACTCGCGCCGGACCGGCATCACCCGACGCATGGTCGGATGCAGACGGGGAGCAAACAGGAACGCGATACCCATCTGGTCCAGCGCCATTCCGGCTCGCACCGGATCCATCTCGATCTCCACCCCCAGGGCTTCGAGCACATCGGCGCTGCCCGACTTGCTGGAGACCGAACGGTTGCCGTGCTTGGCCACCGGCACCCCTGCCGCGGCGGCAACGATGGCGGCTGCGGTTGAGATATTGAACGTTCCCTTCCCATCGCCCCCGGTGCCGCAGGTATCGACCACATCCGACTGCTGGGTCGGGATGGCCACCAGACGTCGCCTCATCGCCGTCGCCGCACCGGTGATTTCCTCCGCCGATTCGCCCTTGGTTGCCAGCGCCGCGAGCAAGGCTGCCGTCGTGATCTCACCGATTTGGCCATCCATCAGGAGCCCAAACAGATGTTCGGTGTCTTCGCGAGAGAGATCCTCGCGGCGGATCAGTCGGACCAGAAGATCGCGAGGGGACCTGTCGGGGCTACTCATCGGTACAGAGCTCGAGAAAGTTGTCGACAAGCCGCGGTCCCACTTCGGTGAGGATCGACTCGGGATGAAACTGTACCCCCCAGTAGGGATACCGCGAATGGTGCATGGCCATCAGGGTCCGGTCTTCGCTCCAGGCCACCGGCACCAACTCTTCGGGCAGCGTATCTTCTCGGATGTCGAGACTGTGATAGCGAGTGGCCACGAACGGATCGGGCAGACCCGCGAAAATCCCCACGCCGGTGTGGGTGACCTGTGAAGTCTTGCCGTGCATCAGCTCCGCCGCCCGTGTCACCCGCGCCCCACAGGCCATACCCAGAGCCTGGTGCCCCAGGCAGACTCCCAGAAGAGGAATCCCGGGACGCAGGTCCAAGAGATCGAGACAGATCCCGGCATCCTCTGGTCGCCCCGGCCCTGGAGACAGGATGATGCCGCTGGGTCTCCGCTTCAACATCTCTGACGCCGGCTCGACGTCGTTGCGCAATACCTCCACCTCCAACCCACGGCCCCATAACAGCTGCACCAGGTTGTAGGTGAAGGAGTCGTAGTTGTCGACCACGAGGATCATGTGGGGATCCTCGCCGCCAGTGCCACCGCTGCCAGAGTCGCGGCCGCCTTGCTCTCTGTCTCCTTCTCTTCCGCTCGGGGATCGGAGTCGGCGACAATGCCCGCCCCGGAGGTCACCGAGATCTCGCCGGGACGGATGACGAGAGTTCGAATGGTGATACAGGTGTCCATGTCCCCGCCATAGGAGAGATAGCCTACTGCCCCCGCATACGGCCCGCGCGACTCGGGCTCCAACTCATCGATGATCTCCATGGCTCGGATTTTCGGCGCCCCTGAGACGGTACCGGCTGGGAAACAGGCTCGCAAGGCATCGAAGGCCCCTAGATTCTCGGCGATCTGCCCTTCGACGCTGGTGACGATGTGCATCACATGGCTATAGCGCTCGATCTCCATGAAGCTCGGCAGCCCGATGCTCCCGGCAGCGGCGACACGACCGAGATCGTTGCGCCCCAGATCGACCAGCATCACATGCTCAGAGCGCTCTTTCTCATCGGCCAGGAGCTCGCAGGCCAGAGCCCGGTCTTCGTCCGGATCGCTCGCCCGGGGCCGAGTACCTGCGATCGGACGCGTCTCGAGCCTCCTCCCGGTCTTCCTCACCAGCATCTCTGGAGAGGCGCCCACCAGCGCCACATCGGGAGACTCCATGAGAACCATGTAGGGACTGGGGTTGACCGTGCGCAGAGCTCGGTACAGTGCCAGAGGCTCGAGGTCCAAGTCCATCCGCCAACGACGGGCCAGTACGACCTGGAAGATATCCCCAGCCGCAATGTATTCCTTGGCCCGCTCCACCGCGGCTTGAAACTCCTCACCGGTCATGCTCGGCGACGGCTCGACCGGCACGGTGCCGGCGGTCCGGGGCACCTCGACCGCGCTCCCCTGCCCCGCTTCGGTCAGCAACTCCGTCAAGACCTCGAGCTGAGACTCGGCCTCTTGCCGGCTCACCAGGCCCTCCACCTCGTTGGCGATGGCGAGGACCTTCTGATGCGCATGGTCGAAGATGACCAGACTGTCGAACCGTGCCAGCAAGGCCAATGGCAACTCAGAACTATCGTTTGCAGAGGTCGGTAGGTCTTCCAGCAGACGGACGAAGTCGTACCCCAGATATCCCACGTAGCCACCGGTCAGAGGCAGCGGACCCCAATCCGACCGGATGCCTTCCAGCTCGGCTTGCAGGGTTTCTAGAGGTGGGCCCTCCAGATGCTCGTCGTTGCCCGTCCTTATCGAGCTCGAGGCGATCCTGGAAAAGGCGATAGGTGCCCCAGGGCGCGGCGCCCATGAAGCTGTATCTGGACACGGTTTCGCCACCGGTCACACTCTCGAAAAGAAACCGGGTGGGTGACAGAGTCGCCAGGCGCGCATAGACCCCCAGTGGCGTCAACGTGTCGGCCAGGAACTCGCGCACATGCGGTCGGGCTCGACGACTCATGTCAGACCCACCGTCTGTCTGGCCTCTTCATGGGGCATATCGTGCCCCGTCATCAAGAGAAACTGCGAGATGGCCTGCCCGACCAGGACCTCGCGGCCGTCGATGGCTTGGCGTCCCGCAGCTCGGGTCTCCTGTACCAGACGGGTAGCCTGGTTCGGCAGGTACACCAGATCCACCACGACGGCATCTTTGGCCAATCGAGCGGGATCCACCGGCAGCGGGTCGTCGGCAGCTCTCCCCAGGGGAGTCGCATGCACCAGGATCCGGGCTTCCTCCGGGTCGAAGCCTGCCAAGCTGCGGAAGGGAACGCGGAGCTCAGCGGCAGCTCGCTTGCCGCGTTCATCGCCCCGATTGACCAAGGTCACTTCAGCTCCCCGGTCCCGCAGGGCCACCACGGCAGCCCGCCCCGCCCCACCGGCACCCAGTACCACGGCGGGCAATCCTTCGACGCTGCCCAAAAGGGCCTGCAGGGAAACCGTCACTCCATCGCCGTCCGTGGATTCCGCCTCCCAAACCCCTTGACGGCGGACCAGGGTGTTGGCTGAGCCCAGCCACTCCACCAGAGGACTGCAGGCCCCTCCGACCGCCGAGGCGATGCGCTTGAAAGGGGACGTCACACTGAGTCCCCGCAGCTGAAACCCCAACTCCTCGAAGGCACCGCTCTCCACGACCTCGAGCCAGAACTCTCCAAAGGCCTCGACATGAAAGGGCAGGTACAGGTACGGCATGTTCAGTCGACGATAGAAGTGATTGTGCAGCCGCGGTGAGAGACTGTGCTCGATCCCGTTACCCACAAGGCCGAAGAGCTCGGTCACCGGTGCCAACCTCGGCAAGTCGAAGTCCCTCAGCGAGACGCTCGACGCTCAGCTGGCCGGGCGCCCCTGGGACATCGCTCGTCGCTCCATAGACGACGGGAGCCCCCAAACGGGGCGCGATCAAGCGTGTCCAGGTTCCGATACGACCCGACGCAAAAGCGATGAGATCCTGGCGCCCGGCCGAGTGCAGCAGAGCCAGGGGCGCCATCTCCTGGCGTGGCTGCTCGGCACCCGGAATGATCTTGTAGTAGCGGGCGGCCTCGCTCGACATCTGATCGAGAACCCCCTGGAGCGAGACCAGAGACGAGGGTGGACCATGCCAGGAGATGATTCGTTGGCTCGGCTCGATCGAGCTGAGAAGAGCCGGGGAGAAATCCCGTTGCATTTCCAGATCGACGAGATCGAAATTCCGCGAGGCCTCGAGGATTCGCCGGTGGCGGCGATTACCCGAAGACTCCGATCTCCCCCCCTCCTCTCGACTGCGCAAGGTGTAGAGCAGCTGACCGGAAAAGACCGAACGCAGCCAATCCGGATCCAGCCCCTTGACCAGATCCTCGCGGACTTCCAACACGTCGGCCGACGCCGACAACTCCACCAAGCGCTCCTCGGTAGGAGCTGCGGTGAGGGTCGCGACAATCAGCGCTCGAGTCTGCAACCTGCTGGAGCGGCTACTCGGTCCAGCGGCGAAGAATCAGGGCCCCATTGCTACCGCCAAAACCAAAGGAATTGGTGAGGCCGATCTCCACCTCGGACTTGCGGGCCGTATGGGGGACGAAATCCAGATCACACCCTGCACCCGGGTCATCCAAATTGATGGTTGGAGGAAGAATCTGCTGATCCAGCGCCAGAGCGAGGACCCCGGTCTCGAGACCTCCGGCGGCCCCGAGGAGATGGCCCGTCGAGGACTTGGTCGAAGAGACCGCCAGGTTGTAGGCGTGATCTCCAAAGACCTCTTTGATGGCCTTGACCTCGGCCAAATCGCCCAGTGGAGTCGAGGTGCCGTGCGCGTTGATGTAGTCGACACTCTCCGGCGGCAACTCGGCATCTGCCAAGTGCCCCGACCATCACCCGGGACGCCCCGACCCCCTCTGGGTGGGGTGCGGAGATATGGTAAGCGTCTGCGGTCATAGCGTAACCGAGGATCTCGGCGTAGATCTTGGCTCCGCGCTCGGTCGCCGATTCCAAGGACTCCAAGATCACGATGCCCGACCCTTCTCCCATGACGAACCCGTCTCGATCCCTGTCCCACGGTCGGGAAGCCTTCTCGGGCTCGTCGTTGCGAGTCGACAGCGCCTTCATGGAACAGAACCCGCCCACCGAAAGAGGCGTCACAACTCCCTCGGTGCCGCCAGCGATCATGGCCTCGGCAAAGCCGGACTGAATCTGGCGGAAGGCATCACCCGCCGCATGCAGACCCGAGGTACAGGCAGTGCAGGGCGCCGAGTTCGGCCCCCGGGCACCATGCTGGATCGACACCTGACCGGCCGCCATATTGACGATCAAACCCGGGATGAAGAACGGCGAGATCCGCTTGGGGCCCTTCTCGAGAAGCTTGGTATGCGTGCGCTCGATGAGCGGCAGACCACCGATTCCCGAACCGATGATGACACCGACGCGATCGGCGTTGTCCTCGTCGATGACGAGTCCCGAATCATCGAGGGCTTCCTGGCTGGCAGCTAGTGCCAGTTGGATGAAGCGCTCGGTCTTCTTCAGGTCCTTTTTGTCGATGTACTGCAGGGGATCGAAGTCAGGCACCTCTCCCGCAATGCGTGACGGGTACTCGGTCGCATCGAAACGGGTGATGGGACCGACGCCGCTCTCGCCCGCCAAGAGGCGTCGCCAAGTGACCTCGGTACCGACACCGAGAGGCGAAACCAGCCCCACCCCAGTGACGACGACCCGCCGACGCGGGTACGGACCCACTCGTCAGTCCCCGGCGCTGGCCTGTGACTCGATGTAGCCGATGGCTTCCTTGACTCGGCCGATCTTCTCCGCATCTTCATCGGGAATCTCGATTCCGAACTCCTCTTCGAAAGCCATAACCAACTCCACGATGTCCAGCGAGTCGGCACCGAGATCGTCGGTGAAGCTGGCCTCGGGGGTCACCTCGTCGGCATCCACACCCAGCTGCTCCACAATAATGCTCTTTACCTTGTCACCAACAGACATAGATCTTCCTCTCCTTTGTTTGGACTCGATGGTCCAGCTGATTTGAGAGCTACTTTGGTAGTGCTTTGTAGCATATTGGTAGGCGGCAGTCTACGACTGTGGCCCGCGGCTTCAGATATAGAGACCTCCTGAAATGTTGAGCACATGCCCGGTGATGTAGCCGGCTTCGTCGCTGGCCAGAAAAGCCACAGCCGCGGCGACGTCGTCCACTCCCCCCAGACGTTTCAAGGGAATGGCACCGAGCAGCTCCTGACGACTCTTCTCCGGGATCTGATCGGTCATGGCGGTGTCGATGAACCCGGGTGCCACCACGTTGACCGTCACATTCCTGGCCGCGATCTCGCGCGCCAGTGACTTGCTGAAACCGACGAGACCAGCCTTGGCGGCGGCATAGTTCGCTTGCCCCGCGTTGCCCATGAGACCCACCACCGAGGAGATCGAGATGATCCTCCCCCACCGTCGGCGCATCATTCCCCGGCTGACCGCTCGGGTCACCGCAAAGGCGCCCGTGAGATTGATTCGCAGAACCCTCTCCCACTCTTCCAGCTTCATTCGGACCAAGAGGTTGTCCGCTGTGATTCCGGCGTTGTTGACCAGAATATCGATCTCGGCAAACGGGTCGGGCAGCTCTTGGATCAGGGCACCAATCTGTTCGGCTACAGCCAAGTCGAGCGCCAGAACATGGATTTCGGAGCCAGCGGACCTCAACTCGGCCGCCAGCCTCTCCAGCTTCTCGAGACTGCGAGCCGCGACGATGACTCGGGCACCCTGGGCCGCCAGGTGGCGGGCTATGGCCTCACCGATCCCTTGCGAAGCCCCGGTTACAAGAGCCGTCCTGCCTTCCAGTCTGAACATGCTCATGTGGATTCGCCCAACCTTTCCTGTAACGTTTCGAGTCCCGCCGGCTCATTCAGACTGACCGTCTTGATCTGCGGTGCAATCCGTCGATTGAGACCTGTCAGTACCTTTCCAGGCCCGACTTCCGCGAACAACTCCGCCCCGCCTTGCGCGGCCATCCACTCCACCGACTCGACCCAACGCACCGGACCATCGATCTGACGTCTCAAGGCATCGCGAGCCTCATCTCCGGTCCCCGCCGGCGCCGCATCGATGTTGGTGACCACGGGTACCCCGGGGTCCTCGAACGTCGTTTGGCGGAGAAACGGGGTCAGGCTCTCGCGCGCCGGCGCCATCAAAGGACTGTGGAACGGCGCTGAGACGGGCAAGAGAATCGCCCGCCGAGCGCCCCGCTCCTTGCACAGCTCGACGGCGCGCTCGACCGCTCGCGTGTGTCCGGCGATCACGATCTGGCCGGGCGCATTCAGGTTGGCAACCGTGCAGACCTCCTCACTGGAGGCTTGTGAGGCCGCGGCTCGAACCTCGTCGTCATCCAGACCGAGGATCGCCGCCATCGAGCCCTGGCCCACCGGGACCGCCTCCTGCATGGCTTCTCCGCGACGACGAACGAGCTGCAGTGCGTCTCCATACTCGAGGCTCCCCGCGGCGACCAGCGCCGAGTATTCCCCCAGGCTGTGACCCGCGACGACCACCGGCTCGACCCCGACCTCCTGCAGAACTCGGAGGATGGCAACCGAGCTCGCCAGCAGCGCGGGCTGCGTGTTGGCGGTCAACTGCAGGTCCTCCTCGGGCCCCGACCAACAAAGTGCCGAGAGCGACATGCCCAGCGTGTCGTCGGCCTCCTCAAAGGCTAGACGCGCGCTCGGATACCGGTCGACCCAGCCCCGCCCCATCCCCACAGACTGTGAGCCCTGTCCGGGGAATACGAACGCCACTCTCCTCGTCACGAGACCTCCATCTTCTGCGACTCGGACAAGCGGAGCAACCGATCTTCACGGTCATGCAGATCGGCAACCTTGTCGCGAAGCCGGATGTGCAGATCGGCCTCACAGAACTCCACGGCCCGCAGAATCGAGTTGCGAACCGCTTTCGGGTTCGAACGACCATGGCCGATGAAGCAACCTCCCTCGACCCCCAGAAGCGGCGCCGCACCATATTCGCGATAGTCCACACGCTTGCGAAATCCGGCGAAGGCCGGGCGTGCCAGGAGATAGCCCAGACGAGTTCTCCACGAACGTGCCAGTTCCTCCCGCATCATGCTGGCTACGGTGCCGGCCAGACCCTCGGCGCTCTTGAGAATCACGTTGCCCACAAATCCGTCGCAGACCACCACATCGACCGTCCCCTTGAAGACATCGCTGCCCTCGACGTTGCCGATGAAGTTGAAACCCGAATCCTGCATTTCCTGAAACACCTCTCGCGTCAGGTCCGTCCCCTTGGTCTCTTCCTCGCCGACGGACATCAAGCCGACCCGAGGCGAGCTAGTGCCGAGGATTTCTTGAGCGTAGAAGTAGCCCATGACTGCAAACTGTCGCAGATGAGACGCCCGGCTATCGATATTGGCACCGACATCCAAGACCACTGTGCTGCCCCGGAGATTGGGTAGGACAGCCGCCAGAGCGGGTCGATCCACTCCCTTGATGGCGCCGATGACCATCTTGGCCACGATCATCGCAGCGCCGGTGTTGCCGGCCGTCATCATCGCCTGCGCCCGCCCTTCCTTGACCAACTCCGCACAGACCCGGATGGATGAATCTCGCTTCTTGCGAATCGGTGTAATCGCGGGTTCGTCCATCCCCACCACTTCGCCGGCGTGGATGATCTCCACCAGACCTCGATGGTCACCCAGAGCTTTCAGCTTCTCTTCGAGGGGCTGCCGCTGCCCCACAAGGAGGATCGGGATGCCATGGTCGACAGCCGCCTGAAAGGCACCTGTGACGGTGGCCTGAGGGGCGAAGTCGCCACCCATGGCATCGACGGCGACATGTATTTTGGAGCGCTCCATCTAGACGCTCGAACAGCGCCCGCTCCGCTCGCATTCGGCGGGCGCCGTGCAGTGCATTATTGCCTGAAATCCAGTTTGAGCGGCAACCGGTCCCACCAGGATCTAAATAGCTTCTTTGGGCTCGATGACTTCGCGACCTCGGTAGTGACCACAGTGACTGCAGGCCCGGTGCGGGATCTTGATCTCACCGCAATTGGGACAAGTCGAACTGGCGGGATGGCTCAAGGCATCATGAGACCGACGTCGATCTCGTCGCGCTTTCGAGTGTCTTCGTTTTGGATTCGCCATGGCTCGTCAACCTCTTTCTACTCATCTGGCCCGGGGCCTTCAGTTCTCACCTTTAAGACCACGAAGGGCTTCCAATCGGGGATCTATTCTAGCCTCGTCGCAGCTACATGTCTCCAGATTCCGATTACTGCCACAATTCGGGCACAGACCCTTACAGTCCTCTTGGCAAATTGCCCGCATGGGTACGTTGAGCTGCAGTTGCTCGATCAGGATCTCATCTAGGTCGAATTCGTCTCCTTCCAGATAGAGGATCTCGAGATCCTCGGTACCCAATTCGACCTCTTCTTCCGTCGGTTGAGGCGCGTTGGCAATCAGCATCAGCCGGACCTCCCCATCTACAGGCTGCACGAGAGGAGTCAAGCACCGGTCGCAAGCCACGGTCTGCTGGTAAGAGTAGGTGGCTTCGAAACGGTACTCTGGACTCTCCATCCACACCTGCCCCGCCCACGAGACCTCACTCAAATCCAGTAGCTGGGTTCGCTCCAGACTCGCTGCGGGTATCGAAACTGCTTCTTGCCACCTGAGAGGTTCGGCACCGATCTTGTCAAGACGGATCTTCATCGCACCAGCCTCCCCAAGCCGACGAGAGAGGGTACGGGATTCCTACTCGACTGTCAATTGGCCGCCGCCGGCCAGAACTGGAGTTCCAACTGATCCGGCTCGGCGACCCAGAGGAAGAGGCCCGAGATGCCGCCCATGTTCTCCAGGATTCGAGCGAACGCCAACCATTTCCGGGCCTCGTTTTCACCAATGACGGGCACCCGATAGATCGCTTCCCCCACCCCGAGGACGACTTGAAGGGCCTCCACCAGGTCGATGTACCCGACAGTCACAGCCGGGGTCGGGCCCACCTTCAGGGCGAGAGCCTCGAGGCCGGCCACCAGGTCTTCACCTCGTCGCAGTGAGTCCGAATCGTAGGAGCGCAATTCCCAACGTCCTTGAAATCGCTTGAAGACCTGAGCACCGATCGCGTCGAGGACCCGTTCGCCGGGCAACGGCCAGAACTCGGAGCCGGCCGTCCCAGCAGCCACCAGTGCCGGCAGCTCCCGTCGTCTCGTTGGATCACCCGCAAAGGCGACCAGAGACTGCACGACGCGTGCTTCTCCGGATCCTGTTAGATGGGTCCAGACAAATGCCATGTCTTCGAGTCGCAGAGGATCGAGGTCCGGCGGTGAGGAGGGCCCGCCTGACAGGTTCGACGTGAGCACCATCCGGGGGCCGCTCGCCACGAGGCGGTACAGACCTCCCGAGACCGGACCCGGCAGAGGACCCAATCGCAACAGCATTAGACTCTGTCCTACAGTCGGCCCGACCGCTCGTCAGATCGAGCTCTTCGCCCACGGTCCTGGCGATCCAGAGATCTCCCCGCCATTCGACCCGAATCTCTCGTCCACCCAGGGTCAGATCTCCACCGCCCATCCACGGATTGCTGGCCAGGAGGCCAGCCGCTCGGAATAACCACGCCGCCATGGGGTAGACCCGAGCCGCTACCACAAGGCCCTTCCCGGCCCGGTCCGTCGCCAACGCCAGTTCCGTGGCAGGCGGCACGCGAAAGGGGCCGAACGAGGGCAGCTCGAGGGGCTGCGAAGCGCCCAAGAAGTCCTGTAGGGCCCGGCTCGATTGACTCCAGGTTGCCGAGGCGAGCCTCGAGGGACCCCAGATTCTGATGGGGAAACGGAATCCACACCCTGATCTCGGAGCCCGCCTCACGCAAGACCAGATTGGCGACCGGACTCTCGGAGCTCGGGACCGAGGCTCTCCGGCGGGGCCAGTACCAATAGAAGACATGACCGACAACACCAACGAGCACCAGAAGCGCGACGACGCGCGCCCAGATTGCCCCCCGTCTCCCGTTCCTTGCGCTCTCGGCCAATTGGACCTCCTGCAATCCTCCGGTCTCGGATAGGATTCTCGCATTCCCCATGAACCGCGCCGATCAGACACCCGAACCATCCGAGCCGCCGAGCCCGCGCCCTCGGGACGTAGCCTTCGCAGAGCGCTGGCACGGCGCTTTCCAAGGGCTCGACGAGCATACAACCGGATCGAGTCCAGGGCGCACTGGGTGTGGGGAGGCTTTCGTAAAACACCCACCACCATCGTCTGGGGCTGGCAGATGCTGACCACGCTGCGCCGATTTCGGCGCGATTCGAGGCTCAAGGTCGCGGTCGATATCGCCGCATTCTGGGAGCCTCTAACCGGCATCGGCTGGTACTTGTATCGACTACTAGAGAGCCTGTCCGCCCGTAGCGATGTTCGCCTGCTCCTGTTCTCTCCGTCCATCGTCCAGAGTCCAGATCTCGAAGGACCCACCGTCTCTCCTCCTCAGGGCCCGGCCTTGGAGATCGTGCGCTATGAGATCTCTCCGGACCGAGTTCTCCTGGCCAGCACCGTGACCCGGTTGCTGCGTCGCCTGGAGCCCCTCCTGATCGCCACTCATGGCTGCGACGTACTCTTCGCACCCAACTACTTCCTTCCTCGAAGATTCTCTCTGTCACGGGGCGCCCTGGTCGCAACAATCCACGATCTGGGATTTCGGGCCGTACCGTGGACATTGCGCGAGGAGACCCTCTCGGAGCTCTCCGTGCGGCTCGAAAGGACTTTGGCCAAAGCAGCCCGACTGATCACCGTCAGCGGCGCGGTGCGTGAAGAGCTCCTGAGAGACGGCTACGAGCGCGCCGACCACGTACACGTCGTGCATCATGGCCCGGGTCAGCTCTCGTCGGTCGAGGCCGGGCCATTGCCTCCCGACCTGCCGGGGAAATTCGCCCTCCACGTCGGCACCCTCGAACCGAGAAAGAACATCGAGACCCTGCTCTCGTGCTGGCAGAAAGTCCGACAGCAACTCGCAGACCCTCCCCTGCTCGTTTTGTGCGGCAAGTACGGTTGGAAGACCGAGTCCATTCGCTCCCAGGTCGAGGCTGCGGAACAGGCGGGATGGGTCCGACATCTGGGTTACGTCGATGAACAGGAGCTGGCCTCCCTCTACGAACATGCACAGCTGGTTCTATTCCCATCGCTGTACGAAGGATTCGGTCTGCCTGCCGTCGAGGCTCAATGGGCCGGTACACCTCTGGTCTGCAGCGACCTCCCGGTCCTGCGCGAGGTCGCCGGAGAGGGAGCCATGTTTGCGCCGCCCGATCGACCCGACCTGATGGCTGAAGCCGTCGTCCGAGTCCTGGAGGAGGATGCCCTACGAGCCAATTTGATACAACTGGGCAAGCAGCGGATCGCGGAGTTGAGCTGGGCGCGGGCAGCGGCTGAGACTTTGGCGATCTGGCATCTGGCAACCGAGGACTAGACGCCCGACCTCGGCCACGACCATGGAACCCGATCGCTCATCAGGCACAAGCTCGCGGCCGCGGATCGCTGTGGATCTCCGGGCGCTCGTCGGGGTGCCGTCCGGCATCGGCTTCTACACTCATTCCATGCTCAGCTGCCTGGCGCAGAGGGGCTCGGCGAGCTACGTCGGGATGGCTCACCGGCCCATCGTCGAAGATCGCCGGCTCGTCGAGCTGGGGATCTCCATGGAGGCGCACGGGGGGCCTTTGGGAGTCTGGTGGCAGCAACTGATACTCCCTGGCAGACTCAAACGCGGGAACATCGATCTCCTCTGGTCTCCCATCACCACGCTCCCGGTGCGCCTGTCGGTTCCCGGCGTCGTGACGGTCCACGACCTGACCACGCTCCTCCACCCCCACACCCACCGGCTGAAGGTACGCCTGAGCGTGCTGCCGTTTCTCCGCAACACACTTGGCAAAGCCAGGTGGATTGCGGCAGATTCCAAGGCCACGGCTGACGACCTGCGCCTTCACTACCCCGACTGTGCTTCACGGGTGGAGGTCATCTACCCCGGGGTAGACGCGGAATTCAAGCCTGGGATTCCGCAAGACATCGCGGCGACGCGAGACGAGCTGAGCTGTCCCGATGGCTATATTCTCTACTCCGGGACCCTGGAGCCACGCAAGAACCTCGGCATACTGCTCAATGCGTGGGAAACCCTCCGTCAGACACGACCAGGCACCCCGCCATTGGTCCTGACCGGACCCTACGGCTGGCGCAGTCTCGATCTGTTGAGTCGAATCGAGGGTCTTTCAAGTCAAGGCCTGCACTATCTCGGTCGAGTTCCACGAGCCCGGCTTGTCCGACTCATGCAAGCGGCCTCGGTCTTTGTCTACCCATCGCTCTACGAGGGCTTTGGTCTGCCGCCGGCGGAGGCCATGTCCTGCGGCATTCCGACGATCGCTTCGAATCGCTCCAGCCTGCCCGAAGTGGTCGGCGACGCGGGCCTGCTCTTCGAGCCCGAAAGCGCCGAGGAACTCGCCCACGCCATTCAACGGCTGCTGGATGAGACTTCCCTGGCTGCCGAGCTGGGGAACCGTGGCTGGCGCCGGGCTCAGCAGTTTCGGTGGGAGCACTCGGCGCAGTTGATGGAGCAGCTTTTTCGCGCCGCGCTGGATTGACGTCGAATCCTGGCAGGCGATTGATTACAATAGCCTCGGAGCTGGGCACCACCTGGCCAGGAACCATCCATAGTGGCCTACAACATCGCCATCGATGCCCGCAAGCTCAGTGACTTCGGAATCGGAACCTATATCCGGAACCTGATCGCGTCGCTGGGCGAGCTGGATCAAGAGAACCGATATGTTCTGTTCGTCGGTCAACAGGGCATTCAGGAGCTACCTGATCTGCCGGAGAACTTCCGGGCGGTGGTGGAACGGTCGCCTTCGTACTCTGTACGGGAGCTCGTCGCCCTTTCCTGGCGGTTGTTTCGGCTGCGGCTGGATCTCTATCACTCGACCCACTATGTCTTGCCGGCGGTTGTGCCCTGCAGAGCCGTGGTGACCATCCACGACATCATCCATCTTCTCTATCCGGAGTTCCTCCCCAGCGCCCTGGCCTTCTTCTATGCCCAGCGGATGATCCGCCGTAGCCTGTCCCGAGGAGATCGCATCATCGCCGTTTCTCAAAACACCAAGACCGATCTCATGGACTACTTCAAGGTGGACGGTCGCAAGATTCGCGTGGTGTATTCCGGCGTCACCGACCGGTACCGCCAGAGCCTGGCTCCCGCGGAGATCGCCACTCGGCAAGAGGAATTCGGCATCAACCGCCCCTACCTGCTCTTCGTCGGTAACCCCAAACCCCACAAGAATCTCGACAACGTGGTCAAGGCCTATGCCCGCGCCCGTGAGATCTACGAGTTCGACGCCGATCTGGTCTGCGTCGGCGATCGTGAAGGAATGGAGTTCAAGATCCGTCAACGCGCCGAGCAGATGGGTCTCACCGATCGAATCCGGTTGGTGGGACATGTCCCAGAAGAGGCTTTGCCGGCTCTCTATCAGGGGGCGACCCTATTCGTTTTCCCGACCCTCTACGAGGGATTCGGACTACCGGTCATCGAAGCCATGGCCTCTGGAGTGCCCGTCATCACCTCGAACACCTCGGCCCTGCGGGAGATCGCCGAAGGCTACGGGCACCTGGTCAATCCCCTCGATGTGGACGAGATCGCCAGGGCCATCGCCCAATGTATGGCCGACCAGGAGCACCGGGAGTCGCTGGTGAAGTTGGGCTTGAAACGAGCCGACGACTTCCAGTGGAGTCGCACCGCCGAGAAGACACTCGAGATCTATCTGGCGGCGCTGCAGGCACCCCGCAGGCGAAGCACGATCCGCCGCAAAAAGGGCATCCCAGAGTGAGCTCCCCCGAGTCGTCGTCTCCAAAGGTAGCCCTGGTGCACGACTGGCTTACCGGGATGCGCGGCGGTGAGAAGGTGCTGGAGCACATCGCCGGCCTCTTCCCGGAGGCGCCTATCTACACCCTCTTTCATTTTCCCGGATCGGTCAGTGCAGACCTTGAAAGTCACCCCATCATCACCAGCTTTCTCCAAGACTATCCCGGAGTACGCCGCCATTACCGCCGATTGTTACCCTTCTTCCCGGCCGCGATCGAAGACTTCGATTTCACGCCCTACGACCTGATCATCAGTTCCAGTCACTGTGTGGCCAAAGGTGCGCAGCCCCGTCCGGGGGCCTTCCATCTCTGCTACTGCCATACACCGATGCGGTATGCCTGGGATCAAGAGCAAGCGTACTTTCCCAAGCGAACCGGTCTGGTCGCCCGCCTGCGCAGTCTGGCATTGGAGCGACTGCGCAACTGGGACGTGACCAGTGCGAGGCGGGTCGATCTCTACCTGGCGAACTCTTCGTTCGTGGCGACTCGAATCGAGCGCTACTACCACGAAGAAGCCGAGATACTCCACCCACCGGTCGATACGATGTCCTTCCAACCGATCGAAGATCCCGCAGAGAACTTCTGCCTGATGGTCTCGGCACTATCGCCCTACAAGAGAATTGACCTGGCCATCGACGCCTGCGAGCGGCAGGGTATCGAGCTCCGGATCGTCGGCGAAGGTCCCGAGAGACAGAGACTCGAACGACGCTGCGGACCGAGGACACGACTGTTGGGATGGGTGAACGATGAGACCTTGCGCGGGCTGTTTCAACGGGCCCGCTGTTTTGTGCAACCTGGCATCGAGGACTTCGGGATCTCCTCGGTAGAGGCCCTGGCCAGTGGCTGCCCGGTAGTGGCCTTGGGACGCGGCGGAGTCCTCGACATCGTCGAAGATGGGCAGCACGGAGTGCTCTACGAACAACCCGAGTCCGTGGACGCACTGGCCGCAGCGATTGACAAATCGCTCTCAATCAGCTTCAATAAATTGAACCTGAAACGGCGTGCGGAGGAATTCTCCGTCGCAAGATTCGAGGATCAGCTCCGCGTGCTCTTGACCCGACGGTTGACTGGCTGGAGCCTGTTTTGAGTCTATCCGTTTGCTTTACTGAAACATTCGTTTCTCAGGTCTGTGAGAGGCAAGATCTCACAGGCTTGGGACTTGGCTTCCTCAAAATCAAAGGTCCGAACGATTGATCCGCAGACGTCATCGATTCACGTCGAGCATCAGCCTGGCCAGCGATCTGGTTGCCAGCCTGGCAGCCTTCTTCGCCGCCTGGTATCTGAGGTTCGGTTCTGGCCTCTTCCCAACCACCTCCGTCCCGGAGTTCAGTCGCTATCTCCTCCTGGTACCCGTGATTCTGATTCTCTGGCCGGTCGTCTTCTATTTCCACGGTCTCTATCAGACACGGAGAGGTCGCAGCCGGGTCGACGAAGGCCTCAACCTCTTCATCGCTTCACTGCTGGCTACCGTTCTTCTCGGATCCTTCATTACCTGGTACAAGCAGGACTCCGTCCGGCCAGATGGGATTGTCGAGGTCTTCACCTACAGCCGTGGCTTCCTGGCGCTTTTTGCCGGTCTCAATCTGACCTTCGTGGTTCTCGGTCGCGGGCTCATCCGATCCGCTCTGCGGCGGATCCGCCTCAGTGGACACAACCTCCAGCGCATCCTGGTCGTCGGCGCCGGGGCCCTGGGTAAGGAAGTCACCCGGAAGCTCAACGATCATCAGGAGCTGGGTCTGCGCGTTGTCGGCTTCCTCGATGACGATCCCGGCAAGGCAGGGAATCGGTTCGCCGAGGTGCCGGTGCTCGGAACCCTGAAGGACCTCGACCGGGTGATCGCCGATCAGGGGATCGATCAGATCTATATCGCGCTGCCGCTCGAGGCCCACAAGAAGATGATGCGAATCCTCCAGTCGGTGGGTCAGGAGTGCGTGGAAGTCAGGCTGGTCCCGGACATCCTCCAATACGCCACGCTCAAGGCCACCCTGGAGGATTTGGACGGCACGCCGGTCATCAATCTGTCCCAGGTACCTCTCCAAGGCTGGAGTAGCCTGGTCAAGCGCTGCATGGACATCGGCGTCGCCGCCGTAGCGATGACGATCCTGCTGCCCTTCTTCCCGTTCGCGGCCCTGGCGATCTGGTTGGAAGACAAAGGACCCATCTTCTACAGGCAAGAACGAATGGGTCTGGACGGGCGATCCTTCATGATGCTCAAGTTCCGCTCCATGAGGGTCAACGCAGAGTCCTCGACCGGGCCGGTCTGGGCGATCAGGGGCGACTCCCGCCGAACTCGGTTCGGTACCTTTCTGCGCCATTGGTCGCTGGACGAGTTGCCCCAGCTGTGGAACGTCCTCAAAGGCGAGATGTCCATCATCGGCCCGCGGCCGGAACGACCCGCCTTCGTCCATGAGTTCAAGCATCGCATCCCGCAGTACATGCTGCGGCACCGCGTCAAGGCCGGTATCACCGGCTGGGCCCAAGTGCATGGCTGGCGGGGCAACACTTCGATCCGCAAGCGAATTCAGTACGACCTCTACTACATCGAGAACTGGTCCTTGAAGCTCGACTTCAAGATCCTCTGGATGACCTTCCGCCACGGTCTGCGCCACAACGCCTACTAGGCGGTCCTGATCTATGCGGTCGCCGACAGGTGCCCTGACATCACACATATGGATCCCACGGCCAGCAGCGCGTGGAAAGCGACCGCACCGCCAGCGTGGTCCGCCACCATGGAGATGCGATCAACAACGCCAGCCGAGGCCGGCCGCTTCATGCGGACCACAAAACGTTTAGTATCGCCCGCGAAAGCCGGTCGGCCACTTCAATGGTTCAGGGGTCTACACCGAATCAAGCGGTCTTGCGGAGGTTCTGGACGGCTTCGCGGAGGGCTGCGCGGAGCTCTTGGCGTTCCTCTTCGGTCAGTTCTTGACCGCCGAAGCTTTCACGCAGATAGAGATCGATGACGCGACGGGCAGGGACCGAGGCCAGAGGCTTCGAACTGGCGATGTGTTCGGCCAACTTCAGGGGAGGAGTGGAACCGGGGAGGGCAAGGATTTCGTCTTTCTCAATCCGTGAGACGCAGCTGTCTGTAGGCACGCACGGCGCTGAACGCAGGTCGGTGTCTCCAGATCCACCAAGCGCCCCACAGGAGCGCCAGAGCCAGCGGAATCAGCTCGTAGCCGGTGATGGCGAGACCCACCTCTTCGGCGGTGTCAGCGACCTCGTCCTCCCCTGCCGCCTCGATCTGGGTCTCGTGGCTGGCATCCGGTGAGCTCCGCGATTGCCACCATTCCGACCACCAAGTCACCAACCGGCGGGCGATTCCCACCTGGTCGAAGAAACCGTAGGTGAGCACGTAGCGATCCCAGCGAAAGATCACATAATCGTAGGCCTGGGAGAACAAGTGGTACCAACCCGAAGACCGGCTGCTTGGGCGCCCCGCTGGGGGTGTCGGGTCGAAAGTCGTCCAGCCCACATCGGGCAGATAGGCCTCGACCCAAGCGTGGGCATCACTCTGGCGGACCACATAGTAGCCCTCGAATGGGCTGTAGTCGCCACCGAGATAGCCGGTGGTGAAGCGAGCCGGGATACCCAGAGATCGCAGCATGAGCACCATGGACGAGGCGAAATACTCGCAATGGCCCCGGCGAGTGCGAAAAAGAAAATCGTCCACCGGGTTCTCTGTTTGCGAACCCACGAGATCGAGCGTGTAGGTGAAGTTGCGCGCCAGATACTGTTCGATCCTCTGTGCCTGATCCCGAGCTGAGCCTTCGCCACCAACTTCCTTCGCCAGGACATCTATCTCGCTGGAGACCCCGAACAGCCTGTCAGGCCGAATGGCGGGTAGGTCTTCGAATGCCGCATCCTCGAGGCGAAAGCCAGAGCTCTCAGGCATTCCGGCCCGGTAGTTGAGAGTCCTGCCACGCGCCAGCGGGACCGACACAAGGCCCTCCTGATCCAGATGCAGGGTGGTGGCCATGAGGTTCACCGTCACGGTTTCGACGGGCAACACCAGACCGCCGCTGACACCTGGCTCGAGCCATATCTCTACCCACGATCTGGGCTGACCCGGCGCCACGTGAAAAAAGCCGTCCCGCTCTCGGCGCACCGCCCGAGTTCGCCGTGGCGCCCGGGCCCAGCCGTTGTTCTTGAACTCCGCATAGACCCCGGCCCTGAATCGCATTTCATGTCCGTCGGGGGCTGGTGTCTCGTAGGAGACACGCATGGCCACCGCGCGACTCGTCCGAACTCGGCCGACGACATCCAAGCGTGACATAGTCGGTGAGGCCCGCCCCCCCGACCATCGAGCCGGACGGTGCCGCCCGGCCCCATCACGTAGGGCGAGCCCAATCTCGGCAGGAAGGCAAAAAGCGGTATGGCGCCGGCGATCGTGAGCAACGTGGCGGTAAGGATGAATCCGCGCAAAGGGATCGGCGCCGGTGCTCGGCCAGCGAGTCCATAGCTCGCCAGCACATGAAAGGTCGCGAAGCGCGCCAACACCAGGATCGCCATGGCCAGAAACGCGATCAGGTAGAACACCACCGCGGGATGCACGCTGGAGCCCATCGCGGCCACAAAGGTGAAAAAGATCAACAGCAGGATGTGCCATTTGTCCTTTTCCAGCTTCATACCAAACAGCTTCACGGCCAGCGCGAACAGAGCCAGATGGATCAACGGCCGCAGAAGCCGTCCCTGCCAGAGCACCAGGAAGTCCACGAAGAGCACCGGCAGATAGGCCAGCCCGAGCACGTTCATCGCCCAGGTCGGCAAAGGCGAGCTCGAATCGCTGGCGACCCGCCAGAGAAACAATCCGATGGCCAGCCAGTACAGCCACAGCGCGAACCAGCTCACCACCTCGTTGAAGGGGAGTGGCAGCGGCGCCAGCCCAGCCAGAAAGCCCAACAGCAGGCGCTTGTCCCGACCAAAGCTCATCCGTGGGTCTCACCCAAAGAGAACAGGAGTCCTTGCGCTTCCGGATCACTTCCCGCCAGTGGCAACCGCTCGACGCCTACAGGTGCGATGAGGGCCAAGTTCTCGAGAATCCTCCGCCGGTGCCCCTGGCCGCGGCTGAACCCGATCACACCGCCCCGGGTAATCAGCTCCACCTCATAGCTTTTCTCGATGAAATGATGGGCTGCCGTCGCTGCCTCGCTCACGAGTCGCTCGAAGCGCACCTTGTCTTCTGCGTCTGCCAGCGCCCCCACTCCGTTGTCGAAGACAATCGAGACCCGCTGTCCCTTCTCAGCCTCCTTTTCCATGAAGATCAGGCCGCCTGTACGGGCCGATTGCTTCCAGTGGATGTTCCGCCGGTCATCGCCTTGCCGGAAGGCCCGGAGGGTCAGCAACTCGTGCCCGCTGCCGGCTTTGCGGCTGGGATGCTCACCGATAGGGCCACCCCCTTGAATGCGATATTCGTCGGCGCTCAGGAGTTGCGGATAGACGAGCATCTCGAGCTCGATCCGATACCGCATACCCTTCCGGAACAGACCCAGCGGATAGATCGAAGACAGATGTAGATAGGGAATTCGCAAGCGACCCCGCCGATTGACCGTCAGTTCGAGAGAACCCTGCCGCTCTTGCCTTCTCGCCAGATGAGGTACCAGGACGGGCTTGCCCTCGCCCACACCGGCGATCAACAACAGCCGACGATCCCACAGCCGGCCTTCATGACCGATGCGATAGCTCAGACTGAAGGGCTGTTTGGCGTAAACCTCGCCCGGTGCGGTGAGACCGATGTCGATCTTGCGCAGATTCTGCCGCGACGTGACTCCGGAGACCACCAGGAGCGCCAACAGACAAGCCTCCACCATATAGAGGGCGTTGTTGCCCGTGTTGGCCGCCGGCAAGGCCACCACCACCGCCAGCAGGATGTACCACAGCCCCACCTTGGTGATGCGGATCCCTTCCGGGACGGTCCGGCGCTTGAGGGAGTGTCTCAAACAGGAATCGAAATCGCGTCGAGCAACCGATGGATGGCCTCGCGACCCGAGGTCAAACCACCGGCGCCATTCTTCAAAAGCACCCGATGAGCCAGGATCGGCACCGCGACTCGCTGGACATCATCCGGTATCGCAAACGAACGCCCTTCGCACAAGGCCATGGCCTGCGTGGCTCGATACAGGCCCTGGGCACCCCGCGTAGAGACGCCGAGAAGAAACTTGTTGGCGTCCCGGGTCGCTTCAGTAATGGACAGGATGTAGTCCGCCAGCTTGTCAGCCACTCGCACCTGAGCTGATCTCTCCTGCAAGCTCAGCACCTCGTCTAGCGACACCACCGCGGCAAGCCTTTCCAGGGCATCCTCGACACCCCCGGAGAGCAGCAGCTCGCGTTCTTGGTCTCGCGACGGATATCCGAGGCGCAACGACATCATGAACCGGTCGAGTTGCGACTCGGGCAAGGGGAAAGTTCCGACGTACTCCAAGGGATTCTGGGTCGCCAAGACCATGAACGGCTCGGGCAGGGCATGCCGCTCGCGATCCACCGAAACCTGCCGTTCACTCATTGCTTCGAGCAGCGCCGACTGGGTCTTGGGGCTGGCGCGATTGATCTCGTCCGCCAGCACCACATTGGAGAAGATCGGGCCCGGAATGAATTCGAAATCTTCGGCGGTCTGGCGAAAGATGGAAACTCCGACGATATCCGAGGGCAAAAGGTCGCTAGTGAACTGGATGCGCTGAAACGCCAGCCCCAGGGAGCGTGCCAGGGACTGAGCCAGAGTCGTCTTGCCCACCCCGGGAACATCCTCGATCAACAGATGCCCTCTGGCCAGCAGACAGACGACAGCCAACCTGATGACTTCCGGCTTGCCCAGGACCACTGTGGCCACCTGCTGTTCGAGTCGGTCGATGATCTCGGCGGCCGTCGCCTCGTGACTCACAGTGGGTGCCGGCTCATTCATGTGTGGGTCTCAGGGGGCCTGGGAGAATTCGCGATAGTCACCGCGTTCTTCGACGGGAATGGGGTGGCGAACCTCGACAAAGAACCCGTCCCCCTCTTCATACCCTACTTCTTCCAAAACGTGAGTAAACTGCGTAACAGTCGCCTTGGTGAGCTCGCGAGGTGTCGAACCAGACTCGCCAGTGTCCCTTCTCCATCTCGGCGCTGTCCACCATGGAGACATCAACCGTCAGCCCGGGCAGCTTCTCGTTGCTGCGGTGCTGGATCAAGATGTCCAGGCGAACCTTCTCCCTCACCTCGATCGCGGCCACTTCGTCCACAACTTCACCCGGCTCCACCCCATCGATCACACCCTCGTCGACGATCTCTACAGCCTCGAGCTCAGGCACCTCGGTGATCATGGGCTCCTCTTCGAGAATGAACCCGTTGAGTCGAGCCGAGTAATAGCCCGCGCAGCTCCGCCACCTTGTCTGCCTGTGATTTCGGGGCACATCCCGCTGCCACCAGTCCTGCGAGAATGAGTGGATCCCACACCTAGATATCGAGGAGATTCGTTTCACGATGGCCTCCAGAATGCGCACGAATGCGAGTCGATGGATAAGTCCTGTCTAGCTCCAGAGATTATAGCGAACGATCGCCCAGATAGCGGCCACCCCGTCCTTCCAGCCTATCTTCTTGCCCTCGGCATAGGTGCGGCCATAGTACGAAATGGGGATCTCGAAGATCCGGACCTTCTGTTTGGCGATCTTGGCGGTGATCTCCGGCTCGATCGCGAACCGATTCGACTCGAGACTCAGGTCGTCCAGCACTTCACGTCTGAAGACCTTGTAGCAGGTCTCCATGTCCGAGAGATTGAGATCCGTGAACATGTTGGACATCAAGGTCAGGATCCTGTTGCCCACGTAGTGCCAGAAGAACATCACCCGCTGGGGTCCACCTCCGAACCGGGATCCGTACACGACGTCCGCCTCACCGTCCAGAATCGGTTGCAGCAGTCGCGGATACTCTCTGGGGTGGTATTCGAGATCAGCGTCTTGTACCAGGACGATGTCACCTGTCACCTCTGCAAAGCCGGTACGTAGCGCCGCCCCTTTGCCCCGATTGACCTGATGCTCGAAAAGACGAAACTCCGGGTCCCCAGCCTGCTGCATTCCGAGCAGCTTCGCCTGGGTGCCATCGGTGGAGGCGTCGTTGACCACCACGATCTCGAGATCTACACCCTCCTGAACCGGTGCTTGCGCGACCCGCCCCAACAGGGCTTCGACCGTCGCTTCCTCGTTGTAAACGGGAATCACGACAGAGAGCATTGTCATAGCGTCGGCAGTATAGCCCAGCCCAATCCGCTTGACTCGAGCCGTCTTGCCGGATAAAAGAGTGAGCTGCTGGAGAACCTGATGACGATGATCACGAGACGTTTCCCCGTGGCGTGCCGTTTCGGAGCCTTGGCAGTGGTGCTGATCACCGTCACCGCTTCATGCGGCAGCAACGCGGACACCCCTGCGAAAGAAACCGCTGGACAGACAGATCCCGTTGTTGACATCGATCCGCGGATGTTCAAGTCCCCGGATTGGATCGACACCTACGATCCCGAGAGCTCAGCTGCAGGCTACACACTGGTTCTGTACAGGCGTCGAGTCCCGATGCTCATTGACATGGACGGAAAAGTCGTACACGCGTGGCACGGTGTCAGGGTGGTGGGAAGAGCGCGGCTTCTGCCCAGCGGGCCACCTGGCGCTGATCGGCGAGTCGGGCGATCTGGAAGAGTACGACTGGGAAGCGCGAAAAGTCTGGAGCTTCTCACTCCCCGACCCAGACACGTTTCTTCATCACGACTTCATCCAGCTCGAGAATGGCAACTATCTACTTCTGGCTCACGACCCAGCGGTGCAGGCAGATTTCTTGCTGGAAATCGACAGATCAGGAGAGGTTCTCTGGCGATGGGAGGCAGCTGAGCACCTGGCTGGCGAATTCTCTCGCGCCGGCGAGCGCAACAACAGGACTCATATCAACTCCGTTCATGAGCTGCCGCCCAATCGGTGGTTCGACGAGGGCCAGAAGGAGTTTCGACCCGGCAACATCCTGATCAGCGCCCGCAACCTCAACGCGATCTACATCGTGGCCAGACCCGAGGGCGACGTCGTCTGGCGGTTCGACGAGGGCCTCGACTACCAGCACGAGGCCATCATGATTCCCCCTGGGCTCCAGGGTGCGGGCAACATCCTGCTCTTCAACAACGGCTATCACGATCTCGACGGATACCGGCAGAGCGCCATTCTCGAACTCAATCCATCGGACAGAAAGAAAGTCTGGGAGATACCGCAGAGGGGCTTCTATTCCTCCACGGGAGGAACCCAGCAGAGTCTCCAGAATGGAAATCTGCTGGTGACTTCGAGTCAGGGCGGTCGCGTCTTCGAGTTGACCCGAGACGGGCGAATCGTCTGGCAATGGTCGCCGCCCTATCATGCCGATGAGGGTCTCCCGCTACCCTGAGGACTACTGTCACCAACTCGAAGAGCTGGGCGCGCCTTCCGGCGAGCCCATCGAGCGGCGTGATCCCGATCGATTCATCGATGAGGACCTCTTTACATTCTCCCTGCCTCACGAGACCCGGCGCGCTGAGGGTCGGCGGCAAGACCAGGTTCGTCCTCAAGAATCCCAATCGCTGTCAGATTCTGCAGATTCCCGGGGAGCCGAACTGGTGCTCGGTTTCGGCGTCAGGATCGAGACCAGGAAACGCCATTTGTCGCCGATGAAGGGGACCTGCCCGGTTCACCGCCACCCTGCGTCTTGTGGACGACGACCGATGCCGAGACGCGTTCTCGATCGAAGTCGTGAACAGAGCTCTCGACTGAGTGCCGCGGCATGCGGACCACCGTGGCCCTCCTGCACGAGAAGATCCCTCTGCGCTCTTACGAGTCCGAAGCCGGTCGAGCTATGCCTGCAATTGACCAGCGGGTCGGGAGACTCCGAGCACTAGGGTCCTTCGTCTGGGAAGAGCCGCTGATCCGATCTCCCAATCGGCGTGCTTGCAAGGCAAGCCGAAGCGGAGATCGATGCCGAAGCCCTGGCAAGGCAAGAAGAAGCACCTGAAAGCCATCGGCTATCTCAACTAGCCGAGAAGCCAGCGATCGTCGGATGCTGAAAGATCCCAGCTCGAGTCGCCAGCGATTCCTTCGATTCGGCCCGGCGATGCTGGCTGTGGGTTTGCCCCTGCTGGCCTATTGGCTGACTGTCTATCCTGGCGTCGGGGATCGACAGGGCACGGGGGATGCCATCGAGTATCAGCTCGTCGGCCGGATTCTGAGTATTCCCCATGAGCCGGGCTACCCGCAGTATGTGCTGCTGAGCCATCTCTGGTCCCTTCTACCGCTACCCCTATCCCTGGCCACCAAGATCAATCTGCTCTCTGCGGTCTTTACCGTCGTGGCGGGACTGTTCATCTTCAGCTCCGCCAGAGCTCTCAGCCGCGACGTCGCTGCCTCGGTGATCGCGACCTGGATGGTCATGATCACCCCCAATGTTTGGCTGCTGTCCACCCAGGCAGAGGTCTACACACTCAACCTGATGTGGGTATCCGCCGTACTCTGGGCCGCTCTCAACTGGTATGGCACCGGTCAGCAGAAATACCTGGTGGCGCTCTTCTTCTTCTATGCCTTGAGTTTCGGCAATCACCTGACGATGATCACGCTGCTGCCAGGGCTGGCTTTCTTGATCCTCGCCAAGGATCCGAAGGTGGCTCTGCGATGGCAAAACTGGGTCTGGTCGACCCTGGCCATTCTCACCGGCCTCCTTCAATACGGTCTCCTGCTATGGCGGTCCTATCATCCTCACCCGGCTCTGCTTTCCCGCTTCCCCCGGCAAGCCAACCTCGACGAGCTTCTCGAGTACGTCTCGGGAAGCAGGTTCGTCGACCGTCATTTCCTCAAGACCGGCTTCGAGAGCTGGCTGCCCCGGCTCTGGGACGGAATTTCCCACAGCGTCGAACAACTCACGCTCCCTTTTGCGATGCTCTGCGGTCTGGGTTTCTTCCTCGGCTTTCGCGAGCACCGTCGGCCGACGATCTTTCTGGCGCTGACCGCCGGTACCGTCATGGCTTTTGCCGCCGCCTACGGCATCAAGGACTCCCTGTTCTACACCATCCCGGCATGGGTCTGCGCCGCGCCTGCTGGGCGCCGTCGGGCTGAGTGGGATCTTGTCTTGGAGTCGAGGTTGGCGTCGGCAGATCGTCGCAATCCTCGCCCTCCTGGTGGTCTCGCTGACCGTCTGGCGAGGTTCGCGATTGGCGGTGGTCGACAACCCCACCGATCTCGAATCGGTCATCACCGCGGCGACGCCAGGGTCGGGTATCCTGGCTGCCATCAAACAACGGCGAGCTCGGCTGCTCCGTCTCTACTACCGATACGGTCAGGTCACCGAGAAAGCCCATCAGGTGGACTTTCACTCGGTCGACGAGATTCTGGCCAGCGGTCTCGAGAATGTGCGCGATCAGCCGCTCTTTTTTCGAGATCCGGAGACAGCGAGAAGGCTCGACAGGGCGGTCATCGACTATCGGCTTCTGCAGACCCTACCCAACGGTCAGAGTCTCTATCTCTCGGAGCCCGAGGAGCCCCTCGAGGCTCTGGCGCTGCGTCCCTTGTGGGATGGCTCTCTGGCCATCACGTTGCGGGAGCGCTCGCTGGACCTCTTGGGCGCCAGACGCTCCACCTCTTCCTGGTCTCGTCCAAGTACGGCCGCTCCAAGGGCTACGTGGCCATCGACATCGAGAGTCCTGCCGATTGGCGACCTCTACTGGAGAGCGCCCTGGCCGTGGCTGCGTCCGGGGATCGCTTTCTCCTGGTCGCACCGCGACTCGCAGAGCGGCCTCGCCGCGATCTGGCGAGAATCCTCGAGTCTCAGAAGATCGACCTGCTGTCACTTCCCGTTCCGCAGCACCACACTGTGGCATGGTGGACGGCCGGTGGCTCCGCGAACGACGTGACCCTCATTTCGGACCTCGCCGAGGAACTGATTCTGGAGATCGACTCTCCAGTCGATGATCCTGAAGACTCCAGGGCTGCTAATTGATATAGCCCAGGGCTCGGAGCTCGTCCAGGGTGGCATCGGAAGGCAGGACCTGCTCGGTCTCGTATGGCTCGCGTCGGGCCAGAGCCTCGTCCAGGGTCTGCTCGAGCTCCCGAACGGTCTCTCGCTCGCTCATGGCCGCATCCCATTGCTCGGCCGGATCCTTGCTCAGATCGTAGAGATATCTTCGGGGCAACAACATCTTCCAGCGTTCGGTGCGAATCGAGGTGCGCTCGACCCCTCGGGGCCGATCCATGCGGCCGATGGCCGGCAGAGACGATGGCTGGCCGTGGGTGATCATCGCAGTGAGATCGACCCCGTCGAAATCGTCGGGCACGGGCAGCCCCAAAGTGGCGGCAAGGGTCGGAGCTATATCGAGACTGCGCACCTGCGCCTCCACCTGTGCCCCGGCATGAGCCCCCCCTGGGAAATCGGATGATCAGAGGAACTCGCAGCAACTCGTCGAACAGGGTATGGGAGTGCCACCCCACAACACCGTGCTCGCCAAACTCCTCGCCGTGATCCGAGGTGAAGACAATCAAGGTGTCGTCGTATAGATCGCGTTCCTTCAGAGCAGCCACCAGATACGAGAAACCATCGTCGACCGAGCGGATCTCGGCGTCATACGTACTGATGATGTGGTCGAGATCTCCGGTCTCGAGCCCCGTTTCCCCACTGTTGACTTCACGCAAGAACTCGATGCTGATCTCATCGGGAAGCGAACCCGCATAGTCCCCTGCCACCAGCGCCAGATGCTCTGGGCTCGGGGTGTAGGGATGATGCACCTCGTAGGAATGAAGGAAGAGAAAGAAGGGCCTGCCGGGCGTCCCATCCAGCCATTCGATGCCGTGACGCACGGTGCCCAGGAAGTGCTCCTGACCCGGCAGCTTGTAGACATCGAAACCTTGATCGAGCCCAAAGACACCGTCCATCTGACCCCCACCCGCGAAGCCGCCGGTTGCATATCCCACCGAGCGCAAGAGCTCGGTGATCGTCAACGCCTCTTCCGGCAGACGGGTCTTGCCACCCCAGCTCGCACCGTGGTGGTGAGGCAGCAGCGAGCTGAAGATCGAAGCGTGAGAATGCAGAGTGGAAGGAGCTTGAGCGATCGCCTGTCGAAAGACGACAGATTCCTCGCAAAACGAATCAAGGTTCGGGCTCGTCGGAACCCTGTAGCCATAACACCCCAAGTGGTCGGGACGCAGGGTGTCGATAGAGATCAGAACCACGTTGGTGGTCGGCGAAGGCGACTCGCTCTGGACCTCTGTTCCGCCACAGCCCGACCACAGGCTCGACATCGCCAGCCAGGCCAAAAGGAAGATCCCATGCAGGGGTAGATCACGCATTGGATGGTCTCGGTGCCGATCGATCGAGGCGCGGGCGATCCTGGGCATGCCCGGCGCGAAGCGGGCGAGATCGTAGCACAGGAGACCGTTGGCGTTGCAGCCCAGCGCCCTATGAGTCTTCAGTCGCCAGGCGCCAGCGACTCGCGAGAGAACCGACCAGGATCAGCTCCGGTTCCAGTGACACCTCGAACTCGCTTTGGACCGCGCGGTGCATGACCCGCATGAGCCCCAGGACATCTTCGGCCGTGGCGCCACCGTTGTTGACAATCACGTTGGCGTGCTCGGAACTGATCTCGGCTCCACCCCGTTGCTGTCCCTTCAACCCACACTCTTCGATCAAGCGCCCCGCGTAGTCGCCACTGGGGTTCTTGAACACCGAGCCCGCATTGGGCCTGCCTGACGGCATGGTCTTGCGGCGTCGACGATTGAGCTCGTTCAACCTGCTCAGTGCCTCTCCGGCGTCATCTGCGCACAGACAAAAGGTGGCTCGAGTGACAACAGCGTCGCTTCCTTGCAGATTGGTAGTGCGGTAGCCGGGAGACAGATCTTCCATCTGCAGATGGCGTCGGATACCTCCTGGACGCAGGATGGTGGTGGACTCCAGGAGATCTTTGATCTCGACGCCGTAGCAACCGGCGTTCATGATCACGGCCCCGCCCACGGTCGATGGGAACCCCGCCAGGGCTTCCAGACCCGCCAAACCGCGGCTCCACGGCGTATCGAGCCACTCTCGCCAGGGGCTGCCCGGCTCCGGCTGTCACCCGGGAGCCTGCCGCCGATATCTCGAGAAACTCACCTTCCAGGACTGCGGTCACCCCAGGCAGCCCCTCGTCCGGCAGCAGAACATTCGAGCCCAGGCCCAGCAACCGCCAGGGAATCTGAAGTCGATGCGACTGGTCGAGGAACTGGGCCAGTGCCGATTCACTCAGAAGCCGCGCGAACAGCTCCGCCGGCCCACCGATACGGAGAGTCGTCCGCGGTGCCAGTGGCTCATGGCGAGATAGACGCTACTCCTGCCAGCTGGCTTCAACCGCGACACGAGCTCGTCGATCGGGGAAGTTTCGCGTATGAGGCTCATCAGCGGAGCACGACCTGTCGGGTTTGAAGAGCATCCAAGACGGGTCTGCAAGAATCGAAGGAAGGAATCCGTCTTTCGTACGGTAGAGGCCGCCCCGACGCGATGCTTTCCAATTTGCTCGTCGAGAACTAGTATACCCAACGTATTCGAGCCGTCCCCAACCACAGCTCGCAGCCCTGAGGAGTGAGATTCATGACCGACTTCAAAGCCGAACGAACCAAAGCCATCGACTCCGCCCTGACCCAGATCGAGCGCCAGTTCGGCAAAGGGTCCATCATGCGGCTGGGGCAAAAGGAGGTCCTGGCCATCCCGGTCGTCCCCACCGGGTCCCTGGCTGTGGACTATGCGATAGGCGTCGGGGGAGTGCCGAGGGGTCGAGTCGTCGAGATCTACGGACCGGAGTCTTCCGGCAAGACCACCCTGGCGCTGTCCGTGGCGGGCCAGGCCCAGCAGCATGGCGGCGTCGCGGCCTTCATCGACGCCGAGCACGCGCTGGACGCCGAATACGCCGGCAAGCTCGGCGTCGACATCGACAATCTGCTGGTCTCGCAGCCGGACTCTGGCGAGCAGGCGCTGGAAATCGCCGAGATGCTGGTGCGCGAGCAACGCGGTGGACGTGGTCGTGATCGACTCGGTCGCGGCCCTGGTGCCGCGAGCCGAGCTCGAGGGCGAGATGGGCGACTCGCACGTCGGCCTCCAGGCTCGCCTGATGTCGCAGGCCCTGCGCAAGCTCACCGGCCATCGTCGCCAAGTCCAAGACCTGCTTGATCTTCATCAACCAGATCCGCGAGAAGATCGGCGTGATGTTCGGCAGCCCGGAGACGACCACCGGCGGGCGGGCCTTGAAGTTCTACTCCTCGGTCCGTCTCGACATCCGCCGGATCGGCGCGCTCAAGGACGGCGACGAGGTCGTCGGCGACCGCGCCAAGGTCAAAGTGGTCAAGAACAAGGTCGCCGCACCCTTTCGGCTGGCGGAGTTCGACATCGACTACAAGGAAGGGATCTCCCGGGTCGGCGAGCTGGTCGATCTAGGCGTGCAGTACAAGAGCGTCGGCAAGAGCGGTGCCTGGTACAACTACGGCGATGTGCGCCTCGGGCAGGGCCGCGAAAACGCCAAGCAATTCCTGCGCGACAACCCCGACCTTGCCAGTGAGATCGAAGATACTTTGCGCGTCGAGTTGAGCTTGCCTTCCTTCAAACCCACCGAAGAACCCGCCGAAAAGGAGGCATAGTCCTACCATCGGCATGACCTTGACACTCCAGCTACCGAAGCGCAGGGCTCGAAGAGCGCTGTGGGTATCTCTTGCCGCTCTTGGCCTGCTTCTCCTGTGCCCGGATCGGGGCCGGGCCGCGGAACCCGGTGAACTGAGTCTCGATGCGGGCCCGGTCGCCCTCAGCGGCCTTCCTGTGCGACTCGAGATCGAGGTTGCCGAGACTCCCGATGGCGAACCGATCCAAGTCCAGTTTCTGATCGATGGACGACCGGTCGCGGAGCGCAGTCTGGCCGCCGGGAAGCCACGACATCGAGCTCGCAGGACGTCGATGCTGACCTCGGGCAGTCACACGCTCGTTGCCACCGACCGGTCAGGCGACGGCCGAGCTCGATCTCCGCGCGATTCTCGGCATGGCTCTCCCTCCTGCCTCCGCATCATCGCCATCGCCCTGGCGCTGATCACCAAAGAGGTGCTGCTTTCGCTTTTCGTGGGTGTCTTTTCAGGTGCCCTGTTTCTCTCCGAGCTGGAATCCGATCACTGCCCTGGCGCGATCCGATCGATCACTTCATCGCCCCGTCCATGGCCGATCCCGACAACGCCGCCATCCTCGTCTTCACCACCCTCCTGGGCGGCATGGTCGGACTCATCAATCGCAGCGGCGGCACCCTGGGGATCGTCGAACGCATCCAGCGGTTCGCCACCGATCCCCGGCGCGGCCAGCTCGCCACCTGGCTCCTGGGCGTGGCCATCTTCTTCGACGACTACTCGAACGTCTCTGATCGTCGGCTCGACCATGCGGCCGATCACCGACCGGCTGAAGATCAGCCGGGAGAAGCTCGCCTACATCGTCGATTCGACCGCCGCGCCGGTGGCCAGCGTCTTTCCCATCTCGTCCTGGATCGGTTTCGAGGTCGGTCTGATCGCCGCGGCCTTCACCGCGGTCGGCATTCCTTTCAACGCCTATACGACCTTTGTCGCCTCGATCCCCTATCGCTTCTACCCCATCTTCGCCCTGGTCCTGGGATTCACGATCGCCATCTCCGGACGCGACTTCAACCCCATGCTGAAAGCGGAGCGTCGAGCCCGTCGGACCGGCAAGCTCCTGGCTGACGGCGATACTCCTCTGGCCAACTTCGACGCCGAGAGCGTCGCGCCGCCGGCAGACACTCCGCACCGAGCGATCAACGCCATCCTGCCGATCCTGGCGGTGGTCGTCGTCACGATCGTGGGCATGATGGTCAGCGGCAGTCAGGGTCTCGACAGAGCCGATTTCGCCGACACCGGGGCCTGGTTGCGGGAGGTATTCGGCAATGCCAACAGTATCGCGGCACTTTGCTGGGCGAGTCTCACCGGCGCCCTCGTCGCTCTCGGTCTACCCCTGGTCCAGCGAATCTTCTCGCTTCGTCAAGGGCCTCGGGGCCATGGTCGAGGGCTTCAAATCGGTCTTCCTGGCCCTCGATCGTCCTGATCCTCGCCTGGTCCATCGGCGGCGTCTGCGACGAGCTGCAGACTGCCGACTATCTGGTCCACCTGACCTCCGGGGTCCTCTCACCGCGCCTGCTGCCGCCGTCATCTTCGTACTCTCGGCGGCCGTGGCCTTCGCCACCGGATCCTCCTGGGGAACGCTGGGGATCCTCATGCCCTTGGTGGTGCCCGTGGCCCACAGCTCTGACGGCTGCAGCCGGTCTGGCGATGGACTCGCCCGGAGTACGCCACCATCATGATCGGCACCATCTCGTCGGTCCTGGCCGGTAGCGTCTGGGGCGATCACTGCTCGCCGATCTCGGATACGACCATCCTCTCCAGCACCGCCTCGGGTTCCGATCACATCGCCCACGTCAGGACCCAGCTGCCCTATGCCCTGGGTGCCGGGCTTCATCGGCATCCTCGTCGGGGATCTACCGACCGCGTTCGGTCTCAGCCCGTGGATCTCCCTGATCGTCGGCAGCGCGGTCATCGTGATCGGTGTATTGTGGTTCGGGAAGAAATCGACCATCGACGTCGGTTGACGATCCTGAACCCGAGAAATCGCCAGGCGTATCGACCCATACCCTGAATCCTGGTGCCGGACCCGCCCCTCATGAAGAAATCCACTCAGCGTTGCACCAGACGGCCGAATTGACGGCCGCGCCCTCGATCGGCTGTCTCTTCTGCTCGTCTCTCGTGGCGTGGTCGCTGACGAGCCGCCGGCTCAGGCTCAGATGTTGCCCTGCCGGCCCTGTGTCGGAATCCAGGTCGACGATCCGCAGGTCCCTGCTGCCGCAACTCGAGGCGGAGCCGCGGCTTGGCGACGACGATATCCTGTTCGTGGCCTGGGATCTTGCCCTCGACGGTACCGCCGATGCCGACAGCGCCATGGCACTGGAGCGGGCTGGCGCCACACCATGGATGCGACTCCGCTTCTCGACTCCGGCACCGCTGAGCGCCAATCTCGATCGACTCGAGGCGGAGCTGGAACAGGCCTCCGCGCTGGCAGCCACGGCTGGTGAGAAAGCACATTTCCAGATCCTGTGGCAACCCGAGGGTGGCGACCCAGAGGAGCGAGCTCCCAGGGACTATGCCTTTCTGCTCAAACGGGCCGCAGTCGCCGTCACGGGTGCCCAGGTGGCAGCGCAAGTCATCTCTCAGCCTCTGTCTCCGGAGCCGCAGGGCCTCCAGGACCTGTACAGCGAAGAGATTGCCGCCTATCTCGAGGGTGTGGCACTGCAGCCAGCCACCGGCGGTCGACGAGCAGGGAGTCATCGACCTGCTGATGGAGCTCGACCCGGGCTCGGCGATCATTGCCGATTCGACTCCCTATCCGGAGCCGGCCTGGGAGGCCCTCCCGCGGGCGGCAGAACAGGCCGCCGCGGGCTACGGCGTCTCCCTATTCACGGCGGCGGCCGATACCACGCCCTCCATCACGCCCCTCAAGATCATGGCCTGCCGAGTTTCAAGGCGATCTGTCGTTCGATCCCTACTCGACCCCCACGGGCAGTACCGGCGTTCAGGGATGGTCCTTTGTTCGCGGCGAAGATCTCGACCTGCGAGTGATCGTCGAGAACGCCGGACCTCGGCGACGAGATCTCCCTGGCCTTCTCCGACCGCCATCTGCGCAGCCCGACGCGGATCGATCTGGAGACCGGCGAGGTTCTGGGAATGTACGGCGGCGCGGGGGCCTCGGGAGGATTCGAGCTTCGCTGGCAGCCCCAGAAGTCGGTGGCCCTGCTGCGGCTCGTGCGACCCGGCGCCGAAGAGATCGCGGGAGTCTCGGGTCTCGAGGAGAAGGTCACTGTCTTGTCGGATCGCCAACTCCCCGTGGAAGAGATCCTGCGCCGTCTGCAGGCCGGTGGAGGACGCGCAGAGTCGTCGCATTCAAACCTACCAGGGGATCAATTCCACCCACCTGCGATTCCAGTTCGGCACCGAAGGCCTGGAAGTGACGTTTCAGGGTGAGCTCTTCTTCCGCCAGGGACACGGCTACGACTGGGCCTGGCAGAAGTTCAATCTCAACGGTCTACGCTGGCAAGGGCGCGAGTTCCCCAAGGTGCCGCTGATCCAGCCCGAACGGGCCGCCAACATGCCGCTGAGCATTCTCTTTCGCCCCGACTACGACTACAGCCTGCGTGGCACGGCGGTCGTCGAAGGCCGAGACTGCTGGGTCGTGGACTTTCGGCCCCTGGCTCTCGAAGAAGAAGAGAGCCTGTACCGGGGTACAGTCTGGATCGACAGGGAGCTCTTCGTCCGAGTGCGATCAAGGGCAATTCAGCTGGGTCTGCGGGGAGACGTCCTCTCCAATGAAGAGACCGTCTTCTACTCTCCGCTCGACACTCGAGGACAGCCTGCGGAATGGCAAACCGGCAACAATTGGCTACCCCTACGAATGGTCAGCCAACAGCTCTGGTCTGTATTCAACAGCTCGTTGGTGGTCGAAAAGGAGACCTTGCTCAGCGATGTGTCCCTCAACGACCCCGGATTCGAAGGGCGGCGGCAAGAGCTTCTGGCCTCGGACTACACCATGGTCCGGGACACCGAGGAGGGCATTCGATACCTGGTGCCCGACAAGAAGACCGGTGAGCGCAAGGTACAGGAAAAGCTGAGCTCGAATCGGATCTTTCTGGGCGGTGGCGTCTTCTACGACCCTTCCCTGGAGTTTCCCTTGCCCTTGCTGGGGGTCGACTACTTCTCACTCGACTTTCTCAATAAGGGGACCCAGCTCAACGTCTTCTTCGGCGGGGCATTGCTCAGCGGCAGCTATGCGGACCCGCAGATCTTCGGCTCACGCTTCGACCTCGGCGTCGATTTCTTCGCCATCGCAGTCCGGGGATCGGACACGCTCTATCGAGACGACCAAGAGGTCCCGGGAGAGGAGGTTGAACAGAGGCCCCTCACCGTGCAGTTCAACATCGGTCATCCGATGGGCAAATTCGCCAAGATGACCTTCTCCTATCGCCTTCTCCATACCGACTACTCGGCTTCGGAGAACACTTCCCCAGACTTCGTCGTGCCCGTCGATCACTTCACTCACACCTTCAGGCTCGGCGGCACCTACAGCCGATTCGGCTACCGTTTCCGTCTCAACGGCAGCTTGAACCGACGCTCCGATTGGCAACCCTGGGGTGTTCCCGACAGCGGAGACTACGACCCCGACGACGATCAATTCCTGCGCTGGAAGGCGGTCCTGGCAAAGACCTTCTACTTCGAGAAATTCAGACGAGCAGGAATCGATCTCCAGTATGTGGACGGACGAAACCTCGATCGATTCAGCAAGTACGAGCTCGGATTCTTCAGCGACGTGCGTGTCCGGGGATACGAGAGCAACCGGATCCGGGCAGAAAGAGCCTTCTCGTCGACGATGAGCTACGGCCTGGAGATGGGCGAGCTCTTTCGGTTGCAGGGCCTCGCGGATGCGGCCTGGGTCACGGACGAGGCCAGTGGTCTCGAGAACGAGTTCGCTTCCGGAGTCGGAATTGCGGGGACCGTCATCGGGCCGTGGCAGACCATCGTTCGTATGGACCTGGGCAAAGCGGTAGCTGGCCCCGATGACAGCTTCACGGTCTTTGTCACATTTCTCAAACTCTGGTGAGAGACGACGATGAAGGACGAAGGCGACCCTCCGGAAACTATCGAGATCGAGATCACCGATACTCTCGATCTCCACAGCTTTCGACCCCAGGAAGTGGTCGAAGTCGTGCGGAGCTATCTCGAAGCCGCCCTCGCAGCGGGCTTGCCCAGCCTTCGCATCATTCATGGCAAGGGCATCGGCGTCCAACGCCGTGCTGTTCGAACCTTGTTGGAGCAACACTCCGGCGTTGTGTCCTTTGCCGATGCTCCAGCTGAGGCCGGCGGTTGGGGGGCCACTACTGTCATACTGAGCCCAGACACCATCCCTGACCCTTAGCTGGGATTCGGTGGCTAGGCCGTGGCCAAGAAACACACTGAAGGTCTCGACGAGCGATCTGTCCCTGCCTTCCTCCATGGGCCGTGCCTGGAATCGTCTCGTGAGCCTGGTGAGAACACGCAATGTTCAGATCGTCTACTCGCCTCTCTATCTGGTCGATCTGAGCGCCACGCCTGTAGATGTCCTGCGGGCCGAGAGAATCCTGGCGTTTCTTCTCGCCTACGGCCTGCTGAGCCCCAAGAAGCTTCTGCGTCCGGAAGTCGCCACACTGTGGGATCTGAGACTGGCCCACGGGCGGCGTTATCTGGAAGAGCTCCGACGGCCCGAATCTCTCACCGAGATCGTCGGTGCCGAAGTGTGGCCCGATCTCCACAAACAGGCACTTCTGGCACAACGCGCGGCGGTCGGGGGCACCATCTTGGCCACCCGTCGGGCTCTGCACGACAATGACGTGCTCTTCAACCTGGGCGGCGGGTTCCACCATGCCAGTCGTCTTCAAGGTAAGGGCTTCTGTATCTTCAACGACGTGGCGGTCGCGATCGCCCGCGCCCGTCGGGACGGCTTCTCGGGACCTGTTCTGGTGATCGACCTGGACCTCCATGACGGCAACGGCACGCGACAGATCTTCGCCGAGGACCCATCCGTCTTCACTCTGTCCATCCACAACCAGACCTGGGATCTCGATCCCGCAGAAGCCTCCTTGTCCATCGAGTTGGGTGCCGATGTGGAGGACTCCACCTACCAGCGCGCTCTCGAAGATCACATTCCGGGTTTGATCTCCGATATCCAGCCCGAGTTGGTCTACTATCTGGCGGGCACAGATCCGGCAGCGGATGACAAGATCGGCAATTGGCGAATCACCGCGAATGGGCTTCTCGAGCGCGATCGCTTCGTCGTGTCGCAAGTGCGGCGCCGCGGCAGACACCTGCCCACGGTCGTCTTGTTGGCAGGCGGGTATGGCAACCAGACTTGGCGCTATACAGCCAGATTTCTCTCTTGGCTGGTTTCAGGCCGCTCTGACATCGAACCGCCATCGACGGCAGCGATCACCGTCGCCCGATACCGCCACCTCACTCAGGAGCTGCGAACCCATCGCAATCTCGCCAAAGCAGAAAAGGAAGACGACTGGGGGCTTACCGAGGCCGACATCCTGGGCGGTATTGGTGCCGACGCCCGCCGATCGCTGTTTCTCGGACACTACTCGCACCATGCGGTGGAGTTGACGCTCGAATGGACGGGAGTTCTGGACCGCCTGCGTCAGATGGGCTTCGCGCATCCGGTGGTGGATCTGGATCTCGACAATCCCGGCGGCCACACGGTTCGTGTCTTTGCCGACTCTTCCATGCTCGAGCTTCTCATCGAGCTGCGAGTGCGTCGCGATCGGCGTTCGACACCGGGCATGGAGCTGCTCAGTTTGGAGTGGCTGCTGCTGCAGAACCCCAGAGCCGCATTCTCCAACAGGCGCCGGCCCCTTCCCGGTCAAAGTCACCCCGGCCTCGGACTGGTGCCCGACATCATCTCTCTGCTGATCCTCATTTGCGATCAGAGGCAGCTCGACGGCATCGCCTTCGTACCGTCGCAGTATCACCTGGCCGTCAAAGGACGTCGATTTCTGCGTTTCCTCGATCCGCAGGACGAAGGCTGGGTCCGCGCCCTGCAGATCGCCCTCGCCGGCCTGCCCCTCGACCAGGCCACCGACCTGGTCTCGCGAGGGTTGCTGCGGGACAGTCAATCCGGGGAGACGGTGACTTGGCGGCCGATGCAGATGGTCCTGCCCATCAGCGAACGCCTGCACGACCGAGTCGAGGGCAAAGCGTATGAGGAGGCCGCGGAGATGACCGCGGCCGAGACCCGTTTGGAGTTGGCGATACCTCGGCCGCCGATTACGAGCGACCGATCCAGTCCAGTAGCGCCAGGCTGAGACTCGGTACGTACGTGATGAGCAGCACCCCGACTCCCAGGATGATCAGATAGGGAATCGCCGCCTTCCAGACCTGCAGCAAGGGTCTCTCGAACCGATAGGCTGCCATGAAGAGATTCAGACCCACGGGCGGCGTCAGATACCCCAACTCCAGGTTGGCGACGAAGATGATCCCCAGATGGACGGGATCGATGCCATAGGCCGCGCCCAGCGGCACAATGAGGGGCACGACCACCACGATGGCCGAAAAGATGTCCATGAGGCATCCAACCACCAGCAACAACAGGTTCAGGCACAGCAGAAAGGTCAGAGGCGATTGGATATAGGTTTGCACCCAGTCGACGATCTTCATCGGTACCTGGGCGTCCACCAGATAGTTCGTGAAGCCGAGAGCCACCGCCAGGATGATCAGCACGCCACCGATCAGAACGAGACATTCGCTCATGACCCTCACGAGGTCCCGACCGATCGAGACATCTCGAAGGATCAGAAACTGAACGACAAAGGCGTACAAGGCTGTCAGCGCGGCCGCCTCGACCAGCGTGGCAAAACCACCGAACATGGCCGTCAGCACCACGACCGGCAACAGCATCTCCCACTTGGCTTCCCACAGAGCCGCGCGCAACTCCCGCCAATCGAACGACTGGCGACTGGCCGGTGTACGCAGCCCCTCACGAACTCCCCACCCCATCACCAGAGCCATCAAAACAAACCCCGGTATCAGACCACCCACGAACAGATCGGGCACCGGGACCTTCGCCACAATGGCGTAGTAGATCAAGGGCACCGCCGGAGGAAAGAGCAGACCCAGGGATCCGGAAGCTGTCAACAAACCCATCGAGAACGTCTCGCGATATCGATCCGCTTGGAGTGCCTGAAACAGCAATCCGCCGAGAGCCAGGATGGTCACACCCGAGGCGCCCGTCAGGACCGTGAAGAACGCACAAGACACGACGGCCACGACCGCTGTACCTCCCGGCATCCAGCCCAGGAAGGCACGAAACGTCCTCAAGAGACGCTGAGGGGACTTCCCCTGAGCCAACAGGAATCCCGCCAACGTGAAGAGGGGGATGGCCGGCAAGGTCGGCGAGACGACCAAGCGATAGGTATCGACCGTCACCGCGGCCGCGGGCACCGCGTCGATCAGGAACATCAACAGCGCGACCCCACCCAGAACGGCAAAGATGGGACCGCCAAGCGCTGTGGCCAGCAGCAGGATCGCCAGACCAGGCCAACGCGCTGCACCGTCCAACCATTGGGGGAATTGTCCCAGTAGCGCTCCAACGGCCAAGCCGAGCCCTGCCAAGGCCCTTCCCCACCAATGTGGGTCGGCTCGCCAAACCAGACGTAACGCGATCAAGCCAAAACCGATGGGCATCGCCAGCTGAGCGACCCAGACAGGTAAGCCGATCGCCACCTCGGTCCCCGCCTGGCGCTCGATGACGATCAGATCGACAGAAGCCCGGCACAACATGATGGAGACCCCGGCCCCCACCGCAGCTGAGTAGATTCGGGCAGTCGTCTGCCAGAAGCCTTCGGGGAGAAACTCTCCAGTGGCCAGAGACAGGAGCTTGCCTTCGCGCGCTGCCAGCGCCGCGCCGAGAAAGGTCACCCACAGAGTCAGGTGCTGAACAAAGGGAAACGAACCCGGGATACCGACGCCAAAGACCAACCGCAAGACTGCCTCGGCAATGGGCAGGAAGGCCATGGCCAGCAGCGCGATGCTGGCGATTCCACCTTCCGCCAGACGCATCAGCGACTTCACTGACTTCCATGAACTGGTCAATTGCTAGTCCTCAGCCGGATAGTCGATGAAGAAGAGATCGATCCGCTCCAACAGCCATTGGGCGCGTTGCTGCCCGATGGCATTGAGCAATCGTATCGAGGGCGCCTGGTTCGGATCGATGGCCAGAGCGGTCTCCAACAGATCCCGAAACTCCTGCCAATCCTGTTCGGCGACGACCACACTCTCGGCCAAGCTCACGTATGGACCCACGCTGAGCCCATCAGACAGCTCCACAGCGCGCTCGAAGTGATGTCTGGCTTGGTCGGGCGAGCCTCCCAGGGATTCGGGGAGGGAATTCAAGGTAATCAGAGCCCCGTGGATGGCACCGTGATCGAACGACTCGTCCAACACCAGAGCCCGGTCCATGAGCGCTCGGACCGCGGGCACATCTGCCACCAGATCCGGCCGGTCCATGCCAATGGCGATCGCGCCTCCCCAGGCGGCGCCTGTCAAGAAAATCAACGATACATCCGGCTCTTCAAGAACTTCGACAGCCGCCTCCGGATCGGTGGCCAGACGATCGACGATCCCGGGCCACTGCAACTCCAGCGATCGAAAGCAATAGTCTCGACCCCGAAGATACAACCCCAGCGCCCGCCTGTATTGGCGTTCCGACTCCCGGTAGTCGACTTCCTCCAATTGTTCCGCTTCTACCTGGACAAAGAAATTGGCGTACCCTGTGAACAGACTGCACGCAGTCAAGAGGAGTTGACGATTCTCCGGGTTCTCAGCCAGCAGCATCTCGATGGTCTTCATCGTGAAGGGCATGGCGTCCCGGACGAGCTCTGGATCCTCATCCGAAGTAAACACATCGCCGCTCGAGGCCAGCGAATCCCCGAGGGCATTGACGGCCATCTTTTGGATGGAACAACCCGCCAGCATCACCATCAAGGTGGCCAAAGATACCCACCGAATGGGTCCGGTGAATCGCTCAGCGGCTCCACCGACTCCCGTTTGACCGACGAGCTTGCAGGGTTGGCATTTCATGGTTAGGGTGACTCCAATGTACAGGTGGCCCCATGGATGGTCAAGCATCACAGGGTCGCGGCTCGCAACCTCTCCGCCGGGTTGACGTACTAGCTCAATGGGACAGGAGGGATCCCAGTGGTGGTGCAGAGAAAAGCCCAGCAATACGTCACTCAGACCCAGGATTTCCTGAGGGAATACACCCAGGGTCTGAATGTTCGCGATCTTCGTCGGCTGTTCGACCAGGATGCGGCCCACGCCTACAAGATCCTGAGCCGTGACAGAGACGAGGCGTCCGAACCCGCAGAGCCCGGTCGCAGGTTTCTCTATCGCGCCAAGGTCGTCTTTCTGGGACTCTCCTACAAGCTCACTCCTGCCCGGCGAGTCCTCTTTGTCCTCAGCCTGGTTTTTGCCCTGTTGGGCTTGATCAATCCACCGACCTTCGATTTCGTCTCCGAGCGCACCGAGCTTCATATCGACTTCTCGCCCTTCTGGTTCCTGCTGTCCATCGCCAGCCTGTTGTGGCTGCTGATCATGGAGCTTGTGGATCGGGTCCGGGTACGCGACGAGTTGGAGGTCGCTCGCCGGCTGCAAAGCGATCTGCTACCCGATCGGTCGCCAGAGATCGAAGGCTGGGCCTTTGCCCACTCCTACCGCACCGCCAATGAGGTCGGCGGGGACTACTACGACTTTCAGACCTTGCCCGATGGCCGGCTGGCCATTCTCATGGGTGATGCCAGCGGTCATGGAATCGCCGCCGGTCTGCTCATGGCGATCGCCAACACGACACTCAAGACCGCCTTGGAAATCGACCCGGAGCCGCGGGCGGTCGCAGCCCTTCTCAATAGCACCCTCTGCCGAACCGGGGATCGACGGGCGTTCATGACACTTTTCTATGGTCTTCTCGATCCCGAGACCGGAACGCTCGAGTACGTCTGCGCCGGACACCCGTTCCCATTCCTGCGCCGCGCTGGAGGCGATCTGATCGAGTTGGGGAGGGGAACCCTGCCACTCGGGATGCGGCGCGAACTGGAGGTGCCCCAAGCTCGGACGGAGATCGAGCGAGGGGATCTCCTGGTGCTGTTTACCGATGGTCTACCAGAAGCCGTCAACGGCCCAGATGGTGACTCCTTTGGATTTCAGCGATTGAAGGATCTGCTGGGGACCGTGGGATCGCCAGCCGTCGTCCACGATCGAATTCTGCTGGCTTTCGATCAACACATCGGGCACGAGCCCCTCACCGATGATCTGACCCTGATGGTGGTCGCCAGACCCTAGAGCCGACCCGAGGCTCGCCTACTCGCGTTCCACCACCATGGCGAAGCCGACGCCCCCGGCAGCGCAGACGGTCAGCAGGCCCAGATTCAGACCCTGACGGCCGAGTTCCTCGAGCAACTGAATGGTGACGCGGGCCCCTGTGGCCCCGAAGGGATGACCGATGGCAATGGAACCGCCATTGACGTTGTACCGGTCCAGATCGACCTCCCCCAGAGATTGGCTCCGACCCAGCTCTTGCTCGGCGAACTTACGGGAGGCGAACGCCTTCATGTTGGAGAGGATCTGCGCCGCGAAGGCTTCGTGCATCTCCACCAGATCGATATCCGAGAGCTTCAATCCCGCTGCATCCAGGGCCGCAGGGGCCGCGTAGGCGGGGCCCTGGAGGAGTTGGCCTCCTGGGTCGACGCTGGCATAGGAGAAGGACCGGATATAGCCCAGCGGCTGTTTTCCCAGATCCCGAGCCTTCTCCTCGCTCATCAGCAGAACCGCTGCGGCGCCATCCGTAATGGGACTCGAGTTGCCGGCGGTCACGCTCCCATAGCGTTTGTCGAAGACCGGCTTCAAGGCTGCTCAGAGCCTCGAGAGTCGAGTCCGCCCGAACACCGTTGTCTCGAGTGATCGGTCGATCGTGATTTGGCTGTGGAAATGTGGAGACGATCTGCCGGGAAAACCGACCCTCAGCCGTGGCCGTCGCGGCTCTTTGATGCGACATCAGAGCGATCTCGTCTTGAGCGCGGCGAGAAATGCCATTCTCCTTGGCCATCTTCTCCGCCGCCTGACCCATTGTCAGTCCTGTGGAGTACTCCGCGATCGCCGGCGGCACCGGGACCAGATCCCGCGGCCGCAACTTGGCCAACACCGCGAGTCTCCGGCCTGCGGTCTTGGCCTTGCCGAATTCCATCAGCCGTCGAGCTGCCCCTTGCGAGTATTGAATGGGTACGTTGCTCAACGACTCGGCGCCACCGGCCAGGACCACATCGCATTGGCCGGTCATGATGGCCTCGGCACCTGACGTGATGGCGCGATTCGAAGACGCACAGGCCAGATTGACCGAAGTGCCTGGGATCGACATAGGAAGGGAGGCTCGGAAGACGACTTCCCGGCCGAGGTTCGGGGCGTGCAGGGCCGCGACCACCACCCCAAAAATGGACAAGTCGATCTCGTCCGGATCCAGACCTGATCGGGCCACCAACTCGCCAACCGCCACACCCGACAGATCCACCACATCCATGTCTTGGAGATCGGTCCCGGCCTTGCTGAAGGGTGTCCGACAACCATCGACAATGGCAACACGCCCACCCACACCTCGTTGGCTCTGACTGACCACCCTGGCAATAGCGGGAGAGGCCGGCTCACCCTGGGTCAGGACAGTATCGGCGCGCTCTCGAATCTCTTGCTGGGCTGAGGCCTCGAGGGTCTCCGGCAATGAATCGGGGCTTGACGAGCTCAAATCGACATGATTCTCGGGACTTCTGGCCTCGAGAATTTTCCTTGCGCAGAAATCGACTCTATCGCATCGTGGCGGTGCCCCCGAGCTTGATAGTCTTGCAGCCATGACCGATCGCCCTCCTGATTCCATGGCCTCCACAGAGTCTCCTTCGCCGGGACCGCCCCTGCGAACTCGGCTGCGACGGATGCTCCTGACCGGTCTGGTCATTCTGGTACCGGTCACTCTCACCATCTACATCCTGAAGCAGATCTTCGACTTCATGGATGGCATGTTCTCGCCGGTCGTGGATCGAGCCCTGCAGCCCTACTTTCCGGGCGCCCACGTCCCGGGGCTCGGTTTCCTCCTGACCCTTCTGGTCGTTCTCGTTCTTGGCTGGTTGTCCACCAATGTCGTGGGTCGGCGCCTGATTCAGGCGGCTGAAGGGCTGATCGGGCGGATTCCGGTGGCCAAGTCGATCTATTCGGCCACCAAAGGGGTTCTCGAAGCCATCTCGTTCGACCAATCGGACGCCTTCCAACAGGTGGTGCTGATCGAGTACCCCAAGGACGACGTCTTCGCTGTCGGCTTTGTCACGCGGTGGGCGAAATGGCCCTCTCTGGACGAGAGAACAGCAGACATCTTGCTGGTCTTCGTTCCCACGACTCCCAACCCGACAAGCGGCTTCTTGCTGCTGGTGCCGAGAACCAAGGCAGTGGATCTGCCCATCTCGGTCGAAGATGGCATCAGGATGGTGATCTCCGGAGGCATCGTACTGCCCCCGATCGAAGAGCTCTCGACGATCCCCGCGAGCCGCATTCCTGCTCCGGAGGCCTGAAGAAGAGCACCTCCCACAGGTGTTGATCTGCCACGGTCAGCTGGCATCGATCCTGCTAGACTTTCTGGCCAGAAACATGAGCCGCATTACGATCCAAACACTGATCTGCACACTTGCCATAGGCCTTTTCTCCGGGCCGGTGGCCGGCCAGTCCATCGCCAAACCGGAGCTATTCGAAAAGAGCCAAACGGCTGCTCTACAGGCGTTGCAGTTCTACGGACCCTATGACGACCCCAAGGAGTTGCGTCGAGTCAACGATCTCGGCTACCGCATCGCCCAGGAATCAGGATTCGAGGATTTCCCGTTCACCTTCTACCTCATCGACATGCCCGAGCCCAACGCTTTCGCTCTACCGGGAGGACAGGTCTTCGTGACGCGGGGAATGCTCAATCTGGGATTGAACGATGACATGTTGGCAGGGTTGTTGGGTCATGAGATCGGTCATGTCGTCCTGCGGCACGGCACAAGAATGCAGCGGCGGGCCACCCTGCTGAATGTCGTCAGCCAGGCCCTTTTGGCGGGAGTCATGATCGCCGCGAGCCAAAGCGACAACTCCAACCAGTCGGGACCCCGGGATCCCTATCCGACACGCAGCCAGGGTGGGGACCTGATTCAGGGCACCGCGGCTGCCGGCGCCGTCCTCAGTGAGCTGCTCTTGCGCAGCTACAGTCGCGGCTTCGAAGACGAGTCCGATGACGAGGGGCAGCGCATGGCGGCGGCGGCAGGGTTCGACCCCGAGGGGACTCGACAGCTCATGGACAAGATGAGAACCCACATGCCGCAGTCCAAGGAGTACGGCTACTGGCGGACACATCCGTTCTTCGAAGAGCGAGTGCAGGCGGCCGCCGTGCGACAAGAGCTGCTCAAGATCGGGCATCCCTCCGCCGCCGACGAGTACCGGGCCCGCACCCAGAAGGTCTTGCTGGATTTTCTGAATCAGTCGGATCTGGAGCCCCCCCTGGCGGCCCTCCTGAAGAAGCAAACGCTCCTGGCATGGCCGCAGGGACCCGCCGCCGATCAGATACGTCTCGATCTGGTTCATGCATTGCGAGAGCTTCAAGACAGCCGCAAGCCCATGTCCCAGAAATGGCGGCGCGTGATCACAGCCTATGAGAGGAATCTCGAGGAAGTCCGGGAGTTGACTCCGAACAGCCCGTTGATCGCCACACTCGAGGAGGAAATCCAGGAAATGGACGGGCTACTCGACTCGAACTATCCGCAGGCCACAGAGGTTCTGCGAGGAGGGATCTACGAGACCGAATTCCTCGAGACCTTCCTCAGCAACTACCCAGAATCAGCCGAAGCGCCCGAGGTATCCCTGGCACTCGGGCAGGCCTACGCCCGTCTGGATCGCCAGGAGGAGGCAGTGGACAAGTTTCTGCAAGCCTGGCAGTCGGATCCCGAAAGCCAGGCTGGACAAACGGCCATTCGCGGATTGCGGACCCTCACTCCCAGGTTGCAGAGCCTCGGCGCCCTCCAACAGTTGGCCACCGAATGCGATGACCCAGCACTCCAGGACGCGGCCGGTCAGCGGCTCGCAACTCTGGCCCCGAAATTCGATGAGCTTGCCAACGGAGCGGACTATCTCAAGAGATACCCGGCAGGACAGCAGGCCGATGTGGTCGCCCGGCGTATCGACCAACTGGCCGATGAGCTCTACGGTGAGTTGATTTTGTACCAAAGCGTGGGTGACCACGTGAAGGGCATCGCGAGAATCCAGCAGATCCTGACCCACGCGCCGAACTCACCGGCAGCCGAAAGACTGCGGGCGAAGATCGTTCTGGAGGGTTGATGCCGAGCGCCAAGAAGAGCTCCAAGGGACAGATCGACGCCTTTATCAGCCAGGCCTCTCCGCTGGTCCGGCCTGTACTTCGTGACCTGCGAGAGCTCGTTCGGAAGGAGCTTCCAGAAGCCAAAGAGGAGATCAAGTGGGGTCGTCCCGTCTACTCTCTCAACCACATCGTCTGCTATCTGGCGGCCTCTGGGGATCACGCCAATCTCGGTTTCTACCGGGGCGTCGAGCTGCAGGATCCCAAGGGTCTACTCCAGGGGGAAGGCAAGAAGCTCCGGCATATCAAGGTCTATAAACGTGAGGAGATCCGCCGACGATGGTACGGTACCCTGATCCGGCAAGCGGCCAGACTAGACAATGACTGAACCAGAGATGAATACCACGCCCACCAACAGCATGCAGGATGCCGCTCAGAGAGGCATCGATTTATGCCGGGCGGGCAACTGGAAGGCCGGCATGGAGATCCTGGGCAAGATCGCCGAGGCCGATCGCCAGGGCACCGAGCTGTCCGGTCTGTTCTATTCCTACCTCGGATACGGCATCGCACGCTACGAGCGGCGCGGCAAGGAGGGTCTGGCTCTGTGTCAGCACGCCATCAAGGTGCAGTTCTACGAGCCTGAGAACTATGTGCTTCTGGCCCGCGTCTACCTGCTGCGCCGACGGCGCGGCAAGGCCATCGATGCGCTGCAACGCGCCTTGAAACTCAATTCGCGCCACCCAGAAGCCATCAAGCTGGCCAAGGAGATCGGTTTTCGCCGCCGACCTGTTCTGCCCTTCCTATCTCGCAACAATCCTCTGAATATCGCCCTGGGCAAGATGAGGCACTCGATCAGCCAGAGTCGGGCGCATGGGCCCAAGAGCTCGAAGATCTAGGACCGAGCGCCGGTTCAGCTGAGTCCGATACCCTTCAAAACCTGGTAGACGCTCAAGGCTGAGACGTAAGCCAGAAGAGTCATATAGCCAAGCTGAAAGGCTGGCCAGCGCCAGCCTCCGGTCTCTCGACGGGTGATGGCCTGCGTCGGCAGACACTGCATGGCCAACACGTAGAACACCAGCAGGCTGAAGCTGGCAGCAAAGGTGAATACCGGTGTCCCGTCGGAGCGCTTTGCGGCTTGCAGGGTGGCGGAAAGAGATTCGGGATTATCATCCACCGCCGCTTCACCGACTCCGTAGACCACCGCCAGAGTCGAGACGATCACTTCTCGGGCCGCAAAAGACGACAGAATCCCGACGCCGATCTGCCAATCAAAGCCGAGGGGAGCGATCACCGGCTCGATCAGGCGCCCCAATTGGCCGGCGAAGGAGTGCTCCAACCCGCTCTGCGCTGTTGTCTGCGCAGCCTGGTGACGCAGCTCAGAAGCGTCGTCCATGCGACCGGCAGCCTCGAGCCTCTCTGCGACCGCGAGGTTCTCCAGGGCGGACTCCGGAACCGCACTCTTGGGATATGTCGCCAGAACCCATAGAACGACGGAAATCACCAGGATCACCGTACCCGCACGCTTGACGAAGATACGCGACCGATCCATCGTGGCCAGGAGAGCCGACCGCAAGCTCGGCATCTTGTAGCCAGGCAATTCGAGCACCAACGGCGTAGTCTCGCCCGGCAGAATCGTCCGTTTGAAAACGAATGCCATGACCAGGGCGGCAACGATTCCCAGAGTGTAGGCACCCGTGAAGACCAGACCGGCCACGATGGGTCGATCCGGGAACAACAGCGCCGTCACCATCGTGTACACCGGTATCCGCGCCGAGCAGGTCAACAGAGGCAGAACCAGAATCGTCACCAAGCGGTCTCGTCTGGACTCGATCACCCGGGTGGACATGATGGCCGGAATGGCACACGCATGGGCCGAGAGCATGGGCACAAAAGCCTTGCCGGGCAAACCCACCTTGCGCATCAGACGGTCCATGACAAAGGCCGCCCGCGCCAGATATCCAGTATCCTCCAGCAGGGCCAGGAAGAAGAACAGAATGGCAATCTGGGGCAGAAAGACCAGAACACCGCCAACTCCTCCCACGATTCCATCCACGACCAGGCTCTGCAAATCTCCCGGTGGCAACCACTCTCCGAGAGTCGAGCTGACGAATCCGAACCCGCTATCGATCCAGTCCATCGGGTACTGGGCGACCCAGAAGATCAAGGCGAAGACGGCGAACATCACGCCCAGAAACAGACCGACACCCACCCACGGATGGGTCAGGACCGCATCGATTCGATCGGTCTTGCCGCCATCGGTGTGACTGAGCCCGTCCGTAACCCGGGCTCCCACCTCCTCCGCCCAGTCGTAGCGAGCCTTGTAAGGGCATCCAGAACAATCACACAGTCCTTCGCCCGTCTCGGGATGTTTGGGGCTGTAGCCAGGGCTGATCAGATGTTCGAGCTCCTGTCGGAGGAGATCGATTCCGCGCCCCGTTCGGGCAACCACCGACACGACAGGACAACGCAACTCCTCCGACAGTCTGTCGACATCGATTTCGATGGCTGACCGCTCTACGAGATCCACCATGTTCAGAGCGACCACCGTAGGCAGGCCGAGCTCGAGAACCTGGCTTGCCAGATAGAGATTGCGCTCCAAATTGGTGGCATCCAGCAAGAGAACCACAGCGGCCGGGCGGGGCTGATTCGGGAGGTGCCCCAGAAGTGCCTCCCGCACAATCTTCTCCTCGAAGTTTGCCGAAGTCAGACTGTAGAGGCCGGGCAGATCCAGGATCCTGACGCGTCTGTCCGCCAGACGAGTATGTCCGAGACGACGCTCGATGGTCGTGCCGGGGAAATTGGCGGTCTTGGCCCGTAACCCGGTCAGGCTGTTGAAGAGCGTGGTCTTGCCGGCATTGGGGTTGCCGACCAGCGCCACACAGGTCTCCTCAGGCCCAGCGCTATGCCTGCCTGAACGTGTCGGCAACTGGATGATACTGATGATCGAACCTCGTTGAAGGAGCTCTTGTCGGTCGTGTCAACTCTCGCCGAAGGCGTCCCCACCACAGGGGAGAACCATCACCTGCTGGGCCAACCTCGCAGAGATACCGATGCGGGAGCCGAGGACCTTGACGATCATCGGGTCCCCGGGGCGAATGAGCATGAGGCGCCTGCCCACGCAGACACCCATGGACTTGAGTCTGTCGATCTCTTCCTCGCCGGCCTGAACGGCGGCCACCAGACCACAGTGTTCCGGTTGGATCTGGTCCAGATGCAGCCAGTCGTCGGGATGGCCCAGCGTCTCTTCGGCAGCCGCTCGATCTTCAGTTGGGATTTCGACGTTCATGATTATGGCCACAATTCGGTTGTTTCGTGTGCGAGCAAAAGAATTCTACCACTGCGCGCTTCCACCCTCACTTGGCGTGGGTGTCCCAATCTCATACGATCACCGCCACCCGGGCGTCCCGTGCCGGTCGACTGAAGAGGCAAAGACTTGACCACCCAACAGACCACGCAGGGGCCAACTCCTGTCGAAGAGGCGATCGGCCGGACTGTCGTTCTGCCCTGTCTCCTCTTGACCGGCGCCATGTTCAACCTGACCTTGGTCGTGGCCGGTCTCAAGGAGTTCATCATCGATGATCTGGGCGGCACGGTGACCCAGGCGACCTTGTTCTTCTCGGTCGAGACGCTGGCCTACCTCGTGTTTGCCCCTCTTTGGGGGTTGGTCTCCGACCGATTCGGCCGGCGCAAGCCCCTGGTGGTCTTGGGATTCCTGGGATCCTCCCTGCTCTATGCCCTGTACGGGGGCCTTTCGTCGGTCAAGGTTTTGCTGGTCCTGCGGTTTCTCCAGGGAGCCTTTTCCGTGATGGGCTGGTCCATCGTCATGGCGATGATGCTCGATCATCCCGATCGCCCCCGTCGCGGCCGCTATATGGGTCTCATGGGAGCCTCCCTGATCTTCGGCGTGGCGCTCGGAGCCCCCATGGGTGGCTACTTCAGTCGCTGGTTTGGCCCGCGAGCTCCGCTGGTCGTGGCCTCGGTTCTCTTCCTGGTTCTGGCGATCGCCGCCCTGTTTCTCAGGGATTCCACCGCTTTGGTGCCTCAGCAGCGCATGAAGAGGGTTCTGCGTGCCCTGCGATCGCAACCTCGTCTCCTGCTCCCCATGTCCTTTCATTTCGTCGATCGACTGGCCGTCGGACTGTTCGTCGTTGTCTTTCCCCTCTACCTCGATTCTCTCGGCGCTCACGATCCAGCTGTCCGCGGTCGCTACCTCGCCATGTTCTTGCTGCCCTTTGCGGCCCTGCAGTTCTTCAGCGGCAAGCTCGCCGAAAGGACGGGACCGGGACCACCGCTGGTGATCGGTTCGCTGCTCTACGGCATAGTGCTGTGTTGGGTGGGTGTGTCAGGGCTCGCGGCCCTACGACCCATCATGGTGGCCCTGGGGGTCTTTGCAGCCGTGATGTTCCCGCCGGCCATCCTGCTGACCGCTCAATGGAGCGATCGACGCACGCGGGGCAGCGCCATGGGTGGATTCAACCTCGCCGGATCCCTGGGTTTCACCATCGGACCGGTGCTGGGGGCCTGGGCCTACACGACCCATGGCTTTGGTGCCGCCTTCGTGGTCTGCGGTGGGTTGGAAATCGTCTTGGCTGGGGTCGGGTGGTGGATCCTGGATCGCTGGACTCAGCGCGGATCACTCGGCGGCCGCTGACGATTCCTGACGTCCACCGAACTCGGCTTCGAGCTCGAGCACCTCTTCAGGGGCGATCTTGCGAAACAGGATGTCGAGCTCACCGATCGCCCTGCCGGCTGGCAGAACCGCCAACTCCCTCTCCATGTCCTCACCAGGCCAGACGGGCATCTCGTCGTCGAATCCGAGACTTGCCAGGACCCTGGCACTGGTGCTCGGTATGACCGGCCAGGCCAGAACGGCATAGAGACGAATCAGTTGCAAGGCGGTGCGGACAATGGCGGCCGCGGCGTCCTGATCCTCCTTGATCACCTTCCACGGGGCGGCCCGAGTCAGGTACTCATTGCCCAGCCCCCAGATCGAGCGCAGTTCTCCCAGTGCCTTGCGAAACTGCATTTCATCCATATGGCGCGTGTAGCGCCGCACTCGTTCCTCCAGCTCCTGGACCAGTGCCTTCTCCTCTTCGCCGGGGGAGCCTCCTGCAGGCACCACTCCATCGAAGCGACTTTGAGCGAACTTCAGACAGCGATTGACGAAGTTGCCGAAAGTATCGGCCAGGTCTTTGTTGATCCCGTTGGCAAAGAACTCGAAGGTGAAGACGGTATCGTCGCTCTCGGGTGCATTGGCGATGAGCCAATACCGCCAGTAATCAGCGGGAAACTTCTCCAGGGCCCGATCCATGAAGACGCCTCGCTTGCGACTGGTCGAGAACTTGCCGCCGTAGTAGTTGAGCCAGTTGAAGCCCTTGACGAAATCCACCAGCTTCCACGGCTCGCCCGAGCCCAGAATCGTGCCCGGAAAGCTGATGGTGTGAAAGGGAATATTGTCCTTGGCCATGAACTGGACGTAGTGCACGTCATCCGTGTCGAACCACCAGGACTTCCAGTCCCTCTCGTCCGGTGCTTCGTCCGCCCATTCCCGAGTCGCGGCAATATACTCGATCGGGGCATCGAACCAGACGTAGAACACTTTGTTCTCGAAACCTGGACGATCAACCGGCACTCCCCAGGACAGATCGCGTGTGATCCCCCGATCGTGGAGTCCCTCGTTGAGCCACTTCCTGGCGATGGAGGTCACCAGGACCGGCCATCCCTGGCGGCTGTCGATCCACTCTGCCAGGCGATCCGCGAGCTTCGATTGGAGAAGAAACAGGTGGCTGGTTTCGACCACCTCCAGATCTGTGCTGTCCGACACCGCGGATCGTGAGTCGATCAAATCGGTGGGATCCAAGACCCGGGTGCAGTTCTCGCACTGATCTCCACGGGCCGCGTCGTAGCCGCAGTGGGGACAGGTGCCGATGATGTAGCGATCGGGAAGAAACCGGCCATCGGTCTTGGAGAAGACCTGCTGGGTGGTCCGCTCTTCGACCAGACCGTTGTCGTCCAGTTGCCGACAGAAATGCTGGGTCAACTCTTTGTTCTGTGGCGACGAGCTGCGTCCGAAGTAATCGAAGGACAAGTCGTACTGGCGATAGATATCCGCCTGGACCTGGTGCTGTTGACGGCAGAACTCACCGACTTCCAGACCCGCCTCCAGCGCCGCCAACTCAGCCGGAGTTCCGTGTTCGTCCGTGGCGCAAATGTAGAGAACCTCGTGGCCCCGCTGACGCTGAAACCGCGAATAGATATCCGCCGGCAGCATGGAACCCACCAGATTGCCGAGGTGCTTGATGCCGTTGATATACGGCAGGGCGCTGGTTACCAGAATCCTGGACATGGGCGGGGATCATAGCACCGGGGCGGCGGACCCACGGTGCGGTTTCGGGATCAGGGGTAGTAGTAAACCTGGGGCTTACCCCAGAGGTTGCCAGCCATTTGGACTCCCATCCGAAAGACCGGCAAGAACTCGTCCTCTCCGATGCTCAGCAGCTGCACCAACCGGCACCACTTCACCTTGCCGGGGATGCGGATCACCTCGGACCCGTTGCGCATTCTGAAGGCGTAGCTCCAGCCAACGGTCAGGCTCTCGTTGGTCTGAATCGCGACGCCGAGATGGGAGGTATTGATCACATCGCCGGCGATCGGACCCTTGACGCGCAGGTTGGCCACCGCATGTCGTCGATGGTCTCGGCGTTCAGGCTCGCTAGCCACGCGACGCTCCGACCCGCCTTCCTCATCCCCCGGCAGTCGCGAGGACATCCTCTACCCCCCTGAAACACCGACTGCCTGCTTGCAGTCGACTAGACACATCCAGATTGTACCGACCCGTAAGTCGATCACCAAGAGTGGCGGGTCGATGTCGGGCGGCACCGTCAGACATTCTGCTAAGCTCAAAAAATAGCATGGGGCTTTCGTTGAACACCAGAGTCGCATTCGGATTTGGGCATGAGCTTGGGTTCACCACCCCCGCAGGTAGGTTAGCCTCCCACCCTGCAGGGTATTGCCGACGACGAACGCGGACCAAGACACTGTAGGGGTAACGCCTAGATCAACACTTTAGGGGAGGTCTCTATTCTGACTCTCGCTCAGGACTTTGTATCGGACGTGAGGTCGCCGTTGGGCGTGCCCACTGCCTGACTACAGGTTCTGTGCGGTCACAAACTGGACAAAGGGAAGGAGACAATCATGAGAGGAGTGGGCAGATGAGCAAAAGACCACTGACTCGGCTCTGTTCGCTCGGCGGAATCGTCGGTCTGATCATCCTCGCTGTCGTTGTGAGTTCCGTGACGCCAGCACCTGCCAACGCCGCCGATCTATCGATGGGTGAACTCCGGTTTCTCGTCGACACGACGCTTTCCTGGGGTGCCCGGTGGCGCCTCGACGATCGCGATCTGCGGATCATCGGCCTTCCTGAGGGCGGCACCGCCTTCTCGGTCAACGGCGACGATGGCAACCTCAACTTCGATACGGGCCTCGCCAGCAACGCCGTCAAGGCCACCGTCGACATCGATCTCGCCTACAAGAACGTCGGGGCCTTCTTCCGCGGTACCGGCTTCTACGATTTCGAGGTGAAGAAGGCGGGAGCCCGGACACCGCTTTCCCGGCCGGCCCTGGACTGGGTCGGCAGACGCGCCGAGCTGCTCGATGCCTACGTCTGGTGGCAGTTCGATCTCGGCAGTCGCCGAGGTCAACTCCGGGGCGGCCAGCAGGTGCTGAACTGGGGTGAGAGCACTTTCATTCCGGGTGGCATCAGCGTCGTCAACCCGGTGGATGTGGCAGCCCTGCGGGTGCCCGGCGCCGAGCTGCGCGAGGCCTTTCGGCCGGTAGGCCTGGCCTGGGGCTCGGTCGACTTGTCGGATAGCGTCTCCTTGGAGGGCTTCTACCAGTACGACTGGGATGAAACCGTCATCGACCCACCCGGGACCTATTTCTCCACCAACGATTTTGCCGGCCGGGGCGGAACGCATGTATTCCTGGCGTTCGGCGATGCACCGGACACGGGTGAATCCCCGTTCTTCATCCAGCCGCCGCTGAATCGACCGTTCCTGGGAGTTCCGCGGGCACCGGATGTCGAGCCCTCCGACAGCGGTCAGTGGGGCGCCGCCCTGCGCTGGCTCGCCGGTTTCGGGAACACCGAGTTCGGCTTCTTCTTCACGAACTTCCACAGCCGGTTGCCGACGGTGAATGCACGCACCGGCACCCTTCAGGGTGCCATTGGCCGCAGCCGCGGCAGGACCGAGAGCCGCTGGGATCGTCTATCAGACCTTCGGGGTGCCGCCGGGTGTCAGCCCGGAGGTGGATGCTGCCGCTGCGCAAGCAGGACAGGCCGCCGCCACCGACGCCTATGCCGCCACCGCGAGGTACTTCATCGCCTACCCCGAGGACATCAAGCTCTTCGGTGCAAGCTTCAACACCCAGATCGCCACGACCGGCATCGCCTTGCAGGGGGAGATCTCCTACAAACAAGACGCGCCGTACCTGGTCGATGACGTGGAGCTGCTGTTCGCGGCGCTCTCGCCGATCTCGCCGGGACTGGCAGCCACCAACCAGGTGGTGCCGGGCGGTGCCGGGCTTCGACGAGGTCATTCCCGGCTACCGGCTGCACGATGCCACGCAGTTCCAATTCACGCTGACCAAGGCCTGGGGTTACCTTTCCTTTCTCCGCGCCGATCAGGGGCTACTCCTGTTCGAGCCGGCCATCGTCCACGTCTCGGGCATGCCGAGCAAGGACGTGCTGCGCTACGAAGGTCCGGGCACCTACACCAGCGGCAACCCGATCCACTCGCGCCCGGCGGCGCTCACGCAGGCAAGCCGTTCGAGGCAGCCGGAGCACTTCGCCGACCCCACCTCCTGGGGCTATCGCCTGGTGGGTCGCCTGACCTACAACAACGCCATCGGCGCCTTCAACCTGATTCCGCGCTTCGGCTGGCGGCATGACGTCGACGGCATCACCCCGGGTCCCGGCGGCGCCTTCATCGATGGCCGTCAGGCCTTTACACTGGGCCTCGGGATGCGAGCTACCTGGCCAAGTGGCAGTTCGACCTCAGCTGGACGACCTACAGCGGCGCCGGTCGCTACAACCTCATCAACGACCGCGACTTCGTCGGGGTCAACATCAAGTACTCGTTCTAGGGGAAGGAAGGCATGACCATGCATAGAAACTCGCTGATCCTCTTCTGTTGCGCGCTGGCGATCGTCGTCGGTTCGGCGACGATGCTCGCAGGCCGCAGCTGTCGCCGCAGGAGGTCGCTCGGCTCGGTGCCGACCTGACTCCCCTGGGAGCCGAGAAGGCCGGCAATGCCGACGGCACCATCCCGGCCTGGGAGGGCGGTATCACGACGCCGCCGGCAGGCTACAAGCCCGGGATGCACCACCCCGATCCGTTCGCCGATGACGCGGTGCTCTTCACCATCACCGCCGACAACATGGCGGAGTACGCGGACAAGCTCACGCCCGGGTACAAGGCGCTGCTCGAGACCTACCCGAGCTTCAAGATGAACGTCTACCCGACGCATCGCAGCGCCTCCTACCCGCAGCGGATCTACGACATGACCAAGGAAGTCGCCGCTACCGCCAAGCTGATCGAAAACGGCCACGGCGTGGCAGGAGCGATCAACGGGATCCCCTTCCCCATCCCGAAGGAAGGTGTGGAGGTGATCTGGAACCACCTGCTGCGATATCGGGGTGAGAGTTGCGTCGCGGACCATCGCTCAGGCGGCTCCGACCCGCGGTGGCAAGTACACGCTGGTGCAGTTCTACGACGAGTTCTACCTGCTCTACAGCATCGAGGGCATGACCGAGGCGGATCTCAACAACAAGATCCTCATGTTCAAGCAGGAGGTCACGGCGCCGGCGCGGCTGGCCGGCGGCATCCTGCTGGTGCACGAGACCCTGAATCAGGTCAAGGAGCACCGCAGCGCCTGGCTCTACAACCCTGGCCAGCGTCGTGTTCGGCGGGCGCCCAACGTGGCCTACGACAACCCGGGTACCGCCGCCGACGGCATGCGCACCTCGGATCAGTTCGACATGTTCAACGGCGCGGTCGACCGCTACGACTGGGAGCTGGTGGGCAAGAAGGAGATGTACGTTCCGTACAACTCCTACAAGCTGCACAGCGACAAGGTGGAGGTCAAAGAGATCCTCACGCCACTCCACACCAACCCCGACCTGGCGCGCTACGAGCTGCACCGGGTCTGGGTGGTGGATGCGACCCTCAGGGAGGGTGCGCGGCACATCTACAAGCGACGCACCTTCTACGTCGACGAGGACAGCTGGCAGATCGTGGCCATGGACCAGTACGACAATCGGGACCAGCTCTGGCGGGTCTCCGAGGGTCACGTCATCAACTACTACGACCTGCCGACGTATCTGGACCACGCTCGAGGTGCACATCGACCTGCAGGCGGGCCGCTACCTGGCCATCGGACTCGACAACCAGAATCCGATGTACAAGTTCGGCATCAATCGCACCATGGAGGACTACACTCCCGCGGCGCTGCGGCGCTCGGGCGTGCGCTAGCGCTGGACCTTGCGGGCGACGGCGTGGGCCGGGTGCGGTCTGCTCCGTCGCCCTGTTTCGAAGACTGGGGGGACTGACTCCCTCGCGCATGTCCTGGGGAGAGTGATCGATGGCTATGGAACCCACCGAGGCACCCGCGAGCGCAGATGGATGTGCCCTTCGCCATGGGCTTCCGGCGTTGGCTTACTGTCGCCCTGCCGATCCTCGCCCTCGCTGCAGGGGTGGCCTCGGCCCAGGAGGAGATCGTGCCCGAGCCGGCAGTTCGAGCGCCGTTGGCCGGCAAGTCCCTGCTGCTCGATGCCACCGTCGCCGACGGCCACTTCGTCGTCGTGGGCGAACGTGGCCACATCCTGACCTCCGCCGATAACGGTGGCACCTGGCAGCAGAGCGAAGTGCCGAGTCGAGGATCTCTGACCGGCAGTCTACTTCCACGATCGCAGACCTGGGTTGGGCGGTGGGCCACGACTCGGTGATTCTGCGCACCACGGATGGAGGCATCACCTGGAACCTTGTCAACTGGGCGCCCGAGGAGGAGAACCCCCTGTTGGACGTCTGGTTCTCGGACGCCGACAACGGCTTCGCCATCGGCGCCTACGGCAGCTTCTTCCGCACCTCGGATAGCGGTGAGACCTGGACCTCCGAGCCGATCAGTGAGTGGGACTTTCACCTGCATCACCTGGCGAGGTCGGCCAACGGGCGCCTTTACATGGCGGCCGAAGCCGGGATGATCTACCGCTCAGACGATGGCGGTACGACCTGGACCGAGCTGCCCTCGCCCTACGAGGGATCGTTCTTCGGCACGCTGCCCCTGGACGGGGACACCGTCCTCGTCTTCGGCCTTCAGGGGCACCTGTTTCGCTCCGAAGATGCCGGTGAGAGCTGGACGCCGGTCGAGACCGGCACCACCGCGATGCTCACCGACGGGATTCGCCTGGCGGACGGCACCATCGTCATCAGCGGCCTTGGCGGCACGCTTCTGACTCTCGTCCGACGGCGGATCGACCTTCGAGCTGCTACCGCAGCCGGATCGACGAGGGATCTCGGCCATCGTCGAGGCTGGCCCGGATCAATTGCTGCTGGTTGGCGAATTCGGGGTCAAGATGATCGGGAAAGGAACCCTGACGCGATGATTACACGGCTCGAGAACCTGATCTTCGGAAGGCGCCGCCTGGTGGTGGTCTTCTTTCTCCTGATGACGGTGTTCATGGCCTACCAGGCCTCCAACCTCCGTATCGATGCCGGCTTCGCCAAGCTGCTGCCCCTCGAGCACGAGTACATGCAGACCTACGTCGAGTATCGCGACGCGTTCGGCGGTGCCAACCGGGTGGTCATCGCCATCCGGGCTCGCGACGGAGACATCTTCACGCCGAAGTTCTTCGAGGTGCTGCAGGAGGTCACCGACGACGTCTTCTTCATCCCCGGCGTCGATCGCACCCGAGTGATGTCTCTCTTCACCCCCAATGTGCGCTTCACCGAGGTCGTGGAAGACGGCATCTCCGGTGGCAACGTCATTCCCGACGACTTCGAGCCCAACGACCAGGGGCTCGCCAAAGTCCGTGAAAACCTCCTCAAGTCGGTCTACATGGGTCGGCTGGTGGCCAACGACTTCAGCTCCGCGCTGGTCGTCGCTTCTCTTCTCGAGGTCGATCCGACGACCGGCGATGCGTCTCGACTACCTGAACGTGGCCGACCAACTCGAGGAGGTTCGCCAGAAGTACAGCAACCACGAGATCGGGGTCGAGTTCGACTACCACATCATCGGCTTCGCCAAGGTCATCGGCGACATCGCCTCCGGTGTGACCCGAGTGGTGCTGTTCTTCCTGGTCGCCTTCTTCATCACCGCGATCTTCGTCTACCTCTACTCCCAGAGCGTCAAGCTCACCCTTATCGTCGTCGGCTGCTCGCTGATCGCGGTCATCTGGCAGCTGGGTCTGGTGACCCTGCTCGGCTTCGGCATCGACCCGATGTCGATCCTCGTGCCGTTCCTGATCTTCGCCATCGGTGTGAGTCACGGCGTGCAGATGGTGAGCGCCTTCCGGGCCGAGGTCTACGAGGGTGCCGACCAGCCTGGAGGCCGCCCGGATCGGCTTCCGGCAGACTGATCATTCCGGGCGGCATCGCGCTGCTCAGCGACACCATCGGTTTCATCACGATCATGTTGATCAAGATCCGCATGATCCAGGAGATGGCGATCACCGCCAGTCTCGGTGTGGCCGTCATCATCCTCACCAATCTGGTTCTGGTACCGGTGCTGCTGTCCTACGTCAACCTCGGTGAAGAGATACGAGGCCAGGCTGCGGACACGGGCCGGCAACGATGGATCCGCTTCTGGAACGCGCTGGGCAAGGTGGCCGCGCCCCGCAATGCGGCGATCATCGTCATCGTGGCGGCCGTGCTCTTCGTTGTGGGCGGCTGGAAGGCGACCCAGATCAAGATCGGCGACCTGCACCCCGGCGTGCCGGAGCTGCGGGCCGACTCCCAGTACAACATCGACACCGACGTCATCACCAGACACTTCTCCATCGGTGTCGACGTCATCACGGTGATCGTGGAGTCGGATCCCGAGGCCTGCACCGAGCACGACATCATGACCACCATCGACCGCTTCGAGTGGCACATGCGCAACGTCCCCGGGGTGCAGTCGGTCCTCGGCATCGGCGGTGTGGCCAAGATCATCAACGCCGGCTGGAACGAAGGCAGCCTCAAGTGGCGGGTGCTGCCCCGCAACCCCTCGACCATGGCCCAGGCGGTGACCTACATCGACACCAGCACCGGGCTGCTGAACTCCGACTGCAGCGTCATGCCGGTCTACATCTACTCACAGCGATCACAAGGCCGAGACCATCGACCGCATCGTCGCCGCGGTCAAGGACTACCGAGACCGAGCACGGCTCCGACGAGGTCAGGTTCCGGCTCGCCACCGGCAACGTCGGTGTCATGGCGGCCACCAACGAGGCGGTCTCCGCGGCCCAGTTCCCGATGCTGATGTGGATCTTCGCGGCCATCATCCTGCTCTGCCTGATCACCTTCCGATCGCTGCGGGCGACCCTGTGCATCGTCATCCCGCTGGCCCTGGTCTCGATCCTCGCCTACGCCCTGATGACGATGCTCGAGATCGGCCTCAAGATCTCGACCCTGCCGGTGGTGGCTCTCGGCGTCGGTATCGGCGTCGACTACGGGATCTACATCTTCAGCTCGGTTGCGCGAGCATTCTGGCCGAAGGCAAGGGCCTGCAGGAGGCCTACCGGGAGACGCTGAAGCTCACCGGCAACGGCGTGCTCTTCACCGGTATCACCCTGGCGGTGGGCGTGGCCACCTGGATCTTCTCGCCGCTCAAGTTCCAGGCCGACATGGGGATCCTGCTGACCTTCATGTTCCTGGTCAACATGCTCGGCGCCATCGTGCTGCTGCCCGCTCTGGCCCATTGGTTGCGACCGAAGGCCTAGAGATTGGAGCGAGTCAGCTCCTGCTGGCGAAGTTGAAACCCAGGCTCTGGCATCTCCTCGCCGACATGGACTTTCATGACCGCGCTGTGGAAAAAGAGATCGAATACGGCACCCTCGGCAGCAGAAGCATTCGACTCGATCTTGACACCATCCATCCGTCCGCCGCCCTCCGGCACCACTGTGTAGTTGAGATGAAGACGATCGCCGTCTCCGAGGTCGAAAGCCTCGTGATAGATCGCTTCGTCCTCAGCGCCGCCCTCGAAGCCCCATTCGCGGGGTGCCGTCAATTTGTGTTTGAACGACACGACTCCACCAGAGCCCTGCACTTCGACCTCGATGTCGACCTCGAGCCACTGGCCCGGCATGAGCGTAATGTAGGGGCCGCCGTGTAGAAGTCGATCGTCCCGAACCTGCTGCCGGGCATCTGTCAGAAGCTCGGCCTCGTACTCGCCGCGGGTCGCCATGGCCTCGGCCTGACTTCGCCGGGCAAAGTCGAGAACCCAGCCATCCGTCGCTGCCTGCCAATCGACTTCCATGCGACTCGAGCCGAAGAAGGACTTGTCGCCAATCCACCACTTCCCGCATTCGTCGGTGTCGATACGGCAATCGTAAAGAGTCCCCGCCGAATCGATCGCTCCTGCCCTGAGAAAATTGGTATTGGCAAAGGGCACGAGTCGCGAAGCTTGATAGCGGCGAAACACACTCCTGCCAAAAAATATGCCGGCTCGCTCTGTAAGACCGAGATAATCCAGAACCGACAGCGCCAGGTCCATTTGTGCAAAGGGCTCCTTGATGCGCTCGATTGTGTCGTCCGGCTGGAGGGCGACCAGGACCCCCCAGTTCTGGCTCAAACGCTGAGCGATGGCGCCTGAGATTTGTGCCCGCTCTCGTTCGACAGACAGCGCACCCCGCGACTCGTCCGACGTGATCAGAACGAGTGTGTCTTCAAGGACTCCCCGTCTATCGAGCTCCTCTACCAGCCAACCCACGGCCTGGTCCGCGTACTTGAAAGCAGCCCGACGTCGGTCGGTGTCACCGGCCTCGCTATCGGAGGACTCCTCGGGGAAGACGAAGGGGTGGTGCGTGCCTACGGTCAGAATGGAAGCGAACCAGGGATTCGCGCCGGCGCGCAGCTCGTCGATCACCTCCATGCTCTGCTCGAAGAGCGATCGATCATCGATGCCCCACTTGTTGTGAGCTGCGGCCCTCTCCGCGTCGAAGTGACCGCGGCCGAAGATCCGATCGTAGCCCGCCTTGGCCGCAAACTGATCCTTGATCATGAAGGCCAGTGGGGCGGCCTGCAGAAAGGCCGTCTGATACCCGGCATCTTTCAACACTTGCGGAAGGCAGACCCGTCCACCCACCATCGCAACCTGCGTCATCTTTGGGCTGCCTGGAACGAGATTGGGCGGCTCGCCACACAGAAGCGCGAAGACACCACGGTTGGTTTTGCGATTCTGGCTCACGAAGGTCGAATAGCTGAGCGCCGAGGTCGCGATCCGGTCGAGATTCGGCATTTCGAAGAGACCGTGCAGATTGTGATCTGCGGCCAGGCTCGGGACGAAAGCTCCTGACACTCCTTCGACTATGACCAGCAGCACATTCCGAGCCGCTCCAGGCAGGGGAAGGATCGGTTCACCCTCGAGATCAGCCACCATCTCGGGAACCAGCTCGAGCATGGCTGCGCGAGTATCACCCGATGGGCTGGCCGGCTCGACTTCAGGCCGCATCAAGTAGACGAGGGTGGCCTGCAAGAAGTCCCTCTGACGCCACTCGGCCAGATCTTGCGAAACGGGCCAGAGTCCTTGCGCCATGAAGACCGCGCCCGCCGCCGCCAAGCTCGCCACTACCGCTCGGATCGACCATCCGCTACCGATCCACCACACCCAGAAACCCGACGCAAGGCAGAGGACCGACAGGACGATCGGCCTGGTGATGGCTGTCGCCGAACCGCTCAAGAAGGTTCCGTCCGTCAGAAACTCGAGGTCATGCACGGTCCCCAATGAGCCGAGCTCCGCGACAGTCTCGAAGTTGACCCAATGCGAGACGACCCACAAGAGGATGAAGAGCACTCCGATCCAGCGCGATGCCTTCCTGGCCAACAACAAAACCGGCAGGGCCAACAGGGAGATTCCGAGATCGGAGAGAAAGCCTCGAAGGTCCTGCCATGCCCAGATGGATCCGGTGTCCCAAACGAGGAGGATTCTCGACACGAAGGGTGTCGTCACGAGGGCGACGAACATCAGCGTCACCTGGCGCATGGATCCTCGGACCTCTTCCATCAGCGAGGAGAGGCTAGCAAAGAAATCGATCCCGCACGTGGCGTCCCCTCCCAGGAACTTGGCGCCCAAGGCAATTCAGACGAAGCCGAAACCCTTGTCTACTCTGTAGGCGGTCGAGCCCGCAAACCACCTGACGCCTGATTACCGAGGCACGACTTTCGCAAGAAAAGGACGACAGATGAGAAGTTCACATTGGATGGGAGAGAACACTGGGAACCGATCTCTGTTTGGTGGTGGCGGCACGCGAACCCTGATCCTCATCGCAGTGGTCGCAGCCCTACCTGTGCCGGTATTCATCGCCCTTTTTCCATCCACCCTGCCGTTCCTTTTTCTAGGGGCGACAGGTGTAGTGATCTGGGGTCTCGTCTCGGGCTGGAGGCATCAGAGGCAGTGGGAGCGACAGC
>CAVRAU010000014.1:0-172266 GCA_963719055.1 uncultured Acidobacteriota bacterium | reverse complement strand
CATGCGGGGGAGCTTTCTCGCCTACTCACCGCTTGTCGGAGAAGGACAAGAAGATGCTGATCGACAAGGGCATCTCGGTCGCCCGAGCGACCATCAAGGGCACCCTGGTGATCGGCATCGTCCAGGGCGCTCTGGGTGGCATCGCCTTCGCGGTCGTCGGGATCAAGGGCGCCGCCTTCTGGGCCACCATCATGGCGGTGATGTCCATCATCCCGGCGGTGGGCACGGCCCTGGTCTGGATACCCGCCGTGGTCTACCTGCTCTTGACCGGTCACGTCGGTAGCGGGCATCGGTCTGGCCGTATGGTGCGCCGCCGTGGTGGGATCGGTGGACAATCTCCTCAGACCTCGGCTGGTGGGAGGCGACACCGAAATGCCGGATCTGCTGATCCTGCTGAGCACCTTGGGTGGGCTCTCCATGTTCGGCGCCGTGGGGCTGATCATCGGACCGGTGATCGCCGGCATCTTCATGACGGTCTGGGAGATCTACGGCACGACGTTTCAGGAGCTGCTGCCGGTCAAGACGGAGACTAGCGAATAAGCGACCAGAAGACGCCGAAGATCCCCACGAAACCGATCACGACGTAAACCGCCACCGCCCACGCCGACGGCTCGGCGCTGAGCATCTCGGCGACAAAGCCCTGGAGAAAGACTCCCATGAGACCGGCGCCGAGGAACTGGAAGACCACGTTCTTCCGGTTGCGAAACTCCGTATGCAATCGATGGGAGGCATAGTTGACGTCCTTGGCCAGGACCAGGGGATGGCGGCGTGACTCGGCGGTGGAAACAGACAAACGGACGAGCTGTTCGCCATAGGACCGGATGTGCTGTACCGCGGTATCCCTTCCACTCTCGTGGAACTTCAGCTCTGGCTCCTCAACGTGGGTCGTGGACTTCGAGGGTTCTTCCGCCATCTCATCAGACCTCATAACTCGATTCGACACTGGACCGCGCCTTCAGCTCCTCGGCCAGCCCCCCAACGCCTTGTCGTACGATCTCGCGTTCACTCTCGGAAAGCTGTCTGGGAAATCGCAGGCCGCCCACGACCTGGATCATGGTCAGACCGAATCCGAGAAGCAGGACCATCCCCAGACTGAATAGGGTGATGGCCAGGACATCGCTGCGGGCCACCCAGGCATGCGGGATGACGCGCACGAACAGTGCGCCCACACCCGAGACCAGAACCATCAGAACGAGACTGAAGAGGATGGCCGCACGATTGGTCGGGGCATTCATGAACAGGCTCACCTGCTTGCCGGCGTCGGCCAGGGTGTGGCTGACGGAATCGACAGACAGCTCATGAGGTCGGTGCGCCACGATCTCGATGAGCGAGCCCACCAGGTCTCGCAGGGACAACTCGGCCTCCAGCCCGTTCTCCTCTTCCAACTCGGCTCGGCGCTTGGCGATCTCGTCCAGGATGATCTTGCTGGGAGGCGGCGGGTCGCCGACGAAATCCGCCATCTGGGAGACACGACAACCGGCCTCGATCAGCGGCTGTAGATCGACTCCGGTCTCCACATCGAGACTATCGAACATGGCGACCAGCTCCTCGGTGGAGACATTGCCGATGGAATGCCGCACCGTGATAGCACCACCGATCCCACCCACCGAAGCATCGAAGCTCCGCACCCCCAACTGGTAGGCCACGAAGGCGTTGGTCACCCCCAGACCTCGGCGATCGTGCAGGTGGACGCCGATGTGATCGAGACCCATCTGGCTCGCCACGAAACCGACCACTCGCTGGATATCGTTGGGCGACGCCATGCCATCGGTGTCGGACAGGGCGATCGTCTCGCAACCCATCTTCGCCAGTCGGTCACAGATCTCCGTCACCTCTTGTTCGGCGGTCAAGCCGCCAGGTCGAGACTGGTCCCGAAACGCATAGGACAGATATCCCCGCAACCGGTAGCCATCCGATCGAGCCGCATCCGCGATCTCCCCGGCGGCGTCGATGGCCTCGGCGACGCTCATATGCGTGTTCTTCTGGGAGTACCGCTCCGATGCCGAAACGAACAGCGCGACCGTATTGACCCTCTCCGCCTGTTTCAACTGTTCGTAGTAGCCCAAGGTGGGGGCCAGGGCCGCGATCTGGCCATCGTAGGGTGGCATCTGTCGCAGCACTTCGGCCGTATCGCGCATGGCCGGCACCACCCGGGGATTCACGAACGACCCCACCTCGATATACGGCACACCGCTGCGGATGAGAGCCTCGAGGAGTTGCAGCCGCACCGGCAACGGAATCACCGCGTGGCGATTGAGGATTTGCATCCCGTCCCGCAGGGAAACGTCGCAGATTCTTACCGTAGACATACTCGTCTCGATCAGCCTCGATCGACACTATCACCCCAACCAGAAGTCCCGGCTTGCCGAGCGGGTCCCCAAGGCAACCTCAGGGCTTGATGAAGATCTGGGTGATCCAGAAGGTGTCGTCGGACCGCACCACACCCACGCCGACGAGAGTGAATCTGGCATCGAGGATATTCGCCCGATGGCTCTCGCTGTCCATCAACAGCTCATAGGCAAAGTTCGCGGGGTCGCTGACGTTGGTGACCTGAGCCAGATTCTCTGCCGCCCGGCTGAAATCGACCCCCGCCTCTCCCAGCCGCTGACGGAGATTCTTGCCATCGGGCCCCACGTGCCCGAAGAAGCCCAGATCACGCATGGCGACGCTGTGGCTGCGGGCGATGTCGCTCAGCCCGGGGTCTGGTGTCAGAGCCGGACTGATGTCGGCAGAGGAGCGCGCCGTGTTGGTCAGCTGTAGGAGTTGAAACTCGACCTCCGACGGGGTCTGGCTGATACTGGGTGACGTGGGGCTGATGGAGCTGTCACAACCCCCGGCCAGAAGACCCAAGAGCAGCAATGCCCAGAAGACCCACTTGCCGTGGAACCCGCCGGTCATTCGATTGCTGTCCATCCCTGTCTCTATCTCTCTCGCGTCCCTTGGATGGTAGGCGAAACCCACCCACTTCGCAGTGGCACAGTGCACTTCCGAGCCCCGCCCCTATGTCAGCGTGAGCTTTTCAGGCAGCGATTGCGGAAGCGGGAGAGGCGGCGGAGGTAGCGCTTGCCGCCGTAGCGATGCACATCGTTGTGGCCGGCGCGGCGGACGATGAAGAGCTCCTTGGGTTCGCTCGCCGCCTCGAAGAGCTTCTTGCCGAGCTCGACCGGCACCGATTCATCGCAGTCGCCATGGATGAACAGCTTCGGTACCTGGATCTTGTCCACCTTGTCGATGCTGCGGAACTGACGGGTTGCCGCCAGATGCAGCGGCAAGGTCGGAAACATCGCTTTGGCCGCGTCCCGGATATGGGTGAAGCTGGACTGCACCACCAACCCAGCCACTGGGCAATCCAGGGCACAGTCCACGGCCACGGCGCCGCCAAGAGAGTGTCCAAACAGAATGATCTCTCCCGGATCCTGGCCGATCACCTCTACCAGATATTCATGCGCCGCACGGACATCCTGGAACAGACCTGCCTCGGACGGAGATCCGCCACTCTTGCCGTACCCCCGATAGTCGAAGGCCAGCAAGTTGACTTTGAGACGCTGCAGGTGACGAAAGACGCCGATCCTGTGAGCGATGCTGCCCGTGTTGCCGTGACAAAAAAGAAGAGTGCCCCGAGGCGAGGGATGCGGCATCCACCAACCGTGTAGCTTGGTTCCGTCCCGGGAATCGAACCACACGTCCGTCGCCGATAGACCAAAAGCCTCGGGCTCCCAGATCCCGTCAGGATAGCGACCCGGCAAAAACACCCGCGAGTGTTGCCAGCGATTGCGCAGATAGCTCAGCGCGCCGACACCGCCTGTCAGTGCCAGGGTCGGCAACGCCAGAGTCAGGAATCGCGGACGGCGAGAATCGGTCTTCGTCGACATCGGAAGGTACCCACTAGTGAAACCCAGAGCCCGCAGCGACTATTCCGTCGATCCGCCAGGTCTGGATCGCCCGGAATTCGATAAGATACTCGCATCATGAGGTTGAAATCGGTTCCAGCTGCTGTCGCTTCTGTTCTCATCGTTCTCGGTGCTGTATCGCTGGCTGCCCAGGAAGAGGATACCGCGGCCCCGAAGATCACCATCGAAGCCATCACCATCGAGCCGTCCTCGCCGGCAGCCGACACCTTGTGCAAGCTTCAGGTCACTCTCAAGAATCACGGTGGCGAGATCGCCTCGCAGCTCGACTTCAAGGTGAAGATCAACGACCAGATGCTACCGGTCTACCGCAATCAGCTCTTCATGTTTCCCTTGGAGGCGGGAGCCACTTCGGATATCAAGCTCTACAACTTCTGGAGCACCGAGACCTCGCGACCGAGTCCCAAGAACGGCAAGCTGACGGTCGAAGTGTCCCTGGTAGGCGCCCAGTGGACCAAGGTCTCCATGGAAGAGGATGTGGAGGTATGGCAGCCCCTTGGAGAAGTCGAGGGACTCCCTCACTCCAAGAGTGTCACGCTGGAGATGAAGCGCTAGCGCTCTGTCCGGTCAATCACTCGACCAGGTCAGGATCTGCAGACCCACAGAGCGGCGGGCCAGGGTGTCGATCTCGACGATCTGGAAATTGGGCCGCAAGACGATCTCGCACTCCTCCGGTAACAGGCCTTCCTCGTTCGCTTCGACTCGAACCTGCAAGCCGTGTGCGCCGTAGCCGGAGACCGTCATCTCCTCTCCTGCGCAGGTGCTCGTCAAAGCCACCTGGGGCTCCGACTCGCCTTCCAGGAGCGACATCTCCTCCAGCTGCGGACGCGCCTCTGAGAGCAGCAGCTGGATCCACACGGTACCGGTGGAGGGTACTTCCGCCACCCGAATCGTGCCTTCGTCTGTCAGCCACCGTCGCCCGAGGATCTGTACGTCGGTCCCTGCTTCCAAGGGAAGCCACGAAGGCGAGAAATAGAACATGGGCACCGCCGAAGGGTCTCCCTCGGTGTTGACGGTCGCCAGAAGGTACTCGAGCTGAGAGACCTCCTCTCCAGAATCGCTCAGCGTCCATCGCTGTCCACCGGCCTCGTAGAGGCCCAGACTCAAGCGATATTCACCGCTATCCAGAGGCGGCCCCAGGGCGGATTGAAAGAGGGTGATCTCGTAGCTCTGGTTGGTACCGGCCTGCCAGTCAAAGGGTAGATCGTGATCGAAGGTCCGTTCCACATTGCCTTCGCCGTCCAGGAGGTGCACAAAGACGAGGGGGTCGCCGGAGACCTCATCCAGCGGGGCTGCCAGGTCCCATGTCAGCTCGACCTTGGCGAAGCCCGGATAGGGGAGTTGCACCTGGGAAGGCTCGATACGGACGCTCGCAACCGGCTCAGGGGCCTTCTCGCAACCCCCGAAAGAGACCAACAGGATTCCGAGAACAACGGTCTTTAGAAGTATCTTCATGGTTTCATCCCTCCCGGGCATTGTAAGGGGACCCGAATGCCATCGCAATGGGTCACGACTCAAGACCCCTCACCCACCTCGAGGAGCTGCTCGATGCGGGCGATCACCATCTCCAACGCGACTCGGTTCTGCCCTCCCTCGGGCACGATGATGTCGGCCCACCGCTTGGACGGCTCGACGAACTCCAGATGCATCGGTCGAACGGTCTGGGTGTATTGACGGAAGATGTCCGGCAACTCTCTACCCCGCTCGCGCAGGTCGCGACGGATCCGCCTCATCAGGCGGATATCCGCATCGGTGTCGACAAAGATCTTGAAGTCCAGAAGCTCGCGCAGACGGGCGGAGGCGAGGATGAGAATGCCCTCCAGCATGATCACCGGACGCGCCAGCATGGTGACGGTCTCCTCCGTTCGTCGATGCGTCACGAAGTCGTAAATGGGCACTTCGACATCTTCGCCCCTCTTCAACAACCGCAAGTGCTCGAACAGGAGATCGTGATCGAGCGCGTCGGGGTGGTCGAAGTTGTGTTGCAGTAGCTGCTCCGCCGATTCCCACTCCACATCGCGGTAGTAGCTGTCCTGGGCCAGGGACGAAATCCTCTCCGCGCCTACCGCCTGCAAGATGGCCTGGACCACCGTCGTCTTTCCTGATCCGGTACCGCCAGCCACACCGAGCGCAACACCGACACTTGCGTGGGGTTCTTCCATATCCGCCGATCTTATCGCTGCCACCGGTCCAGGAGGTCCGGCAACTCGGTCACCGAGCCGATCGTCGCATCCGCTTCGGGGCCACCCTGATCGGTGCTGCGAATCCAGACTGTGTCGGTCCCGGCGAATTGGCCGGCAGCGATATCTCGCTCCCGACGGTCTCCAACCATGACGGTCACAGCGGGCTGCGATCCGACCTCGGTCATCGCCAGGCGCAACAACGCGGGAGAGGGTTTGCGCGAACCCTGATCGTAGCTAAAGCACAGGGTGTCGAACGGAGCCTCGAGTCCGTACCTGTCGAGCACCCCGGCGTAGAGCTCTCCAGGCAGCGGCACATTGGATACCAAGCCGAGCTTCATGCCCATGCTCTGGATCTTCTCCAATGCCTGCTTGGCACCGTCGATGGGGACCAAATGTTCCCCATAGGGCCGAAACCAGGCCGCCAGCAGATCCCGATCTCTCAGTTGGCATCCAGTTCTGGATCGCAGCCGTTGCAGATGCGGCGACCAGTCGGCCTCGATTCCAGACTCCTCACGGCGATCATAGGCCGCCCGCCAAGGGCCAAACACCAGAGACTCCAGGTCTTCCAGAGTCACCTTTCTGGTTCCCTTGCCCATCGCCTGCAGCATGGCCTGGCGACCTCGCCAGTCGAGACGCGAGTGAGGGAACCCATGCCCCCCCGCCATGCGGAGGATCACTCCCCCCATGTCCAGCAGTACCGCCTGTGGTCTTGTCGATTGCATGGCCCCACCCCCTAACGCTGACAGCCGGGACAGTAGAAGGTGCTACGTCCGGACTGCACGATTCGACGGATGCTCCTCTGGCAGCGCCGACACGTCTGGCCCTCCCGATCGTAGACCGAGAGCGATACCTTGAAGTAACCCGATTCACCCTGGGCATCGGTGAAGTCGTTGAGCGTCGTTCCCCCCTGATCGATGGCCTCCGACAGGGTCTCCCGGACCGCGCTGGCCAACCGACCCCAGCGATCAGTGGAGATTCGCGCCACCGATCGGGTGGGATGAATACCCGCCCGATGCAGTGCCTCGACGGCGTAGATGTTCCCCACACCGACCACGATCCTGCCATCCATGAGAAAACTCTTGATCGGCGAACGCCGACCCACCGCCAGCGTTTTCAGGACCTCACCGTCGAGGGCACTCGCCAGTGGCTCGAGCCCCAGATGAGCAAAATGGGAGTCGGCCTCCAGACCGCGTGTGGACCGTACCAGGACCAGACCGAATCGTCGCGTATCGCGAAACCGGAGGCGTCGCCCCGAGTCCAAGAAGATCGAGACGTGTTCGTGGGGCTCCGGCAGCGCCGATGAGAGCGCCAGCGTCAGCCTCCCACTCATCCCCAGGTGAACGACCATCGTCTTGCCACCCGTGAGATCGAGCAAGAGGTACTTGGCGCGACGCCGGGCGGCGACAATCTGCCGACCTCGGCAGGTGCCGAGGTGTCGCCGATTCACCGGCTCTCGCAGATCGGGGTTCCAGACGCGAACGGATTCGATCGTGGCGCCCACAACGTGCGGCTCGAGACTGCGGCGCAACACCTCGACTTCCGGAAGCTCGGGCATGAATGACCGGTTCTCAGCCCTGACCGCGGGCCACAAGTGCCAGATCGCAGACAAAGCTCGACAGCGCGACGTCGGGCTGGCCACTCTCCCCTTTGAGGCGCAATTCCGTCTCCAGGATCTTGGCAGGTAGATCCCGGACGACCTTGGGGGAAACTCTACTGGCGACGGTGAAGGCTCGATAGAGACGATAGGGGTGCAAGCCAGCCACCGGGCTCGGACTGCCGTTTGCCATGTCGGCTTGCAGACGGGGTGCGATCTGGTTCTTGAAGTTGGGATAAGAGAGTGCCCGCCGCGGAATTTCGAGCTCATCGGCCAGACTGCACAGGACCGTCAGCTGACGGGCGAATCCAGCCAGCAGAGCGAAGAAGGAGAGGCGGGTGGCCAAGGGATCTTCCGCGGCAGCCAGAAGGCGGCGGATGCGCTGCAGAGCCTCCTCGGCGTGACCGGCGCCCACGGCGTCCAGAATCTTCCACGCGTCTTCTTCGCCTCGATCCTCCACCACGTTCTCCACCAGCTGGACGCCGATTTCCCCAGCCCCTGTCAGGGTGGCCAATTTGCGAAACTCGGCGGCGAAACGGGAGGTGCTCTCGGCACTGACCTGGCCCGCAGCGCCCCGGGTTTCGCGCCGCTGAATGGTCCGACGTGCCAACTCCTGAAGTGCGGCGGCAGCAATGGTGACACCGGTCTCCTGACTCAGCTCGGCAGCCAAAAGGTCCAGACCTTCCCAACCACCACCCTTGGCGGCCTCCACCTGGCCCACCGCTGTGTATCTGCCTGCGGCCGAGATCGTCCCGACAAGAGGATGACTCGCGTCGGCGACACTCTCAGCCAGGACCAGCGTGTGACCTGCGGGCAGACCGCGCTGCGCGATGTCGGCCAGCTCGCCCAACTCTGTCTCTGCCCAGCCCTTGAGATCGACAGCACGCGCCGCCTCCAGCAGACCAGCGAGATGCTGACGGGCTTCCTCGATCTGCTTGCGACCCCGACGGCGACGCCGGCCACCGCTCTTGACGGCTCCTTGCAGGACCGAGTCCGGCAACCCGCCGATGACCTCGCCGGAGCTTCCGGTCTCCGATGCGAGCTGAAAGAGCCGCAGCGTCTGCAGAAGACGACTGGCCGAACGACGCTGACGCTCTGAGAGACCCTCGCCGTCCCCGACGCTGAGCGGACACACCTCCAGGGCCTCATCGATGAGCTGGGCCGCGGCGGCGGCATCGGCCAGAACCGCCGTCTCCACCGCGACGACCACCTTTGCCGGCGCAAACAGGGAATAGGTCTTCAGATCCGCGAGAAGCGGCGCCAACTCGGCCGGCCGCCGGTGGACTTCCACTTCACAGCCCGCCTGGCTCGCCAGCGCCTCACCGATACGAACTGCCGCCGGCTCTGCCAGCACCCGGTCGCCGACCACGAGATAGAGGGGCCCGACTCGACCCGCGGCGATCTGGGTCGCGACCTGGTCGACCGCTGTTGAATCAGGTTTCGCCATGGACGGGCCAGATCGGTCGGTCACGAATGACGAGATCCTCGCTCGCCACCGGCTCGACCCCGAAGTGCAGCTCGATCGTATTCCAACGGCTGCAGCTCTCACAGCGGGCCGACCAGTGCAGGAAGTCGGCACCACACTCGCCGCACCGGTAGACATCCTTCGTCAAGTCGGCCAACTCGAGGCTGGACCGAAAGGCCTGGGAAGCCATGTCCTGCTCACCCCGCCGTTCGTGCAAGCGACCCATGAGACACAGGAGAGCCGGTGACTCATGGACATGATCGCGAATGCTCCCCAGGATCTTGAGGGCCTCGTCGTGCATCTCCAGCCGGGCATAGAGCTTGCCCAGGAAGAACCTCGGCAGCAGGTCGTTCTCCGCTTCCGCGATGATCCGGCGCAGAGTCTCGATGGCCTGCAACGGCTCTTCGCGCTCGATGAAATGATCCTCGATACGCTGTAGAAACGTGGGACTGCCGGTCGATTGCCAGCCCTGTCGCCACTCCACCACAGCGGCGGCGGTATCACCGGTCAGCAGCCACGACTCGCCCAACATGATCCGAGCCGGTACGAATTCGGGACTTTGCCCCAGGATCTCGGTAAAGATCTCCGTCGCCTCCGCGAACCGCTCGCCCGCCAACAGGTCCACACCGCGCTCGAAGTTCAACCCACGACGGAGCGCCAGCTCAGCATCGTCGAGCTCCCGAGACTCTTCCTCGCCTTCCAGTGACTCGATACCCTCTTGCAGGCGTTGGGCGAGAGCCCATTCCTGCTCGGCGGCGGCCGCGGCCCGACGTTGCTTGAGAACCCGCAAGCCCAGACCCTGAAAGTCTCTCGAGATTCGGTCCAGGATCTCCCGTGCCACCTCCGAGGAGCCCATGGCCTCGTAGTCGTCAGCCAGTTGGTAGAGAACCGCCAGGCTTTGCGGATACAAGACGCTGGCACGACGATGGACGTCGATGGCCTCCTCGACCCTTCCCTGGCGACGCAAGACCTCACCAAACCGCAGCAGCGTTCCGAAATCCTCTGGCTGATTGGCCAAGACCGTCTCGAATTCGGCAGCCGCCCGCTGCCACTGTCCGTCCTCCTGCAGGTCCACCGCCCGGCGGTAGCTGCCCTGCAGACTCCTGGCCTCGCGCTCGAAGCGCCGCTGCCGGCGAGACGCCAGATCCTGCCTCAAGGTCTTGACCACGAGCCGGGTGACGACAGGCAGGAACCCCAGCAGGAAGACCGCGATCAGGACGACATAGACCGGCACGGTCCCCGCCTCCGAGAGACGGAACGGCTGCTGCAGAAGCTCTGAGTTCTGTTGGGTCAGATAGGCGACAACGATGGTGCCGACCAGGGCGACAAGGATGCCCAGGAGTGTCTGAACCCGCATCGCCCGTTGTCGCCTCTTGCCGAAAGGAGACTAGTTCTCCAGTTCGACTCCCAGCTCCACCTGCTCTTGACAGTCGATACAGTACTTGGCCCACGGCAGAGCCCGCAATCGAGCTTTGGTGATCTCGATGCTGCAATGGGCGCAGGAGCCGAAGGTGCCGGAGTCCAGACGCTGCAGCGCACTGTCGATCTCGAGAAGTATCTGACGTTCGGTGTCCGAGAGCGCGAACATGAACTCGCGATTGTAGGCGTTATTGGCACGATCGACGATGTCCTCCGTACCTTCATCGCTGGCCTGTTGTCCGACCTTCAGATCGTGTTCATAGAGGCTATAGATCTGTTCCTGCTGCTCGACAAGCTTCTTGCGAAACGGATTCGCATTGTTCGCCTTCTTTTTTGTTGTCTTCTTTGCCTTGGTTGACTTGGCCACCCCTGAATCTCCTTTCCTGGTGCAAAAAAAGACGCGAGAAATCTACAACGGATCGCGATGGTACTTTATTCCGGCCGTAATGCAAAAGCCTCTGTAGATCTGCTCGTAGAGAATCAGCTTCGCGAGCTCGTGTGGAAGCGTCAGAGGACCCAGAGAAAGCTGCTCGCGAGCGCTATTTCTGACGGCTTCGTCCAGCCCCAGATCGGAACCGATCAGAAAAGCCAGCGGATGAGGCCACTCCTGGAGCCGCTTCGCCAGCCAGACCGCGATGTCCCGAGAGCTGCGTGGCTTGCCCTGCCGATCCAGCGCCACGGTCCAGGCGTCCTGGGGAACCGCCGCCATGACGGCCTCTCCCTCGGTCCGCAACCTGTGCTCGGCATGCGGATTGCCGCGGCTGCGCACCGGCACCTCGGTCAACTTGACGAATCTGGCAATGCGCGCCCGGTAGCGATCACAAAGCCCATCCCAGTCGTCCCGTCGATGCCTTCCCGCCCACACCACCAGAAGCTCTCGCGACATCGCTAGTCGCTGGGCTCGTCCGCGGCCTCACCTGGATCCGTGGCACTGAGGAACTCCCGCCATTCCTCGTTGAAGGCCAGGGAACGAAGATCACGCATACGGTCCAGGAACACCACACCGCTCAGATGATCGTGAGCATGCTGCAAGGCCCTGGAAGCTTCCCCTGCCGCCACCAGATCGAGGGGCTGGCCGACGTGATCCACACCTCGCAGGCGAACCGTAGGATTACGCGGTACCAGACCCTTCAGGCCCGGGACGGACAGACACCCCTCCCAATCGTAGATCAGCTCCCCGCGCTCGGGCTCCAACATGGGGTTGACGACAATCCTGTACATTGGAGCTCGATTCCTCCTCGTCGACGAGCTCGCCACGCAGGACCAGGATCTGTAGCTCCACACCGAGCTGCGGTGCGGTCAAAGCGCTGGCCCGGGAGGACTCGAGAGTGTCCCGGAGATCGTTGAGCAGGTCGTTGAAGTCTCCTGCCTTCAAGCTGTCGATATCCACGGTATCAGCCGGAAAGCGCAGGATCGGATGACCGAGACGGACGATATTGCGTCGCAAAGGCTTCTCCTCTCTGGCTTCGAATCCGCCTATCTTACCCCCAATCGCGTGTTAATCTTTGCCGCCATGGTGGCGCAAAGCTCCCAGGAGGAGCAAAAACGACGGCGGCGCGGCAAGCTGGTGAAAGGACTTCTGCTGGGAGGAGCGGCCGTCGGTCTGCCGGCGCTAGCCAATGCGTTGATCGCCCGGCGAAACGAGCGGCTGGCACTGCCCAGCTGGGGCCGGCACCATCGTTACGCCTGGAAGTATGGCGAGATCTCCTTTCAACGCCTGGGTACCGGCGATCCCCTGCTGATGCTGCACAGCTTCGGTCCCGGCCACGACGCCGAAGAATGGCGCCCAGCCGCGGAGAGGCTCGCCGAACGGCATCTGATCTACGCCCCGGATCTGCTGGGCTGGGGACGCTCCGACAAACCCCGGCTACCCTACGATGGGGAGCTCTACATTCGGCTCATCGGCGATTTTCTCGAGGATGTTGTCGCGCAACGCTGTTCCATCGTGGCGGCGGGGCTGGCGGCAGCCTACGCCGTCCAAGTCGCCCTCGACCGCCCCGAACTGATCGGTTCCCTGGCTCTCGTAGTCCCCTCGGGGATCGAGATCCATGGCGAGGAGCCCGACCTGAAGGACGCCCTGGTCCATCGACTCCTGCGTCTACCGGTGCTCGGCACTTCGGCCCTGAACCTCTTCACGTCTCGGACGGCGATCGGTCAGTACCTGAAGCGCGAGGTCTTCCTGGGACCGGAGCAGGTAGACGCCGCCCGGGTCGAGCACCACTACCGATCGAGCCACCAACCGGGATCCCATGGAGCTCTGGCAGCGTTCCTGAGCGGTTACCTGAATCACAGCGTACATGAGGCCGTGGGTCGACTGCAGAATCCTCTGTGGATCGGCTGGGGGAGAGACGCCACAGATCCTCCGGTCGAAACCGCCGATCTCTGGCTCCAACAGTCTTCCGGGGCCCAGTTGGAAGTTTTCGAGGACAGCTCGAACCTGCCGCACCTCGAGGCCAGCGCCCGGTTCACTCAACGCCTGAGCCCCTTTCTCGCCCCTGCCGTCGATTGAGATCGGCCCGGTATTTCGGCGACTGGCAAGATACAATGACCGCCCCCATGGCAAAGAGATTCCCAGAGTTACCCAAGGGGTATCCCTTCCCGGCTCTCGAGCTGGAGGTGCTCGCAGGGTGGAAGAAGCACGGAGTTTTCCAGCAGAGCCTTGCCCAGACCGAGAAGGGCAAGCCTTTCGTCTTCTACGAGGGGCCACCGACCGCCAACAACAAGCCCCATGTCGGTCATGTGGTCACCCGAGTCGTCAAAGACCTGTTCCCCCGTTTTCGCACCATGCAAGGCTATTTCGTCGCCCGCAAAGCGGGCTGGGACACCCATGGTCTGCCGGTCGAGATCGAGGTCGAAAAGAAGCTGGGATTCTCGGGCAAGCAGGACATCGAAGCCTACGGCGTAGCGAAGTTCAATCAGGTCTGTCTCGAAAGCGTGCACTCCTACGAGCGCCAGTGGGCGGAGATGACCGAGAGAATCGGTTTCTGGGTCGACCTGGACAGCGCCTATTTCACCTACAAGAACCGCTACGTCGAGTCGGTTTGGTGGGCTCTGGCCCAGTTGTTTTCGCAAGGCCTATTGGTCGAGGACTACAAGATCCAACCCTACTGTGCCCGCTGCGGCACGACCCTCTCCAGCCATGAGGTCGCTCAGAACTACAAGGACACCGACGACCCGTCCATCTGGGCTCTCTTTCCGGCGCGTTCTGGGCAGACTCTCACGACGACCGAGGGTCAGAGTTGGACCACCCCGTCGAGCTTGGGCCTGGTGGCCTGGACGACCACTCCCTGGACCCTGACCGGGCATTCGGGTCTGGCGGTCCATCCAGACCTGACCTACCGCGTGGTGAGCCACCCGGACGACCCCGAGCAGACCCTGCTCTTTGCTGACGATCTGGAGAACCCCGTGCCTCTCGAGATCAACCGGGACGGCCAGCGTGTGCGGCTCGACCTCCGCGACCAGGAGGTCCTGGCTCGCTTTCGTGGTCGGGAACTCCAAGGACTCCGGTATGACCGCCCGTTTGCCACCGACCCTGCTGATCGGATTCCGGAACACGGTGTGTTTGATCCCACTCCCTCCGACCAAGACGGATGGTGTGTCTTCACCGCCGACTACGTCACGGTTGCCGAGGGCACCGGCCTCGTCCATACCGCGCCGGCGTTTGGCGAGGACGACTACCAGGCTGGGGCGAAGTTCGGTCTGCCCTTCTTTCTCACCGTCGACAGCGAAGGCCAGATCGTCGAGCGCCGCGGCATTGAACCCTATGCTGGCCACTGGATCAAAGACGCCGACAAACTGATTATCCGGGACCTCAAGGAGAGTCGGAGACTCCTTCACCATGACCGCTACCGGCACAACTATCCATTCTGCTGGCGCTGCGATCAACCCCTCGTGTATTACGCCAGCGAAAGCTGGTTCGTGCGCACCACGGCTCGCCGGCAGGAATTGATGGATCTCAATCAGACCATCGGCTGGCACCCTCCCCATATCCGCGAGGGTCGGTTTGGCAAATGGCTCGAAAACGTCGTCGACTGGGCTTTGTCGCGCAAACGATACTGGGGAACCCCACTGCCGGTCTGGCGTTGCGATGCCTGCAACCACACCCAGGCCATCGGCTCCTTCGCAGAGCTCTTCGAGGCGGCCGGTCGCGAGGCGCCGGACGACCTGTACGACCGAGAGAAGTTCGACCCCCATCGACCCTTTGTCGACAGCGATGCCGAGAATCCCTTCCTCTGGAAGTGTCAAGAGTGCCGGCAGGGCACCATGGGTCGGGTGACCGAGGTCATCGACGCCTGGTTCGACGCCGGTTCCATGTCGTTCGCCCAGCATCACTATCCCTTCGAAAACAAGGAATGGGTGGACGAGCGAAGCCAGTTTCCCGCCGATTTCATCGCCGAGGCCGTCGACCAGACGCGGGGCTGGTTCTATACGCTGCACGTGCTCGGTACCTTGCTCTTCGATTCGGTGGCCTACAAGAACTGCATCGTCCTGGGTCACATCAACGACGAGCAGGGCCGCAAGATGTCCAAGCGACTCGGCAATGTCATCGATCCCATGGAGGTCATTCCGGAAACCGGTGCAGATGCCCTACGGTGGTACTTCGTCATCAACAACCCAGAAATCAACTCCCGATTCTCGGGTCGCCTGGTGCGTGAAGCGGCCCAGAGCTTTCTGATTCCGCTTTGGAACGCCGTCTCGTTCTTCACCATCTACGCCAACCTGGATGACTGGGCGCCGGGAGCCGACTCCATTCCGTTTGCCGACAGGGCCCCGCTGGACCGCTGGATCCTCCTGCGTCTCGATCGCTTGATCGAGGAGACCACGGCGGCTCTCGAAGCCTACCGAGTCATGGAAGCGGCCCGGGGAATCGAGCGTTTCGTCGATGATCTGACGAACTGGTATATCCGCCGCAGCAGGGATCGATTCTGGGCTCCTGCCAATCAGAATCCCCAAGACAAAGAGAGCGCCTACCAGTCGCTGTACGAGGTCTTGACAGGACTCTCTCGGGTGATCGCGCCCTTTACCCCGTTTGTCGCCGACGTGCTGCATCGTCATCTGGAACGGACCCAGGACGCGCAAGCCAGCCAGAGTGTGCATCTCGAGGGCTGGCCGCAGCCCAACTCAGAGCATGCGGATCCGGATCTGGAAGCCGCCATGGGCGCCGTTCAACGAATTGTCCGACTGGGTCACGCGGCGCGCAACAGTCACTCTTTGAAGGTCCGGCAGCCACTGGCCGCGGTCACCCTGGTCACGACCGACGAGACCATGCCAACCCGAGTTGCGACCCAGATGGACGTCATCCGCGAGGAGCTCAACGTCCGAGAGGTACTGTGGGCTACCGACCGGACTGCCTTTGTCCATCACGAGATACTGCCCGTCTATCCAGTTTGCGGCCCACGTTTCGGCAAGGCCATGCCGGAGCTCAAGAAGGCGCTTGCCGACGCCGACGGTGACACCCTGGCTGCCACACTGGAGTCCTCTGGCGCCCTCCACATCGAGATGGGCGGCGAGGCCGTTGAGCTCTCCAGCCAAGAGGTGGAGGTGCGACTCATCGAGCGCCAGGGGATGGCCACTCAGGGCGACAGCTCTCTTCTTGTCGCACTCGATGCCGAGCTCACTGATGATCTCATCGCCGAGGGCTGGGCCCGGGAGGTCATCCATCGGATCCAGTCGGCCCGCAAGAACGCCGATCTGGACTACGCGGATCGGATCAGGGTTCGATACCAGGCCACCGACAAACTCGCCGAGGCCATCGATAGCTATCGAGATCACATCGCTCGGGAAACCCTGGCTCAGGAGCTGGTGCTCGTGGCTGCGGAACACCCCGGATCTGGAATCCAAACCCATAGAAGACATGCAATTCACCCTGGCGATCGACCGGGTGTAGAAGAGGAGCAAGACCAATGGCAGGGATCTACAAGGCCTACGACGTACGCGGTCTCTACCCCGAACAGATCAACGAAGAGATCGCGCGACAGATAGGTCTGGCGTTCCACAACGTGCTCGACGACGCGGATCGGCACCCGGGCAGTGAGGTGGTGGTCAGTCGCGATATGCGCTCGCACAGTGTGCCGCTGTCCGAGGCGCTGATCGACGGCCTGCGCAGCAGCGGCCTCAACGTCTGCTACATCGGCTTGGCCACGACACCCATGAACTACTTCGCCATCGGCAGCCTGGAGGCCGCGGGTGGCATCCAGGTGACCGCCAGCCACAATCCGGCGACGGTACAACGGTCTGAAGTTCAGCTTGCGCGGCGCGCGACCCGTTTCCGGAGATCACGGCATTCCTCTGCTGGAGAAGAAGGTCGCCTCTGGGGATCTACCCGTCGCCGACAGCCGTGGCGAACTGAGGGAAGCCCAGGTGATCAAAGACTACGGTCGGCATGTCCTCTCCTTTCTAAAGAAGAAGGCGGGGATGAAGAGACTCAAGGTCGCCGTCGATGCCGCCAACGGGATGGGAACCCTCTACCTGCCCCTGCTGGAGGCCATGGACATCGATTTGGTACCGCTCTATTTCGAGCTCGACGGCACCTTCCCCAACCACGAAGCCAATCCCCTGAAGATGGAGAACCTGCAAGATGTGAGCGAGCTCGTGCGATCCTCGGGCGCCGATCTGGGGATCGCTTTCGACGGCGATGGGGATCGAGCGGCGTTTCTGGACGAGCGCGGCGAGCCCATCGGTAGCGACATCATGACGGCCCTGATCGGCGGCGAGCTTCTCGCCCGACAGCCCGGCAGGCACGTGCTTTTCGATCTACGCTCGTCGCGAGCCGTGGCGGAGTACATCGAGGAGTGCGGGGGTATTCCTGTTCGCGAGCGGGTCGGCCACTCCTTCATGAAGGCCACGCTACGCGACAAGGACGGGATCTTCGGCGGCGAGTTGGCCGGTCACTACTACTTCCGCGACAACTTCTTTGCCGACAGCGCCCTGATGGCGGTCGTCGAGGTCCTGAATCTGATTCACGACAAGCAGCTGCCGATGTCCGAGATCGCGGCTCCCCTGCTGCGCTACGCCAAGAGTCCGGAGATCAACTTCGAGGTCGAGGACAAACAGGGCAAGATGGACGAACTGGGCGAGCGCTTCGCCGATGGCCGGATCGACTATCTGGACGGCATCACCATTCAGTACGACGACTGGTGGTTCAACGTGCGACCGTCGAACACCGAGCCCTATCTGCGGTTGGTTCTGGAAGCGAAGGACACCGACCAGCTCGATCGCCGACGGGACGAGCTCATCGCCATCCTCGGGACTCCGGCGGAGTAGCTCCGAGTCGCTGAGCGAATTCAGTCCCGGGCTCGACTGATCCAGTAGAGAAGCTGCAGGACGCTGGCGGCGGCAGCGGCCACGTAGGTCATGGCCGCGGCGTTGAGCACCTTGTTGACCCCGGCCCTTTCCTGTTCGGTGACGATCCCGTATTCCGCGGCCAGCCTCTTGGCGCGCGCCGAGGCGTCGAACTCCACCGGCAGAGTCACCAACTGAAAAGCCACGGCGGCGGCAAACAGGATGATGCCGATCTTGAAGAGTCCGGTGGCACCGATGACCAAACCGATGATGATGGCGTAGATCCCGAAGCTGGATCCGATACTGGCCGGTTTGACGAGGATCGAACGCAGCCACATCGGCTTGTAGCCGCGAGCATGCTGGATCGCGTGCCCGGCCTCGTGGCAGGCCACACCCACCGCGGAGACCGAATTCTGTCCATAAACACCCTCCGAGAGCGCCAGGGTCTTCGTCATCGGGTTGTAGTGGTCCGAGAGCATGCCACGAATCGGTTTGACCTCGACATCGGTGATACCAGCCCGGTCCAGAAGGGTCTGGGCCGCCTGAGCGCCCGTCTGGCCGCTCATGACGCGAACCTTCGAGTACTTCTTGAAGGCCGACTTGGTCTTGAAGCTCGCCCACATGGAAAACAACAGCGCGGGCAGCATGATCATGATGTATGTTGGATCAAGAAACATTCGAAGACTCCTCCACCTTTCGAGGCTGAGAACCTCTCAGCAACCTCGAGTATTCCCGATGGCACCCGCAGACTTGTGCCACAATCGCACTCAGGAGACAGACCATGACAGAGACTCACTGCAACTGGACCCGGCGTCGCGCTGGTTACCGGAGGAAGTCGAGGTATCGGCCGAGCCATTGTCGAAGCCCTGGCCCGAGCGCAATGGCGGGTCTACTTCTGCTCACGCAGCCGCGATTCCCTTGCCAAGGCTCAAGAGGACTTGCGGGCCACCTACCCGGATCGCGTCTCAGGCTGGCTCTGCGACGTGGCCGAGGAAGACCAGATCGACGAGCTCGTCGGCCGGGTCGCCAATGAGGAAGGCCGGATCGACTGTCTGGTCAACAACGCCGGCATCGGCCTTTTCGCACCCCTGGAGGAGATCTCGGGTGACGATTGGCGACGGGTCATCGACACCAATCTCAACGCTGCCTTCTACGGCATGCGGGCCGTGGCCCCGCTCATGAAGAGCCAAGGCTCGGGATGGATCTTCAATGTCGCCTCACTGGCCGGCAAGCACCCCTTCGCGCGGGGCACGGCCTACAACGCCAGCAAAGCCGGATTGGTGGCGCTTTCTGAGGCCGCCATGTTGGATCTACGTCCGCACGGCATCCGCGTGACAGCCATTCTTCCCGGCAGCGTCAGGACCGAATTCAGTCATCCGGAGCCTGGAACCGACGATTCCTGGAAACTCGCACCCGAGGATGTCGCCCGAGTCGTGATCGACCACCTGGCCTATCCCGATCGGGCGCTGCCTTCCCTCATCGAGCTGCGCCCCTCGCACCCACCGCAGGGGTAGGATCAAAGGATGCGCATCACTTCGTCGCCATAGAGAATCGACGGACCCGACGGGGCCTCGGAGCCGCCAGCAGGCTCGAGAGTGATGTTGACGGCGACGGTGCCGTCCGGCATGGTGTCGGAGGTGACTTCGAGCTCGACGCCGTGCTCGACCTCGAGGATGCCGCCGTTGACCGGGGTACCATCGGCCTTGACGAACCAGAGCTGGTAGGCGCGACCTTGCGGACAGGGTTCCAGATCGTCGATGCGCAGGTACCAGTGCTGGTGATCCGAGGCCACGAAGAGGGCGCCACGGGCACCGGTCTCGGCGGCCTCGGCTACCTTGGGGTGCAGGGTGCACACTTCCACTCCCTGTGAGGTCACCAGAGCCAGCTGGTCCTGCATCCGTTTCATGTCGATCTCGAACTCCGCCAGCTGGTTGGTGCTGTCGATATTGACCTGACTCAACCGCTGACTGAGCTGATCGATGGTGCTCGTCTGCTCGGCCATCTGGAACGACTGCCAACCCACGACTCCCAGGAGAACGATGGCGATCGAGGCCGCCAGCGGCAAGGCCGTCTTCAGCCACCGCGAGGCCGAGATCTCCACCACCTTCGCGGGCTCCGGCGTGGCGATCCGAGTCGGCTGCTGCCCCCGGATCGTCTGCATCAGCTTCTGTTTGGCCGCCGCTGTAGCCGCCTTGGGCGCCAGCTCATAGGGAATCAGGCCCAGGAGCTCGGTGTATTCGTGCAACATGGCCTCGGCGTCGTCTTCCCGAGCGGCGTTCGATGGCACGACTCCCTCATTGAGCCGGTCCAACAGCCGCTCGACAATTCGATCCTCGGTCATCCCGAAAACGTCTTCTCTGCTATCCATACCCCTACAAGAGCTCCCCAATCTCTTCGCGCAGAGCTTGCCGCAGCTTCTTCATCGCCAGAAGCGTCCGCGTCTTGACCGTGCCGAGCGGAATGCTCGCTTGCTCGGCGATTTCGCTTTGTGTCATCCCGCCATAAAAGGCCATTTCGAGTACCTGACGCTGCTCTTGCGGAAGCCTGGCCATCTCTTCCTGCAGCCGTCGCCGGCGCTCTTTCATTAGTACGGTACCGACCCCCTTCGGGGATGTATGGATATCGCGATTTTCTTGCCGGGCTGCCTTGGCGGTGCGCAACTTGACCTGTCGGCTGCGCAATCGGTCGATGGACCGGCTACGGGCGATCAGCACCAACCAGGTGGAAACGGAGGAGCGCTTCGCGTCGTAGCGGGCCGCTTGATTCCAGACCTGGAGAAAGGTCTCCTGCAGGATCTCTTCCACATCCGCCGGATCGCTGAGGATCCTCATGGAAAGGGCGCTCAGCATTCCGGAGTAGCGGTCGAACAGCTCGGCAATGGCATCGGCATCCCGAGCCACGATAGAGCGCACCAGCTCCTTGTCGTCCAGCAACTTCACCGGCGAGCCGGCGGGCGATAATCGAGGATCCACAGTGTCCATGGTTATCAGGGACCGGCGGGGGAGCCGACGGCCGTTTAGGATAGCATGCAGATATGTCCGACAGGGGGGTTCAAATGGCGGTGATCGGCGGCGCGAGTTGCAGTGATCGACATCGTGCCCTGGCCCGGGAGACGGGTTCCGGCATCGCCCAGGCGGGGGCAGTTTTGCTCTGCGGGGGCCGCGGCGGCGTGATGTCCGCAGCCGCCGAAGGAGCTCGATCCGCCGGGGGTAGGACCGTGGGCATTCTCCCCGGCGCCAGCTCGACCGAGACCCCGGCCAATCCGCACATCGAGGTGCCCATCTACACGGGACTGGGACAAGCGCGAAATCAGGTTCTGGTGCTCTCGGCCGACGCTGTCATCGGCATCGGCGGCGGCTGGGGAACCCTGACCGAGATCGGTTTTGCCCTGAAACACCGGATTCCGGTGGTGCTCCTGAGTAGTTGGCAGCTCACCCGGCCTGATGGCGCGGCGGAGCCCCGCTTGCAGGAGGCCGACACCGCTCGGCAGGCGGTGGACCTGGCTCTCGAAGCAGCCCGATCAAGAGGTTCAGAATGACGATTTCCGACAATGGCAACTCCAGCCGTCAACCGGCGATTCGAGTCATCATGATGCCCAAGGACACCAATGCCCTGGGGACCATCTTCGGCGGCATCATCCTCTCCTACATCGACCAGGCGGGTGCGGTCGAGGCGCACCAGCACGTCAGTGGCCGGGTGGTGACGGTCGCCATGCACGAGGTGGAGTTCCACGAGCCGGTCTTTGTCGGCGATCTGGTGAGCCTTTACGCCGACACCACCCGTGTCGGAAAGACATCGGTATCGGTCAAGGTGACCGTCGAGGCAGAACGTCGGATACGCGGCAGAACGCGGGTCACGGTGACGGAAGCCGAGGTCATCTACGTCCACGTGGACGAAAACAACCGTCCCATTCCCATTGCCGGATAGCCCCGCCTACTCGGGCTGATAGGGCTCGTAGCAGTGGCGGCAGCGGGCCTCGTAGGCCTCACTGTCGCCGACCTGCACCTGTTCGCCGCCGCCGGCGATGCGCTGGCTGTAATGGGCCAGATGACCGCATTGGACGCACACCGCGTGCACCTTGTCGACGAACTCGGCCAGGGCAAGGATAGGCGGCATGGGCCCGAAGGGCTGGCGAAGAAAATCTTGATCGAGACCCGCGACGATGACTCGCACACCCGAATCGGCCAGATCGGTGACCAGATCGACCAGTCCGTTGTCGAAAAACTGGGCCTCGTCGATTCCGACCACCTCAGTTTCGGCGTCGAGCCGCTGCCGTATCTCGGCCGAACTGGCGACCGAAGAGGCCGCGAGCTCCCGATTGTCGCGCGTCACCAGGACCTCCGTCTCGTGACGGGTGTCGGCTCTCGGTTTGAAGACCTGGATCTTCTGGCGCGCAATGAGGGCTCGGCGTAGACGACGCACCAGCTCCTCACTCTTGCCCGAGAACATACCGCCGGTGATGACCTCCAGCCGTCCGGTCCTTCCTTCCTGGGTTCTCGCAGAGGTCATGGGCGGCAAATCGTATCGCGCCTTCCCCCCGGCTGTCATCCTATTCGGGAATTCCGCTACCTCGCCAAACGTTGACTAGGCTAGCGGCGCGCTTGGTGGATATGGATATACTGTAGCCCGCTGCCAACAGATATCGAGATCTTGGAGTCAGAATCATGGAACCTGCCGTTCAGACCGCATCGCCGATCAACCTCACCGACACAGCTGTCGAAATGGTCAAGACCACACGCGAACAAGAAGGGATGGATGACTCCTTCGGTTTGCGTGTTGCGGTTCGAGGCGGCGGATGCAGCGGCTTCGAGTACGCCCTCGACTTCGAGCAGGAACCGCGAGACAACGACACCGTCCTGGAGTACGACGGGCTCAAGGTCTTTGTGGACTCGGTCAGCTCGAGGTATCTGAATGGAACCGAGATCGACTATGTCAAAGGGATCATGGGTGCCGGGTTCAAGTTCAACAATCCGAAAGCCGTCGGGACCTGCGGGTGTGGTTCGTCTTTCTCGGTCTAGCCTAGACCACCCGCATCGATCCGCCGTCCTCCAGTAGCAGTTCTGTGCCCTCTTCCGCGGCCCGCCTCTGCAAAATCGCCAGTGCCGAGACTCGATCGCCGATCGGCGATCTGACAGCGCTGGTGACCGTGCCGGCTTGCCGCTCGTCCAGGAACAGGCGGCTACCGGCCGGCGGCGGCTCCTCAGAAGACGACAGCAGACGGCAGAGGCGCCGAGCCGCCTGCCCACGGAAGTGCAGCCGCGCCACGACCTCCTGGCCCAGGTAACAACCCTTGGAGTAGCTCACCGAGTCTTCGAGACCGGTTTCCTGGGGCAGATTCCCGGCATCGAAATCGATCCCGAACCGCGGTATCCCCTCCTCCACCCTGACGATCTCGATGGCATCGTCGTCTACTTCCGCAAGCCCAGTGGGTGCTTTTGTCGCCAGAAGATCTTGCCGGATTGCGGCTATCGCTGAAGGCGACGCCCAAAGCGTCACCGCGGGAACACCGAAGCGGCCGTCGGCCGCCACCAGAATCACTTCTCCCCGCAAGACCGTTTCGAGGTAGCGCCACGGAGATGTGGGCACCTGAGGGATGTCCAGCACAGGTGCCAGCATCGTTGCCGTGATGGGCCCCGCCAGGGTCAGGGCCTCTCGGTCGTCCGCAACCTGGACCTCGACCCGATCCACCACGATGTACTTCTCGATATGGGCTGCCACTGCGGAGACATTCGAGGCTGGCAACTCGAGCCACAGACCATGCTCCGAAGCCCGAATCACCACATCGGCGAGGATGTGACCCTTGACGTCGGTGAAGAAGCCGCGAACTCCCTTGCCCAGCCTGACATCCTTGACCTCGCAGGTCACGAGACCGTTGAGGAGCCGTACGCGATCCTCTCCGGTCACGAGAAGAAGGGCTCTCGCCGAATTCGGCCAGAGCCCACAGCCTTCCTGCAAGGCGCGATACTGCGCTGCCGGGTCCCTTTTCATATCCTTCGAGGTCGAATTCTAGCCGCCACCCTCACCTTCGACCTGCGGCTGACTCCAAGGTGGCACCACGCCGATGCTCCGGGCGTAGGCAATCGACTGCCCCAGATGCTCGTGGGCGTGGGTCAGGAGAATCAGCAGATAGGCCCGCTTGGTCCCCGGAAAGCCGAAAGTCTCCACGGTCGTCTCCAGATCGGTGATCGTGGGAACCGCCTGGGCCGCGTACTCGAAGGATTCCTTCAACTTGGCAATGACTTCGTCCTTGTCGGTGACCTTGGCTTCCCACTCCTTCATCAAGGCCATGGGGTTCGTACCCTCCGCCATCTCGAAACCCTCGGGCGGTGCCGCCCCCAGAGCCATGGGAATAAAGGTGTTGGTAAACACCACGTGGACATAGACCTGACTCACGGTTCTCACCTCATCGCTGGGTGCCCAGGAGAACTTGTCCGCAGGCACGGCCTCTGCCAGCTCGGCCAGACGGCCGCCGACGCGTTCGAAATCGGCAACGAAATCAGCGGTAAAGCCCGCGGCGGCGTCTTGGGCGTTCGCCGGTGTGACGACGGCCAGCAAAGCGATCATGACAGCGAGGGTTCTCAATGTTCCCCGGATGACCTTCATTGCTTCTACCTCCTCTTCTTCTTCCTCTGATTGACAGGTTTCTGGGCTCGATTCTAACCCGAAGCCACGGCGATCACTGAGGCGACATCTACCTCGTCGAGTTGTTCTGGATCCAAATACTCCCTGCCGTACTCGAGATAGACGCCCGAGGTGAGAAAGAGCTCGAACAGATCGGCGCAAAGATGACCCTGAGAGCACATCGAGCCCATGATGCCCAACGCCTTGCTCAGGGTCCGTGGAGCGCCATAGGGACGATCACGAGCCGTCAGGGCCTCGAAGATGTCGGCAATGGCCATGATGCGCTCGGGAATCGAGAGATCCGCCGCCGACAGGCGTCGCGGATATCCCGTGCCATCCATCTTCTCGTGGTGGTTGCCGGCCCAGTCGGGGACCCGGCGCAGCTCCCGGGGAAACGGCAGCTGACCCAGCATGCGGATGGTCTGGATCACGTGTTCGTTGATCTTGAAGCGCTCCTCCTCCGTCAGCGTGCCCCTTGAAACGCAGAGGTTGTGGACCTCGCCACGGTTGTACTGGTTCTCGGGAACGTCCATACGAAAGCCATGAATGTTGTCGCCGAAAGGGTTCTGGCCGGCAGGCCGCGCGATCACGTGATCTGGTTTGTCATCGAGGAGAGGCTCACTGACCGATAGCGGCGCAGACTCATCCCCTTTCAAAAGAAGCTCTCCATGCGACAGACCCAGTCGGTCATCCAGATGGCGCACCCATTGGGACGAGGCGACCCTCTTCACCCGGTCCTTGTCTTCGTCAGACATGAACTCGTCGCCAAGGTTGCAGGACGCGATGAACTCGAAGTCATCGCGGATCCGGGCCTGACGCCTCCCCATTTGCTCCCGGAGGCTCTTCTCATTCACCTGCCCCCCGGCAAGCCCCTTGTAGTAGTCGATTTCCGCATCGCGCCACAAGACTTCGAATCGCATGCGAACCTCGTGGATCCTGTTGTAGATGGTCTCCAGCTTGGTGGCTTTGTCGACCACGTAGTCTGGCGTGGTCAACTTGCCACAATCGTGGAGCCAGCTCGCCAGGTGAAGCTGATACCACTCGCTCTCGTTCAAGCTGAAGTCGGCAAAGGTCCCTGCGTTCTTCTCGTGGGCGACTTCCGCCAGCATCCGCGCCGCTACCGGCACTCGTTGACAGTGCCCGTGGGTGTAGGGCGACTTCGCATCGATGGCCCCGGCGATCAAGTGAATCAAGGAATCCAGCAGATCCCTCTGTGCCTTGAGAAGTCGCCGGATATCGAGGGCCACCGCCGCATCCGAAGACAGCGCCTCGATGTAGGGAGTGATCTCGGGCCGGAAACCGCCCGCCTGCTGGCTGACGAGCTGCAGCACCCCGATGACCTCGTCCGCCTGGTTCTGCAGAGGAACGCTGAGCAGCGAGCGGGTCTGGAAAGACTCGTTGTCATGGCGAGCCTGGACGGCCGAGGTGTCCAGAGCCGCGTCCTGGCGCAGATCGTCGATGCGAACCACAACTCCCTCGCGTGCAGACTGATGATCCACCGAAGGCGGCGCCGACGGAGCGGCGGCGGGCCCGAGATCCACAGGCTCGAACTGATGGTTTTCGCCAGCGACACCGTCCTGAAAGGTACCCGTGGCACTGTCGGCCATCAGCGCGACCTCCAGGCTCTGGTTGTCCTCCCCCATCATCAGAATGGCACCACCACCCGCCTTGGAGACTTTGATCGCCTCCTTCAACACCATCTCGAGAATGCGGTAGAAGTCTTTCTCCGCCGACAGCGCCTGTGAGATCTCCAGGAACTGTTGGATCGACGACTTCATCAGCGCCATGGTCTCGGCCAGATCGTTCACTTCACGAACCCGCGATCGTACGGTGATGGGGGTGTCGAAGCGAAACTCCCGCACCATCTCCGCTTCCTCGGCCAGAGATCCAAGGGAGCCTGAAATATTGCGCCCCATCGCCACCATCAGCAGAACCGCGACCAGCAGCAATCCCAGAGAGAGGAGCGTGCCGGTGTTCCTGACCCGATTGATCGTCGCCAGGAGCTCGCGAACGGGGACGAGCACCGCCAGATAGGTATCGCGGTCCGGGTTGGCCGAGATCGTCGAGATCGAGACCAGCCAGTCCCGATTCGCGATCTCGACCACTTCACGACCCCCGGGATCTCCCACACCGAAACGCCCTCCCAGGTAGGTGTAGACCGGATCGTCCAGCTCGCCAATTCGGGGCATCTCGATCCGGGAGTTGCTGTCGTCGACGACCAGAGGGATTTCGTTTCTCGTCTCCGACAGCGCCACGACGCCGCCCTGAGGATCCAGAACCGCGATTCTGGTCGATGGAGTCATCCGCTGATGGGCCAGGGCACCTTCCAGGTCGCGCAGGGCCAGGTCCACTCCTACCGCAGCCCCGCCGCCGGCCAATTGTCTTGCCACCGTCAGACCGGTCTCCCGAGTCGTATAGAAGACATAGAAATCGGTGGTGATCGCCGCGGTCGCCGCCATCGCCTCCGTGTACCAGTCTCGCTGACGGGTATCGAAATCGGTGGTCCCCAGATCCAGACTGTTCAGGAGGGACAGGTCCGTGTCGTAGAAGAGCCATTGCTCGGTGGCCAGCTCCGTATCCCCATGGTCGATGCTTTGCACCAGGAATCGGGCCCCGAGCGGCGGCACGATGTCCTCGCGCGATCGCCAACTCTCATCCACACTGCGGACCAGAAAGAGATCACCATCCTCATAACCGATGTAGACGGCTGAAATATGCGGTCGTAGACGCAACGGCTCGGCCAGAAACTCCAGAGCGCTCAACCGATCCGACAACGTGGTGTCGGCCGATGACAAGACCCGCGACGAGATATCCACGAGACTCCGCGCCGGACCGTACAGGTCCGAGACGGTGGTTTCCAGATGACTGCTGGTCCGAGCCAGCAGCCGGTCGGCCCCCAGCATCGCCATCTTGCGGCTCTCGTGGTAGTTGTACGAGATCAGGGCAATACCCACGACCAGCAACAGGGCGGAGAACACGAACGCGATGGTGACGTGCAAGGGATAGCGTTTCGTGAGCCGATCGTGCTCAGAAGTCATGGGTGTTCTCCCAGGCAGAGTTCGAGTCCGGTGGCGGCCCCATCGTACCGAAGGCTGGGCATCGGGATCACGGATAGAATCGGAGGATGGACAAGCCAACGCCGTTCACTCTGCAAGTCGACCAGAATCGCAGTCTGGACGGTCTCGTCCATTCCGGATCGAGACCCGGACCACGCCCCACCATCGTTGTCTGCCACGGATTCAAGGGTTTCATGGAGTGGGGCTTCTTCCCGGCCCTGGCCGAGCTCTTGAGCGAACGTGGCTTTACAGTAGTGGGTTTCAACTTCACCGGCAACGGTATGCAACCAGGCGACGAGCTGGTGACGAACCACGAGGCCTTCCAGACCGCTACCTTCAGCCAGGATCTGGAAGATCTACTGGCTCTTCTTTCGGCCTTGGGTGACTCGGTTGCCGAAGGACTCGTGGACCTCGACCGGGTGGGGCTCTTGGGGCACAGTCGTGGCGGCGGGGCTGCCATCCTGGCCGCCGCAGACGCCGACTGGATCGACAAGCTCGGCGCTCTGGTGACCTGGTCGGCGGTGAGCACCTTCGACCGTCTCGACGACGCGGCGAAGCTGGCCTGGCGACAAAAGGGCACCACCCCGATGATCAACGCTCGCACAGGCCAGGCGCTGCTTCTCGATCGCATCGTCCTAGACGATCTCGAGAAGCACCGCGACGAGCTCGACATCCTGGCCGCTGCCGGCCGTCGCCTGGCACCGTGGCTGCTGATCCATGGCGAAGCGGACGAGACGGTCCCCGTGGCCGAAGCCAGGACCCTCGCGGAACACGCAGCTGGCAAGGGTGTCCTACTCGAGATTCCCGCGGCAAGCCACACCTTCGGCGCCACCCATCCTTTTGCCGGGCCGACTCCCCAACTCATCGAAGCCTTCAACGCTACCCAAAGCTGGTTTCGCCAGCACTTGATGGAGTCCTGAAGAACTCTCGATTGCCGATGTTGTCCCCTTTCGACACCGGTCGCTAGCTTGAAGCGGCCGGCAGACCTCGGGCACAGGGGCACCGAGGCTACATGTCGCCAACCGCGCTTGAAGCGGCCGGCAGACCTCGGGCGCAGGGGCACCGAGGCTACATGTCGCCAACCGCGCTTGAAGCGGCCGGCCTCTGTGCCGGCCGAGGCGAGTCAGCGCGTCATCTCCTGAAGACAGGATCCAGTGTGGACATCGCCCAGGTCTGAGATAACCCAGTCGGGACCGGCGGCTTCGAGGTCGGCGATGGAGGTGTAGCCGGTGGCGACAGCGAGGGATTTCATGCCGTGCTGTCGAGCGCAGTCGATGTCCAGAACGCTGTCGCCGATGATCAGCGTCTCCGCGGGGGCGAATCGCTGTCCCGTGAACTTGGCGGCGCGGGACAGGGCCATGGGTGGCAGGTCTCCGCGAACTCGTTGGCCATCGCTGAAGGCACCGAAGGCGAAGAAGCGATTGAGATCGAAACAAGCGAGCTTGGTGCGGGCTCCCTCTTCCCAGTTACCCGTCAGGAGTCCCATCGTCACCTCCTGCCGAGTCTCGAGCCGCTCCAGCAACTCGGGGACACTGGGTAGCAGTCGCAGGTGTCGGGGCTCGAGGTTCCTCTGCAGACGGGACAGGTACGCCTCCTTGACCTTGGGAATCCCGGCCTCAATGCCGGCCGAGCGACACCGGCCCCGGTCAGTAGCTCGGTGACGATCTGCGGATCGATCTTGCCGGAGAAACTGTAGGCGTCGATGTCGCCAGCGGCTCCGAAGACTTCGATGAGAGCCTCGCCAAACCATCGTCGATTGCTCCGGTTACCCAGGACCAGGGTACCGTCGACATCGAAAAGGAGCAGCCGAACGGTGGTCATCTCGCTCGCCAGTTGGGAGACGCCTTGGTCTCCAGAAAGGTGGACATGCCATGCCTGCAATCGGCACTGGAGCGAGCCGCCGCGTTGGCCTCGACAGCGATCTCGAGCGCTTCGTTCAACGGGCGGCCGAGGATGTCGAGAAGCAGTCGCTTGGTGCGGGCGATGGATTCGGAACTGGCGCGCTCCAGCACTTCCAGGGCCAGACTGCGTCCGGCCGCAGAAAGCTCGTCCATCGGCACGATGCGGTTGATCAGACCCATCTTCAGAGCCCTTTCAGCGCCCACGAAGTCCGGATTCAGAAGCAACTCGCGGATATCGGCACCGCGCAGCCGCAAAGGCAGGTAGGTCGCCACCAGCGCGGCGACGAATCCGATGCGGACCTCGCTGTACATGAAGCGCGCCTGCTCTGCCGCCATCACAAAATCGTGCGCAGTGGCCAGTCCGCATCCCCCCGCCACACAAGCACCCTGAACGAGGGCGATGCTCAAGGCCTCCTGACGCAAGACCGACTCGAACAGGGCACGTAACCCTTCAGAGTCCTGTCGATTTTCCTCCGGCCCGGCGTCCAGCAGAGAACGCAGATGTTCCAGATCCGCGCCGGCCGAGAAGTTGCCGCCCACGGCCTGCAAGAGAACGGCGCGGATCCCTTCCCCACGCATGTCGGTGGAGTAGATCTCGGTCAGCCCCCTGATCATCCCTGGAGACAGGGCGTTGGCCCGATCGGGATCGTTCAGGGTGATCCACAGAAGATCCCCGTCACGCCGCAACGACAATGCTTCATTCGCGAAGTCCTCGATCTTGCTCATAGGCGCCTCCGCACGCTAGGTCTGCAGCACACCGGTCTTGAACTCGGGGATCTCGGCCTGGTGAGCCGCACAAGCGATAGAGCGAGCGATCACCTCTCGGGTGTCGACCGGATCGATGATGCCATCCACCCAGAGGCGAGCCGCTGCATAGCGGGGATCCATGGCCGCCTTGTAGCGATCCTGGATCTTTGTCAGGAGCTCGGTCTTCTCTTCCTCCCAGATTTCCTTGCGGCCCTTGAGCTGGATCGCCAGCAGCGTCTTCGAGGCCTGTTCGCCACCCATGACGGCAATGGCCGCCGAAGGCCAGGCATAGAGAAACCGCGCCCCATAGGCTTTGCCGCACATGGCGTAATTGCCGGCACCAAAGGAGTTACCCACGAACAGCGTGATCTTGGGGACCACCGAGTTGGCGACGGCATTGACCATCTTGGCGCCGCTCTTGATAATGCCACCCTGCTCCGCCCGGCTGCCCACCATGAATCCCGTGACATCCTGCAAGAACAGAAGGGGAATCCGCTTCTGGTTGCACAGCTCGACGAACCGGGCCCCCTTGTCGGCCGAGTCGGCATAGACGACACCACCGATCTGCAGCTCCCGATCGCTGGTCTGGATGCCGGTCTTGCGCGCCACGATGGAGCGCTGATTGGCGAGGATGCCCACCGCCCAGCCCTTGATCCAGGCCGTGCCACAAATGAGAGTCTGGCCATAGGTGGCCTTGTACTCGTCGAAATCGCTGCCGTCGACCAGACGGGCGATGAGCTCATGGGAATCATAAGGTCGCGAGTGATCGTCGGGAACGATCCCGTACAGGTCCTCGGGCGGGTACAGCGGTTCGCGCTCTTCGCGTCGCGAGAAGGGCGCCAGGGGCGCCTCGGCGAGCTGGGAGAACTGGGACCGGATCTTCTCGAGACAACTCGCATCATCGGGATGACGATGATCCACGACTCCCGAGATATCGCATTGCACCATGGCGCCACCGAGCTCTTCCTGACCGATCTCCTCACCAATGGCGGCTTTGACCAGATGCGGCCCGGCCAAGAAAATGGAACCCACGCCTTCGACGATGTGGGACTCGTCGCTCATGATCGGCAGATAAGCCCCTCCGGCGACGCATGAACCCATGATCGCGGCCATCTGAAAGACCCCCGCCGCCGACAGCCGCGCGTTGTTGAAGAACGCCCGTCCAAAGTGCTCTTTGTCTGGGAAGATCTCATCCTGCAGAGGCAGGAAGACCCCGGCAGAGTCCACCAGGTAGACAATGGGCAGGCGATTCTCCAGAGCGATTTCCTGCGCCCGCAGCACTTTCTTGCACGTCATCGGAAACCAGGCCCCGGCCTTCACTGTGGCGTCGTTGGACACCACCACCACCTCGCGGCCTTGAACCCGACCGATCCCCGTCACCACACCCGCGGCGGGTGCGCCTCCGTACTCTTCGTACATCCCATGGGCGGCCCAGATTCCCAGCTCCAGAAAGGGCTCGCCGCTGTCGCAAAGAAGCTCCACCCGTTCTCTGGCCGTCATCTTGCCCCGGGACCTCTGTCTCTCCAGCGCCTTCACCCCGCCGCCGAGACGGATCTCGGCCTCCTCCGCCTGCAATCGCTCGATGGTCCCCTTCCAATGCTCAAGACGATTCTGGAACCCTCGAGAATGTTCGAGCTTGCTTTCGATCACCGCCACGATTTGGATCCTCCACTCCTAGCCCTTCATTATACGGCCGGCCAGAGCTCTCATCGTCGCCGAGCCCACAGCCCCGAGGTGCTAGCATCCGGCCCATGAAAATCAGGCTACTGGCTTTTGCCACTGCCAGAGACGCCCTGGGACAAGGGGAGCTCGAGCTCGAGGTTCCAAGCGGCTTCACCGTCGCCGACCTGGCCCGTCTTCTGCTGAGGGACTATCCCGCTCTGGCGCCCCTCTGGTCGCGGCTAGCCGTGGCTGTCGACGGCGACCTGGCTCAGCCTCAGGTGGAGTTACAAGAGAACTCCGAGGTGGCCCTGCTACCACCGGTATCAGGTGGCGCCCCGCAGGCTCGGACGAGCCTGGTCGATGAGATCATCGACGTGCATGGACTGGCAGCGACCGCGGGCGATTCGTCGTGCGGAGCCGTCGTCTTGTTTGTCGGGACCGTCCGAAATCGAAATCGCGACCGCCAGGTCGAGGGCATCACCTACGACGCCTACCGCTCTATGGCCTCTCACAAGCTCGAGTCGATAGCCACCGATCTCGAGGAGTCCTTTCGGGATCTTCGCATCCGCATTGTGCATCGATTGGGCGAGATCCCAGCGGGCGAAGCCAGTGTCGCCATCGCGGTCGCCTCACCGCATCGCACCGCCGCCTACGACGCCAGCCGCGAAGCCCTCGAGCGTCTCAAGCGAGAGGTGCCGATCTGGAAGCTGGAGCACTACGTCGACGGTCCAGCGGAGTGGCGCGAGGAAGAACCGCTACTCTGAGTCCGCGCCAGCCAGGCTCGTCGGGGTCAAGTATTGCAGGCGCAGCCAGGTGCGGAAACCGGACTCCAGGGACTGCCAATCGGTGCCCAGATCCTCCAGCAGCCGGTCGCTGGTAATGGGCCGGCCCTGAGCGGTCCCACGCAGAAAAGACCGAAACCCTGTCTGCAATCCATTCTTGAAATCACTCAGTAGATAGCGGATCCAGAGCGAGCTCAGGACATAGTGCATGCTTGTGCGCGGCCGCTCATGAAACTGCTCTTGATCCATGTCGATGAGCATGGCCAGCGTCGGTAGCTCATCGTTCTTCAGCATGCCCTGTAGGTACATCGGCGCGGGATGGATCGAACCCTCTTCTGTGATCATCAACTCTCCCAGGTCAGCCGCGATCCCCTCGCCCAACCAAGGCGGCAATGCCGGTCCCAAGGCCCTTCGGTTGAGTAGGTGCGTCAGCTCGTGGACCAGGGTGGCGAGGATCTCTTCGGCCGCCCGGTCACCTTGATATAGCGCCACATAACCAAAGGCTGGGCTCGCGTGCGCGGCGGATTCGAAACCCACCTCCTGCAAGATTCGGAACTCGTGGTAGGACTCCTCCCGACGAAACAAGAGAATCGTCTCGGCGGGCGGGCTGACAGGCTCCAAACCGTAACGCCGACGGTAGAGCTCCTCCACCTTTCGGGTGACGCGAGGACAGAGCTGCAGAAGGTCCGAGTCGGTCGCATCGGTGACCAGGGGGTACAGCACGCAGCTGAGCTCCGCACTCTCACCCATCAACCGTCGAGCCACCTCGACTTTCTCGGGATCTGCTGACCTGGCGGGCAGCGGCAAGACCGGGTCGGGTGCGCGCAGAACTTCCGGGGTGGGCTCCTCGTAGTCCGCGAGCCATACCCACCCCTGCAAGCGATCGTATTTCGAGATTGGAGAGCTCACCCGATACCAATCGCCGCGCTGCTCCAAGATGGGTAGATTGCGGATCGAGGCTACCGTATCCAGAGACCGGACTCTGCAGATCAGGCTTCTCATGGAGCTCGGTTCCCGGCTGCACCCAGACAAAGGACGTCGCCAGCGATTCTTCAGGGGGAACATAGATAAACACCACTTCTGCCCCGGAGTCACCTGGAGAGGAATCCTCGACGGGTGCCTGCTTGGGTGGCATATAGGCCAGCCGGAACTCCCGTGCCAGATGTCCGATCAGAGGCCATTCCTGGGCCCTTTCGAGAATCTCGGCATCCGGGTGGCGCGTCAGCCAGGCGAAGCCCGCCGCCAGCAGGACGACAGCCACGACCCACGAAACAGAGCTTCGTCGACGACCCAGCCGTCTACTCCTCCCTCGAGGTTCTACTGCCCTCTTGTGGTCCCTCAATACAGCGGCACACTGGGGTCGATCTCCTTGCTCCAGGCATCGATTCCCCCGGTCAGATTCCTGACGTTCTTCATCCCGGCGCGGCGAAGAAAATCCACGGCCCGTGCCGATCGATGACCATGGTGACAATAGACGATGATCTCCTGTTCCCCATCGAGCTCCTGCCAACGACTGGTGAGCTCATGCAGCGGCAGCAACTGCGCCCCGTCCAGACGACAGATCTGCCACTCTCTCGGCGTGCGCACATCGAGGAGCAAGGGACGCCGGCCCTGCTCCTGGAGACGTTGGAGTCGAGAGACGGTGATGTTGATCTCATCCGTCTCCGGCTCCGTCTGATCCAGACCGCAAAACGCCTCGTAGTCGATGCAAGCTCCGTGACTGTCGGCTGGGCCGAGCAGACAGGACATTCGGCGCTCTTCTTCAGGCGCATCTCGCGAAACCGCAGAGACAGCGCATCGAAGATCACCAGTCGGCCGACGAGGGATTCGCCGATCCCCAGTACCAGCTTGATCGCCTCATTCGCCTGCAGGCTGCCGATGATTCCCGGCAGCACACCCAGAACGCCACCCTCAGCGCAGGAAGGAACCAGCCCCGGTGGCGGAGGCTCCGGAAACAGACATCGGTAGCACGGGCCCTGCGCCCCCCAGAAAACCGAGATCTGGCCCTCGAACCTGAAAATGGATCCGTAGACATTGGGCTTGCCCGCCAGCACACAAGCGTCGTTGACCAGATAGCGGGTGGGAAAGTTGTCACTGCCATCCACGACCACGTCGTAGTCGTTCAGCAGGGTCATGGCGTTGGAGGAGTCGATCCTCGCAGGATGAGCCGTGACCTCGATGAGCGGATTGATCTCCCGCAGCCGCTCCTGCGCCACCTCGATCTTGGGTCGCCCGATGTCGGACTGGCCGAAAAGGACCTGCCGCTGGAGATTCGATTCCTCCACCCGGTCGAACTCCACCAGCCCCAACTTGCCGATGCCGGCGGCGGCCAGATACATCGCCACCGGGGACCCGAGTCCACCCACCCCCACAACCAGGACCCGAGCGGTCTTGAGCCGCTCTTGTCCCTCTCGGCCCACCTCGGGCATCACCAGATGGCGGCTGTATCGACGGATCTCGTCTTGATTCAATGTCGGGTTCATCACCTGTTCCTCAACTGAGCCGCTCCTCGTCAAAGCCAGAAGAATCGTCTCGCAGCCGCCAGGATCGGCGCTCCAGGACCTCTCGATCGCTGACCGCCACGATCAGATAGCTGACGCCCGAGGCGGCCTCCGCGTGATCCCTGGCACTCGGTACCGCGACGCCATCGGGGTGTGAGTGGTAGTACCCCAGAACTTCCTGGCCCTGCTGCCGGGCCAACTCGTATACCCGGAGTAGCTCCTCCGGAGCGATGGTATATCCCTTCGCTCTGGATCCCGAATACACATTCCGCGCGGGCCAGAAAGCGCTGACCTTCCTGACCCTGCCCGCTTGCCCGGACTCGGGCCGGCCGAGAAACGCACCGCAACACTCCTCGGGATACGAGCTCAGTGCGTGGCCATCCAGATCGTCCAGCAGACGACGGGGAATCCTCAGACCTGTCATCCTCACACCGCGCGATCGGGTCATCGACATCTCAGCCCTGCAGCGGCAAACCCCTCATGACCGACAGAATCACAGCCGCGAGGGAGAGCGCTAGCCCTACCAGGGCTGCCACGAGATGATCGACCTTTTCGGGCTTCAGGGGATCCAGCCACAGGGCCAGACCATAGCCACCCAGGAAACCCCCCAGATGAGCGAAGTTGTCCACACCGGGCATCACGAAACCGAAGAAACCCAGAACAAGGGCCCAGGTCCACGCCTGTTGACCGACTGCGGATCCGCCTGCCCGTCGTCCATAGTGCACCAGAGCTCCCAGAAGACCGAAGATGGACGCGGAAGCTCCAATGGTCAGATGGGCGCCCCGCAAGAAAGGCGGGAGAAACCCCAGGTAGGCTCCCGCCACGCTACTGAGAAGGAAGCCCGTCGCGCCCGCACCGAGATAGATGAGCATCATGCGGCCCGGTCCGTACAGTTGCGACGTCGCGGGTGCCAACTGTCGAACCCAGAGCATATTGAACAAAATATGAAGCAGGCCGCCATGTAGCCATGAAGCCGAGAGCACGGTCCACCATCTGCCATAGCCGAAAACGGGTACGGCGCCGCTGGCACCGAACAAGAACATGCTCTCACCGCTCGGTTGCAGCATCGACAACATACCGCCCATCTGAATCCCCGACGGGTCGGTGACCAGGGTCAGAAGGTAGAGCACGACGCAACCGCCGATGATGAGCTGGTTGAAGCCGATGACCTGACTGAGATTCTGGAAGGTGCGGCTGAATCCCCAGAGCCCAGGCTGCGGGCGACCACAATGGGGACAGGCCTCCTCTTGGACTCCAACGAGTCGGCCACATGACGGGCACACTACAGAGCCACTGGTCTGGCGCTTGAACAAGGGCTACTCCTCTGCCTCGTCTTCATCGAGGGCCTGCACGATCTGGGTGACCTCCAACTCCGCTTTCCGGATCTTGCTGCGGCAGACATCCAGCAGCTCCGCAGCCTTCTTGAGTTCCTCAGCCAGATCGTCGATGTCGATCTCTTCCGCCTCGACCCGATGGAGAATACTCTCCAACTCTTCGATGGCCTCGCCAAAACGGATCTCTTCGGTAGGTTCCTTCTTCTTGGCCGTCATGATTCCTCCACGCGGCTGGCGAGTCGACCACCCGCCAGCTGACTGATAATCCGCTCTCCTGGCGCCACCTCGTCCGGGGCAGTCATAGCCCGACCCTGAGAGTCTCGAGTGATCGAAAAACCCCGCTCGAGGGTGCGCTCAGGTGCCAACTGTACACACAATCGCTCCCAGCCGGTCAGTTTGACCGCTAACTCGCGCAGCCGTAGCTGGGACTTGGCGGTAATGCGCTCGACCAGGCGCACGGGCTGCTGCCGCCGGCGCTCGATGGGCCGGTAGGATGCCGCCGACAAGCGCTGCGGGCACCGCGCCTACCCGCCGGCGGTGTGAATCGAGAAAGAAATGGGCAGCCCGAGGGAATCGCTGCGCCAGATGGGCGAGGTCGGACCGACTCGACGCCACGCGGTGACGGGCCATCAGCAATCCCCTCTCCGAGCGACCCAGCATCTCGCGACCTCGGCGCAGGGTTTCCATACTGACATGGCTCAGAGACCGCCCCAGAGCCTCGACCGATCTCTCCGCGTCCGCGACCCTTTCCACGAGAAACTCCGCCACCTTGGTCGGGGTCTTGAACGCCGAATGCGCCGTCAAATCGGCGATCGCCTGATCGATCTCGTGACCCAGACCCGTGAGCACCGGTGCGGGAAACTCGGCGATGGCTTCGGCCACCCGCCGGCTATCGAACACCGCAAGATCGGAGCGCGAGCCCCCTCCCCGAATCATAACCAGACAATCGATCCGTCCCTGGTGCAACCAGCTCAAGGCGGACACGATCTCCTTTTCTGCGTCCCGGCCCTGTACGGCGGCGTGGACGAACAACACCTCGAAGCCATATCCGCTCTCTCGCAGAGAGCTGAGAAAATCGTGATACGCGGCGCTCTCGTGCGAAGTGACCAGGCCCACCCTGAGAGGAAGCTCCGCCAGCCTCAGGCTGCGGTTGCGGTCCAGGAGACCTGCCTTGGCCAATGCGGCCAGCGTCTCTTGACGACGGCGCGCCATCAGGCCGAGAGAAAAAACCGGGTCGACCTCTCGAACCACGAACTGCAGACGACCAAACGGCGGATAAAAGTCCAGCCGGCCCCGGCATCGAATCTCCTGACCCTCGGTGATCTTCTGATCACTGTCGTCCAGGACCTGCCGGATCCGCCGGTAGTCGTGGCGCCAGGCAACCGCTTCCAGCTTGGCGGTAATCTGGTCGTCGGCGCCCTTCTCGATCAACTCGAAATAGAAATGTCCACTGCGATGGTCTCGGACACGGTTGACCTCGCCTACGACCCAGACTTCCGTGTAGGCCTGCTGCAGGAGATCTCGGACCTCCTCGCACAGCGTTGAGACGCTGTAGGTCTCCTCCTGGAACGGTGGCGACAACTCTAGTGGTACCCGACCAGCTCCTCTGAGGAAGCCAGGGGGATGGCCTTCGCCCAGGCCAACGCCTCTTTCTCACCCAGGGTCAGCTTGTTGAGAAACTCCTCGGCCTCGGTTCGGTCGTGGAAAAGGCGCCAAACGAAGGTATGGCCCGCGGGAGCCGTGAAGTACGTGTAGCTCTTGGTGCTCTTGGTCAGCTCGAATCCCAGATCCGTCTCACCGTTGACGCCCACGCACGCCATCCCGATCGCACGGTAGGCCAGGGCCAGCGCTTTCAGAGCATCTTCGTAGTCCGAGAGCTCCTCTCGCGACAGCGGCGTGTAGTAGATGGCCACCCGACTGGCATCCTCTTCAGCCAGAAGGTTGTAGGAAACGTCGTACCGTTCCATGGCCTCCAGGGTCTCACCTGTGGTCACGAACACATCGTCCGTGCCCACGACCTTGTAGGTAATGGCGAACACGGCATCGTCGAACTCTGTGAAAGCCTCCGCCAGCATGGTCTCGTCTTCGATCGTAAAATAGAAGAGGCGGTTGATCAGTCCTCTGGTCGTCATGGGGGATATCCTCCTGCCACAAGCCGTGGCGCCAAGGTTTCGGTCGCCACGGAAAGGAATCGGTGTTCTTTGGCCGCTAGATTTAGGTAGAGTCGAGGTTCCCGTGGGGAACGAACCCCGACTATACCAAAGGCGGCCCGGATAGACTCGGACAAAGGCCTACATTCGATGACCCAATCCGCCCCAAAACCCCTATCCTTGCGGCTGCCAGCAGCGCTCTTGCGTTTCTGGATCGACGACTCCGAGGACAATCCGGGTTTGGCCGGGGCGGAAGTGTACCGCTTGAGTCGAGGTCAACCGGGTTTTCATCTCGTGGCCCCTGGGACTCTCGCCATCACCGCCGAAAGCGGTGACGCCGCGATCTTCGACACCGCCCTGCATCTGGCCCAGAGGCTCGTCGATCTGGCCGCCACAGCCGACGAGCGCATTCGCCTCTTGGTTCTGCCAGGCGAGCTCCGACCTGGGAGAAGGAGCCCCTCACGCAAGCAGTGATCCGCTAGTGGAAAAGGCCCCCAGCGTGTTCTCCGCTCTCGAGCCTGGAATCGTCCATGTGACCGGCTGGGTGCTACGCATGCTCGAGTTGCCGCGCCAATCCGAGGAAGTCGTCATCGACAGGGATCGCAGCGATCCGCAACCGCCGCTCTTCCGGACGGGTAGTCGTCGACCGGAGATCACTCCCTGGCGCAACTCGGAGATTCTCAACCGCCGAATTCGAACCATCCCACGATCCGATCTGACCCAGACCGGCCGCGAGCTGCTGTCCTCGCCCGCCTGGCGTCTCGAGGGCCCCCTGGGCTGTGGCAAGACCTACTTCGCCCACCAACTTCTCCTCAACGCCAAGATCCCTCGCCTCTGGCTGCGGGGTGAGCCCAAGCACCGACGCACGGGTTCGTTTGCCCAGCAAATCGTCGAACAGATCTCGGCCACCACAGCTCACGATCCCCATAGTCCTCTGCTTCCCCGGCATACCGGCTCGGGCTTCGTTTCCTGGCCACCTGCCGTCGGCCGAGACGGCGGAATCGAAGAGCTGTCGGGTCTTCTCGCGGGGTTGGCTGCCGGCATCGACGGGACCTTCTACCTGGTTGTCGACGATCTCGAGCAGTGTAGTCCAGGAGATCTGCAGATCCTCTCCCAGATGGCCTCTCTGCAGGAAGTGGGGCGCGCGTTCAGGCTTCTCCTGATCGGTCGCACGGGAATCTCATTGCCGGACGCCCTGGAATCACTGCCGACCCTCGGGGTCGAGCCTTTTACCGATCAGGAGATGAATCAGTTCAGCCCGCAGCTCTTCGCCGGTCTGTCCCTGCCGACATCCATGCAGGACCGCCTCCACGTAGCCACTCACGGGTGCCCTTTCGCATTGGAAGAGGCGATGATCGCCTTGATCCGTGAACAGACCCTGCGGCGGGTCTATGGCGGCTTCTTCTTTGCCGGGCAGGAAACAACCGATTTCAGCCCCTCTCCACGGCTACTGGCACATCTCCAGGCCGAGGCCTACCGAGTCGGCGTGGAGACCCCTGTCCACCTATTGTCCCTGGTGGAGTCAGGGGTGCCCGCGGAGATCCTCAGCGATACCGCCACGAAGATTGGACATCCGGCACCCAAGAACTGGGATAGGCATGCCAAATCCACTCGGTTGCTCGTCGAGTCCGACACTCCCTGGGGTCCGGGAGTCAACTTCACTTGTCCCGTATTCGGCGCAGTTTTCGCCTTTGGTCTCGAGCCCGACTCGGTTCAGGACTTGCGCTCAGCCATCGGCAAGACCCTGGCGGATGCCAGCAGCGGCGGCAAGGCCCTGTGGGAGGCCTATCGTCTCTTGCGCGGCACTCCGGCGGGGACGGAACCCCTCCTCGAAGCCCTGAACGATCCCTATGCGGCCCGGATCCCACGGGCCGCCCTGTTGGAGATTCTGACTCAGGAGCTCTTTCGTCACCGCGAGCGCGAGGGCGATAGTGAGACCGAGCTGCAGCTGTTGTGGAAGCTGCTGCCGCTGGCCCGCAAGCTGGGGCAGCTCAATGAGTACACCTCGGACCTGGAACGCGGGGTCGAGTTGGCCGCGGATCAACCGCGGCGGCTGCTGGCCCTGGCCGGCCTGAAAGCCGAGATGGACCAGGACGCCGGGCGCTACAAAGAGGCTGAAGCGACGATCCAGATGGCTCTGGAGGCGGCCAAGGGTGCCGATGACAGACGTCAGGCTCTTCTATTGATCCAACTCGGACGGCTCTATCTGGATCAGGAACGCTACACCGACGCCCAGACAGCTCTTCAAGAAACTGGCCGAACGCCTCGACCAGAGCGGCGTCGAGGCATTGGCCGCCTCCTGTCGCTACTATCTGGGGAATATCGCCCTGCACGAAGAGAACTACGACGAAGCTTTGGAGCTCCACAAGGAGGCTCTCGAGCGGCGCCAGCGGCAAAAGCTCAATCGGGTTGCCGGGAGCTCCCTGACCGCCACAGGAGCCGTCTATCTGGCCCTCGGAAATTACCCCCAAGCCCTGCGTTGCTACCGCGAAGCTCTGGACCTCTTGGAACGGCATGGCGGCGACATCGATCGAGCCTATCCTTTGCTCGGTCTCGGCCGAACCCTGAATCACCTGGGCGACTACACCGCCGCCGCGCGCTCACTGCGGGAGGCGTTGAATCTGCGCGAAGGCAAGGATGACATCGCCGGCGAGGCCATCGCCCGCATGGCGGTGGCGGAGAACAATCTGTTTCTGGGTCAGCTCGAAAAGGCTCAGGAAGAGGCCACCAAGGCTCTCTTTCATCTCAATCTACTTTCCAGAAAGGCCCTTCTCGCCGATGCGGAGCAGCTCCTCGGGAAGATCCAGATTCGACTCCGCCAGAGCAAGAGTGCCCGGCGACACCTGGAAACGGCCCTTGGACATGCACCGGGAGAAGGGCAATCAACGGTCTGTGGCGTTCGATATCGCCCACCTCTTGCGGCTGGCGCTCATCGATGAGGACAAAGCGGAGGTGAGCCGGCTGACCGCCGATCTGGAGGAGGCGGTGGGGCTGCTGGCCCGACCCGACCTGGAAGAGCAGCTCCATTTTCAGCTCTTTCAGAGTTGGCAATGGCAGAGCCAGCAGGGCGATGACACCGCCGATCCCCAGCCCCATCTCAAGAGGGCCTACCGCGAGCTCTTCCGCAAGGCCTCCCACCTCGACCCCGAGCTGCGGCACCAGTTCCTGTTTCAGATCTCCGAGTATCGGCAGATCCTGGAAGAAGGGTCACGCGCCGGTCTCACCACGGACCTCGACGCCTAGTCCTGCCGCGCTCGCAGAACCTTGTCGATCTGCCCTCGTTCCTGCTCGGTGAGGTCCTCGTTGGCGACAAAGAACTCTTCGCCCGGTTCCGGCAGGGGCACCTTGACCACCGACATCGCTTGATCGACCGCCTCGCAATCGACGTTCCCCATGGCGAGCACCGCAAAGCCCCGGCACAGGAGCCCCAACCGCCTGGCCAGATCGCTCTCCACCTGGATCTCCACATGACTCGGCGCCTCGAGGGCCGTGACTCGATATCCGTCTTCCACCCTGACAATCTCGACCAGACCCGTAACTTCCGTCTCTTGCAGCGGCAGCTCGATATTGTCGTCGATCTCGCTGGACATACCCGCGACCTCGAGATCCGCCACCAGGTGGGCCTGCCCCTGGTAGCGCGCCCTGAGGGTTGCCATCTCGGCTCCACCCTCTCCGGGGGCCAGACTAAGCTCGTGCTCGAAGACTTCGAGAAAGTGAGTCGGACTGGTCAGAACCACCGTCACCGGGCCGATCTCGATAGGCGCCAGATCAGTCTCGAAATCGCGATGAACGCCATTGACCCGGTCCGAGATCAGCACATGGGTGTCAGTGTCGGGTCTCCGCGGCATCGAGGACGTCGACAGCAGCAGCCACGGCCAGCCATGCCAGAATGCCCGAACTCAGACTTCTCCCGAAGATCATGGGTAGTAGCCGCTGATGGTTCTGGTTTTCAACTTGCCACCCCTCACTTCGACCTCCACCTGGCGGAACTGGCCGTCCTGCTCCGGTCGGTCCGAGCTGTAGGCGACGAGGTATTGGCTGCGCAACTCTTCCTCGATCTCGCGGTAGACCGTGGCCAACTCCGCGGCGCGCGAGATGAAGAAACTTCGACCTCCAGTCTCCTTGGCAAGATCGTTGAGCTTGCCGCGTACGCCGGTCTGCAGCTTGCCGACGTTGAGACCGATGGTATAGATGGTCACCCCACTGCGTCGGGCATACTCGAGCGCATCGCGAAACGCCATCGCACTGGCCGTATCGTCGCCGTCGGACAGCAGCACCATGGCTCGCCTTCCCCGCACACCGCGGAAGTAGTAGAGACTGGTCACCACGGCGTCGTGCAGCGTCGTCCACCCGGTCGACACCAGTTTTTCGAGGGCATCCTCCACCGCTTCCACATCGTCGGTAGCCGGAATCAGTAGCTCGGGCTGGTTGGAGAAGGAGATGGCAAAGACCTTGTCTCGGAGCGTGATCATATTGTGGAGAAACCCGAGAGCCGCCTGCTTGGCCTCTGAAAGGGAATCAGCCATCGAGGACGACGTGTCCACCACGATGCCCAGAGTCAAGGGCAGGTTTTCCACCAGCTCGAATTTCGAAATGGTCTGCGGTCTCTTGTCTTCGGTGACCTTGAACTCCTCTTGCGTGAGCCCTTTGACCAGACGACCCGACTTGTCGGTCACCGTGGTGAAGAGCTCCACCAGCTTGACGTTGACCTCTTCCAGGTACTGCGGAGAGTTGAGGAATCGCACCTCCTCTGACCGGCTACCGTCATCCAGAATCGCCGTCACCGACAGGTAGGCCATGCTGCCACCCGCGGGCACATCGATCTCGGCTTGCCAGGGCGGCCGCTCCAGGGTGGCCACGGCAGCGTCGTTGACCTTGAACTCCACCGACTCGACGCGACGCTCTTCCGGCACGGTCACTTCAGCGGTGGACAGAATGCGACCCGATACCGCCGCACCGCTGGCAGGCTCCAGAATCCGCACGCGAAAGGCCCCGCGAGGCTGGTTGATGATGACCTCGTCGGAGGCGACGAGCTCCCCGGTCTCGTCGTAGCCCTCGGCGCGAATGAACTGCTCCACAGGGTACTGACCCAGCCTGAGCTCGGCGGTGAAGGGTCGGCTGTTCCGGGTCATCTGCACCACGTCATCCACCACGAATTTCACTTTGACGATCCTGGTGCCCGTGACCAGGACTTCGGCTCGCCACAGACCCAGCACCACTTCGCCGGGCGGAGGTATCAGCAGCAGGCTGTCACGACCCGCGATCGCCTGGCGCGACAGCGTTTCCCCCATGGCCACGATGGCGCCCTCGGGCACCGGTGGCTCTTCGATGGGCTGGGGCTCGGCGGTACCGCGAATCCGCGGCTGACGAAGGCCATCGCCCCGCTGACCTCGTCGACCACAGCCAGATGAACGACGAACTCACGTTCGGGGCGCAGTGGCTGCTCAAGGACCAAGGCCACGGGAAGATCCTCCGCCGGCGGCTCCAGCTTGAATCGCACCCGAAAGCGCTCGAAGATCTCTCCTTCCTGGACGACCACGCCATCCACGGCGAGTGCAAGACCCGGCTCATCCTCGGAAGTGGCGACCTCCAGACCCGCCACCGAAGGTATGGAGATGAAGAACCGAGCGATCATCCGCTGGTTGATTCGATCCGGGAAGAGGATCTCCAACTCATCCAACTCGATCTGTCTGAGATCTGCCGGTAGTGGCATGGCTGCGGCCTCTCGCGCCCAGGTAGCCAGGCTTACCGGTGGCGCGAGGAAGACGCGTATCTGCTTGTCGGTAGGCCGATTCTCGCGAAACCCCCGCAGACCCTCGATACCGGTCGCCTCGTCGACGAGCTTGAAGTCTCCACAGACCTTCTTGAGCCAGCGGAGACCTCTCTTTATCATCCCCAACTCTTCGACTTGCTCGATGAAGTACTCCATCTCCGAGTTGTAGAGCACCCGCTTGGAATCGGTCGGATACCACAGACGATAGGAGGCTTCCGGGGTCGGCTGGTACAGCACCAAGGGGAATCTCGCCCCCTCAGGGCCGTAGTGCCAGATCTCCAGCGGGTTGAAGATCGATGCACAGTCCACAATCTCACGGTGGGCCGGCGGACCATTGAGGAAGAGCAGCTGGGCCCGGTGATCCACATAGCTCAGGAACTCTTCGTGCCGGACCAGGGCCACGCGACGCTCGATGCCCACGGTCAACTCGTTCTCCTCGGTCTCGGGGAGGGGATCCCGATCATAGAACTCGTCGACCAACCCGTCCCTCTCCTCCGGGCTGGCTGCCAGGAAGGCTTTCTTCTCCTCGTCCCCAAGAAGCAGGCTGGGAGCGTCCTGTATGAAGACCCGCTGGTGCTCTGGCCAGAGGACGGCCGCACGGGTATCCACCTCGGCGCGCACGCCTACTGCGGCAAGGATGCAGACGCCGGTCCAGAGGATTCTCGATCTCATTTCGATGATTCTCTGCAAGGCCACTGCCAGGCAAGAGCCCTGGCACCATACAATAGCGCTTGCCCCCTTGTCATACGGCTCACGCGGGGGCATCGACCTTTTCTCCACGGGGGCTTCCCAATGTCACGGAAATTGACCAACGAACCGATTCGCGGTTTTGCCGAGGGTGATTCGATCACGGGTTTTGGGCTGGTGACCAAGAAGGCGCTGAGACAGGACAAGAACGGTCGCGACTATCTGGACATGGAGATTGCGGATGCCAGTGGCTCGATCACTTCCAAGGCCTGGTCCGACAGTCCGGCCCTGGCGGCCAAGTTCGATGTCCACGACTTTGTTGCCTACCGGGGCACGGTGCATCGTTTTCGCGACCAGCTGCAACTCAACGTCAGGGAATGCCGGCGAGTCACCGAGGCGGACCGGGAGCAGGGCTTCGAGGAGGCGCTGATGATTCCCTCGACCCGCTTACGACATCGATGAGCTGGACAAGCGGCTGCGACAGATCTACGCCGAGGAGATCGATCGACCGATCCTGCGCCAACTGGCCGAGAAGGCCCTCGAATCGTATGGAGAAGAGCTCCGCGAGCATCCAGCAGCGAAAACCATTCATCACGCCTATCGGGGCGGCCTACTGGAACACACGGTCTCCATGGCGGAATTGGCCCTGCGAATCTGCGATCACTACTCGGAGCTCGACCGGGATCTAGTCCTGATCGGCGTTCTCTTCCACGACCTGGGCAAGCTCCAGGAAATCGGTGCCATGCCCGTCAACGACTACACCACGTTGGGACGCCTGGTAGGACATGTGGTCATCGGTCGTGACCTCGTGCGCGATTGTTGTGCAACCCTCGAAGACTTCCCCACCGACCTACAGATCCATCTGGAGCATCTCGTGCTTTCCCATCAGGGTCGTCTGGAATATGGTGCACCGGTCCAGCCCATGACCCCCGAGGCCCTGACCCTTCATTTCATCGATGACCTCGACTCCAAGCTGGCCCAGCTACGACGAGGCCGCGAGCTCGGCGAGTCCCTGCAATTCTTCCAGGGATTTGGCCGTTACCTGTTCGCCGATTTCGGCTCCGACGAGGTTGCGAGCGAGAACTCTGCGGCGACAGAAGAGCCACAGCCGGCTACAGAACCGAAGTCCGAACCCGCAGAGACGGAACCCGAGCCGGATCAGCCCACGCTCGATCTCTAGGCCGGGTACAGGTGGTAGAGCATCCAGTAGACAACCACGCCGGTGATGCTGACGTAGAGCCAGATGGGGAGGGTCCAGCGGGCGATCTTGACGTGTTTTTCGAATCGCTCACGCAGGGCCCTCCAAAGCGTGATCACGGCGAGAAACGGTACGATGGCAGCCAGCAGGGAATGGGTCGCCAAGACTGTCAGGTAGAAGGTCCGCACGGCTCCGCTGCCCTGGAATTTCACGGACCCAACCTGATAGTGATAGATCAGGTAGCTCACCAGGAACAGGATGGAGAGGCAGAAGGCGGCAATCATGCACGCCCTATGCGCCGCGATCTTCTTCCGACGGATACACAGATAGCCGACAACGAGGAGTACGGCACCCAGTCCATTCAGACTGGCGTTGACGTGCGGCAGGATGGTGGCGTCGAGCATGACGAGATCATACCCGGCCAGGCCAGGTGGAGTGGAGGGCGCCTTCCTACTCGGAGGGATTGAGGTCTGCGATCTGCTCCGCCATCCAAGTGTCGAAGCTGTCCTGCGAATGGACCTGGTAGAAGCCCCTCATACGGTAGTGTCCAAGCCCGCAGAGCTGGGCGCAGGCGATCTCCCAGCAGTTCTGGTTGGCCGCACAGGCAGGGAATTGCGACTCTTCCGGCGTCTCGAGGACCGGTGTGAAGTGGACCGGGATCTCCATACCTGGAATCGAGTCCTGCTTCACCCGCATGGCCGGCAGCGAAAAACTGTGGATGACATCCTTGGAGGACAGCAACACGGTGATGGGTCGATCGACCGGCATGTGCAGCTGGTTGATGGTCGTGATGTCGTCCAGTGGCGAACGGGTCGCTGCGGTCCAATCCCAACGGGTTCGAAGAGTCCACCAGCTCGATGTCACGACGCCCGAAGATGCCGTCGGCACCCGGGTACTGAACGTTCCACGCGAACTGCTCACCCACCACTCTCACCTGTAGGGCGTCAGCGTCTTCCATATGGGGTGTGACCCAGCGAGCCCACGCCGGAATGGCAAAGCCCACCAGAAGGATCACTTCGATCACGACCACCCCCACCTCGATATAGGTGGAGAAATGGCTCTTGGTTCCAGTGTAGCTCGCCTCAGGGTTCCGGCCGGCTCGGAAGCGGAACAGAACATAGACGAAATAGAGGGCCCAGCCCACGAAGAGGACGGCCATCAGCCAATGCATGAGAGCGAGCAGTTGATCGATTTCCGGACCATGTGCGGATCCGTTTACCGGTAGCCACCGGTTCAAGAACTTCAGCATTTAGCCAGCTCCCCCCTGAATCACCTGAAATCGGTCCTTTTGTCGGCGCAGTTGTCGCGCCCGCTGTCGGATGCTCAGAAACAGAGCCACAAAGCCGATCTGGACGGTCGCGATGATCGCCAGTAGCACCAGGATGCCGTTGTTCATCCCCGTGGTCATCCCAGAATCCACACTGCCGTAGCAGACGGCACAGGCCGCCGCCACCCGAGGCAGCACCATGAAAGCGAGAACCGCGGCGCCGACGAGCCAGGACCGGCACCGATGAGGTCTGCTCACTGCAGCCGGTGTCGTCACGTCGGTCACGATCCCTTGTCCAGTCTTTTCAGCTTGCCGAAGAACCGAACCGCGTAGACCACCAGAACGGCGCCACTCAGGAAGAAGACGATCGCCATCGCCAAACCGGTCGTGCTTCCCATCTGGGTGTACTGCTGAAAACCCCATGCCCCGACCAGCAGACACAGCACGATCGACACACAGATGAAGAACACGTGAAAGCTCTTGAGTCCCAGCATGATCAACGCAACCGATCGGCATGGCCGCCTAGCGGCAGGAACAACAATGCGACAAAGAACACGACGGTCAGCAGCAGTACCGCGTAGACCAGTTTGCGCTCCGACAGGAGGTGCATGAAATACGCGGCGACCAACGAACCCTTGATGCTCGCGATGAGGAGTGCCAGGCCGACTGCGGCACCCCCGCTCAGATCCAGATAGCTGACTCCAACGGTCACCAAAGTCAGCGCCGCCAAGGCGACGAATACCAGGATATAGACCCGGGTCTCCTTTTTGATGTCTTCAGCGCTGTGTCCAGCCATGCTCTCGTCTCCTCTCTTACAGCAGATAGAGGGTCGGAAACAGAAAGATCCAGACCAGATCCACGAAGTGCCAATAGAGGCCAACGACTTCGATCCGGTTGGTGAAGCGGTCCGGCTCGCTCTTCCACATCTTGGATCCAGGCCCGAGAAAGTACGCCATCACGATCATGCCACCCAGGACATGCAGGCCATGCAGCCCGGTCAGGGTGAAATAGATCGCCATGAAGTTGTCGGTGCTGGGGTACAGATGGTGCTCGAACTTGCTGCCGTATTCGATCGTCTTGATGATCATGAAGCCCACACCCAGGGCGAACGTGGTCCCCAGCCACAGACGAAACTTCTTGAAATCCCCGAGTCGCAGGGCGGCCCAGGAAAGCACCATGGACACACTGGAAGAGATCAGCACCATGGTGTTGAGAGTCGCCAGCGGCACATTGAGAATCTCGGCGCCGACGGCCACTCTGCAGCGCCGGTCCGCAACAGGATACAGAGTCGAGAACAGAGCGCCGAAGAGCATGACTTCCGAGGCCAGAAACAGCCACACGCCCAGCTTGGCGTTGTAGAGCCCGGTATCGGGTCGTGCTTCGACTGTGTAGGGAATCTGCATGCGCCTCTAGCCCTCCTGAGCCGCCGCATCCTGCGGCAGAAAAGTCTTGTCCGTACCGGGTGGACTGTATTCGTAGGGACCGCGGGTGACCACCGGAATCTGAGGGAAGTTGCCATGCCCGATAGGTGGCGAAGGGGCTGCCGACCACTCCAGCGTCGTAGCTTCCCAGGGATTGGCCCCTACCTTGGCGCCCTTCTTGATGCTCCAGAAGAGATTGATGATGAACGGGATCTGGGCCACCATGAGCATCCAGGCCGACATCGAAATGAAGGTGTTCCAGTGCAGCACATCCTTGGCGTGGGCGTACTGGGCGCCACCGTCATAGAGCCGCCGCGAAACACCCGCCAGACCCTGGATGAACATGGGCATGAACACGCCGTTGATAAAGATGAACGAGGGCCAGAAATGCAGCTTGCCGAGCCGCTCGCTCATCTGGCGGCCGGTGATCTTCGGGAACCAGTAGTAGATCCCCGCGAAGATCGCGAAGATGGTTCCCGGCGCCACCACGTAATGGAAATGACCGATCACGTAGTAGGTGTCGTGGAGGTGGATGTCGCTCGGTGCCAACCCCAGAGGCAGCCCCGTAAGACCACCGATACCGAACATCGGCAGAAAGGCCAAGGCGAACAGCATCGGTGTGTTGAAACGAATGGAACCACCCCACAGCGACATCAACAGCGCGGTCAGAATCACCACCGAAGGAACCGAGATGATCATGGTCGTGGTCTGGAAGAAAGAGCTGATGGCGGTCCCCATGCCGGTCAGGAACATATGGTGAGCCCAGACGATGAAGGACATGAAGCCCAGAAAGACGCCTGAGTAGACCATCGCGTTGTAGCCCCACAGAGGCTTGCGGGTGTTGTTGGCGATGACTTCGGCGACGATGCCCATGGCCGGCAGGATGAGCACATAGACCTCCGGATGCGCCAGAAACCAGAAAAGATGCTGCCAAAGAAGCGGGTTGCCGCCGCCTGCCACCTCCAGGATCTCGCCGCTCACCACGAGGCCGCTGGGCATGAAGAAGCTCGTGCCCGCGACCCGATCCATGAGCTGCAGAATGCCGGCCGCCTCCAGCGGCGGAAACGCCAGCAGCAGCAGAAAGGCGGTCACGAGCTGTGACCAGATCATGTAGGGCAAGCGCATGAAGGTGAGTCCCTCACAACGCAGCTGGAAGATGGTGACGATGAAGTTGACGGAACCCAACAGCGACGAGGTAATCAGGAAGATCATCCCGACCAGCCACCAGGTTTGCCCCTGGGTGGCGATATTCGAGAGTGGTGGATACGAGGTCCAACCCGAGTTGGCGGCGCCTCCCGGTACGAAAAAGCTCGCCAGCATGATCAGGCCGCCGGGCAGGTAGCACCAGTAGCTCGCCATGTTCAGCTTCGGGAACGCCATGTCGGGTGCGCCGATCTGCAGTGGCACGACGTAGTTGCCAAAAGCGCCGACCAGAATGGGCACCACTCCCAAGAACACCATGATGGTGCCGTGCATGGCGCCCAACTGGTTGTAGAACTCGGGCAGCATGATGCCGCCGGGCGCATTCGCGGCACCCAACAGTCCACCGATGATCGGCACCGGCTTGCCCGGAAAGGCGAGCTGCCATCGCATGATCAGCATGAGAGCTGAAACCGAACAGCAGGAAGAACAGCGCCGTAAAACCGTACTGGACACCGATCACCTTGTGATCCTGGGAGAAGATGTACTTCCTCCAGAACGGTTCTTCGTGGTGACCCGCGTGGTCTTCAGCCGTGGCTTCGTTCTTCTCGAGAACACTCATAGACGACACCTCGTCTCGAAAGAGTAGATTCGATTCTTCCGTGTTGCACGACCGTCGACCCATTGGTCGGTGGCCCTCGGAAGATCGGCTGCCTTTGTCTAGTGGCCCGCGGAGTCTATGACATCGCCGAACCGGCTCGCAACTGCCCCTACCTTGCGAGCAGAATCGCTACCCACCTGCCGCCAGGCTCCGCTTTGCCTTTCTGGTGCCGATGATTTCTACTTCAGTCGTGTTTGGACTTCCCAGACTGGAGGATGCCGTCGGCAATCGCGGCCTCGCGCCACCTGGCTCCGTGCTCCTTGCCAACGACCCCGGCACTGTCGCCTGACGCATAGAGCACCTCGTAGAACTGGTACTGGCCATGATCTCCGGTCTCTGGATCTCCCGGATTCTCATGGCTCTTCTCCAAACGCTCGACCCGCTGGCGGATGCCGATCAACTGACGACTCGCCATGATGGAGTCCACTACCCTGAACACCAGCAACGCCACGGGCGCCATCAGGCCGGTCGCATCGGCCGACATCCGACTGATGAGGCGGGAGCCTTGTCCCTCGGATTTCACGAGATAGCTGGTGACCAATCGAGACTGAGCCCCGGCGAACGACACGCCATCGACCCACCACGCCAGCGAGCGCCCGCTATCGACGTGACGGAGGTAGCCGATAGCGGTCGCATCGCCCAATTGCGGCTCGGGAATCCACGACACGATGTGCGACGCTGAAGAGCGTCGCCCATTGTCGAGCCAGTCGACGCTGTACCACCCCGCCCCACGGCCCAACTGAGCGATCCAGGCCAGACGACGTCAGGGGGAGCACCGATCGAGATCGCCCGCGTCATCGCAACTCGGGCTGCCGGGCCGTCCTCGAGGTACTCATCCCCCGGCATCTCCCGTTGCCGCTCCTTGGTCGTCGAGCCCCAGCGAATTCCCCAACGCAGGAGGAGGCCACTTGCCAGACCCAGGGCCAGGAACACTGCCAACCAGATCATGGTGGAAACAACTCACCTGACGTCAGTTTGCCGATCTGTACGGGCCGCAACTCGTGAAAATGCAATTCCCGCAACATATCGACATTGGCCCACAAGTAGTCGTAGCCTTTTGTCCATCGGAGATTGCGGACTTTCCTCTTGAAGCGTGCCCTCTCCTCTACGGTCGAAGAACGGCGTTCACCTGCCACTCCAATCAACCGAAATGCGGGGGGAATCATGAAGCGACCCGCTACAAACGATCGCAACCAGAGCCAACGGCTCGAAATCACACCCAGGACAGCGACTCGGGCTGCCGCTTTCCAGATTTCTCGGCAGCTGCCGGGTCAGCACCTCGAAAAAGTAGGCCTCACCCGGGTCCGTGAGAATGAGAGATCCGATCGGTGTGATGTGCGGGGTGCCATCAGGATTGATGGTGGCCATCGCGAAGTGCAGAGAGCTACCGAAAACTCTACCCGCGAGAGGCTTGAGCTGATCCCATTGCTTTCTTTCGATCCCCATATCGAAACCTCGATCTGCAAGTTTCAGCGCTTATCGATTGTAGTCCAAGAGCCCGCCGCAGGTGCTCAAGCCTGGACGGACAATCCAAGGAACGATGAAACCCTGCCATGGATGTCCTCGATCTCCTTTCGAGACCATGAAGACCCTGACTTGAAGGTCTCTCCGCCGACCATTCGTACAACAAGGAAGTAGCTCGGCCCCCCGTCACTCCATTCGCGCTCGCCGATCTCCAGATCGGCGATCTCATCCATCGAGCGTCGAGCGGACCGCCATCGCACCACTGGACCTCCAGAGGAGTAGGTCAGCGTGCCCTCTGTCTTGTCGATTCTCAGCACCGAGTTCAGACCTGCAACCGCGGCCCAAACCAGAAGAAAGCTGACCGCCAAAGCCCCTACCGAGACAATGGCGGCTAAGAGACACGGCACGTTCCAGTAACCCTGCCAGTCTGGCTTGACGATCAGCTCATAGGGCGCAAGCCAAGGAAAGACAGAAAGCGCCAAGAGCACAACTCTCGCCCCCGTGCGCAACATCGATCGGATCTCGATGGCGTCCGCTGTCTCGGCAATCTTCACCAGAACCAAGAATACCTGTTCAGCCTGGGCAGTCGCCGCCCGGACGAGGGAACAGCAGGCGACCCAGTAACCAGTGGGCCGGGAGAACTGCCAGGAATACCGGCCACCCGTACAGGTGACCACCGACTACGGCTACGAGAACTGTGAAAGGACTGCCATCTGGAAACAGGTACCACAGATTAATACCGTAGATCACAGAGACGAGAACGAGACCGACATATACCAGCAGGATCCGAATCACCCGCGACTCTTCCCGACGCACCAAGGGATAGACGAACAAAGAAACGAACGCAGTGATCACCATGAGGGGTCGCATCACAAACTCCTCGGAGTGAAACTTCAGCGGCTCCACCTTGCCTGCCATGGCCCAGCAGTAGAGCCCGACCACGGAGACATTGACGCCGGCAAAGACCAGTCCCCGAACGAACCCCTTGGCTAGGCTCAGGTTCAACGCGGGGGTGGGGCGAGAATGGGGGTCAAGGACCGAGCTACCAGTCGCCATCGATCCCCTTCCTTTGCGTACACACTCAAATATGTAATCGGGGGCATCGGCCGACCGCCGAGCTGCCCGTCGGCAATCACGGTCCCTGCCAAGACTGCAGTCGACCCGTACACATGGATCTCGGAAAGGTCAATTCTGATCGAATCGACATCCAGGTTCCCCACGGTCTCCATGACCTGCTGCCGGGACTCGATACCCACAGGGGTCACGACAAAGAATTCCTCGACGGCAGTTCCCCGCAGAGGCTCGACGTTGTTGTTCAGGATGTACTCTTCCAAGACTCTCTCATTCAGCTCGATCAGAGTCTTCTCCGCCTCGTCACCAATGTCGTTCTCGACACGTGCGTGAGTTGGAATGGCTACAAATGTCGCAATTACGAACCAACAAACAACCACCGTAAGACAACGCTGCGCACTTTTCAAAATCTCTTTCCCCTTGGAAGTCTGACGAACAATACCATCGCTCCAATCGCCCTCAAGCCTCTCTCCGATCCTGCTGGTTCCACAACACGATGACCATTGTCCACATGCCCGTCTACCCGGCAAGGGTCTCGTTTCTCAGCGGCACGGCGACAAGAATCGAACCCATCGCAAAGAGATAGATCGAAAACACCAAGACACTCTAAGCCGATTTGCTCATCTGTCGAACTCCTTTTGGAAGGCTGCCCGAGTGTCTCAAGAACAGTCACCAAGAGCACCGGAAACGGCAGGCTGTCAATGCCAGGCCAAATCCTATTGCCGACCTCCTCGACCAGTCGATAGGCCTCGGCCAACCGAACTGCTTCAATCGCGGGTACCTGCGCTTCCGATCCCTCATCCGGCGGTCCCGACTCACCGAGCGATGCGCCGGTACCGACGAGGCCCGACAGAACGGCCACCGCCACTGCTAAGGTTGCTGGCCATGTGGCCAAAGCCCTCGAAACCCGGAATCCGACCCTTGCGACGTGCGAGCCATGGAGTCCTGTTCGCCTTGTGGACTGTTGGTGCGTTGGGGACGATGGTCAAGGCTCAGGCCGCAACACAGGAGGATGGTGCCCACAAAAATGTGCAGCAGAGCTGCCCGGAACCATCCACGCGAGAGGGCAAGATGCTCTTCCTGTCGCGCCGACCTGGTGGTGGGCGCGATGACAACTACGACATCTACACGGCCGACCTCGAAGGCCGGGATGTCCAGCGTCTGACTGACTTCACCGACTATTCGCTTCGCTGGTTCGACAAGGACCCGCAGGGGCAACGGCTGGTCGTGGCTGGCTCGAGCGATGGCAATCTCTCTGTGGGTCCGTCTGGCAGGCACGGGGGGGCAAGCAGTGGCGAACAGATGATCGCCATTGCTGAAGAGGGACGAGACCTACGAATTCTTGTCGATCTTCGCTCTGACAAGCAGAACCCGGAGAAGTTCATCGGCATCTGGCACCCGACATTCTCACCCGATGGCCATGAGATCGTGTTCTCCGGCACCAAACGCGGTGAGTCTGCCAATCTGTACATCATGCGCTCCGACGGAAGGGGTCTTCGACGCCTGGTCAACGATCCGCAGCGCACCTACAACGACCCCCGCTTTGGCCCGGACGGGCGAGTTGTCTTTGTGCGCCATGATGCCGAGGGCATTCGTCAGCTCCTACAGGCCAACGGTCTTGATGTGTGGTTGATGGACCCAGTTGTGCCAACGGCAGCCTGGCGCGTGACGGATGAGGAATCGATCCCGGGGCCAGCGACGATCGAGACCGATCCATCGATGAGCCCGGACTGTCAGTGGGTGGCAGCCGTGCGCGCCTCCAAACCGCTGACTCCCAAGACTCTTCTACGACCGGCCTCTGACAACGTCATTCACGGGATCGGTGCGAAGAACAAAGGGCAGTTCAGGTCACTGCAGCGCGGCGAAGATCCGCTGCGAGTCCATGGCGTACCGACATGGCAGGACTCCTCGACACTTCTTTCGTATCGATGGGAATCTGCCAGCGAAGGCTGGCGAATCATCCGCTATCGTCTCGACACAGAGGACAATGCGGTCGAAGTCCTCGATCTCGGAGCCCCGATCGGTAGCGAAGACCTGCTGCCGCTCGCTTACTGACGACTTCAGACGCACCGCCTCTGGCTGGACTCGATGCGCCTCGATCCCTGGCGGCCCAAGGCTCAAGACCACAGGACCAGGACCAATCCGATCGCCGCCGGAATCGCTTGCACGAAGAGGATCTTTCGGCTGGCGGTAGCCGCACCAAATAAACCCGCGACCAAGACACACACCAGAAAGAAGATCGTGATCCTGGTACCGCTCTGGCCAAGACTCAGACCCCAGAGAAGACCGGCGGCCAAGAATCCATTGTAGAGACCCTGGTTGGCAGCCAAGACCTTCGAAGCCGCCGCCACCTCCCGGGTGTGGCCGAAGACTCGCAGACCCGTCGGCTTGTCCCAAAGGAACATCTCGAGAATGAGGAAGTAGATGTGCAGCAGAGCAACGAGAATCACAACGATGTTGGCTACTGTATACATGGTCTCTCCTTGAGTCTTGGCCGTACCTGGCTCACGCTCTGACGAAGTACGGAACAGCTATGAGGGTGATCCCGATGGTGACCAGAAGAATGACGTTAGATACGAAATACGGGAAAACCATGAGGACCAACCCGCAGACCAGGGGGACAGCCGCCTTCTGCTTCTTGCCATAGACGAAGAAACCAAGCCCGATCGAACCAAACAGCAGGCCCCAAAGAAGCCACGACTCGCGCATGCTTACACCCCTCTCAACTGTCGATGTCGATCGACCCAATAGGCCCAGGCCACCTGCAAAGATGAGTAGTTCGAGGCCAATCGCCATGACCGGGAAGCTCCAGAGACAATCACCGCAAACAGACTGTGCGAGATTGGATAGTGGGTGAATTCGAGCGGTGTGACCTTGGCGGCGCCCAGAGGGGCTCCGTTGCGTCGTCGAACGTACTCGGCGAGAGTCAAACGAAGACCCTATCCAGGAATCCAGATCTTCTCGGCCCGCACCAACTCGATGTCCGCCGGCAGCTGCACCGGCTGGCGGGATTTGGTGAAGAACGCCAGTCCCTTGTAGCTGGTCAGGTACTGGTAGTTGACACCCAGAAAGCCTCCTTCGGCGTAGACCACGAGCGGCTTTTCCGATCGCTCGAGAATGCTGCGAAGCCCCTCGGGGGGCACTCGCACGATCACCCCCGACGCCTTGGTGGCGTTGGCTATCGCCGCGGCAGCTGCGGCAGCTGCCGCAGCTGCCGCCCCCCTCCCGCTGCTCCATTCGTGCTCATAGGGTCCTCCGGTGAGTCTACCCGCAATCCGTCAACGCGAGCGACTCCATACAAACAGGGTCAACCATGTAATGACACCAGCGACAACCGCGACCGGCGCGAGCCAGGTGATCGCTGTCTCCATGACAACGGCCCAGTTCGTACCCTCCACGCCGTGAAAGAGGCCTCCGGGATTCGTCCGCCAATCCAGAAAGGTGGCAATCGAAGCGACGACAAGGCCGACAACTGCGCCGACCACCAAGCCTGAGATCCAGAATGCTCGATTCATCGTGTTTGGAGGTGTCGCTACGTTCAATCTACCAATGCCCCAAGAATCAACTCCACCAAAGCCTCCGCCTGTTCCGTCTTGAAGATGTGCTGAGCGTGGGCGTCGCCGGGAAGGATCTCGAGGCTCTTCGGTTCTGGGGCATTCTCGTATTGCTGACGGGTCCGGTCCGCTGAAGGGTCGCCTTCGGTGGTGATGTAGAGGATGCGATTGGCTTGGATCTGCTCTGGCTTGGGAATCGCCGCCGGGGCGAGCAGGATCAGGTGATCGATCTCGCCCGGTCCGGCGAATGTGGCTGCCCTCTCTGCTGCGCCACCTCCCATGCTGGCACCGAGCACTGAAACCCGGGTTGCCCCACGCTCCTGCAGGTAGGTAACCGCTGCAATGATGTCCAGATAGAGGTTCTTGCCATAGGAACCGGGCTTCGAGTTGCCGTAGCCTCGGAAGTCGATGGCCAGAACCTGCAGACCCGCCTCGGCAAGGCGGGGTGCGAGCGGTGCCCAGCTTTCTTTGTTGAACACCCCACCATGCGCCAGGACCACTGCGTGGTCACCACTGCTGTAGAGGAGGGCGTGAACCTCACCGTCATCCGCGGTCGGGAAACTCACCTCGGTGGGTTGGACGGCTACGGCCCAGGCACCGCTGCCTACCAACATCGCCATGACCGCCCAGATCAGGGCGATGGGAACCGCTCGAAGATCTCTGCCCAGCTTTCGCATCTCACGATCCTTCCATTCGTATTGGCGTGCTCATCGAGTTTGCGCCTATTCCAAGGCCGGTCCAGTACCACCACAGGTGCATCGATGATCTCGGTCAGGTGAATGGCCACCTCCGCCGAGTCTTCCACCGCCAGACGAGTAGCCGTTGTCCGCCAGACGAACCAAGGGGACTCCTGACGAGGTACCCAAGAGCTCCTCTTCCCACGCATACTTGTCTACATGTATCAGGGAGTGATGAGGCATCTCGTTATTCTTCAACCAGTTACGTGAGATCTCTTCCGTTGAGCTCGGACGTCCGGTGACCACCTCGATCTCGTATCCCTGCTCGATCCACCGCTCCAGTGCCGCCAGAGACTCCTGGAATGGGCTCCACGGAGGCCAGGACCTCGGGCTCGATGGATGCGTGCATGAATCTCCGTCAACGATTCTCTCATCCAGACCCAGGGAAACGCCCAGGTCATAGTCGTGGATCTGATCCCACTCGACCTGCTTGCCGAACTCCTCTCGCAGCACCCTCAAGAAGGTCCGACCCGTCTCGGCGAGGACATCGTCCATATCGACGTAGATCTGCTTGGCATCACTCATTCTCTTCAACCCACTAATCCGAACCTTTCGACTTGCCGATGGCAATCTGGATCACGATACCTGCAGCCACGAGGATCAAGAGCAACGGGACTGATCTGGTCGGTCGGTCGCTGCAACGCTTCCAGCACGAAGGTCGCGCCCAGAACCGAGGAGAGCACGACCAGAGCCACTTCGAAGACGGTGCGGGTGAGATAGGCGCCCAGGAGACCCGCCGCCAGCCCCACGGCCCAGACCCACCAGGGCTCTCCCCAATTCATCTGTTCTGCCCACCACAAGCACGGCGAGCCCCCCGATCAGGAAGCCGGCAACCGTAATCGCGACTTTCTGGAAGAAGACCGCCAGCCCTGATGCCAGGAGACCCGTTCCCAGCCCAGCGACCAGGATCAGCCAATCAGGACCTTCGAGATACTCCGCGGCCAGCGTGAAACCCACGACGAATCCCACCAGCCCCACGACGAGCCAGTACACCCGACGGCCGGCCACGAGAAGCACCGCTCCCGCCGCAGCAGTCAACAGTCGAGAACCGAAGAACACCTATCGTCCTCCCAGCTCCCGGTACCGGAAGCAATCCACCGTGTGGTCGTTGACCATTCCCGTGGCCTGCATGAACGCGTAGCAGATCGTCGAGCCCACAAAACGGAACCCCACCTTCTTCAGGGTGCGGCTCATCGCATCGGATTCCACCGTCGTGGCCGGGATGTCCGCCAGACATTGCCAGCGATTGATCTTGGGCTCTCCATCCACGAACTGCCAGATGTACTCGTCGAAGGAGCCGTGCTGGGCCTGGATCTCCAGAAAGAGCTGAGCATTGGAGATGGCGGAACGCACCTTCAACCGATTGCGGATGATTCCGGGGTCGTCCAGCAGCTGGGCCACCTTGGCCTCATCGTACAAGGCCACCTTCTCGGGATCGAATCCATTCGAACACCTCGCGGTACCTCTGTCGCTTGTTGAGCACGGTGGACCAGCTCAAGCCCGCCTGAGCACCCTCCAGGATCAGAAACTCGAACAGCAACGGATCGTCGTGAACCGGCACACCCCACTCTTCATCGTGGTACTCGATCATCAGGGAGCTCTTGCCGCCCTCGCTTCCCGCCCATTGACATCGCTTGACCGGTCATCCACCCTCCAACGCCTGCACGAAGTCCGCTTCGAGCTCATCAGGATCCTCGATTCCCACCGAGATCCGCACCAGCTCATCGGTGATCCCCAGACGCTCTCTGTCCTCCTCTGTCTGGCCCAGGTGGGTGCTGCGGGAAGGCTGTACAACCAGCGTCTCGACACCGCCGAGGCTCGGTGCGTGCAGTGGAATCTGAACCCGAGTGAGAAAGCTCTCGGCGCGTGCAGCCTCCTCGAGATAGAACGAGAGCATGCCGCCAAACCCCGAGAACAACCGGCCGGCGTAGCTATGCCCAGGATCCGACTCCAGACCCGGATAGTTGACCTTCCGCACTTCCGGCCGACGGCTCAACATCTCGGCCAGTCGCTGGGCCGTAGCACCCTGGCGGCGCACTCGCAGGGGCAGGGTCTTCAATCCCCGCTCCAGGAGAAAACAGGCATGAGGGTCGAGAGCACCTCCCAGATGGAGAAGGAGATGGCGAACCTGTCCCACCTTCTCCTGGGAACCGATCACGGCTCCCGCCACGATGTCGCTGTGTCCGTTCAGGTACTTGGTGGCGCTGTGAACCACCAGGTCGATACCGATCTCCAGCGGGCGGAAGTTCACCGGGGTGGCGAAGGTGTTGTCGATGATCGTCACCAGATCATGCTGCCGCGCAAAGGCCACCACCGCCTCCAGATCGCCCACTTCCATCAGAGGATTGGAGATCGACTCCACATAGACCAGCTTGGTGTCGGGTCGCAGCTGCTGCCGCCAAGCGTCGGCTCCGCGAGGATCCGCGATGTCGATCACACTCGTGTCGATACCGAATCGGGGCGCGTCCTCGTCGAGAAAGCTCTGAGTTCCCCCGTAAAGGGTGCGCTGGGCCAGCAAATGCTCTCCCTGGCTGACAAAAGCCAGGATTGCCGCGGAGATGGCTGCCATTCCGCTGCCTGTGACAAGCGCCGCATCCCCACCTTCGAGAACCGCCAGTCGGGCCTGTAGCAGGAGATGGTTGGGCGAATTGCTCAGTCGAATGTAGCGCACCGCGTCATAGGAGTCCTCTTCGGCCATCAGGTAGTTGGCCGATTGGAAAACCGGGGCGATCACCGCCCCTTCAATGCTGGGCTCCGGCGCCCCGGCGTGCACGGCGTTGGTATCCACGGTCTTGAACCGCTTGGCATAGTCGGGCATGAAGTCCTCCGGGGAGTCAGGCTACCATCCTGTCCCCATGCTACGATCCAGCGGTTCGGCGCCCGACACCTACCCCACTTTCGCCGTGCTCGCGCTCAATCAGACTACCCATCCCAGACGTTCCTGTCTGGTCATTCACCGTGGCCTGTCGGCCTCGCTGATCCTGGCGGCCACCCTTCTAACGGTGGCTTGCACACGCCACCCCGAATCCGCGATGGACGACGACGCGATCCTCTTCGCAGACGTGATCGACTTCCAGGCCCACAACCTCACCACCGACCTGATCTCGGTGCCGGAGGGACTCGGTCTGGCTGCGGTCGATCACGGGTGGCAGCGGGGAGACGATCCGGACTCGAATGATGCATGGCTCGCCGTCAAAGGCAAACTCGGCCGACTCCTGATCTTCTCTGCAGACGGCGATCTGCAGGAGCTCGAGCTCGAGCTGAGTCTCGGCAACACCGAGGAGAGGCAGAAGCTGCCCGTTCAAGTCTTCTTGAATGACAGTCGGGTGGAGCGGTTGCACCCCAAACCGGATTGGGCGAGCTACACGGTTCCTGTACCGCCGGATCTGGTGCGACGGGGAGTGAATATCCTGGAATTGGCTCCGCGCTCCGGAAACCGACGCGACGACAATCCCAGGGGTCCCCAGATTCGTCTTCGCCGACTTCGACTTCGCTCGGGCAAAGGCCGGCCGGTTTGGCCTGCCAGGCCTCAAGAGATTCGGACGGGTGACGGTCTCGAGATGCCGGTGGCCAGCTATCTCGATCTGGTTCTCGAGGTCCCCCAGGACGGTCGAATCCTCGGCAACTACGAGGTCGAAATCGCGGAGCCCGACTCTGGACCCGCGTACGCCTACCTCCAGCTTCTGGACGAAGCCGGCAAGGAGCGCACCCTTCTCAACAAGCGCCTCCTGAAAACGGTCCGTCGAGAACGGCAGATCGATCTGGATCTGAGTTCCTGGTCCGGACAGATCGTTCGCGTGCGAATCGGCACTACCGGACCGGGCAACGGGGTCGTTCATTGGCAGGACCTGAGAGTTGCGGGGCCTCAGACAGTCGAGCCGTCGATCCCCTTGCCGCCGATTCCTCGATCGGACGTTGCAAGGTCGGGGCGGCTCGGTAAGCCCGATGTCCTCGTCATCCTCCTCGACGCTGCCCGGGCGGACGTTTTCTCGCCGTTCGGTGGCCCTCATCCCACTCCTGCAACCGAGCGTCTGGCCGGCGATGGAACGGCCTTCGAAAAGGCGCTCTCGCCCGCACCCTGGACGGGCCAATCGGTGCCGAGCATGCTGACAGGGCTCTATCCCGACTCGCTGCGGGTCGGGCCCCTGGGAAGCCGCTTACCTGACGGAGTCCCCACCCTGCCCGAGCTCATGATGGCGAACGGCTACCACACCGTCCTCTGGAGTCAACATCCCCTCTACCGGAATCACAAGAGCTTCCAACGCGGATTCGAGGCGGTCCACAGGACGTATGCAGGAGCCTTCGGCGCGCTACCGACGGCACAGGATCTGCTTGATGACGAGCGACCCACCTTCGCCTGGGTACATCTGATCCCACCCCACGCGCCCTATCGACCACCGGCGCCCTTTGCCGGTTCCTACACGTCCTGGTATTCGGGCTCGACGAGTGTCGAAGCGGAGTTTCTGGGTCTATTTCCCCACTCCGAGGACCCCGAGAGCCTCTCTGCGGCCGATCTCCAATACTCGAAGGATCGCTATCAGGAGAATGTGGCGTTTGCCGACTCGCTCGTCGCGCGCCTGCTCGCCGAGCTCGAGAGCCAGGGTCGTTACCGAACCAGCCTGATCGTTCTGCTCTCGGACCACGGCGAGGCATTCCTCGAGCACGGGATCTTCCTGCACACTCGCAATCTGCATACCGAGCTACTCCACGTTCCCCTGGTTATCAAGTGGCCGGCGGACCTGGACGGCTTCGCTTCCCGAATCCCAACACCCGTTGGCCTGGTGGACCTGGTGCCGACGCTGGTGGATGGACTCGGTCTGGTGGGCGCCGACGACGGATTCCAGGGAACAAGCCTGCTATCGGGTGTCTTCGGTGGAGCCGCTGCGGCTCAGTCCCTTTACGCTGTGACCCGTGGCGTCGAAGACCGACGCAAGGCACCCAAACCCGGAATCATGCTGCAGTCCGGCCCATGGCGGATTCTTTATGACCCCCTCCGCGACTCCACCAAGCTCTTCAACCTTCACGACGACCCAGGCGAGACAACGGACCTGTCCCTGGATCAACCGCTGCGGACCCTCCTCCTCAGGCAGGGTCTTCTCTCACAACAGCACTCGAATCGACAGCTCCTGGGAGGACTGGCAACTGAAGAGGTGGTCGAGGAGATCGACCCTGAGGTCGTCGAGCAGCTCAAAGCGCTTGGTTACCTGAAATAGCTCCTGGATTTCAGACCCGACGCCCAAGGAATCTCTTCCTTTCAGGACCCAGCCTCGAGTGCTCTGAGATCCCCTGCCAACCGCTCCAGCTCTTCTCCCTGGATGGCATCGTAGTACCCGCGAATCGCTCCCTCGCTATCGACCAGGACAAATCGGGTGCTGTGCAGAATCGGCTCCTCCGGGCTGGCGGTCCCGGGCGGCGGATTCATCTCTACAGCCAGCTTGAAGCCCTCCATCACTATGGCTTTCATGACTTCTCTGTCGCCCGTCAAGAAGAACCACCGCGGATCCTCGATATCCCAGGATTCGGCGTAGGTCTGGAGCACTTCCTGCGTGTCGAACTCCGGGTCCACGCTGAACGATACCCGGGTCGTGGTCGAATCCGCTGGCCAGAGCTTGCCCAGCTGCACCATCCGCGAGGTCATCCGCGGACAGCTGATCGCACAGCGCGTGAAGATGAAATCGGCCACCCAGGGCGATCCCAGGAGATCCTCGTTGGTGAGGGTGAGGCCATCGCGATTGACCAGCGAGAACTCGGGAGCCTGACCCAGGATCATGGGCGGCTCGCCGACGATCGGGCGGGCCCAGCGGGGAGCCATCACCGCGGTAAACGCGATGGCGAGCATCACGGCCGCCAACACTCCCCAGAGCAGTCGGCGACGGAACAGGGCCGCCCCCCCTTCCTTTTCACTCATACCTTGATTCCCCGACGCACGACCCAGAGGTCGATTCCGAAGCAAACCAGACACCAGATCACCAGCACGGCCAAACAAACCATCAACGACGGCAGATTCTCGCCCGTCGGCTCCGACCCGAGGTAGAGGACCTGCCGAAAGGCCATCGTGCCATAGGACAGAGGATTCAGACGCATGATCCATTCGAGCCAGGTCGGAGCGCCGGCGACGGGAAAGAAGGCTCCGGAGAGAAACCACATGGGCAACAGCACCACGTTCATGATGGCGTGATACCCCTGGGTCGAGTCGATCTTCCAGGCGAAGGCGAACCCCAAGCTCGTCATGGCTACGGCCAGCAGCGCCAGAACGCCAGCGGCCGCCAGGACAGTCTCCAGGCTCAGCGTCACTCCCGCCAGGGGCGCCAGCATCAGCACCAACATACCCTGCAACCAGGCGAGGGTGGCGCCTCCGAGGACCTTTCCCAGCACGATGGCACCGCGCCCTACCGGGGCGACCAGGACACCCTGCAAGAAGCCCTCGTGGCGATCGTCGATCACCGAAAAGGTGGAGAAGATCGCTCCGAACAGCACCAGCAGAACCACGGTACCGGGAAAGAAATACTCCAGGTAGCTGACCGAGGCCGGACCTCCCGGCAGCCGAAACGAGCTCGACAAGCCGGTGCCGATCAAGAGCCAGAAGATCAGAGGCATGGCAAACGCACCCGCCAAGCGACTGGGCTGGCGAAAAAAGCGCAGCAGCTCCCGATGCCAAAGGGAATAGGTCGCCAGAGCCGCGCTCATTCTTCACTCTCCCAGAGTCCATGACCCGTCCGTCGCAGAAAGACGTCTTCCAAGGTCGGCTTGGAGACGGTCAGAGCCTGGATCCTGCCCGCCGCGAACTCGGAGATCTGACCGACCAGCTCGTGTGCCTGTGGATGCTCGAAGCGAACCACGTCCTCGTGCAGGGTGGCCTCGAGTCCGAATCGATCCTCCAACTGCTGGGCGAGATCGGCCGCTGTCGAGCTACTCAGGGCCACCACATCGCCGCCGATCTCGCTCTTCAGCGCCTCGGGATCGCCGCCTGCAACGATCCGGCCACCATCCACCAGAACCACTCGGCCACACCGATCTCCTTCTTCGATGAAATGCGTGGTCAACAGCACGGTGACGTCGTAGTCGGATCGCAACTCTTCGAGAATTGCCCAGAGATCCCGGCGGGCACCGGGGTCCAGACCCGTGCTCGGCTCGTCCAGCAACAGCAGACGGGGCCGGTGCAACAGAGCCTTGCAGATCTCGACGCGCCTCTTCATGCCACCCGAAAGGGTGCTGACCCGATCACCACGTCGGTCACGCAAGGAGAACCGGGCCAGAAGATCGTCGGATCGCTGGCGCAGCTCACGGCCCCGCAACCCATAGAGGAATCCCTGGTGCACCAGGTTCTCCATCACCGTCAATTGCTGATCGAGACTGGGGGCCTGGAACACGACACCAATCTGGAGCCGGATCAAGGCAGCATCGGTCGCCAGATCCGAGCCGAGGATCTCGACCGAACCTCCCTGGCACGGTAGCAGGGTGGCCAGGATCCGAAACAGAGTGGTCTTGCCACCCCCATTGGGTCCCAGAAAGCCGAAGATCTGACCCGGAGGGATCTCGAAGCTGACACCGGCCAGCGCCTGTCGCTCACCGTAGGAAAAGGTCACCTCCCGGGCTTGGACGGCTACCTGCCGCGAGGAGTCCTGGAGTGCCAATTCAGACGACCCTATCGAGGACCATCACGGCCAGAACCGCCGGCAGGTACAGCACCGACACCAGCAGAACCCGGCGGGCGGCTTGCGTCGAGAAGCTCAGGGAGAAGGCCACACACACACCGAGAAAGAAGCAGCCGAGGGTCAGAGTCCCGAGAAAGTAGGTGATGCCCGTCAATCCCAAGACCGTAGGCATCAGGCTGACGGGCAGCAGGGCCGCGCCCCAGAGCACCATCTGGCGAGCGGTGCTCCGACCATCCGGCTCGACCACAGGAAGCATGGGCAAACCCGCGCGAGCGTAGTCCTCCCGACACATCCAGGCGATCGCCAGAAAGTGCGGAAGCTGCCAGAGAAACAGGATGCCGAACAGCACCCAGGCACCCAAGGCAATCTCGTTGGTGACCGCCGTCCAGCCCATCAGCGGTGGGATGGCACCCGGGATGGCACCGATCACCGTGGCCAGCGAGCTGACCCGCTTCAAAGGCGTGTAGAGAAAGACATAGCTGGCCAGCGCCAGGGTGCCCAGCAACGCGGTCAACAGGTTGACGAACAGCGTCAACTCGAGCAGACCCACGATGGCGATGGTGACGCCGAAAAGCAACGCCACGTCGGGATGCATTCGCCCGGCGGGCAAGGGTCGCTGGGCTGTGCGCTGCATCAAAGCGTCCAGATCCCTCTCCAGCACCTGGTTCAACGCCGAAGAACCGGCAGCCAGCAAGCCGGTGCCGAGAAGTGTATGCACCACCAACGAGAGGGCAACGTTGCCGCCCGAAGCCAGGAGCAGACCGATGCCCGCCGTCAGCACCACCATCAACGTGATTCGCGGTTTGGTGAGCTCGGTCAGATCTGCGAAAACGCTCCCCAGATCCAGTCCCTTGCTGTCGATGGCGGCGGGTGTCGTCACGTGGTCGCCCGTTCCGCACCCAGCATCTCGACCGCCCGAGTCGGGGATTCGATCGGTTGACGGCCCGCGAGCCAAGCCAATCGACGACTGGCCAGGGTCAGGACCACGCTGGTCGCGATCAAGAGCGCCCCGGTACCTACATGCAGCGTGTTGGGCAGGACCGCCTTACTGGTCCAAACCACCAATCCCCCGAGGGTCCCTTGAGCCAGTACCAGAACGGCCAGGGCCACTGCAGGGCGGGACAGAGCGGGCTCCTTGGCAGCCAGCCGCAGGACTCGCCCCAGCGTCCAGAAGATCAGGGTCGCCACCAGCAGGGCCCCGATTCGGTGAGTGTAGTGAATCCCGATGGCGAGATCGAGTTTGGGCGGCATCAGGCCGCCGAAAACAAGTGGGAAGTCTGGAATGGCCAGACCTGCACCGATGTGCCGCATCACCGCACCAACCAGGATCTGGAGGTAGATCAGTACCGTAGTGGCGCTTGTCAGGGCCACCAAGCCGGCCGCGTCAACACCGGCTGCCGCTTGCCGCTGGGAGAACCAGAAGCGGGAAGTCACCACCGCCAGGGTGACCACGAGCACCAGAAAAGCTTGCGCCAGACCGGCGTGGGATACCGAAATAGCGGTCGGTAGATAGAACAGAACGGTGATACCTCCCAGGGCGGCCTGCGCCAAGACGGCAACCAGAGCCAGATACGCCAGTTTGCGCACCCAGGATCGCTCTTCCTTGCGAGCAATCCAGACGGTCAGGACCACCGTCAAGATCAACGCCACACCAGCGATGAGCCGATGCCCGTGCTCCGCTCGAACGGTCTCGATCTCCCACCATCGCGGTGGATTGAGCATGCCGTAGGACAGCGGCCAGTCCGGCACCGACAGCCCTGCCTCGAGACTCTTCACCAGACCCCCGGCGGTGATCAACAGCACTACATAGCCGGCGAGAAACACCGCCAAGCGGTGGATCCCGCGTGGAAAGACGGAAGGATTCGACATCGATTACCTCTTCTTTGATTCGGGCCGACCGGATTTGGAGTCTATCGTGAAAGCGTCGTGACGATCATCAGCGCGTGGAGGAGGGGCTCCCCTACGATGACGGGCGCCCGAAGGGGCGCCCGTCGATCCGGCCAACTGTAGAGATGGGAGGGCTAGCCCGCTGGCGAGAAGTCGAAGCTGACTTCCGCCGCGCCACCGTCTGCGACCGTGACGTTCTGGGTCTGCGTGCCGAGCTCTTCGTGCCAGGCCTCGATCACGTAGTCGCCCGCCGGCAGGTTCTCGATCGAGTAGCTGCCATCCGCACCACTGACGCCGAAGAACGGATGGTCCAGAACGGCCATGTAGGAAGCCATCCAGGGATGGACATCACACTTGAAGCGGACCATGACCTCCGTCTTCTCGAAGGTGTGCTCCAGCTCCATGCCCTGGAACGGTTGTCCCATGTTGAACTCCTTGTTGATGGTGGGCATGGCATGGACGTTGTGCAGCGTCGGGTCGCTGTTGCGGATCAACAGCGTCTGGTCGAGCTGCATCCCCGACACATGCGGGTGGTACTGGCAGCCGACCTGGTCGAGAACGTGATTGCCGGAGGGGCCCGGATGGCTGCCGGTCACTCCCTCTTTTACATAGATGAACACATTGGCCAGGTTGCCGGCGTCGTCGTGAACAATCTTCTCCGTGTGTACCGCATCAGGGTGTAGCGAGGCACATACCGGATCCGCATCCATCTTGATCTTGGTATCGGGATCGCCGTTGGCGTAGGTGGCGACGCCAGAGATCGTGGCGCTGCCAGTGCTCGCAGGAGCCGTCGCGGGCGCCACCTCTGACTTGGCTTCCGGGGCCGCAGTCTCTCCACCTCCACCACCGCAGGCGACCACCAGGGTCAATGCTGCCACGGCCAAGGCCAGGCCGAAAAAAGTTCTCTTCATGGGTTTACTCCTCCTTTTAATCCAGATTCCACCATATGTGGTCCCGTAGGACCTGGGTCACGTATTCTGCATCTGCCAAGTGGCTCTTGAGCTCTTCTTCGGTGTCGAAGTGCACGGCCACTCTTTGCTTCTGATCTTTGAACATCGGCGCATCGATGGCCATGGCGAGCGGCGAGGAATACTCGCCGGTTGCCGACTTGGGAAAATTCGCCGGCATCTTGGTACCCGGGATCCAACTCTGCGGATCCTGGATCCAGTGCGCTACCCAATCATGGCGGAGTCTCTCACGGGCCAGCAACAACGACGGTGCCAGCTCCCCGGCGCTGACTCCTTCGGACGCCGCCTGCGGACCCGAAGGATGACACTTCGCGCATTGAAACATATTGAAGGCCACACGGCCCGTAGCCAACTCGCGCTCGCCGGGGCGCTCGGGCTCGGACAGAAAGGTCTCCCTCTCCTCTCCGGCAGCGAAGTAATCCACCAAGGTATTGAGGTTGCTATCAGCAAACCCAAAGGTCGGCATCCGCGCGCGTCAGCCAGGGACGCAAGCGGATGGCCCCTGGATCGCCGAGATACTCGAACAGCCAGTCACTCTGCACCCTGGACCCTTCAGACGCCAGGTCCGGTGGCAGCATGCCGACGTCCTCGATGGACGTGCGAATCGCGTGCCCCGTACCCTCCACCAGGTGGCAGCCTTGGCAGTTGTAGAGCGTGATCAGCTTGCGCCCCTCGGCCAGCGCCGCCGAGCGCGCCGACTGCCCCGCTCGTCGACTGGCATCGGCGGACTCCTTGGTGAAGCCCAGCACCAAATTGACGATGGCCTTGGCCTCCCGCTCGGACATCCCGAAGTTGGGCATCTTCAGGAGTTCCTCGTAGTATCTTGACCGCTTCCTTACCCTCGTCGTAGCTGCGAGGGTCGAGCATCTTGTTGAGTATCCAATCGTGGCGGGTATGAGAAATGTCGTGCAGGTGCCCGAAGTCGAATTGGTGCAGAGGTTTGGAACCTTCCTCCGTCAGTTCGACCCCAATGGGCTTGGCGTCCTCGAAGCCCGACAGATCGTGACAACCCCAACAACCATACTTCTGGATGGTCTGGCCACCCAGGAAGACATCTCTGTCTCGAGCGCTCATGGCCTCGAGGCTGGCGATGCTTTGCTCGATGGTCTGATTGTTTTGCAGATACGTCAACACGAGCTGGTCCCTGACCTCGGAGTCCACCTCCGGTAGGGAGAGATTCTCGTACTCGGGGTCCCGGCTCGCCATCAAGTAGGTGGTGATGTCGGCCGCTTCCTGATCCGTGAGACGCAGACTCGGCATCCGGGTGTCCGCGGCGTACTGTTTGGGATCCTTGATCCAGGCATAGAGCCAACCCGCTGAAACCTTGCTGCCCGTGCGAATCAAATTCGGACCATGGAGTCGATTGATCTGCGGGAAGTATTCGTCCCTGGCGGCTTCGGCATCCATCAAATGGCAGCCGGTGCATCCGACCGTATCGAAGAGAGCCTGCCCCCGCTCGGCATCGCCCGCCGGCGGCTCGGGATACTCGGGTTGGCGCGACATGTCCCAGAGATACGCCACGATGCCGACGATCTCGGCTTTCTGACGCTCCCAGTTGGTGTCGGAGGTCGTGTTTTGCTGAAAGAAGAAATGCGGCATCCAGGTCGTGGCGCGAAACTCCCTGGGCGCTTCGATCCACTTGTAGGCCCAAGCGGGATCTGTCTTGCCGGCCACCGAGGCCAGGTTGGGGCCGGGCCTGGGGATGTTTTGAAAGGCCGGATAGTCGATCTTGTGGCAGACAAAACAACCCATTTTGGTGGCCAACTCGCGACCGGTCTCCACCATCTCGGAGCCTGGCGTCCAGACATCAGCCGAGTGACACGTCACACAGCCGGCTTCTGAGTATTCAGCCGGATAGATCGGTGTCTCCAGATAGGGCTGAGTCTCCCAATCGAGGTCCTGGGCCCAGAGATCCTTCTCCGCAGTGTCCGAGGGGCTGTGGCCCGCGCGCGCGAAGTTTGTCGCCCGATCCAAACCTCCATGACAAGACGAGCAACCGAACTCGGTGTACGGATGCGGCGAGCCGGCGCCGACGAACAGATCCATGCGCGGATGGGATCTGTACGGTGGCTGCCAGTTCTCGTCGTCGAAGCCCTGGCGGTTGGCGGCCACATGGCAGGTCACGCAGCGGTCCACCCGCTCCACCTTGGTGAAGTTGATGTCGTGATAGAGCCCCGGGACCATGACCTGCTCGATCTTCAGGTCCGGTTGGAAGATGTCCATCAAGGGAGCGTTGAGAATGTAGTAGTCCAGCCCCTTCTCGAGGTTGGCGGCCCGCTGCTCCAGGTTGGCCACTCCCTTGCGCAGCGCCGTGAGCCGATCTTCCGCCGCCATCTGTGCTGCCTGCATCTGCGCCAGCTCGTCGGCGGTCTGATCCCTCTGCTCGGTGAAGAGCTCCAACTGCTTCCGGTTCTCGCGCCACTCTGTCTCGAGCCCTTCCTTCTCCAGACGCGTCTTTTCGATCTCTCTCTCGCCCAGCTCCTGCAGGGCGTGGTCGTACTCGTACCGCGCGGTATCGAGCAGGGATTTTGTCGTCCGCATCTTGGCGTCGGCAGCGTAGATCTTCTTGCCCAGCTTCGTCAGGGTCTTGTCCAACTCGCCAGCCTCGGTGCGCCGCTCGGCCAGCCTGGCTTCCTCTTGTGCCACGTCCTCGCGCAGTTGAGTCAGCTCGGTCTCGTTGATCTGCTGACGCTCAGCCTCCGCCTGGCGTTCCAGCTCCTGACGCTCCAGATCCCTGAACTCGTCCTGGTATCTCTTCCACGGCTTGGCATAGTCCTCGACGACCATCCACACCGTAATCGCCAGCAACGCGAAGGCGCTGAAGGCAAACACCTTATTGAGACGACCAAAGTCGTAGTGGCGGTCGGGCTTCTTTTCTGGCGGCTGCGGCATGGAAAAAGACTCAGATGTTGAAAAAGAACTCCTGGATATGGACGATGTACTTGAGATTGAACAGCCAACGCAGATACATCTTGATGGGCATGAGCATCATGACGAGAAACAGCGAAATGCCGACGTAGTAGCGGGCCGGCCCCATCTTCTCGTAGTAGTGCTTGAAGTAGTCGAGCTTGCTCAACACCACGGGCAGCACGAACAGGTAGACCACCATGATGAGAATGCCGACGATCTCTCTCGGCAGCCAATGTGACGGCAGACCCACCCCCAGGATCTTGATCCAGATGATCTCTGAGAGATCCACATTCACCAGGGGTTCGATCTTGTTCACATCCCAGAACTCGAAGGGACCGAAAAAGTTCCAGTTGGGGCCGCGGAGAAACGTGCCGATGACGATCAATTGGCACCAGAGGATCAAGAAACCGAACAGAAACAGGATGATCTCGGGCTTGCGTTCCTTGAAGGTGAAATAGCCGTTGCCCTTGGGATTCTTGTCGATGTAGGGGATGGCCATCAGACCGAAGATGATCAACCCCGGCAGGACCACCCCGGCCATCCACGGATCGAAGTAGACCAACATCTCCTGGAGTCCCAGGAAATACCACGGCGCCTTCGAGGGATTGGGTGCCACCGCGGTATTGGCCGGCTCTTCCAGCGGCGCCTTCAACGCGATCGACCACAGCACCATCACCACGGTCAGAATCACCATGCAGATGAACTCGGAGAAGACCAGATCGGGCCAGGTGAAGATCTTGTCCTCCACCTCGCTCTTCTCGAAGGTGGGCTCGCCCTGCTCGATCAGTTGGTCGTTGCGGGTGGCCTTGTACATGGAGAGCCAGACAAAAAAACCCACGAGGAACACCATCATCACGATGGGCACGTTGTCCGGTTTGGTGACGATGATGCGAAAGTTCGGGTCGAGCACGGCGAGAATCAGAGAGACCGTCCCGACGGCCAGCATGGCCCAGCCCCCGGCCTTGGTCCACAGGCGTTTCGACCAGACCAGCCAGGCGAACAACACCAAGGAGAGGGTGAACGACCACTGGGGGTACGAGAGAAAGTTGACGAAACTCTTGACGGCTTCCATGTCTGTCTGAACTCGTCCCTATCAAACGGGCCCGGAGATTCCTCCGTCTTTGCGGACACGCCAGAAGTGCACGGCGATCAGACAGGCCGCGGCAAACGGGATCCCCACGCAGTGCAGGACGTAGAAGCGAATCAGGGTGCCACCGCCGATGGTGCGGCCGGCGATCAGGGCGAATCGGGCATCGCTGCCCACATGCACCAGTTTGGTGCCACCCAACGCCAGGAGGGCGGCACCGGGACCCTCCGTTCCCAGAAAGGGTGTCGCGCGCGCCATGTTGGATCCCACGGTGATTGCCCAGATAGCCAGCTGATCCCAGGGCAGCAAGTACCCTGTAAACGACAGCAACAAAGTCAGGACCAGCAGGACGACTCCGACGTTCCAGTTGAACTCCCGAGGTGGCTTGTAGGAGCCGGTCATGAAGACGCGAAACATGTGCAGCCAGACGGCGATGACCATGGCGTGCGCTCCCCACCGGTGCAGCTCACGCATGATGCCGAAGGCCGCCGCCTCCCGTAGATCCACCATGTCGAAGTACGCGTACTCGACCGTCGGGCGGTAGTAGAACATCAGCAATAGACCGGTGATGGTCTCGACCAGGAAGAGGAAGAACGCCGTTCCCCCCATGCACCAGGTGTAGCTCATCCGCAACCCCGACTTCTTGACCTTGATCGGGTGCAGGTGGAGAACCACGTTGCCCAGCATGGCCAGGGCCCGCTTACGATTGTCGGTAGGAATGCCCACCCGGAAGATGGACTTCCAGACCTGCGACTTGACGATGCTCTTCTGCAGATCCTTCAGACGTCCCAAAACTCGTTCTTCCCCTCCGGTCCTATGCCGGTCAAAATAAAGGAGTCCGGGTCTTCCCACTGCCCGAGCTCCCACTGATAGCGCTGTGCTTTGTCCACCACGACCTGTCCGTCATCGGGATCCAGATAGATCCGCGCCCTTTCCAGCGGTCGCGGTGTGGGTCCCTCGAAGTTGATGCCGTTCTTGTAGTAGCCACTGCCATGACAGGGACACTTGAACTTGTTCTGTGCCTCCAACCAGTTCGGCGGGCATCCCAGATGGGTGCAGATCGCCACCAGGGCGTAGAGCTTGCTCTCGTTGTTGACGATCCAGACCCCGTTCGACTCTTTGAATCGCTCATCCACCATCCCGGAGCCGAATTCCTCCGGTGGCCCTACTTTGAAGGTCGTCGGCGGCTCATAGAGGACGTTGGGAAACAGAAATCGATTAAAGGCCGTGACACACCCACCGATGGCAGCGGTAAACCCAATCCAGGCCACGGCAGCCCAAGAGAAAAACCCGCGTCTGGAGACTTTGTTGTCCTGTTCAGTCATACCGATCTTCCGTCGTCGTCTGCGCGGCGGACAGCAAGGACACACTGGTCCTTCTTCAAATAGGTGTGCACTTTCTAGTCGATGGCAGGAGACCTGTCAAGTCTGGGCGCGTCCCCGCGGCCCCAGACAGGCTCACCTGGCGACCAGAACCAGATCCCTCGAATCCAGCGAATCGAAGGCCGCACCGCTGAAGTTTCCACGCCTTTGAATCTCACCGAAGTCCGCCTCTTCCAGAGCGGTCTCCAGCTCGTCTGCACGCCAACCGCGCAAACGGACCTCCTTGGAGGCCTTGACCTCGAGCGGTGGATCCCCTCCTGGAACCAGCCTCAGGGTGCTCGGGAAGAAGAGGACCTGCCCATCGTCCTGAAGCTCCATCAGACGGAGAAAGACGATGTCCTCTTCACCGTCCGATCGGAAATTGAGCGGCAGGTACCTCTCCTGGCGTTGGAAGATGCGCTCGTAGTTGAGGAGCTGAATCAGCAGAGGCGCCCCGTCCAGCAATCGCCGTCGCAGTCCCGTGAGCATGTCCCGCAGCGCGGCGGGCTGCTGGATATGAGGCAGGGTATTGCCAAGACAGATGGCACCGCCAAACCTACCTTCGACGATGTCGGCGATCTGGCACACGTCTCCCTCGACAAAACTCAGACCCGCGGGCACGGGCTCTTGACGAGCGCTGGCGATCATGGATGCGGAGGCATCGACACCGACGACCTCATACCCTTGGCTGGCGAGAAAACGGGAGTGCTCACCCGTGCCGCAACCCAGATCCAGAACCCGTCGGGATGGACCACTGCCCAGAATCTCCTCGAGCATCGTGGCTTCGCGCTGCAGACGCTGCGGCCAAGCGATGAGGCGGCGATATTCCAGACGCGAATACTTGTCCGGCCGCTCGGTCAGCTCAGGCTCCGCAGGTAGGCGACGATCTGCAGCAGATCGTCATCGGACAGGCCGGGATTGCCACCCTTGGGCGGCATGTCCACGCCTTTCTCATTCAGAGGGTGATCCGCCCGGCGTCCTTCCTTGAGGAACGCCACCAGCTGATCGTCGGTCATTCCACCGATGAACTCGTTGCCCCGCAGGTCCTTGCCCAGAGCGGGCTTCCCGACGCCGCCCTGTCCATGACACAGGGCACAGTTCGATCCGTAGAGCCTCTGGCCAGTTGCGGCTTCGCCACCGACTCCGGCACCTCCACCACCACAGGCCATCACGGAAACGAGCGCCAGTAGCCCGAGGACCGACAGAGCGAACAAGCTTCGCAAGAGTAGATTTCTTGTCATAGTGCGGCCTACTTTAGCCTGATTGCGAATCAGAGGCTCTGTCGTCTGAAGATCCGCATCGCCAACAGCACCGGCACCACGATCCAGATCAAGAGTGCGGCCACCCCGAACAGACCGGCCAGCGTCGGCGATCCGGTCAGCTTGATCAACGTCACGCCAGCAGGTCCAAAGAACTCCGGCCCACCCACCGCCAGCAGCGACAGGACTCGGGTCAAATCGATGGGGTTGCCGACCAGGCCCGCGATGAGCAACACCTTCAGGGTCGCGCGCGAGAAATACAACGTCGTGCCCAACATGATGAGGCCATAGATCACTTCGAAAAAGATCCAGATACCCACCGACACACCCATGGCGATTTGCTGGCGGTCACACGAGATGGCGATCAACACCGCCAGGCCGGTGAAGATCACCGAGAGCCCCAACGCCAAGAGGCACACCAGACCGTACTCCAGCGCCCCCTGCATCCCCACCGACAGGGAGATCACGACGCCTGGAATCCCCAGACCCAGGATCGTCGCGCCGAGCACGGTCAGCAGCAGTCCCAGGTACTTGCCCAGGACGATCTGTCCGCGCGAAACCGGCTGGGTCACCATCAGCTCCAGATACTCTCGCTGAGCCAGAAAGCTGAACACTCCGAGCAGCAAGGCGAAGAGCGGTACAACGAATCCCGAGAGGTTGACGACGCTGACGGCAGTACGCACGAAGTCCTGAAAGCCGGCGTATCCGGAAGTCACCATGCCAAAGATCGAGACCAGAATGGTCAAGACGGCATACAGAGCGGCAAAAGACACCACCCATCGATTGCGGCGGTTGAGTGTGAACTCCTGCCAGGCGATCCACCAGACCGGGTGCTTCATGGCGCGGCCTCATCGGCGGTATGAGCACCACGAACTCGCAGTTGACCCACAACCTCCCCACTATCGACCCGGACAAGAGGAAAGCCCTCTCCGGGTCTCTCGGTCAGCAGCCGAGTCGTCACCGCGGCTCCGGAAGCCGGGATCACGATCTCGCCCAGTTCCTCGTAGCCACGCAGAGCGACCGTGATGTCCTCGACAAGATCCTGGCCGCGAAAGGTCCACTCCACCAACTGCCCCTTCTGGAGCTCCAGGACTTCCGGCACCAGCCCCGAGGGAGTGAGAACCACCTCGAGAACACGATCGACCTCACCTCGCAAAGTTCGCAGACCGGCCCAGTCCACCATCAACTCGCCAGCTTCCTGAAAGGCGCTTGCCCGCTCACGATCCGCGAAATTCAGAATGCCCCACTTCATGACGTTGGGCATCCGATTGGTGAGCAGAAAGATCGCGACGTTCTCGCGCACCAGGGCGCCGGTCTCATAGTCAGCGAAGAACAGAGCATCGGGAGGCGGCATGTCTGCCTGTCGACGAGCTTCGAACTCCTTGACCAGGCAGCCCGAGGAGCAGAAGGAGTGGAAATCCCTGTCCACTCTGAAAGCACATGCCTGGTTGGCTTCGGGGATCACCATGCCGCAAGAGGCGCAGCCATCCATGCCGACGGCGATCTCAGGCTCACTTCCCGGTGCACAGCCACTGCTTACAGCGGCAAGCAGCAAACCGATGAACAAGGGGGACACGAATCCACCGATCTTCATGCGCCCGCCCCGATATCCGACAGAATCTCCACCAGAGACTCCCAGTCTGGAGGCTCGGTGTGGAGCTCTTCGACGAGGCCCCCCGCATCCTCCATGGCGCGAATCACTTTCTGCCGCCTCTCCGGGGGGGCCTTGAAAGAGTAGCTCCTCCCGTCTCGAGTGTCCTCGGAGGCTCCTGCCCTGTGCGCGGCCTCGATCATGGCATCGGTCAGCCGATCCGCCACGACCCGCACAGAGGTCGCCGAAACCACTCGCTCGCGAAAGCCACCCACTTCCAGGGTCTTGACCAGCTTGCCCTGGCTCATGACCCCGACACGGTCGGCCATTCTCAGAGACTCCTGCAGAATGTGCGACGTGAAGACCACGGTCACCCCGCGATCCCGCACCTCGTGAATCCACTCCCGAAACCGCCGAATCCCTGTCGGATCCAGGTTCAAGGTCGGCTCGTCCAGGAGAAGCAGTGGAACGTCCTTCAAATAGGTGATTCCCAGAGCCAGACGCTGCAACATGCCGCCCGAGTATCCGCCGGTCGGACGATCTGCATCCTCGAGCAGATCGATGAACTCCAACGCTGCCACGACCCGGCTCGCCTCGACTCCCTTGAGACCCGCGTAGAACCTCAGAATCTCCCTCCCTGTGAGCAAAGGTGGAAAATCGATTCTCTGGGGTAGATAGGCCAAGATCCTCTTCGCCGCCACCGGCGAGTCGGCGACATCCAGACCCTCGACCAGGACGCGACCGGCTGACGGTGCATGCAACCCGGCGAGGGCTCGCAAAATCGTCGACTTGCCGCTGCCGTTGGAGCCCAGCAGGACGAATGCCTCCCCCGGATGAATCTCGAGATCCACCTCCTTCACGGCGTGAACTTCGCCGTACCACTTCTCGAATCCCTCGAGGCGCACGATGGGCGCTGTCTCTGTCATCGATTCATGGTCAGCAGATCACTGCTGACGGCCTCGGCGCCAAAGCCACAACATCGGCAGGGTCATGCACATCAGATAGACCAGGGCAGCCGTCCAGCTTGCCTGACTATAGCCCGCCTGGGCTCGAGACCAGGGAACCTCGGGATTGGGTATCGGCCGCATGAGAGGCGCATCATCCCGGGCCCGTCCCAGGGCCAGGATCGGCAGGGTCCTCTCCGCCATCTCCAGGATCTGGGCGGCCAGACTGAAGAGGTAGAAACGCACCTCGGGGTAATCGTTCTCGAGAACCTGAAACACATTCTGGATCGTGTAGGGCCGATCGCCGATGCCGTCCCCATCCAGATCGAACCCCCTGTTTCCGGACCAGTAGTTACCCCCCTGGCTGTCGGTCCATTCGATGTCCACCGACCCCACATCCAGCAACAGATCACTGAGGTTGTGGACGAAGTTGTTGCCCGACATCACATTGCCAATGCCGTCGCCGTTCAACTGTACGGCCAGATCGTTGTCCACGAGATCGTTGAAACGCAAGGTGCTGCTGGAACTGTTGTTGATGAAGACACCTCGGCTGTTGTCCAGGATCAGGTTGTGCTCGGACAACGTCTCTTCCATCGACTGATAGAGAAGCCCATAGGAACTGAATCCGCGGCAGCGCGCAAAGACATTCCGCAGAAAGCGAATGTCCGTCGAATACATCAAGGCGGCCCCCGCCACGCTGCGCTCGAAGAGGTTGTCCTCGAAGACGTTGTGATTGGAGTACATGTAGTGGAGACCGTAGCGAACGTGATGGATGTGATTGCCCGTCACCGACGTCGTATCGGCAAAGGAGAAGTAGATACCATCCCGGGAGGTGAGGATCTCGTTGTTCTCGATTCGATTGTCGCGACTGTTCCAGATGTGAATCCCGTTGCCACGGTCTTCTTCGATCAGATCGCCGCGGCCCTCGATACGATTCCCTGCAATCAGGATCCGACTGCCGCCCTTGACATAGATGCCGTGTAGGGGCTCGCGGATCTCGTTGTCTTCCAGGGTGACGTCGTCGGCCTCGACCAGAACTCCGGCCATGTCCTGCATGAGATTGGTCCCGGCCTCGCTGATTCGCAGGCCGCGAATCACCGTGCCGGGCGCTTTGACATGCACCACACTGCCCTCGTAGCCACCTCGAAGATGAGGCCTGCCCTCGCCCGTCAAGGTCACCGGCACCTCGATCACGAGATTCTCGAAGTACTCTCCCGGCGCGAGCACAACTGTGTCGCCCGCGACGGCTGCCGCCAGGATGGGGCCTATGGCCTCTCCGGCGCGGACCCGATGCGTCTCCGCATGGGTCCGGCCAGAAAGAAGGGAAACCAGAAGAAGTAGAAAGAGAACGAGGCTCCGGGCTTGCGGCTCTAGCCCGTGATGTTCGCCAGCTCCGAGTCGACCATGCTCTTGGTGCGCACCCCGGCGACACCGGTCTTCACCAGCGTCTGCCAGACCTCCTCCATATCGAGGAAGAGCTGCTTGTCGAGCTCGCCAGCCTCGCGACGAACCTTGCAGTCTTCGTACAGCGTCAGAGCGCTGGTCAGTTGTACCTGTGTGTCTTCCCATTCCTCGCGCAAGGTCGGGCTGAATCGGTCACCGTATTGTTCGAATCCCGCCACGATGTAAGCCGCAACCGGATTGATGATATTCAAGACCTCGACAATCTCCTTGTCTTTGTTGTTGACGATGGCCGCCCAGTCTTCCGGCGAAGCCGGCTGTTGGTACTCCGGTACCGGCATGGGCTCGGGCGCTGTCACCTCGAGCTGAACCGCCGGTCCCATGGGTTCATCGGCAACCTGCGTCGCATCCATATCTTCGCCGGCTCCACCACAACCGGCTGTCAGGACCAGCACGCAGACACCAAAGAGTAACTGTTTCATGAATCCTCCTGAACGCTCCTCGTCGAGGAGCTTCTCGCGGGTTTTTTGAAGGTCTGTCTCCAGGAGACCACCAGTCCAAGCGACAACATCAAGCCGAAACCCACCATCAGCCAGGTCCCGGCTGACGGATACGACCAGACTTCGAATTGGCCGACCATCTTGTGACCAAACACAGGGGGGGTAAACGGCTCTACCTGGACCGCCGCCTTGGGATCCAGATCGAACCCGTAGGCGTTGAGCTTGTACCAGAAGCTCCATATCGAAAACAGCCCAAAGTAGGTCGATAGGACCATCACATCGAGAACCGATCCCATCGTGCCGACAAAGACTGAACGCAGTGTCAGGACAGTGATCAGACCCATGACCAGTGGGATCCACTTGAGCTCCGTGAAGTCTTCGGGCCGGAGCTCCTTCATGCCGATGTAATGATTGAGAACATTGATCTCCTGGAGATCGTTACCATCGTCGCCACCGATCAGAGCGTGACTGTAGATGAACAGCTGCAACCCTTCAGGGTATTGCTGGGCCCAGAAGTCCATGTGCCATAGCGGTGTCGCAAACGACAACGGCAACAAGAGAGCTGCAATCAGCACGAAGACCCTGCCCTGCAGGGTCAGCGGGTGACCCAGCTTGTCCGTCAGATCGTGGAAAACGTCTTTCATCTCTCTCCTACTTGACCAGGAAGTAGCCCTGCATCTCCTGGTGAAGAGCGCTGCAGAAATTGGTGCAATAGAAGGCGAAGACTCCGGACTTCTCGGCCTTGAATGTCACCGTTTTGGTCTCACCCGGATCGATGACGAGATTGATGTCGTACTCGTTGATGGCCAGACCGTGCAGCTCATCCCGTGTCTGCTCGATATTGGTCACATGAATGGTGACGTTATCGCCCTTGTTGACCCGGATCACATCGGGAGCAAAGAACGAGCGCACCGCCAGCATCCAGACCTCGACGTTGTTGCCACTGCGCTCGACCCTGGCTTCCTCCGCCGTCCAGATGGCTTCGGGTGCTTCGGCCACTGGGGGTCATCCTTCTTGTAGACCTCGATGGGGTCGAGCTTGTCGGCCTTGATGGTGACCGCATAGTGCGGCTCGGGCTCTGTGAAGGCGTCATACAGGAGGCGCATCTTGTCGCCGCTGATATCGATCAACTGTGCCGACTCGGGGATCGACGGACCGACACTGATGTGACGCCCCTTGGAGAGCTTGTTGAGAGCTACCAGGTAATTGCCATCAGGATTGATCGAGTCGCCCTCGGCCGTGACCAGGTGACCGATGTTGTAGGACACCGGCAACTTGTCCAGAACGTACTGACTCATGTCCGAGGTGTCGTCGTAGGGCGGCAGCTTCCATTTGGCCACGGCACTTTCCACGAACAGCGACGTATAGGCGTTGCCGCGATCGTCGAACTGGGTGTGCAAGGGACCAAGACCCACTGGGATCTCCGCCTCGCGAACCGATGCGTAGGTCAGCACTGGAATGTCATCGATAGTGTCTTCGAAATCCTGTGCATCGATGGCCGCCTGTATCTTCTCCATGTTGAAGACCGTGGTTGTGGGCGACAGCTTGCCCGAACCGATGATCCATTGGCCCGAGGGCGCCACGTCCACGCCGTGAGGTGACTTGGCCAGAGGCATGAAGAACGCTGCTCCCGGTACATCCGCCGGGTCCAGAACCTGGACACCGCCGATCGTCTTGCCCTTGCCCGCGTCCGCGGCCGCTTGGGCCATCTTCCAGTTGACCATCAGGATGTAGTCCTTGTCCCGCTGTGAAGCAGTGACCTCGAGCTTGGCTCCCTCGATGAATTCGCGCTCCGAGTTGTAGCAAGTCCAGAAGAACCAGCCCTCGCTGGGGCCCTTTCCAGCATCGCCCAGGTCGAAGTTGAATGGCGGCGCCAGAAGCTGCCAGCCCAATGTCATCTCGCCGTCTTCCGGATCGACTTTTGACACCGGCGACCACACCCTTGTACTCGGTGGGATACTTGTCGACATCGGCATAGGTACCGGCGGGAATTGGCACCGACATTCGAGTTGCCATCGTCACCTGCTCGGTGTTGGGAGAGGCAAACGAGCTACCGTGATTCGCGGAGACGTTGGGCACCTTTAGAATCTGCTTCACTTTGAAGTCGCGCAGATCGATCCTGGCAATCCGTCCCTGGGCATTGTCATTGATGAACAGCCAGCGGCCGTCATACTCGCCACCGGTCTCCGAGAAGGCCGGGTGATGCGAGTCGCCCCAGGTGTAGCCACCCAACATCTCCCTCGACTCGTCGTCAAAACCGTAGCCGGTGCCGGGATAGGGCGTGAATACCGGGATCGTTGCGATATGCCGCATGGAGGGAATGCCGGCGACGAAGACCTGGCCACCGTGCCCACCTGAATAGAACAGGTAGTACTCGTCCAGATCTCCGGGTGCCACATAGGTTGCCAACGCCGCGGACGTCACGTCTGACCCGCCGCTACCTCTTGTTTCCCCGCGGCGCGGAGGCTGCTTGCCGCAGCTCGTGGCCAGGACCAGCGCCCCGACGACGATCAGGACAGCGACCAGTCCGAAAAGTTTGCCCGACGATTTCATGTTGCCTTCTCCTTTCATGGATTTCCCTTACATCAGGGGGCCTCTTCAGACTCCCTGTTTTTCACAATGTCGTAGGCCTTGATGATCTTCTCCACCGCTTCCCACTTCTCCTCGTCGGTGAGGACGATCTGGCTCTCGAGGATGATCTTCATCGTCCCGGTGGGCGCGAAAATGAACTCCTCGACCGTCTTGTTGAAGCGAGTTCGCACATCGTCCGGGGCCCAAGACAAATCAGGACCCTTGTTCGTGGGCGACTCGATCTCGAACGCCTCGATGCTGTGGCAGACAAAGCAGCTGTGCTCGACAAAGAAGGCACCGTCTCCACCCTGCATCCTTTCCTGCTTGGCGATCTCTTCGGGAGTTTGCTCTTCCCGCAGCTCGTAGCCCGGGATGAAGTCGCGGGGCAGATCGCTGTTGTCGCGCCAACTCATCGCCAGCATGGATAGCGCCAATGCGTCCTTCGTCTGCAGATTCAGGTCCGGCATGATGCTGGCGGGTACCACGGTCGTGGGCGACTTGAAGTGCTTGATGTGCCAGTTGAAGACCGAGACTCTGGTCCGTGGCCAGGTTGGAGAAATCGAACTCTTCCGCATGCTTGTCGCCCACGCTGGTGAGATCGGGACCCAGCCGTCCGCCCTGTCCATTGACGACATGACAGATCTTGCACCCCTTGTCCCTGACCAGCTTCTTGCCGCTGTTGATGTAGTCCATACCCGGGGTCGAGCGCTCGTAGCGATGGCAGTAATTGCAGTTGATCTCCAACAGCGGGGGCGGATTGACCGGATCGTATTCCGAGGCGATGGCGCTACCGAGAAGCGGCTCCTGCCAGTGCTTGCCATAGCCATGTCCGTCGTATTCCGAAACCGCAAATCCCTGACCGCCGTGACAAATCGTGCAGCCGTATTCCTCGATCGGATGGGCGGCGAACAATTCGAGATCAGGATGAGTGGTCCACGGCTGCTCGATGTCTTCCAGCCCCCTCCAGAGCACACCTTGATGGCAGGTCGTACATCGATCGACCCGGTCCAGGTCTGCGGCCCAGATCTGCTGAACCCCCCTGGGTATGGATGCTGGATCCACGTCCCCCAGGTTCTCGGCCACGATCGCCTTGAACTCACTCTGGTAGTACTTCCAATCCGGTGACTCTGCCTGCGCGAAGACCACGGCGATGGTGACGATGCCCACCACGGCAATGCCCAGCAGAAGGATGATCTCGCGTTGAGAGACTTGACGGATCCTGCTCATTTCGACCTCACTCAGAACGGAATGGCATGCACCGGCCACGGCTCCCAGGGCCAGAAGAAATCCCAATTGGGTCCGCGCAACATCGTGCCCGTCCACGTCAACAAGACGAAGGCGATGATGAAGGCGCAGAACGTGGCGATCGCCGCGGTGCGAGTGGATGATGAAACCTTGAGAGCCACGAAATAGAGAGCTACAAAGCTGATCAGAAGAAGCGTCGAAGGATTGACCAGGTCGAAGAAGAGTTGACTCTCGATATTGGGAAACACACTGCGCATGGGGAAGAGGATGCCGATGGCCAGTGCAGCGACGGTCCACAGCAGTCCCCATGCCAGACCGAGCGCGCCCCACCGCTTCCCTGCTGCGTCCGTGAACCAGTACCCGATCCTCTTCTGCTCGCGATCGAGATAGGGAATCAGCGCCAGTCCCAGCAAGGCGATGCCGGGGATCACCACCCCACCGATGAGAGCCGAATAGCCGACGAGCTCCTGCAACCCCAGGAAATACCATGGCGCCTTGGCGGGGTTGGGTGTGACTTCAGGGTTGGCCGCCTCCTCCAGCGGAGCCGCCACCACCAGTGCCAAAAGCATCACGACTATGAGAGTGACCACAGTCACGCCCAGGATGCGTGTGGTCAAGAAGGGCGAAGCCGGTACGGATTCCGAATCCCGCACCGAAGCAGGATCGAGAACCGACACGGAGGTGCCGCTGGCGATTCCCAAGACGCTCCAGGTCTTGGTCTTTTCTGGCGGCGCCGGGGGTTGTTCCCGGACCTTCTCTCTGAGCTGCTCGACGACTGCCAATCCACCGTCTTTACGGATCCGCCACATGTGCCAGATGGCCACGGCGAACAGCAACGCCGGCAGGAAGAAGACATGCAGGACATAGAACCGGATCAAGGTGTTCTGACCCACCAGGTTGCCACCGAGGAGGAACTGACGCATCTCCTCGCCGACGACGGGCACACTGGCCGCGATGTTCGTGCCGACGGTGATGGCCCAGAATGCCAGTTGATCCCACGGCAACAAATAACCGGTAAAGCTCAGGAACAGTGTCAAGACCAACAGCAGGACACCCAGAACCCAATTGAATGGGCGATTCGAACCGACCGCGCTGCCTTTCTTATAGGAGCCGGTCAAGAAAACCCGAAACATGTGCAGAAAGACCGCCGCCACCATGAGATGGGCGCCGATGCGATGGGTACGTCTCAAGAACCAACCAAAGCTCACTGCAAAGTCCAGGTCCTTGATCCCCCAGTAGGCCCGCTCCACGGAGGGCACGTACAGGAACATGAGAAAGACACCTGTCACGGTCAGAATGCCGAACAGCACCAAGGAAATGGTCCCGAGGTAGAGGGAGTACTTCAGGGACAAGCTCTTCAATGTGACGCGGTTCGGGAACCAGTGCAAGAGAAAGTTGGCCACCACCGCCTCGCCCGCTTCGCGGTCGGTCTGGGGGCGCCAACTCCAGAGCCATCGGTCCAGAAACCCGTTCTTGGGTAGCAGACTCATTCAAACCACCAATCTGAAGTCTCGATCGACCTCTGCGGACATATTCCACGACCAGTTGACCATCTTCCGGCGAGAGCTCCACCTGATACCACCGCAGCGGACGGGGCGCCGGACCCGCGAAATTCGTTCCTTCGTCCCGGAATCTGGACCCGTGGCAGGGGCAGTGGAACTCTCCCTGAGACTGGTACTGGATCTTGCGCACCGTGAGCTCCTTCTCATCTTTGAAGGGGGAGAACTTCAAGGTGCAACCCAGATGGGTACAAATGCCTTCGACGGCGTGAAAGGAGTTGTCGTGACGGAATAGAAAAAGCCGGTGCTTGTCCAGAAAGGTCACACCGTCTTGAAAATAGTCCGGGGCACCGATCTTGAAGATCCTCGGCGGCTCGTACAGCACGTTCGGAAACAACGAGCGGACGAACGGCCACGAACCGGCGACAAAACCCAACCCCAGGAGCCAGCCGGTCATCTTTCTGAAGAATCCCCTTCGGGTCTCTTGGGCGGCCGGTTTGGATTCACTCATGAGCTCTTCTCCGCAAAATGAAACCGTTCCATGGTCATGGCCTCCGTGGGGCAGCGCTGGGCACAGAGTCCACACCGAATACACTCGGTATCGTCCTTGAGCAGGACGGTCAGGGGCTGGGATTCGTCGTGGCCACAGTTCTCGATCGCCGCCGCTCGCTGGTCGGCGGGCATCTCCACCTGATCGATTGGCACGAACACCAGGCAGTGCTCGGGGCAGACGTCGGCACAGCGACCACAGAGAACGCACTTGAGGGGGTCATAGATGGTGTCCACGTGGCAGACCAGACAGCGTTCGGCCTGAGTACGAGCCGACTCTTCGTCGAAAACCTCCTCGACTTCCGTAATCCCTGTGCGCCGTCCCAAGTCGACCGTCGGTGGCAGCTGACGATCCTTCTTCTCGTAGCCCGAGAACATCTCGTAGTCCTCAGGTGGGATACGACGAATCTCAACGTCGAGGTGGGCCTCAGGGGTGGCGCCCGTTAGGTATTCATGAATCGAACGAGCAGCGCGTTTTCCGTTGGCCACGGCCTCGATCGCGATGCGCGGGCCAAAAGCCACATCTCCACCCGCATAGACGCCCGGGGCCGAGGTGGCAAGGGTCTCCGGGTCGATTCTGATCGTGCCTGCAGGGGTCAGTTCGACGCCATCGTCATCCTTCAGGAAGGACAGATCGGCCTGTTGTCCGATGGCCAGAATGACCGCATCGGCCTCGATGTGCAGCGTCTTGGTTTCGTCGAATTGCGGGTTGAAACGACCGTCCCCATCGAAGACCCTGGTGCAGGCGACGAAATCGACCCCGGAGACCCGATCGATCCCCACAAACTGCCTGGGGCCCCAAGCGGGATGGAGCTGGATGCCTTCCTCACTCGCCTCGTTCAGCTCGTCGCGACCCTGCACCGTCTGCGCTGCCGGCAGCTCCGCCATGGACTCCAGCGATACCACATGGACCTCTTGAGCACCGGCCCGCAGAGCACCGCGCGCTGCATCGAAGGCCGCCTGCCCAGCCGCAGCTTCTGCGGTGAGCTCGATCTCTTCCATCGGCTCATAGAACTTCCGCACTGCCGAGCGGGCTGCATCCAAGGCCACCGAGCCACCTCCGATGACCACGACCTTCTCGCCCACATCGACCCGGTAGCCTTGATTCAAGTTCAGTAGGTAGTCGACCGCCTTGATCACACCATCCAGGTCATGCCCGGGCAGCTCGAGATCGCGTCCCTGCGAGGCGCCGACCGAGAAGAAGACCGCTTCGAAGCCATCGCGCCGCAGAGCCTGCAAATCGAATTCTGCTGTCAGTTTCGTGCGGTATCGGAACTCGGCCCCCAGCCTCTCGATCGCAGCCACTTCACGGTCGATCACACCGCGTGGCAATCGATACTCTGGGATGCCATAGCGCAGCATGCCACCAGGCTGGTCCAGGGCCTCGAAGACCGTGACCTCGTAGCCCAGTAACGCCAGATCGTGAGCGCAGCCCAGACCGGCCGGCCCTGAGCCCACCACAGCGACCTTGTGCCCACGACCGCTGCCCTGCAAAGAGGCGAGAGAGGAAAGATGACTCAAGCGGCTGCAACCAGGATCCGGCGTATCGCCCAGAAGCTCGCGATAGGTCTCCGGTGACGAGGATTCCGCACCGTATTTTTCGGTGACAAATCGCTTCAGCGGCCGGATCATCACCGCCCCATCGATCCAGTTGCGACGGCAGGCGTCTTCACAGGGCGCGGCGCAAACGCGGCCGCAGACGGAGGCCAGTGGGTTGGAGGAGCGAGCGACGAGATAAGCGGACCGGTAGTCGCCGTTGGCAATGTGCTGGACATACTGCCCGGAATCGGTAAGCACCGGGCAAGCCTGCATGCACGGCACATTCGTGCGATACCAGGTCAGATCCCGGTAGACAGCGGGATAACCTCTGCCGCGCTCGGAGTCACTCATTCCCAGCGCTCCTGGTGCGTTGATGCGACCACTCCGTGGTCAGTTCGATCGAGCCCGGACAACCCTTCCCTCCTGTCGAGGCCGCTTTCGAACCCCGCCGGCTCTATTCCTGCTCCGGCACAACTCTCAATTGCTTCCGTCCGGGCCTGGACCCGGGCACCTCAATCGCAAACAAACCCGATTGGAGATTTCAAAGTAGCAAAGGGACTGTTGACCGCCCACACCCGTTGGGGCAGGGATCGGGCCCCCATCCTTTCGGGTAGGACCTCGATCGATGCCGTTCCAGATGTCTCTCAATCCGACTCCCTCTGCACTTCAGGCAACACACCGGCAAAACGGAGGCCTCGCACTGGTCGGTGTCGTATCTTGATCCCGTCCAAGCTACCAGCAGTAGGTTCCCGGGATGTATGACGGCCGTCATGACGGCCTGAACGAGTCTGTTTAGTTGAGAGAGAGGTTCTCGAGGGCTTCGAGATCCGTGACCAGGAAACCCTCCTTCCGGGTCTGCACCACTCCGTCCTTGCCCCATCGACTCATGATGCGGATCGAGGTTTCAACGGTCGTACCCAGGAGATCCGCCAGATCCTGTCGCGACAGCGGCATGGGAATGAAGACTCCGGACTCATTCGCTTCTGCCGATGTCATCCGACAGCTTGAGGAAGAGGCGGGCAAATCGTGTCTCGACGCGGCCCCCGGTGCGCTCGGCCAGACGGTTGGTCAGCAGGACAGCCGGTGGGTCAGGGACAGCAGCAGACCACGAACCAGGGAGGGCCGACTTTCCAGCAGCTCATAGAAGTCCGTTTTGGGCAACCGCAAGCAAATCGTCGGCTCCAGGGCCACAGCGGTTGCGGGGTAGGGCAAGTCCTCGTAGACCGCCACGGCCCCGACCGGATCGCCTGGACCGAAGATCTCGAGAATCACCATCTTGCCATCGGGTGTGCCCTTGATGACCTTGACTCTGCCTTCGACCACGGTGAAGAAGTCATCGGCCGGCTCACCCTCCCCAAAGACCACGTCACCCCGGTCATACTCCTGGACCTGGCATACCGCAGCCAGCTCTGCCCGATCCTCGTCGGACAGACGCCGGTAGACCGGGACTTTTTGAATCAACTCGCTGAGGTCCGAGATCACGACGGCATTCTAGCCAAGGACTTTGAGAGCCCCCAAGGCCGCCTGCCGCACCTTGAGACTCGGATCGGCGCCGGACAGCTCCTCGAGGATCGGTCGAGCCTCGGTGGCTCCCGAGAGTCCCAAAGCCACGATGGCGCTGACCATGGCCTCCTCGGCTTGCGCCGGGGTGATCCCGGGGACCTGCCCGACCAGGTCGCGATCCACCATCTCGAGAAGCACCGGCACACCCGCGTCGCTCCCCAGACGGCTCGAGGCCAGGGCCGCGTTCCATCGCACATCGGCCACGGGATCCCCCAGGAGGTTGGCGAGAGCAGGGCTAGCCGACTCGACTCCCAACTCGCCTAGCGCGTGTGCCGCGGTCTTGCGGATCCCCGGATCGGGATCTTTCAGCGCCCTGATCAGCGTCGACTCCCCTGCCGGGTCCCCCATTGCACCCAGGGCCATCAAGGCGTAGATCCTGGTTTCCGAATCGTCATCGGAGACCGCTTCGATGAGCAGCGGTGTGGACTCCCGATCTCGCGTGTACCCCAGAACGAGCGCCAGATAGCGCTTCATCTCTCCCTTGTCGGCCTGCTCGAACAGGCTCCTGAGCTCGGTCCTTGCTCCCGGATCCTCATCCAGGGCCGCAGGATCGGCAATCAGTATCTTGGAAAGCTCATAGGCAGCCTGGGCTCGCCGTGGCCGCCATCCTGACCGCAGGTCATCGAGATAGTCACTGGTCGTCTGATGATCGTAGGCGATCCAGCCAAACCCGATGAACACCGCGACGCAGAGCAGCACCACCATCAGGGGTACGAAAAACAGGCCAACAAAGGTCCGCAAAGGGCCGTCACCGGTAGGCTCGGCCTGGACTGGGCTCTCGCTCATGCGGACAGCTTATCGCGAATCCCTTTTGGGGACACGGCCCCTGCAGCGGGCTGAGAAATCCGAATTCTTGTCGACCGAGCACCGAAAAATTGTCACCTTGCGGTCTGGAATCGACTCCAGAATCCTGCCCCAGCAGCATGCATCCCTTGGCATGGATTCTGCTTCTAGACCCTCAGAGCATATTACTCCGAGCCCTGGAAGAGAGACTTCATGCTCCTTTTGATCAACACCCGAAGGTCCAGGACCAAGGGTTTCACGCTCATCGAGCTCCTCATCGTCGTGGCGGTGATCGGCATCATCGCGGCCATCCTCATTCCCAACCTCCTCGATGCGCTGCAGAAGACCAAACAGAAGAGAACCATGGTCGACATGAGAGATCTGGGAACCGCTTGGTTCTCATGGCTCACAGACCAGGTGTCTGCTGCCGCAGCCGGAACGAGCACCCAGACCTACGATTTCAGCCTGCTGACAGAGGAGCTGAGCGCGGACGATCTGTTCTCGAGCCTGTACATCGATGCAGACATGTTCTACACGCGCTCTGTCCCCGACCGTGACGGTTGGGGCCGGACCTACGACTACCGGTGGTCCGGCAATCCTGCCAGCACACCCGTTATCGGGATCCGCAGCCTCGGCCGAGATGGCGTCGAGGGGCCCAACGGCAGCGGTGGTGTCTACACCATGGGACCCTTCCTCGCTTCCGACTACGACCAGGACATCGTCTGGGCTGACGGTTTCTTCGTCAGTTACCCTTCTGGCGCCAACACCCACTAGAACTCCCCGTGTCCGAAATCGCCGGACACTTGACACAGGCGAACGACACCTGTATCCTTGCGAGCCCCACGAGGCTTGCCCTGGGAGGCGGCAGGCTTGCGATGGGTGGCAGCAGTCGGATAAGTTTTGCGCGACGAAGTTGCGAACCAGGGGTCCCTGATGTCACAGATCTTCAAGCCCAGTACCAACACGCTGGCGCGTGTCAGCCTCTTCGGAGCGGTCTTCTTCGTCGCCGCTTCCCTCTGGGTGGTGGCCGAGATCAGTCGGTCGGCATGGGCGACGCGCGAGGGTGTGATCCGCAAGCAGCCCATCCCTTTCAGCCACGATCATCACGTCGCTGCCTTGGGCATCGACTGCTTGTATTGTCACACCTCCGTAGAGGAGTCGTCGTTCGCCGGGATCCCGCCGACAGCCACCTGCATGAACTGCCACAAACTGATCTGGAATGAAAGTCCGATGCTCGAACCCGTTCGCGAGAGCTACCGAACCGGTGAGCCCATCGAGTGGGTCAAAGTCAACGACCTGCCGGACTTCGTCTACTTCAACCACAGCATTCATGTCGCCAAGGGCGTGGGATGCGCGACCTGCCACGGCCGGGTCGATCGCATGCCTCTCATGAAACAGGCGAATTCACTACAGATGGAATGGTGTCTCGACTGCCACCGCGCGCCCGAGAAATACGTCCGTCCACGCTCCGAGATCTACAACATGGAGTGGGCGGCGGAGAACCAGTCCGAGCTCGGGGCTCGGCTGGTGGCCGAATACGACATCGAAAGCCGACTGAGTTGTTCCGCCTGTCACCGCTAGAACTGAATCGAGACGGATTCACACCATGGATAGAGCTTCAGACAGCCCCCGCACTGCCGAGACCGGTCAGACGGAAAAGTCCCTCGAGCTCAGCGAACTTCGCCAGAGGCTCGAGGGGTCCAAAGGACCTGAGTACTGGCGCAGCCTGGAAGAGCTGGCCGGGACTCCCGAATTCGAGGAGTTGCTGCACAGGGAGTTTCCTCAGCAGGCCAGCGAGCTGCCCGAGGGCGTCGATCGAAGACGATTTCTGCAGCTGGCGGCCGCATCCCTGGCTTTGGGTGGTCTCACGGCTTGCACGCGCCAACCGCTCGAGAAGATCGTCCCCTACGTGCAGCAGCCCGAGCTCCTGATCCCGGGCAAACCGCTCTACTTCGCCTCGACCATGACTCTCGATGGCTACGCCAGGCCCGTGTTGGTGGAGAGCCATATGGGAAGACCCACCAAGATCGAAGGCAACCCTCAGCATGTCGCCAGCCGGGGCGCCGCGGATTTGTTCTCCCAAGCATCAGTGCTCGATCTGTACGACCCGGAGCGTTCGCAGGTCGTCAACCATCTCGGTCGTATCCGTACCTGGCAAGCGTTTGAAAGCGAAACCAGAAGCGCAGTCCAGGCACTTGACGCTCTCGGTGGAGCCCGGATTCGGATTCTGACCCATACGGTCACCTCCCCATCTCTGGGAGCCGCGATCGACAAGGTGCTGGAAGCTCACCCCAAGGCCCGATGGCATCAGTACACTCCGGTGTCCAGGGATGCTCAGAGACAGGGAGTCCGAGCCTTGTTCGGGCAAATGGTCAGCGCCAGGTACCACCTGGAGAACGCCGATATCATTCTGAGCCTCGACTCGGATTTTCTGACCTCCGGACCCGACAGTCTCGCCAACGCCCGCGACTTCGCAGATCGCCGGCGTGTCCACGAGGGACATACCGAGATGTCAAGGCTGTACGCCGTTGAGAGCTCGCCGACCAACACCGGTACCCTTGCCGATCACCGGTTGTCGGGGACTGCCGCTGAAATCGCTTCGCTGGTGACTGCCCTGGGCGCTCGGCTGGGTGTCCCGGGCGCGATAGCTCAAGGCGAACTGACGTCCGCACAGACCGAGTGGATCTCGGCGGTCGCCGAAGACCTCGAGACCCATGCGGGACGCAGCCTGGTGATCCCGGGAGACTGCGTGGTGCCGGAAGTGCAGACCCTGGCGCATGCCATCAACCACACTCTGGGCAGCGTGGGCAGCACCGTGGACTACCTGGAGCCGGTGGAGTTCAGACCGGAAATCGAGACCGATTCGCTCCGCTCCCTGGTCGACGACATGAATGCCGGCGAAGTCGATGTGCTGCTGATCCTCGGCTGCAATCCGGCCTTCGACACACCGACCGATCTGCAGTTCATGACGGCCATGAACAGCGTCTCCCGCCGCGTCCACCTGGGGCTCTATGAAGACGAGACAGCCGAGTTTTGCCACTGGCATCTGCCGCAGGCACACTTCCTGGAGAGCTGGGGAGACGCGCGGGCCTACGACGGCAGTGTCTGTTTGACCCAGCCTCTGATCGAGCCTCTTTACGACGGCAGGACCGCGGCAGAGATCCTCAGCATCTTCGCCGAAGATCAACCCAAGACCGGGCTCGAGATCCTCCAGGAGTATTGGCGTCGGGCCCGACCCGAGGACAACTTCGACAAGACCTGGCGACAGTGGTTACACGACGGCTTTATCACCGACTCCCAGGCTGCCTCTGTGCCGGTGACGGTGGTCGCCAACGCCATCGCCGACGCCTGTAGCCAGATCGATGTGACAGCGCCGATGCCGGAGACGTTGGAGATCGTGTTTCGACCGGATCCGACACTCTATGATGGGCGCTATTGCAACAACGGTTGGCTACAGGAGTGTCCCAAGCCCCTTTCCAAGCTGACCTGGGACAACGCCTTGCTTATCGCACCCACCACCGCCAAGGCACTGGGTGTGAGCAACTCTCAGAAGGTGGAGATCACCATCGCGGGGCGTACCCTCGAGATGCCGGCCTGGATCCTGCCCGGTCATCCCGAGAGAACCGCTACGGCCCATCTGGGTTACGGCCGCAGGAGAACCGGTCAAGTCGGCTCTGGTACCGGCTTCAATACCTATCTGCTGCGCGGGTCCGACACTATGTGGACGTCCCGGACAGCCACGGTGCGTCCGGGCCAGGGGAGCTTCAACCTCGTCAGCACACAGCTCCACAGCAACATCGATTTGGAGACCCGAGAGGCCGAGAAGCGCCACCTGGTGCGCGTCGGCACCCTGCACGAATTCGAGGAGGAACCCGAATTCGCCCAGCACATGGCCCATTCGCCAACGGATGACGTTTCGATGTTCCCCATGTGGGAGTACTCGGGGCATGCCTGGGGACTGAATATAGACCTGTCCGCCTGCACGGGCTGCAACGCCTGCGTCATGGCCTGCCAAGCCGAGAACAACATCCCGATCGTCGGCAAAGAGCAGGTAGAGGCAGGTCGGGAAATGCACTGGATTCGCATCGACCGCTACTACCAGGGCGACCTGGAAGACCCGCAGATCCATCACCAACCCGTCATGTGCATGCACTGCGAGCAGGCCCCTTGTGAACCTGTATGCCCCGTCCAGGCGACAGTTCACAGCGACGAGGGCCTCAACGACATGGTCTACAACCGCTGCGTCGGCACCCGGTACTGCTCCAACAACTGCCCCTACAAGGTTCGCCGGTTCAACTTCCTGAAGTACAACGATTTCGACACGCCGATTCTGAAGATGCTGCGCAACCCCGACGTGACGGTCCGTTCACGGGGCGTCATGGAGAAGTGCACCTACTGTGTACAACGGATCAGCCACGTCCGCATAGAGTCCGAGAAGGAGAACCGTCCAATCCGCGATGGTGAGATCCAGACTGCGTGCCAACAAACCTGCCCCAGCCAGGCCATCGTGTTCGGCGATATCAATGAAGACAACTCTGCCGTGGCGAAGTTGAAGAGCAGCCCCTTGAACTACGGCATCCTCGAAGAAGTGGGTACTCGCCCCCGGACGAGCTACCTGGCCAAGATCCGCAACCCCAACCCCAAGCTGGAGAAGGCCAAGCATGACACCGCCTGAAGGTAGCGCCGGCTCCGGTCGCCTGCCCATGAAGCCACCCATCGTGGCGCCAGGGCATTCGACTGGATCGGTGACCGACCAGATCACATCGGTGGTGCTGGGCCGCACTCCAAAGTGGTGGTGGGCGGCCTTTGGAGGCTCCTTTCTGCTGGTTCTGCTTCTGCTGCAGGCGCTGACCAAGCTGCTGCTGGAGGGCACCGGAATCTGGGGGTTGAACATCCCTGTGGGTTGGGGGTTCGCCATCATCAATTTTGTCTGGTGGATCGGCATCGGTCACGCCGGCACCTTGATCTCGGCGATCCTGCTGTTGTTGCGTCAGGAGTGGCGCACCTCCATCAATCGATTCGCGGAGGCCATGACTCTCTTTGCGGTCGCCTGCGCCGGGATCTTCCCCTTGATCCACGTGGGGCGCCCCTGGTTGGCCTATTGGCTCCTGCCCTATCCCAACACCATGGATCTATGGCCCCAGTTTCGCAGTCCTCTGGTTTGGGATGTCTTTGCGGTCTCGACCTATGCCACCGTCTCGGCCCTTTTTTGGTACGTGGGTCTGATCCCCGATCTGGCGACGTTGCGCGACCGCACCCAGGCCAAGTTCGCGAAGATCACCTACGGCATGCTGGCCATGGGTTGGCGTGGCTCCGCCACTCACTGGCACAACTATGAAACCGCCTACCTGCTGCTCGCGGGTCTGGCCACGCCATTGGTGCTGTCGGTGCACACCGTGGTCAGCTTCGATTTCGCCGTCGGCATCATCCCCGGGTGGCACGCCACCATTTTCCCGCCCTACTTCGTCGCCGGAGCCATCTTTGCCGGCTTCGCCATGGTTATCACCCTGGCCATACCCCTGCGCGCCGTTTTCGGGCTCAAGGACTTCATCACCACCCGGCATCTGCAGAATATGGGCAAGGTTCTCCTGGCAACAGGTCTGATCGTTGCCTACGGCTACATGATCGAGATCTTCCTGGCCTGGTACAGCGGCAATTGGTTCGAAGAGTTCATGATTCTGAACCGGATCACCGGCCCCTACCGAGTCCAGTGGTGGTCCCTGCTGCTCTGTAACGTCCTGGTGCCCCAGTTGCTGTGGATCAAGAAGGTTCGCACCTCGCCCTTGTTGCTCTTCCTGGTCGCCATGTTCGTCAACGTCGGCATGTGGCTGGAGCGGTTCGTCATCGTGGTCACCAGCCTGCACCGGGACTTCCTGCCCTCCTCGTGGGGGATGTACTCGGGGACCGTCTGGGATTGGGCCACCTTCGTCGGCACCATCGGTCTCTTTCTTGGCTCTGCTGTTCTTGTTCATCCGCTTTCTGCCGATGATCTCCATCTTCGAGATGCGGACCATCGTTCCCAAGCCGGGCAGCGCGCCTGAGGAGAAGTCGTCATGACCGATCCGGCACGCAAGCCACCGTTTGCCTTGATGGCCGAGTTCCATTCCTCCAAGGAGTTGATCCACGCCATCCGCGAATCTCACAAGGCTGGCTACAAGCAACTCGAGGCCTACACACCGTACCCGATCGAAGAGGTCTGGGAAGAGCTGGGACATCACCGCTCGTGGCTGCCGCTGATCGTTCTCATCGGCGGCATCTTCGGCTGCCTGGCCGGGTTCTTTCTTGCAGTACTGGTCTTCGGTCATCAACTATCCGCTCAACGTCGGCGGTCGCCCCTTGAACAGCTGGGTGGCCTTCATTCCCGTGACCTTCGAGACCACCGATGCTTGTTCGCCGCCGGGGCCGCGGTTCTGGGCATGTTCGCTCTCAATAAGCTACCCATGCCGCACCACCCGGTTTTTGGTGTCGAACGCTTCGCTCTGGCCTCGCGAGACCGTTACTTCCTCGCTATCGGGGCCTGGGACAAGCAATTCGACCGTGAGGAAACCGAACACTTCCTGCAGTCTCTCAACCCCCACGAGGTGGCCCTTGTCGAGAGTTGAGATACCGCGTCTCGTCGGCTCCCTGACCCTGGCTTGCCTGGGCTTGCTAGCCAGTGGTTGTCGGCAGGACATGCACGACCAACCCAAGTTCGAGCCGCTGGAAGCCACATCGCTGTTCGCCGACGGCGCTGCCTCCCGACCCATGATCGAGGGCACTGTGGCCCGAGGTATGTTGAGAGACGACAAAGTCTTCTACACGGGCCGCACACCCGAGGACCAGTTCGTCGACCAGCTGCCCGTACCCCTGACCCGTGAACTCCTGGACCGCGGACAGACTCGCTTCAACGCCTTCTGCTCACCTTGCCACGGCCGGGTCGGCAATGGCGACGGTATGGTCGTGCAACGGGGATTCAAGCATCCGCAGAGCTTTCACGAGCCCCGTCTGCTCGCCAGCCCGGTGGGCTATTACTTCCAAGTCATGACCAACGGCTTTGGCCAGATGTCGAGCTATGCCGCCCAGATTCAGCCGGCCGATCGCTGGGCCATCGTGGCCTACATCCGCGCTCTGCAGTCGAGTCAGCGCACGCGCGTCGACGATCTCTCCGCCGAGGATCTGAAGCGCGTCGAGAGCGAGACCGATCCAGGGGCCATGACGCCGACAGAGGCACACTGAGCATGAATGAGCCCAACTGGTCTCCACCGGACAGCCTCAAAGCCATCAGGTCCAAAGCCTGGATTGTCGGCAGTTTGGGTGTGGGAGCTTCCGCCATCGGGTTCCTCGCCCAGAGGCAGCAGTTCTTCCAGTCCTACCTCGTGGCCTGGGTGTTCTGGATCAGCATCACCCTGGGCTGTCTGGCCATCATGATGCTGCAGCACCTGACACGTGGCGGATGGGGCCTGATGGTCCGTCGCACCCTGGAAGCGGCAACACGCACGCTGCCCTTGCTCACAATACTGTTCCTACCCATTCTCTTGGGGCTCGAAGACATCTATGTCTGGGCGCGTCCGGAAGCCGCCAATGATCCCCTGATCCAGCACAAGGCAAGCTACCTCAATCCGACGGCGTTCGCCATCCGGTCGCTGGTGTACCTGGGTATCTGGACCTTCTTCGCCTGGGCCCTGAGCCGTCTTTCGTTGAAGCAGGATCAAACCGGGGATCCAGGACTCTCCAGACGTATGCAGGTCTACTCTGCACCTGGGCTGGTCGTCTTCAGTCTCTTGGCGACCTTTGCTTCCATCGATTGGCTGATGTCGCTCGATCCGCATTGGTACTCGAGCATCTTCGGCGTGTATTTCATCATCGGTTCGGGCGTTGCCGGTTTCGCGTTCGTCAGCATCGTGGCGCTGTACCTGTCGCAGCGGCAACCGCTCGCGGGCAGAATCCAGCCCAAGCACTTCCATGACTACGGCAAGCTGCTTCTGGCCTTCGTGATGCTCTGGGCCTATATGGGCGTCTCCCAGCTGCTGATTATCTGGTCGGGGAACCTGCCTGAAGAGGTGCCCTGGTACCTGCACCGGGTCCAGGGTGGCTGGAAGTGGGTCTCCATATCTCTCGTGCTACTGCACTTCGTGTTGCCCTTCGTCTTGCTGCTCTCCCGAGACTTCAAGCGCAACGCCCGTTTTCTAGCGGGGGTATCACTGATGGTCTTGCTGATGCGGTGGGTCGATCATCTTCTGGCTCGCCGCGCCGACGTTTCATCACCACCCGGCCGGGCACTGGCTCGACATCGCCACCATGGCCGGTATCGGTGGCATCTGGGTAGCGGTCTTCGTCGGGCAGCTCGCCAGCAGACCGCTGCTGCCCGTCAACGACCCCGACCTCGAGGAGGCTCTGGCCCATGACTAGCGGCAAGCAGCAACTCGACGGCGAGATCAACATCAAGGTTCTCGGGCGTCTGACCATCGGTTTGTTGGTCCTGGTGGCGCTGGCCATGGTCTTCATGTGGTTTCTGACCACGTCCCTCTACGAGCAGGAAAAAGCTGAAGATCCACCACCACCCTTGATGATCGAGGCTCGTGTGCCACATCTGCCTCCCAACCCGCGCCTACAGTCCGAGCCTTTTGTCGAGCTCGATTTGCTCCGCGCCACACAGAACGCCCAGCTGAATTCCTATGGCTGGGTGGATGAATCGACAGGTCTGGCACACATCCCCATCGACAGAGCCATGGACCTACTGGTAGCCAACGGTCTACCCACCACACCGGTGGTCGATGAAGCCATCGAGGAGCAACCCGGAGACGGACGGTGAAGCCGGTCATCTCGATGATGCTTGTGGTCGCGGCATGCCTGCCGGCATTGCTGCTGTCCGCGGTAGAGACCGGCAACAGTCTGCCTCCCGAGTTGGAGGATGTGGGCTTCGATCAGCGTCTGGGCGAGAGGGTGCCGCTCGATCTGGTGTTCACCGACGAGACCGGCCGCCAGGCCCCGTTGGGTACCTGGTTCGGTGAGCGGCCGGTGATCCTGGCGTTGGTCTATTTCAACTGTCCCATGCTCTGTCCCATGATTCTCAACGGCCTGACCTCGGCCCTCAAGCCCATGAACTTCGATCCTGGCAAGGAGTTCGAGGTCGTGGTCGTCAGCTTCGACTCCCGCGAGACCCCTGAGATGGCTGCCGAAGCCAAGGCGACATTCGTGGACCGGTACGGTCGCCCGGGCACCGAGTCGGGGTGGCATTTCCTCACCGGTGGCGAAGAAAGCATCGCAGCCCTGACGGAGACTGTGGGATTCCGCTATTCCTACAGCCCCGAAGTCGATCAGTTCGCCCATACCGCGGGTATCGTGGCCTTGACTCCGGAGGGCCAGGTTGCCCGATATTTCTACGGTGTGGACTATCCACCCAAGACCCTCCGCTTGGGGTTGGTGGAGGCGGCCGACAACAAGATCGGCTCTGTCGTGGACCAGGTTCTCCTCTACTGCTTCCACTACGATCCGGCAACCGGCACCTACACCGCCGTGGCCATGAACATCATACGCCTGGGCGCCCTTGTCACCGTAGCCCTGCTCGGGCTCTTCCTGCTGATCCAGTTGAAGCGTGAGCGGCGCTCTGCCGCTGCCGAGGTCTAGCCAAGCCCATGTGGAAAGATTTTCCTCTGTTCCCCGACAAAGCGACGGAGCTCGCCGGCCAGGTCGATGCCTTGTATTTCACGTTTCTCGGCATCTCGGCCTTCTTCTCCCTCCTCATCGCCGGCCTGGTGTTCTTCTTTGCAGTCCGCTACCGGCGGCGTAGCGCCAGACGAGGTCGGGCAGCCCGAAAAAGCGGGGATGTGGTTGGAGCTCACCTGGTCCATCATTCCCCTGATCATCCTGATGTTCATGTTCACCTGGGGAGCCAAGGTCTACATCAGGGCCTACAGACCCCCCGCCGACGCCAAGGAATATTTCGTCACCGCCAAGCAGTGGATGTGGAAATTCCAGCATCCCGAAGGGCAGCGCGAGATCAATCACCTGCATGTGCCCATGGGCCTACCCATCAAGTTGACCATGACCTCGGAGGACGTCATCCACTCCTTCTTTGTCCCGGCGTTCCGAGTCAAGGCCGATGTGCTGCCCGGTCGCTACACCTCGATCTGGTTCGAGGGGGAGAAGACGGGGACTTTTCACCTGTTCTGTGCCGAGTACTGCGGCGCCGAGCATTCCCGGATGGTCGGCAGCATCACCCTCATGGAACCCGGCGACTACGAGGCCTGGCTGGCCGGTGCGGAAAAGGGGCCCTCGGTGACCGCCTCCGGTGAGGAGCTTTTCAAGGCCAAGGCCTGCAATACCTGTCATCGTCCCGACACCGCCGCGCAAGCACCGATCCTGCACGGCGCGTTCGGAGAGGTGGTCGAGTTGGAAACCGGCAAGACGGTGACGATCGACGCCAACTACGTGCGTGAATCTATACTGAACCCGACAGCCAAAGTGGTCAAGGGCTACAAACCTCTGATGCCGACCTATCAAGGCCAGCTCAGCGAGGAAGAGATTCTGCAACTCATCAGCTACATCAAGTCCCTGGCAACCGAACCCGTAGAAGAGGCCACGGAAGAGAATTCGAGCGAAGAATCATGAGCACGACGACTGCCACTCCTACACCCAAGCGGTTGAACTATCTCAACGTCGAGCACGGCGTGAAGTCCTGGTTGCTGACCAAGGATCACAAACGCATCGCCATTCTCTATCTGATCTCCATCAGTGTGTTTTTTCTGATTGGCGGACTCATGGCGGTTGCGATCCGCGTCGAGCTGGCGACACCTGCCGGCGATCTGGTGGAGCCGGATACCTACAACCGTCTCTTCACCATGCATGGCGTGCTCATGGTCTTTCTGTTCTTGATCCCCGGAGTTCCGGCCGTGCTGGGGAATTTTCTGATCCCCATCATGATCGGCGCCAAGGATCTGGCTTTCCCGAAGATCAACCTTGCCAGTTGGTATGTCTTCAATATCGGCGGCCTGTTCATGATCTGGGCCATGATCAATGGAGGTGTCGATACTGGCTGGACCTTCTACACGCCGTTCAGCACGACCTTTACCGACACCAACGTCATCGCCACGGCCCTGGGGGCGTTTATCGCTGGATTTGCCTCCATCATGACGGGCCTCAATTTCATTGTCACGATTCACCGCATGCGGGCTCCCGGGATGACGTGGTTTCGATTGCCCTTGTTTGTCTGGGCCCACTACGCCACCGCCATCATCCAGATTCTCGGCACGCCGGTGGTCGCCATCACCATCGTTCTGGTGGCCATCGAGAGACTGTTTCATATCGGGATCTTCGACCCGGCGCTGGGTGGCGACCCCGTCTTGTTTCAGCATCTCTTCTGGTTCTACTCGCACCCGGCGGTCTACATCATGATCTTGCCGCCCATGGGTATCATCAGCGAGATCATCTCCGCCTTCGCCCGCAAGCGCATCTTCGGCTACAAGTTCGTGGCCTTCTCCAGCCTGGCCATCGCGGTTCTGGGTTTCCTCGTCTGGGGCCACCACATGTTCGTCAGCAGCCAGTCGGTCTATGCTGGCATCGTGTTCTCGCTCCTGAGCATGCTGGTGGCGGTACCTTCAGCCGTCAAGGTGTTCAATTGGACTGCGACTCTCTATCAGGGCTCTATCGAGTGGTCCACGCCGATGATCTATGCCCTGGGATTTCTGGGTCTTTTTGTGATCGGCGGGCTCACCGGGACCATGCTGGCGACGCTGGGGATCGACATCCACGTCCACGACACCTACTTCATCGTGGCGCACTTCCACTACATCATGGTGGGTGGCGCCATCATGGCCTATCTGGGCGGTCTGCATTTCTGGTGGCCCAAGATCTCCGGCCGCCTCTATCCGAAGTTCTGGTCGATGATCTCTGCCGGACTGGTCTTTTTTGGCTTCAATCTGACCTTCTTTCCACAGTTCATCGTCGGATACCTGGGGATGCCGCGCCGATACCATGCCTACCCGGAGGAGTTTCAGGTGCTCAACGTCCTGTCCTCGGCGGGCGCCACCATCTTGGGTGTGGGCTATCTGATCCCGATCATCTACTTCATCTGGTCGATGCGCTATGGCAAGCGTGCCTCAGCCAACCCCTGGGGTGCCTACGGACTCGAGTGGGAGATCCCTTCTCCGCCGCCGACGCAAAACTTCGAAGAAATACCGGTGGTCACCCGCGAGGCCTACGACTACACCGGCGAGGAGAAGAGAGTTGCCTGACCCGCAGAACAGTCGAGCCTGGGGCCTACAGCACCACTTCGACAGCTACGAGCAACAGCGAGACGCCTCGTTCCTCGGTATGTGGGTCTTCCTGGCCACCGAGGTCATGTTCTTCGGCGGTGTCTTCACGGCCTACGTGGTGTACCGCCTGGCACACCCCTACGCCTTTGCTCTGGGCAGCCATGAGCTGGACATCACGTTGGGGGCGATCAATACGGCCGTCTTGATCGGCAGCAGCTTGACCATGGCCATGGCCGTGTGGGCCGCCCAGACCGAGCGCCGCAAGTCGATCGTGGCGTGGATTCTGGCCACCATCGTCCTCGGCACGGTCTTCTTGGGGATCAAGTACGTCGAATACAGCGCCAAATTCGAGCACCATCTCTTCCCCGGCCCGAACTTCCAGTGGCCCGGTCCCGATGCGCCGCATGTGGAGATGTTCTTCAACCTGTATTTCGCTCTGACGGGGCTTCACGCTCTCCACATGGTCATCGGTATGGGAATCCTCTTGGTCGTCGCCGTCCTGGCCTGGAAGGGCCGATTCTCGGCCCGGAACCACAATCTTAGTCGAGGGTATCGGGCTCTACTGGCACTTCGTGGATATCGTCTGGATCTTTCTGTTCCCACTGCTCTATCTGCTGGGTCGCAACATCCAGGTCTAGGAAGGACCGATTCATGTCCGAGCACATTACATCTCCCAAGGTCTACATCGCGATCTTCCTGGCTCTCATGGTTCTGACGGCCATCACGATCCTGGTGGCATTTCAGGATCTCGGCCCGTTCAATGACATTGCTGCCCTGGGCATCGCCATCACCAAAGCCAGTCTGGTCGTGCTCTATTTCATGCACGTTCGCCACAGCTCCCCCTTCACCAAACTGGTGGTGGTCTCGGGATTCGTCTGGTTGGCGTTTCTGATCGCTCTCACCCTGGCGGACTACTTCACCAGGGGTTGGATCCACCCTCAGGTCGGCTGACCTCACGACGGCTAGCCTGGCCTCATGGAACTGGTGCTGATCGGGCTGGGGTTGGGGCTGGCCGCAGGAGTCAGCCCGGGCCCCCTGCTGACCCTGGTGGTCTCTTCGACCCTGGCGAGGGGCTTCGGCGCCGGTCTCCGAGTGGCCCTGGCTCCGGTCTTGACCGACGCGCCCATCATCGTGCTTGCGATTCTCGTATTGCAGGGGTCTGCCATCCTCGTGGCTGGTCTGGATTGGCGCCCTCGGCGGCTGCGTGGTGATCTATCTGGGGGTTGGAACTCTGCGATCCCCCATCCAGGATCGCCAACCTGAACAAGAAGATCGCGGGAGCGCCCTGGATCTCTGGCGGGGTGCCGTGGTCAATCTCCTCAATCCCCATCCCTGGATCTTCTGGACCACCGTTCAGGGACCCATGTTGGTTCGCGGCTGGCGCCGAGATCCCGTCACCGCGATAGCCTTCGTCGTCGTCTTCTACATGGCGATCGTGGGAAGCAAGATCGCTATCGCCTGGCTGGTGGCTCGCGGCCGGCACGCCCTGACGGATCGGTGGTATCGCGGCCTGCTGATGGGTTGCGGCGTGCTGCTGACAGGAATGGGCCTCTGGCTCGTCTTGCAGGCTATTTCCGGGGTCTCTTGGGCCGGTAGTTGACGCGTGGCACGAGTTTGCCACGGACGAGGTAGTCGACGATGCCATCAGCGGCCACCCTGTGGGCGATCTCGCTCGGATGGGCATCGGTGAAGGGGACCACGGCGAGGCGCCTGGTGTCCATGCCTTCAAAGACCTCGAAAAGATCCAGAACCGGGATCTTGAGTACTTCTCCTTGCTCTCTCATCTGTGCATGGAGATCGGCGTAGGGATAGCGCGAATCCATAGGGCTGTCGAAGACGGGAAAGACAACCAGGACCATGGGGATGCCCCGGTTCCGGGTCAGATTCCGCATTCGCTTGAGAGCTCGGCGGCAAGCCTCCCAGTGTTCTCCTTCATAGAGCCTGTGGTAGAAGGCGCTCAATGCGCGATGGGTCCGGGAATTCTCCAGACGCGTCCAGACCAGAGCGTAGAAGTGACTGTTCTCGAACAGCCAAGAGCTCAGTCCGGGGGCCGGCTGACGTCCCTCCGCCGGGGCGAGCATCTGCTCCAGGCGCGATCTCTGCACGGGCTCGGGATCGTTCAAGACGAAGGCCAGGATCAGGAGATCCGGATCCAGCTCGGCAAGCTCGGGTTCGATACTGCGTAGCTGACGGACGGTATTCCATCCCGGTCGACTCCAGTTGATCACTTCGAAACGATCGCCTCGTGAGACTCTATTCAGTCGAGTCTCCAGCCGGGACGGAAAAGCGTCTTCGAGGTAGACCCCGTCTCCCCAGGCAAAGGAATCACCGACCACGAGTATCCGGTACGCACCCTGCTTGTCCCCAACCCGAAAGCCGGGCTCCCTGAAATCAGGATCACTCATTCGTGACTTCGAGCGCTCCTTCACGGTGGTGCGTCGAACCTCCTTCGGTGCCAGAACTCCGGCCCGAAGTAGCGCCTCGATTCCCGCCAGGGTCAAGAGCAGGGAGACCCCGAGCAGGAGCAGGGAAGCAAGGAGACTTCGCGTACTACCCATGGTCAGCGAATCCTACTAGACACCCCTTGCTCCGACGATGGAGCTTCCTCTACCATCGACCCATGTCTGCCGCCGGCCCCAGCCCCAAGCCACTCACCTACGCCCGATACCTGAAGATCGACGACCTCTTGAGCCTCCAAGAGCCACTCTCTCCGTGGACCCGAACACGATGAGATGCTCTTTATCGTCATCCACCAGGTCTACGAGCTCTGGTTCAAGCAGGTCCTGCACGAGGTGCGACGGACTCCAAGCGACCCTCGAGAACAACGATATTCCGGGATCTCTGGCTACCTTCAAACGCATCCTGACCATCCTCAAGACTCTTGTCGCCCAGGTCGATGTCCTGGAGACCATGACTCCCGTGGAGTTCAGCTCGTTTCGCGCTCGCCTGGAATCGGCAAGCGGCTTTCAATCGGCGCAGTTCCGCGAGGTGGAGTATCTCCTCGGTCACAAGAACCTGAGGATGGCCCGACATCACCCTCCCGAAAGCCCCGGCGGCCGCAGGCTCCAGGAGCTGATCCAACAACCCACCCTTTATGACTCCTTGTTGAGGTTTCTCTCGAGCCATGGCTATGACGTCCCACTGCCCTTGCTGGAGCGGGATGTGAGCCAGCCCATCGAGAGCTCCCCCGAGCTGCAGGCCATCCTGCTCGAGATCTATCGCCGGGATCCCAGCTGCACGATGGTCTGCGAGCGTTTCGTGGATCTGGACGAAGGGATGCAGGAGTGGCGCTACCGACACGTCAAGATGGTGGAACGCACCATCGGCGCCAAGACAGGAACCGGTGGTTCCGAGGGGGCCAACTACTTGAAGAGAGACCCTGTTCCAACCACTCTACGTCGATCTTTGGACGATCCGGAGTGAGCTCTAGTCCCGTGTCGTTTTCTCTCCAGGACCTGAGCGCTCACCCCAACCGACTGGCGGCTCACTACAGCCGGTTTCGAGTCAGCGAACGCCTCTTGCTGACAGGCCACTCCCACCAGGCCTGGCCCGACTGCGCCTTCGAAGGCCAGCTACGTGCATGGAACGATGCGTCGGAATGGGTTGACGACAAATGGGAAAGGGCTTTTGCCGCGGCCGATCACGTCCGCGAAGGCTATCGACGGCTCCTGGGAGACCCCTCGGGCTACTACTCCCTCGCCGCCAACACCTTCGAGTTGCTGGTCCGCTTGCTGTCGTCGCTGCCTCTTCGCCAGCGACCCCGTCTGGTCACGACGGACTCGGAGTTCTACTCCCTCAGTCGCCTCCTGACCCGGTTGGAAGAGGAAGGTGTCGAAGTGGTTCGCGTCGAGGCTCATCCGGCCGACGACGTAGGAGAACGCCTCGCTGCCGCCACTGACGAGAGGACCGCCGCGGTGCTGACTTCGACGGTATTCTTCAACAGTGCCCAGATAGCCGGCGGCCTGACCTACGCCGCCGAGGCTTGTCGCCGGCACGGCGCGGCACTGGTCCTCGACGCCTACCATCAGCTGAACGTCGTGCCGATGTCTCTCGCCGACGCCGGGCTCGAAGACGCCTTTGTCGTTGGCGCGGGCTACAAGTATTGCCAGTTGGGCGAGGGCAACGGTTTTCTGCGTTTTCCTGCGGATTGTCGGCTGCGACCGGTCGCCACGGGTTGGTTCGCGGAGTTCGGTGGGCTCTCTCAGGATCGCGATCCTTCCGGGGTGCAATACCATCCTGGTCACGAGCGCTTCGCCGGTGCCACATACGACCCGGTCAGTCACTACCGCGCCGCTGAGGTTTTCGCGTTCTTCCAGGAGCATGACCTCGATGTGCCGCTGCTGCGACAAGTCAGTCAGCACCAGATCGGCCGACTCCGCCGCGCCTTCGATGAGCTCGATCTGGATCCGAAGATCATCGATCGTGATCGTCAGGTACCTCTTCCCAAGCTCGGGGGATTCCTGTCTCTGCGATCTCCGCACGCAGAGGCGATAGGACAGGGCCTGAAGAAAGAAGGAGTGTACACCGACCAGCGCGCCGAGATCGTCCGCTTCGGTCCGGCGCCCTACCTCTCGGATCACCAGCTCGAAGAGGCCATGGGAATCCTCGGCCAGGTGGTCGAAAAGATCTAGCCGGATGCGATCCAACGACACGCTTCTCGATCTGCTTCTCGAGACCCAAGCGCTCGACCGGGTTCCACGATTCGGCTATCTGATCCGCGGTGTCGACAACCCTGAGAGCGTCACCGAACACAGCTGGCATGTGCTGTTTCTGGTTTGGGTCCTGGCCGACCACCTTCCCGACGTGGACCGCGCCCGGGCTCTCGATCTCGCCATGGTTCACGATCTGGCGGAGCTGCGGCTGGGTGATCTTGCCCGCACGGCTTCTCGGTACTTTCCCCCCGGAGCCAAACAGCAGGCCGAGTCCGCTGCCATGACGGAGATCCTGGCGCCGTTGCCTGAGAAGACCCACAAACTCTTGACGGAATACCAGGCAGGCCACAGCCGCGAAGCCCGCCTGGTCAAGGCCTGCGACAAGCTGCAATTGATGATCAAGGTTGCGGTCTATGAGAGTTGGGGGGCGACAGGAATGACTCGATTCTGGGACAATCCCGACAACTTCTTCGATGGCGGGTTCGATCTGGTGCGACAGCTCTATGAGGAACTGAAGGCGAGACGAGACGCCTCGGATCTCAACCTAGCTTGACACCTCTGCGGGCCAGAAGACGCTGCAGTCTCGAATACAGGTTCTCGCCCAAGACGCTGTAGGCCACGTCCGCCACATCCCGCAACACCGCCCGCAGGCGTCTGGAGCCGTTCCAGTAGCGCTCGGCCATCGGCTCCAGATCGGGGCCCAAGGCGACGCTCAACAGCGCCGCCGCCAGAACCACGTCCTCGAGATACCCGGCCGGTCCCACGAACGCCTCCGGTAGGAGGTCCACTGGTGCCAGAAAATAGACCGTCGCCCCGACGATAAAGCGTCGGGCGCCGGCAGGAACCTGCGAGTCCAGAGACAGACGGGCCAGCAGGATGAACAGATCGGGCGCCAACAGCAGGACCTCGGAGACCGCCCGCCCCGTCTTGCCGGCTCGCGACTGCGCGCTATTCGTCAACCGCTCCCGCAGCCGGTCGTAGAAGCTCAAGAGACCACTGGATACCAGGCCTCTGTCCTCGGGGAGTCTTTGCACCTCGGTCATCGTCTCTATCATCCCATGATCCAACCCCAGCCGGCGCCCAGTAGTGCCGCCAGGAGCGTGTTGACCAGATTCACGCCGTCATTGTCCAGCCAGCCTGCCCTTTCGAGCGTGGCCCCGACAAGGCTCTCCACCAGGGTCGCCGTCAACGCCAGCACGCTCAAGGGCAAAACGATCGTGGAGGAATAGAGACCCACCAGCCAACCGGCACCGACAGTCGACAGGGCCGCTGCCAGACCCGCGACGGTGCCGACAACAGAGATACCCCCGTTGGTCCCAGGTTCCACGGCTCGGAAACTGGTGATGAGGACCGTCGGGTGTCCCCATATCTGGCCGATCTCGCTCTCGACCGTATCCGCCGCCGCCGCACCGAGAGCGCAAGCGAATGCCAGGAGGAAGACTGACGGAAATGGAGTCAATCCGGCAAACACCGCGCAAGCCGTCGCCACACCGCCATTGGCCAGGGCATTCGCGGCTCGCCTGCGGCCACCTCTTCCCTGCGCCACTCCTCTTCGAGCCTTGGCCGCATACCCGATCTTGGTAGACACCGAACCCAGCGCAAAGAACACCAGCAGAATGGAGTATCCCTGCCAGGACAAAAAGGCAACGACCAGGGTCCCGAGTAGACAGGCGACAACAGCTCCACTCTTATCCAGAGTCCGCAACCGATACGCCACACCGACGAGAGCGATGTTGACCGCCAAGCCCATCACCGCCCCCTGCAGGAAGGAGGGATCGAGGGGACTCCGCCCTCCATCGACCGTCAGGAGACAGCACCACAAGAAGAGAGAGGCCACCAGAGGCACGCCCAGGTTGTCATCGAGCTTCTGCGGCGCCGACTCGAGAAAGGCCCCCAGTACCGCCACGGCAGCGGCCACCCATACCAGGAAGCCGATCTCGTATCGACCCGGGACGATCCACGAGATCAGAGAGAACACGGCTATCCATCCAGCTGCGGCGTAGGCGAAGAACCCGACCCAACTCTTGCCGGCGTTCCAAGGTAGGCCTCTCACCCCCCACCGCTTGCCCACCACGGTTGCCGCCCCATCGGCGAACGCCAGCAGTCCCCAGCCAGCGGCCGCGACCTCGGGCCGACGGTAGAACACCCCGAGCAGCAGGAAGACCGTGAGCGGATAGAGGACGACTCCCACAGCTCGGCCGGCCGCTACCTCGTGGTCTCGCCACAGCCAGCGACCGCCGACTCTAGGCAGTAGCCACAGGTTGAAGGCCGTAGCCGCTAGAGCTAGAAGCATCAACGGGCCGGGTGTCAGCCAGCGCAGAAGATAGGCCCAGGCGCCCGTGACGATGTGGATGAGTTGGCGCGTGAGCTCTGCAGCCCGTCGATCGTGTCCCAGCAGGGTCTCGGGATTCTCCCGCACGATCAGACAGGCGTCGAGACGTGAATCCCCGGCTCGCCCGCTGCCAGCGCAAGAGTAGCCTGCCACAGGTCGCCCAGAGCGGTATCCAGATCTCTTCTCAACGACCAGCCGAGGTCGACGAGCTTGCCATTGTCCGCCTGCAGGAGGGGCAGGTCGACCGGTCGATACCTCGCGGGGTCCTCTTCGATCTCGGTGGCAACCCCCGACACCCGGATAAGACGGTCGAGGACCTCACCAATGCTGCAAGGCCGCGCCGCTGCCCAGGTTGTAACACGACGCCGGTTCGCCCACCCGCAACAACAACTCGAAGGCACCCACGGCATCATCTACATGGACGAAGTCCCGCCGCGCGGTGAGATTGCCGACCTTCAGGACCGGATCTTGTTCACCGCGTGCTCATAGCTACCAACTGCCGAGTAAACGCCGGTAGAGCGAAGTTCTGCGCCTGCCCCGGCCCGACGATATTGAAAGAGCGCACCACGAGCCCGCCCTCCGCGAGGACCAGCCTTTCCATGGCCGCCTTGGTCAAGGCATAGGGGCTCTCCGGAGCCACAGAGCGAGACTCGGAAATGGGCTGATCAGACTCCGGCACGGTGCCGTAGACCTCCGCGCTGGAGGCCGCTATGAGGCGGGCTCCTGCTGCTGCCCGCACCAGGTTCTCCGATCCCAACACATTGACTCTGAAGTAGTCCGCCGGGCGAGACCAGGATTCCCCCACGTGACTGAGTCCGGCAAGATGGACGACAACTTGCGGCTCGACTGTATCCACGGTTTCCGCCAGCAGAGTCTCATCGAGCAGATCCAGATCGAAAAGCTCCACCCCTGCCAAATCGGGCCGGTCGCGGAGATAGGTTCCCGCCACCTCGTGGCCCTGGGCCGCCAGGTGACGGGCGAGTCGAAACCCGACAAAGCCCGACACTCCGGTGATGAGAACGCGCATGCCGATCAGGACGAGACCGGGCTGGCGATGCGGCCGAGGCGCTGGCGCCAGTAGTCCAACAGATCGGCGATGGTCTGCGACAGCGGGATCTGGGGCTCCCAACCGGTATCCGCATGAAACTTCGAGCAATCGCCGAGGAGAATCTCAACGTCGGATGGCCGCAAGCGCTCGGGATCCACCTCCACCTCGACCTCGGCGTCGCTGAGCTCGAGGAGCATGTCCAGAAGCTCGCGAATCGTCACCGCCTTGCCGCTCGCCAGGTTGTAGACCTCTCCCGGTTTCCCCTTCTCCAGCGCCAACCAATAGGCCCGAACAATATCCCGAACATCTGTGAAATCGCGCTGGGCGCTGAGATTGCCGACCCGGATGACCGGTCGGTGCAGACCGGCCTCAATCGAAGCGATCTGCTTGGCAAAGTTCGAGGTCACGAAGACATCGCCGCGCCGGGGCCCGGTGTGATTGAAACCGCGCGTTCGCACCGCCGCCAGTCCGTAGCTGCGAAAGTACTGATAGGCCAGAAGATCCTGAGCGACCTTGGAGACCGCGTAGGGCGACAAGGGTCGCAAGGGATTGGACTCCGTAATCGGCACCTCGTCGGGATGGACGAGTCCATACTCTTCGCTGGATCCGGCGATCTGAATGCGAGCATCGAGGTCCAAGGACCGCATGGCCTCGAAGATATTGGTCTGCGAGATGATGTTGTTGTCGAGCGTTTCCGAGGGTGCTCGCCAACTGGCGGGTACGAAGCTCTGGGCCGCCAGGTGGAAGATCCGTTCGGGTCGAATATCGGCCAAAGCCTGACGCACCGCGTTGGCGTCCTTCAGATCGCACTCGACCAACTCGATCTTGTCTTGCAGATGATCGATATTCTCCATCCGACTGCGCCACCTCTTGGTGCCGTAGATCTCCACATCCGGCACCTCGGCCAATAGATACTCGGCGAGATGGGAGCCGGCGAAGCCGGTGATTCCGGTGATGAGTACTCGCATAGATCTTCTCCTGCTTTCGAACGAGCCCAGAAGAGCCAGGCTAGGAAACCCTCATTGTCTCAGAAACCGGGGTTGAACCCGGTCCGCGTGCCGCCGCTGAGATCCAGAAACGTACCGATGTTCTTCAAGGTCACGGCAAAGCGGAACTCCCGGTCCTGACGAACCAGGGACTGCCATTGCTGGAACTCGAATCGCAGACCGAAACACTGGGAGAAATACTGGAAGATGTAACGCTGACTCTGCAGCAGAGACAACTGGAAGTCGTAGTTGACCTGGGCATCGAGACGCAATCGATTGGGCCAGAGCGCAATGCCCGTGAAGAACCGAATCTGGTTGCCCGTCGTATCCTCGAGCTCAGGATCGAAGCGCGTAAACCACGTCAGACCGACACCGTGCCGACCCACCCCCAGGGCGCCGCTCAGGGAGGCATTGTCGAGTCCTCCGAACAGGGTGTTGTACCTCACCTTCGCCTCGAGAGAGCCCTGCTGAGAAGGGTTGAACCGGTACCGAAAATCGATGGGGCCGTTCGTCGATTGAGGTAGGACCCCCTCTTCATCGGCGACTCTTCCCCTTTGTATCGGGCGATCTTCATCGAGGCTGAAGAGCTGACTGATCTCCAACGACATGATCTCTCGGGCGCTATCGCCTCGTGGATCCCCCTCATCGGGCTTGGCCAGGAGACGATTGATGAAGCGATAGGAGACGGCATGAAAAGGTGAGATCCGATCGACCTCATCGAAGCGCGGAATCAGATTCTGATCCTCGAACTCACTGGCAAAGGCGTAGTTCCATCGTGGCTCGATGATGTGCTTGAACTTGGCGAACCGGCCCACCCGACCGTCGAAGACTCGAGAGAACGACGGGCCGACGATCGCGCTGCTGGCGGTGCCAAAGGTCCGCGTCAGCGCCCCAGCGCCGAATTCGCTCGTCTCCTCGTCGATCGAATCGCTGTAGTAGGTCACTCGCCCGCCACCCGACACCGAGACCGATAGCCAGGGCAGCGTACTCAGAGAGGCCGTGATGTTGGGAAACACATCAGCTCGACCCCACTTGTTGTCGAAGGCGTTGATACCGGTACGTGCCGAGTTCAGGTAGTCCACCGAGCCCAACATATCGAGGTAGACGGGGAGTCGCCCGATCTGCGTGGCCCGCAACCGGTACTCTGCCTCCGGCATGTATCGCTGCGTGGCGACACTATCTGCCGCGATAAAAGTCTCATTCTGATCCAGCAGCAGAGTAAACGACTGCTGACCCCAGCTACCGGTCAGAAAGCCCGAGGACTGCAGGCGGCGGATCGACTGGTTGTTGAAATCACGCTCGAAGTCCCGGAAGAAATCGAAGTCCGAGAAATCCTGATAGCGGATGACACCGTCGAGACCCAGTGGCAGATTGGTGCTCTTGTGGGTCCAGAAGGCCTTCCAACGCAGCTCATCGTTCTCCGTCGGGTCACGGATGACGTAGCCCTCGAAGAAGCCCGTGGTGTGCTCGCTCGGCCTGTATCGCCATTCATTGCCGAAGCCCAGATAGTCTTCACCGTAGAGATCGAGATAGAACGTCGTGTCGGCGCTGTCGCCGAGGGTCTGGAAGTAGGCCAGCCCCAGAAAGCCTCCGCGCCTTTCGCTGTAGCCTAGATTGGGAAACAGCAGCCCCGACGCCCTCTCAGTGCTGGCAGGCATGAGAATCTGTGGCCAGTAGAAGATGGGAACCTTCTTGATTCGAAAGCGAGCGTTGGTGATATTGGCGTAGCCGCCCAACTCCACTTCGCCACGACTCAAACGGACGTTCCAGTCGGGTGAGTCGTCGATGCACGAAGTCACCATTCCATCCACGACCCGATACCGATCTTCCGACAGGCGGGTGATCTCCCTGCCTTCGAAGAAGATGTCAGGGTCCACATAGGCCTTGGCATTGGCCAGGGTGCCGCTCTCGGTATTGAGATCGAAGAACAGCGTGTCCCCCACCAGACGCTGGGGGCCCTGATCCAGGATCACGTCGCCCTCGGCGGTGATCTGCTCCATCTTCAGATCGATGGCGACCTTCTCGCCCTGGAACATGAAGTCGCGAAACCGCATCTCGACACCACCGCTAGCCACCACGTAGTCTTCGCGGACATAGTGCAGATCGCCGGCGGTCCCGACCGCGACACCACCACCCTTTTCGGGGGGAAATGGCACTTGGAAGCTGATGCGATCGAGACGTGAGGGGGTCGGTTCCGCATCCTCTTCGGGGGTGGCGGCCTCCTCGGACTCCTCGTCGTCCGTCGACGGATCGGCAGGCACTTCTTCCCAAGGAAGAGGTGGCTCCTCATCGCGCCGGGGATCGACCTGCGCCATGGCCGGGGCCTGCACCAGAAGACCTACCAACCCAAGGGCCAGCAGCCAGGCGGATCGTGTGCGTAGCCGATTCAATCCCGCTCCACGATCAGGGCTGTCGCTTCGCCACCACCGATACAGATCGCCGCACATCCTCGGCGAGCACCCCGCTCGGCCATGGAGTGCAACAGCGTGACCAGGATTCTGGCACCGGAAGCACCGATCGGATGACCGAGAGCCACGGCGCCACCGCGCACGTTGACCCGGTCCGCGGGCAGATCGAGCTCTTTGACAAAGGCCATGGCGACGACCGCAAAGGCCTCGTTGACTTCCCACAGATCGATGTCGCCGGCACTCAGACCGGCCCGCTCGTAGGACCCTTTGGACGGCCTTTACCGGTGCCGTCGTGAACCATTCCGGCTCTTGGGCCACCGAAGCCTGGGCGACCAGACGAGCCAGAGGCTTGGCCCCTATCTCCTTGGCCTTGTCCGCGGTCGCCAGCACCAAGGCGGCGGCTCCATCGTTGATCTTGCTGGCGTTGGCAGCCGTCACGGTGCCGTCCTTCTGAAAGGCCGGCCGAAGTTTGCCCATTTTCTCGAGATCGACTCGGAAGGGCTCTTCATCCCGATCTACGACGATGGGATCGCCCTTTCTCTGAGGCACCTCTACCGGGACGATTTCTCCTGCCGCCAGACCCGACTCCGTAGCTTCGCGAGCTCGACCATAGCTCTCGAGAGCAAAGCCATCCTGTTCCTCGCGAGTGAACTCGTAGTGCCTGGCGCAAGTCTCGGCACAATTTCCCATGTGCATATCGTTGTACGGATCCCACAGACCATCGTGAATCATGGCGTCCAGCAGCTTGCCGTTTCCAAGACGCATGCCGTCACGGGCAGCGGGCATCAGATACGGTGCCAGAGTCATATTTTCCATACCGCCTGCCGCGACCAGATCGAAGTCTCCACACCGGAGATCGTTGGCGGCGGTCATCACCGCCCGCATGGCCGAGCCGCAGACCTTGCCGACTGTGATGGACCCGGTGGATGGTGGGCAACCGGCTGCCAGGGTCGCCTGCCGCGCCGGCGCCTGGCCGACTCCGGCCGTCAAGACGCATCCCATGTAGACCTGCCCGAGGTCCTCGGGCTTCACTCCGGCCTTGTCGATCGCCCCTCGCAAAGCCACGGCGCCAAGCTGCGGTGCCGAGATTTTCTTGAACGCCCCTTGAAAGGATCCTATCGGCGTACGAACAGCACTCAGAATGACGATGTCTTTCATAGATAGGCCGCTCGAAGTTTAGTTCGGTTTTCGCAACGATTCGTTGACTTCCGGCGCCACGGATTCACGCCTCAGGCCGGTCGAGAGATGGTCTTGCATCGCTCCCACAGACGCCACTCGGAACCGCTTGATGGTAGCACAGCGAGCCGCCCCTCGATGTCCCGGCAACGCTCCTGCAGGCACCCCCACAGGGCCGATGGTAAGGTCCTCGTCAGCGCCCTGCCGAGCGCCGGAGAGAGCATCATCATGAAAGTCCTAGCCATCGACTTCGGGGAGGCCCGTATCGGTCTGGCCATCACCGACCCGGCAGGCCGGATGGCCATCCCACTGACCACGTTGCTGCGCACCAGCGACCAGGACGCGATCCGCCAGATTGGCGAAATCGTGAGCCAGGAGGATGTGGAGTACCTGCTGATCGGAGAGCCCCGCAACATGGATGGCTCTCTCGGGGATGCCGCGATGCGCGTCCAGAGCTTCAAGAGGAAGCTCTCCCTGAAGGTCCCGTTGCCCTGTGAATCGGTCGATGAGACCCTGACCTCGGTGGCGGCCCTGGAACGTCTGCGAGATGCAGGGGTGGACCCGAGACGGCATCCGGAAAGAATCGATGCGGTAGCGGCCCAGATTTTGCTCGAGCAATACCTGGCAGCGGCGCCACCCGAGGCAAGAGATGGCTGAGAGGTGGCAGGTAGCGCTCTGGGCGGGCGCGCTCTCCTTAGTGGTGCTCATGGGAGCGGCCACGACCCTCGTTTCCTGGGCCTGGAGGACGATCCACGAACCCTATCGAGGTTACAGTGCCGCAGAGGTCCTCCTTGACGTACCCAGAGGGACCCATGCCGAAACCATCCTCGAGTCCCTGGAGGACGCCGGCGTCCTCGCCAATGCCGATCTGGCGCGCCTTTTTCTGATCCATCGAATGGGTGACCCCTTCCTACGAGCGGGCGAGTACCGATTCAGCGAACCGCTCAACACTCCCGAAGTGCTGGCCAAACTGGTCCGCGGCGACGTTGTGACCTATCCCGTCACCGTCATCGAGGGTCTCTCCCTCGAAGAGACCGCGCAGGCGCTGGCGGAGGCGGGCTTTGGCGATCTGGATGCCTTCGTGTCCACGATGCGATCGCCAGACAGGATCGCGGATCTGGACCCAGAAGCCGCCGATCTCGAGGGCTATCTGTTTCCGGACACCTACCCCTTCGCCAAGGGAACGACAGAGGAGCAGATCGTCGACGCCATGGTGAACACCTTTCGCCGACTCTTCGAGGAGTCGGTCACCCCCCTGCGGGCAGACAGCGACGAGAGAACCCTGCGCGAAGTCGTGACCCTTGCTTCCATCGTCGAGAAAGAGGCACAGCTGGATGAGGAGCGAGAGGTAATCGCCGGAGTCTACGCCCATCGTCTGCGACGTCGGATGCCGTTACAAGCCGATCCCACGGTGATCTTCGCGTTGACCCTGGCGGGAACCTATGACGGCAATTTGCGTCGTGACGATCTGAAATTCGATTCGCCCTACAACACCTATGTCTATCCGGGCCTGCCACCGGGACCGATCGCTTCACCGGGCCTCGCCAGCCTGCAGGCCGCAGCCAGCCCCGCAGAGGTGACCTACCTCTACTTTGTCAGCCGCAACGATGGCTCTCATGTCTTCGCCGAGACCCTGCGAGAGCACAACCGTAATGTCAACGAATGGCAAAAAGTCTACTGGCGCAAGAAATGGGCCGAAGAGCGGCGAAAGAAGCAATCCGAGCAGGACTCCTCGGACTAGGCCGAGCGACTTTGAAGCGACCGTGCCCCCGTGCCGACCGTGGTGTCGTACGTCACCGGTCGGATCGAAATGCCCATGGGGCCGCGTCCTGGAGGCCGTCATGGGTCCTCTTCCAGTGAACGTCTCGCGCTGATGGAAATGCGAGGGTGGGGCACTCGCCTCCGCTTCCCTCGCCTCGGATCGATCCGGATCTTCTGAGGTTGACCTAGCGGCTCCTCCAGAGGCCACTGTCCGAGGACCCATGACGTCCTTGGAGACGCTTCCTTTGAGCAAGAGAGGACCTACACGGCGGTGTCGAGACGCTCGCAGCAGACGATGTGGCCGGGCGAGGTATCCATTGGTGCTATCGAGGGGGGACTGGAGGAATCCAGACCGTACCGTCGGTTCGCGTTTCCATTGACAGGGAACAACGAGAAGCGGACCGAAGCTTGCGCCTTGTGCGGTCGCCGACAGGCACCCCTCGAGAGCACCTCAATGGATCGCACGGACAGCAGCGCGCGGAGAGCGGCTCGCACCACTCACGAGGGTCCGCCGCTGTCAGAAAAACGATCAGCGGCCGGCGCAGAAGCGCGGCCGCTTCTATGCGTTACGGGAGCTGGACGCGCATGCCGCGCTCGATGGCTGCGGCATCACCGGATACCACCGAGCAGATCGAGAGCTTCTCCTTGACCGAGTCGGCTCTCAGCGTTGCCAGCTCCACGACACTCTCGTCCAGGATCTCTCCCGTATCCGGGTCCCTGATCACATCCGAGAAGCCGACGACGAACGTTTGACCCGTTGCAACTCCCTCGCGGGTACCCCGATTGATATAGACCTTGCCATCCTTGACCATGGCCACGGTCCCCGTCCAGGGCATGTTCGGGAGTTGCGCGATCAGCCACTCGACAGAGTCCGAGATGGCCGCCTCCATGGCCTTGCCAACGTTGTCGTTCTTGAAGCCACCCAGATCGGCTCCCCAGTCATAGCTCGAGTATCCGATCGATCCGCCCTTGCGAGTGGACACACCGACGACATCGGTGGATGCCACCACCTGGCCGGTCGTCGAGTCCACGACATAGATGGAGGCATTCAGCTCCGCCTGTTGCTTCTTGCCGCCGATCTTGAATCCCTTGACCCGGACACCGCCACCCCCACCCGCGGTCGGACCCTCCACGTGGGTAATGGCGCCCCTCACCAGGAGCTGCGCCGGCGTCATCTGGCCCGTAACCGGTGCCTTGGCACCCTGGGCGACGCGACCGGACTCTGCAAAGTCCTGCTCGGCCAGCGCTTCGTCTCTCATTGCGTTCTCACCCAGAACAATGAACCGACCTGTCTGATTCAAGACATCTGTCATCACGGTTCCCCAGGCATTCCCCAGAGTCCCACTGGCCGGCCCAGCCTGACCGGTTCTCGAATGAGCTGACCACGATCGTGTACCGCAAACCCCCTGCCGGGGCGTCCTGAGCCATCGTCAAGGTCGGAATGGTCAACATGGCGCAGATAGCGATCAAAGTTGCATTTCTTCTCACGAGAAACCTCCTCTTCAGACTGTTTCGTCCACTCATCCTACCGCGACCGGCGACTTCACCTCTTCGAAGCGGGCCGTGAAATGGCGCAGAACCGATGCTTGGTAGGTCATTCGGAGCCCGTGGATCGATTCCTTCTGGTCGCGGATCTCTTCCAGGGCATCACAGACATAGCGCAAATGGGTGTTGGTGTAGACCCGACGCGGCACGGCCAGGCGCACCAGATCCAGATCCGGAAAGATGTCCTCACCCGTGTCCGCATCTCGTCGCCCGAACATGACACTCCCCACCTCCACACCCCGTATCGCACCGGCCCTGTACAGAGCCACGACGAGCGCCTGAGCAGGAAACTCGGATTGGGGTATGTGGGAGAGAAACTCTTTGGCATCGATGTAGACGGCGTGTCCTCCCACCGGTCGGATGATGGGAATGTCGAGCGATGAGATGCGATTGCCAAAAGCCGCCACCTGGGACACCCTGAAATTCAAGTACTCCTGATCCATGACTTCTCGCAAACCCCGTGCCACGACCTCGAGATCACGCCCGGCCAGGCCACCGTAGGTGGGAAAGCCCTCGATCAGAATCAGCCGCTGCTTGATCGTCTCGATAAGCTCGCTATTGCGAGTGGCCAGGAATCCTCCCATATTGGCCAGGCCATCTTTCTTGGCGCTCATGGTGCAGCCATCGGCCAACTCGAAGGTCTCTCGCACGATCTCGGCGATGCTGCGATCCGCCTGTCCCTCTTCGCGTTGCTGAATGAAAAACGCATTCTCGGCAAACCGACAAGCATCGATATAGAACAGAATTCCGAACTCACGGCAGAGCTCGGCATACCCTCGGATGTTGGCCAGAGACACCGGCTGTCCGCCGCCGGAATTGTTGGTGATAGTCAGCATCGCCAGCGGAATCCGCTCCTTGGGTGTCGACTCGAACAGACTGCGAACCTTGGCCAGGTCGATGTTGCCCTTGAACGGGTGCTCCAAAGACGGTTGCTTACCCTCCTCCACCACCAGGTCCAAGGCAATGCCGTCATGAATCTCGATATTGGCTCGGGTGGTGTCGAAGTGGTTGTTGTTCGGCACGATCATGCCCGGCTGGACCAGGGTCGAGAACAACAGGTTTTCCGCCACGCGCCCCTGGTGTACCGGCACTAGAAAGGGAAAGCCAAAGACCTCCTTGACCGTCTCTTCGAAATGATAAAAATTCCTGGCCCCCGCATACGACTCGTCACCCAGCATCAGGCCGGCCCATTGGTCGTCGGACATGGCGGATGTACCGGAGTCCGTGAGTAGATCGATAAAGACCTCGTTGACTGGAAATGTCGAACAGGTTGAATCCCGCCGCCGCGAGACTGACCTCCCGTTCATTGCGATCAGGGAGCCGGATGGGCTCCACCACTTTGACTCGCCAGGGTTCGGGAAAATGAAAAGGCATATTCTCAAGTCCTCCAGTTCGCTATTCTTATTCACGTCGTGATCATTGTCGATGACACAGATTCGCTCACCCTCATCACCCAGCCGGACCACGCTCGGTTCGCCGGTGAGCTGCTGTCTCTCTGGCGATCCGACGGTCTGCCGGAACACCCGCGCCGCGAGGGGCTCCTCTATGCTACTCGGGAGCACGACAATGGTTGGCGAGAGGCAGATGCGGCACCCTGGGTCGACCCCGAGACCCGACGCCCCTACGACTTTCTCCATTACCCGGAGCCCGAACGGCTCGAGCTCTGGGAAAGAGGGATCCTTCGATTCGCCGACCGGCGGCCCCTGGTCGCGTTGCTCATCGCCGAGCATGCGGAGGCCATCCATCGACCTCTGACCGAAAGCTGGCGAGAGCTCTTCGAGAGAACTGGAACCACGCCGCCAACTCTGGCTCGAGAAGGCCGGCATAGACCGTTCCAACGTTCGCCAGGACTATGTCTTCCTGAGGCTCGCCGACGCTCTTTCCCTGGCAGTCTGCACCGGCAGAGCAAGTCCATCTCGAGCACCATGACATCCATGCCAGGGTGGTCGGCAACCTCCTCCAGCTTCATCCCTTTCCACTCGCCGGCACGACCACCTTCCAGATTCCGATCCGGAGAGTCGCCAGACAACCCTACGACAGCGATACGCAAATCGGCAGCGCCCTCGCCCGAGCCCGTTGGCAGCACCAGGAGGTCAAGGTCGGCCCCGGTACCGAGCCCTGACCCATGATAGTCTTACCAGCATGTCGGATACCCATTCCGGGTCCGGTCTGGTTACCGTTGAGCCCGCCATCGAGCCCACCCGTATTCGTATCCCTTCACCGCTGGGGACGCTGGGCATTGAGCTGACGGGGGCAGTGCTCACCAGCGTGGTCATCGTTCCCAAGGGTCGCGAACGCAACACTTTCCGAGCCTTCGCCGACTTGAAACGCTCCGAGCGCTCCGACTTCCTCGACGAGGTTCTGGGTCGGTTTTCGGAGTACTTCGCAGGTGCGCGCAAGAATCTGAACCTGGAATACGACCTCAAAGCCACCGGGGTCACCGGATTCTCCCGTCGGGTCCTCAAACAGACTGCCAGAATACCCTATGGTAGAACCCGCACCTACCGCGAAATAGCCGAAACCTCGGGCCTCCCTGAGGGATATCGACAGGTCCTCTCGATACTCTCCGCCAATCCACTGCCGCTGGTCGTCCCTTGCCACCGGGTCACGACCAGCAAGTCCGGTGTGGGCAGCTATATCGCCGGGGTGAAGAAGAAGGTCTGGCTGTTGCGTCTCGAAGAGCGAACCCTGGCCGCAGAAGACCTCTAGATCAGCGGCCCATCAGACGCCGCCATCGCAGTCGTAGGACATCGGCGAACATATTCAGCGAGTCACGAATGGGGTCGACCCTGGAGTTGGGTGAATCCTGCCAATGGACTCCCTGCTCGACGACCGTATAGCCCCGGTCACGAGCCAGACATACCAATTCGACATCGAACGCAAAGCGTTCGATGGAGAGATCGGCGAAGAGCTCGCGGGCCACATCGCCCCGGATCAGCTTGAACCCGCATTGGGTGTCCCGCTCCTCCACCAGCGCCAGCAAGCCGCAAAATGCCGTTGAAAGTCTTCCCCATGAGCTCTCGGAATACTGGCTGATGCTGGGTGATGTGTGAGTCCGCAACGGCCCGACTCCCGAGAATCAACTCGGCCTCGGCAGCTCGGGACTGCAAGGTCTCCACATCCTCGATCGGCGTCGACAGGTCCGCGTCACAAAGCAGAACCCATTCGCCTCGGCTTGCCAACACACCCTTCTTCAGCGCCGCTCCCTTGCCGCGATTCTGGGGCAGTCGCACTAGCTGTAAGCGGTGGGCTGGGAAAGCCACCGGCAACCTCGGCCGTGCCATCAGCGCTGCCATCGTCCACGACCACGACTTCGAACGTCTCGTGCCGGCTGTCGAGGAAGTCCACAATCCGGCGGAGACTGGCGCCCAAACGCTCTTCCTCGTTGTAGGCAGGGATGACGACGGACAACCGGGTCGATGCCGACACTTCTCTCGCCACCCTTCCGTCAGCCAGTCGAGCCTGCCAGCGGCCGAACTCGGAGGGGCTCCGTCGCCAATCCTGCCGTCAACACCTCGGCCCCCTGCTCGGTCACAGCCTGTTCTACATCATCACGGGCTGCCGGTGGACAAAGCATCACCAGACATCCGCCGCCACCGGCGCCACACACCTTGCCACCCCAAGCCCCGGCTCCGGTGGCCACGTCCAGTATCTCTTCGATCTTCGCGGTCGAGATCCCTTCCGCGAGACGGCGCCGCCAGCTCCACTCCTGGCTCATCAGCTCACCGACCTCGGGCAGACGACGGCCCTCCAAGGCTTCCACAACTCCCACGGCGGCATCTCGAATGCCGTCGAGACAACGGATGGTCTCTTTGTCCGCCTCGAATCGATTCCGGATCACCCGCCAGTTCTGACCCGCCGAGAAATGACCCTGTCCTGAATACACCACTAGAAGGGCAGCCGACAAGGCGGGTACATCTGTCGACAGACTGCGGATCTGCTCTCCGCCGGGCTCATGCCGTACTTCGAGGACTCCGCCGAGCTGCGCTGGAAAGTGATCCTGGCGGCCCGTGGGCAGGCTCATCAACCGAGCTTCCAGATCCCGCGCCAATGCAGCTCTCGACTGTGTTGACGACTCCGGTCTTCCACATACTGCCTCACCCGCGGCGATGGTGGCCACCGCCAGGGCGGAGCTGCCACCGAGACCCCCTCCACGTGGTGAGGCGCTCTCGATTCTGACCTCGACCGGCGGAATGCCGAGTTGGTCCAGGATCAGACCCACAAGGGCCGCTTCCTCTGTGTTCGCCAGTTCGGCAGACGTGCCCGTCTCGACGACGGAGTCCCCTTGGCAAACTCTGTAGCCACCGTCGCTGGGCTCCATTTCGATCTCCACCGCCAGGTCCAACGCGAGGTTGACTGTCCGTGCTCCCGGGTGGAGTAGCCCCAGGGGCCAGATATCCAGGGTGCCCCCCGCCAGATCCGCCCGACACCAGGCGCGGGCTCCCACTCCCTGTGGCTGTTGAACGACGTCAGTCGACATCCGCTCTACCTCCCTGAGATCGCAGAGGCTCCAGATCTGCGATCTGCTGACCCGGCAGTGCGTTGACCGGCTCGACAGGCTCGCCCGTCGTCAGCGCGTGTCGCCATCGATTCCGCACCGTTTCGAACTCCTGCAGCCTGTCCGGGGGAATCGGTGGAGCGGGCTCGCTCTTGAATGCCTGTGGGTTGATCCATCGACCTCCTTTTTGCATTCGATAGTCGAGATGAGGACCCGTGGACACCCCGGTCGTTCCCACATACCCGATGACCTCACCTTGGCCAACCCGGGCTCCCGCGCGCACACCCTCGGCGAATCGCGACAAGTGCAAATAGGCGGTCAGGTAGCCGTTGGGGTGGCGAACCTTGACAGTCTTGCCGCCTCCCCGATCCCATCCCGCTGATTGGACGACGCCACTACCCGTCACTCGAACAGGAGTGCCCACCGGAGCCCCGTAGTCGACACCATAATGAGGCCGATAGCTTTTCGACACTGGGTGAAAGCGGCGCGAACTGAATCCAGAGGTAACGCGCGAATATCGCAGCGGCGATTTCAAGAACAGCTTGCGGAGTGGTCGTCCGTCGCCATCGTAGTGTCCCGCATCCTCACCGAACTGGTAGGCCTCCAGCAACCGATCGTCATTGCCATAGCTGAGCGCCAAGACACTGCCAACCCGGTGAAAGTCACCATTCAAGTAGATCTTCTCGTAGAGGACTTCGAACCGATCTCCGACTCTGCAGATCCCGGTTGAAGTCCAGGTCCCATTGGAGAACATCCGCCATCACGTAGGCCACCACGGCCTCACCGCCAGCCCCGAGAATGCTCGACTCCAGCGAACCCTCGAGGACTCCCTGGATGACCTGGGTCTCGACAACCTCGGTGAACTCGGACCATGAGCTGCGCCACGAGTCGCCTTCTCGACGAACCTCTGCCCTGCCCTTGCCGTCCAAGGTGACCCGCAGACCCTGCAGACGACCGTCATCATCGACCAGAGCCGCGTAGCGGTCCTGCGGGCGCAGACGTCGCACATTCACATGCTGGGACAGCTCGACGAGCATCGACTGGGCTTCTGTGGGCTCCAAGCCCAGCCCCTTCAGCACCTTTCCCAGCGTCTCACCCCGTTGGAAAGCGATCTCCAACGGCAGATCGAGGCCCTCCAGGGTCTCATCGCCCCGCCCTTGCCAGACCGGCAGGCCGACCAGCGCGCTCTTGAACCCTGGCGCACGGGAAATCGGATAGGGCGAGGCCACGGCTCTTCTCCAGTTGCCGAGTCTGGAGGTAAACGCTGGCGGCGACACCCAGCAAGACAACCGGAATCGCGAGTCTGAGAAGCCGCAATCTGGTGTGATGTACCGAACCGGACATGTCTCGGATTACAGCGGCAAGGACTTCGGGCCTGGCCCGTCAATCAGGGGCAAGATACCACAGCCCCACCGCCTGCGGACGGGAGAGCCGGGCTCAACCCAGGGTCTGGGAGATGATGGAGTCCGGGTCGCGGGAGAGCTTGCCGGAAAAGGCGGCTGGCGCCATCCTTGAAGATCACCAGCCCCGGAAGATTGGTTACCGAGTGAGCCTTGGAAAAAGCGCCACTCTGATCCAGATAGACAGGCGCCTTGGGTCGTCCACCGGACAAGAAAGCCTCGGCTTCGGCGCGATCTTCCTGGAAATTCACCGATGATGACCTTGGCTTGCGAGCCCCAGGTCGCCGCGATGGCGTCGACCTGCGACACGATGTTTCGGCAATGCGGTGACCAGGATGCCCAGACCACGGCGATCACCACACCCTGAGCGAAGTCGGCGGGACCCAGAGTGCCTCCCTGCAGACCTTCGAGCTTGAACGGTCGCCCCTGAGCATGACCACCCATCGGCACCAGGAACACCGTCAAGATCAACAGCACCAGGACGCTGGCAAGAAGCTCCCGTCGTCGGTTCCCTTGTCCTGGGTGTCGCCGACCCGCTGCCTTTCTAAAGTCATATGCGCTGGCGCTCCTGCCTAGATATCGAAGGGGCTGTGTCTGAGGCTCGTGCGGATCCGGCGACGCAGGCTCTCGGGCGCCTGAACCCTCAAACAACGCCGCTTGACCAGTGTCAGCCACCGGCGCGTGTACTCGATTCGTTGGGCGCAGTGCGGACAAACCGACATATGCTCTTCGCAGGCGATATGGAGCTCCTCCCCCATCTCGTTGTCGACATACAGGAAAATGACCTGTCTGACTCGTTTACAGTCCATATCCCGCCTTTGATCTTCCACTCGACAGCTACCCGCTCGTCCACAGGCTCCTCTGGTTCTAACTGACGGCCTTTCCAGGAAATTCCTGATCTGACGACTGTCCGGTCTCTTCAGGGGTGTCGGAACCCTTCTCGCTGCGCGACTTCGTGGGCTCTTCATCCTTCTCGTAGCGCTTCCTCAGCTTCATCATCTCTTTTTCCAGGTTCTTGCGACCCCGGTAAAGGCGGCTCATGACAGTTCCCAGGGGCACTTCCAGAATTTCGGCGATTTCCTTGTAGGAAAAATCTTCCAGGTCGGCCAGGATGACCGGCAGCTTGTAAGTCGGATCGAGCGCCTCCAAGGCATTCTTGACCGTCTCATCCAGCGCCTGGTCATGGAGCAACTCGTTTCTCTCATCGAGCTCCCTGAGGAGCTCTCCATCGGGCACCTCTTCGTCCATTGCGGCTTTGACCATTGCGGCTCGCGCTGCCTCGGTCAACGCATCCTCGAAGAACTCCTCTTCCGGGCCCTTGACCTGCGCCGACAGTTCCTCGCTGACCTTGTTCTCGAAAGCGTCCTCGATATCGGCGAAATCGCTCTGCGGAGGCGTCTTTTGTCGCTTGCGATAGTTGTTGATGAAGGTGTTCTTGAGGATCTTGAAGAGCCAGGCCTTGAAGTTGGTCCCTTCCTGGAACTTGTCATAGTAACGATAGGCCTTCAGGTAGGTCTCCTGCACCAGATCTTCCGCATCCTGGGCGTTGCGAGTCATCCGATAGGCGGTGTTGTACAGCGAATCCACGAACGGCATCGCCACCGCTTCGAAATCCCAACCCTTCTTCTGATCCGTGCTGATTTCGCTCATGACTCCACTCCGCGCCAGCTATTCCTACTGGAACCTCCTACGCAGGGATCGTGCCAGTAGTTTACCCCGGCACGCGAAGGGCGTAAACCGGGCGGGAATTCTAGAACAGATTCCAGGCGATGGGCAGAATGCTCGACTTGGCGAAGTCGACGAAGACCCCTGGGAATATGCCCAGAATCACCGTGACCACGGCGCAGAGGATCAAGGTGGCGCCGAGCACCGGCGAGCGCAGGGGTACCGGGGTACTTTCTTCCGAGTCCTTCAGGTACATCTGCACCACAATGCCCATGTAGTAGTACAGCGAGATCGCACTCGTCAGGACACCCACCACCGCCACCCAGGTCCACCCGGCCTCTACCGCGGCCGCAAACAGGTACACCTTGCCAAAAAAACCACCCGTAGGAGGAATACCCGTCAAAGCCAGGAGGAAGACCAGCATCAGAGATGCCAAAAGCGGTGCCCGTTGAGCCAATCCGGCATAATCGCTGAGCGTCTCGCCGGCATACTCGCGCCTCTCGAGAAGGATGACGGTGCCAAAAGCCCCCAGGGTAAAGAAGGTATAGGCCAGCGCATAGAACATCGCCGCCCACAGGCCAGTAGCGCTGGCTGCCAAGACCCCCAGGAGAATGTAGCCAGCGTGGGCGATGGAGCTGTAGGCCAGCATTCTCTTGACGTTGGTCTGGGTCAAAGCCGCGATGTTGCCCCAGATCATGGACAGCGCCGCCACCGCCGCCACAATGACCTGCCAGTCCACCACCAGAGGTCCCAGACCCTGGATGAAGATCCGAATCAGGATGGCAAAGGACGCCGCCTTGGAGGCTGTCGCCAGATACCCGGTGACCGGTGTCGGCGCACCCACGTATACATCGGGTGTCCAGACATGAAAGGGGACCGCCGAGACCTTGAAGAACAGACCGGCTGCGATGAGAATCCAACCGATCCCGACCAGCAGATTGCCCTCGGCCGTGGCCACCGTCAGTCTCTGTGGCAACTCGGAGAGAGACAAGGTTTGGGTGCTGCCGTAGATCAAGGAGATGCCATACAGCAAGATGCCGCTCGACAAAGCCCCCAGAACGAAGTACTTCATCGCCGCTTCGTTCGACCTGGTTTCGTGTTTGAAGTAGCCGGCCAGGATATAGCTCGACAGTGCCATGAGCTCGAGAGAGATCCAGATCGAAAGCAGATTGAAACCGCTGGCCATGAAGAGCATGCCGGTGGTGGCCAGGAGGATCAACGAGTAGTACTCGCCGGCCCGGTAGCCGCCCTCCTCCACGAAGCGAACCGACAGCAGAATGGTCAACGCCGTCGCGATGAGGAAGACGACCTTCCAGAACAGCGCGTAGGCGTCCAGGACGAACATCCCCGCCAGAATCGGCTCGCCGACCGGTGCTTTCCCCTGAGTCCAGAAGACCAACAGGGTGGTCACCGCCAAGGCGATCAAAGAGCCCGTAGCCGCGGCCCGATTGTTGATACCGCGGCCCACAGACCCCAGAACCAGCAACACCATGCCGCAGACCGCCAAGCACGATCTCAGGCGCCAGCAGCAGGAATTCCTGTGGCGGTACAGGGCTCATGGATTCAATCCTCGATCTCCGCCAGCTGTCGAACCGGTCTCACTTCCATCTGCATCGCCACCGACCTGGCATAGTCTGGATCGACCTTGCGCACGACGTAGTCCACCGGCTTCTCCAGAATGTCGAAGAACGGTTTGGGGTAGAGACCGATCCAGAAGCAGAGCACCACGATCGGCATCAGGTACAAGAGCTCTCGACGATTCAAGTCGGGCAGATCCTTGTTCTCAGGATTGCTCAAGGGGCCGAAGAAGACCCGCTGGTACATCCAGAGCATGTAGGCCGCCCCCAGGACGATGCCGATGACGCCCGCCAGACCCCACCACCAGACCCTGTTGAAGGCCCCTACCAGGATGGTGAACTCGCCGATGAAGCCGTTCAATACCGGCAGACCGATCGAGGACATGGTGATGATCAAGAAGATGGTGGCGAACACCGGCATCTCGCTCGAAATCCCGCCGTACTCGGCGATCATCCGGGTATGTCGGCGCTCGTAGATAACCCCCACCAGAAGGAAGAGGGCCCCGGTGGAGAGACCGTGATTGATCATTTGGAGCACACTGCCGTTGATGCCTGCAGGGTTCAAGGCGAAGAGGCCCAGCATGACGAATCCGAGGTGGCTCACCGACGAATAGGCCACCAGCTTCTTCATGTCTTTTTGGGCCATGGCCACGAGCGCACCATAGATGATGCCGATAATCGACAGTCCCGCCATCCAGGGCAAGAGCTGCACCGTGGCATCCGGCAGAATCGGCAATGAAAAGCGCACAAACCCATAGGTGCCCATCTTCAAGAGGACACCCGCCAGGATGACCGAACCCGCCGTGGGTGCCTCCACATGAGCATCCGGCAACCAGGTGTGGAACGGAAACATGGGGACCTTGATGGCAAAGCCGACAAAGAAGACCACAAAGACCCAGAACTGCAGCTCGGGCGGGATCGCTCCCGAGATGTCGTGGAACTGCGGGATGAAGAACGACTTCGGATTCCCCAGCCCCCCCCAGCCGAAAAGCCCGGTGCTGTTGTAGAAGTACAGCGCCAGAATTCCCAGCAGCATCAGCACCGAGCCCACCAGGGTGTAGAGAAAGAACTTGATGGCCGCATAGAGCTTCCGTGGGCCTCCCCAGATGCCGATGAGGAAGTACATGGGGACCAGCATGACTTCCCAGAAGACATAGAACAGGAAGAAGTCCATGGCCATGAACACACCCATCATGCCGGTCTGGAGCAGGAGCAGGAAGATGTAGTACTCCTTTTCGCGGGTCTCGATCGCGGTCCACGACGACAAGAAAGCCAACACGCCGAGAAAGGTCGTCAGCAGGACCAGCAGCAGAGCGATGCCATCGATGCCGAACTCGTAGCGGGCGCCGATGGCTTCGATCCACGCCGCACTCTCGCGAAACTGAAACAGCTCGCCCTGGCGATCGAAGGCGAACCAAAGCGGGATCGAGACCACGAAGTCGACGGCTGCGATCAGGGTGGCGAAGTTCCTTATCGAGGTGGCGTTCTTCATGAAGAACACAATGAAAAGCGCTCCCGCCAGTGGCAGATAGCAGATGATGCTCAGTATCGGAATTCCGTGTACCCAGTCGAACATGTCTCCCCCTTGCTAACCCCGCAAGGCCACTACAACGTAGAAAAGCACCAGTACGAACATGCCCACGACCATGACCAGGGCATACTGCGAGACCAGGCCTGTCTGCAGACGGCGAAAGAAATACGATCCTCGGTGCAGGATCCAACCCACGAAGTTCACCAAGCCGTCCACCACGAATTTGTCGAAGAAGCCCGATAGAAACGAGGTGCCCACGGTGACGTGCCGGCTACCGTTGACCATGCCGTCGACCACCTTTGCATCGAATTTGTAGAGGCCCCTGGCCGTCGCCCAGGTCCCCCGCACAACGGTCGCATCGTAGAGCTCGTCCACGTAGTACTTGTTGGCGAGCACGCGGTGGAGCGCCGGAAATCGTTCGGCCCACCGTTGTCCTGCGGCCAAACCCTTGCTGTCGCCATAGATTCTCCAGGCGATAAAGATCCCCAGGCCCGCGACGACGACTGACAGCGCCATCAGCGCCAACTCCAATCCGACACTCGCATGGTGCGCCTCTCCATGCCCGCCAACCGCCCGGGTCACTGGCTCCAGGTAGTGACCGAAGACGTTCCAATCCCAGTGACCCAGCTTCGGCAATCCGAACCATCCGGAGACCACGGCGCCAACCGCCAAGACCACCAATGGGATGGTCATGACCGCCGGTGACTCGTGCAGATGATCGCGCTGCTCTGCGCTGCCGCGGAACTCGCCCCAGAAGGTCATGAACAACAGTCGGAACATATAGAGCGCCGTCAGACCTGCCGTCAGCAAGCCCACCATCCAGAGCACCTTGTGTCCCGCGAAGGTGGAAGCCAGGATCTGATCCTTGCTGAAGAAACCGGCAAAGCCCGGCACCCCCGCGATGGCCAACGTGCCGACGAGAAAGGTCCAATAGGTCGTCGGCAGCACCTTGCGAAGACCTCCCATCTGGCGCATGTCTTGTTCGCCGCCCATGGCGTGAATCACAGAGCCGGAACCGAGAAACATCAGTCCCTTGAAGAAAGCGTGGGTGGCGAGATGGAACACCGCCACCCCGTACGCTCCCACCCCTGCGGCCAGGAACATATAGCCCAATTGCGACACCGTGGAGTAGGCCAGAACCTTCTTGATGTCGGTCTGGGCCAGACCCATGGTGGCAGCGAAGATCGCGGTCAGGGCACCAATGATCGCCACCAGCGTCGAAACTCCTGGCGCCAACTGATAGAGCACGTTCGAGCGAGCCACCATATAGACGCCCGCCGTGACCATGGTGGCCGCGTGAATCAGGGCAGAGACAGGTGTCGGGCCCGCCATCGCGTCCGGCAGCCAGACGTAAAGCGGAATCTGGGCGCTCTTGCCCACCGCACCGATGAAGAGACAGAGCGCCACGAAGCTGGCGAGGCTCAGACCCAGCACGTAGTCGCCCTCGACCAGATGGGGATCCGCGGCAATGCGTCCAAAGATCTGGCGAAAATTCAAGGTGCCGAAAGCCGAGGCCAGGGCGAACAGACCCACGAGAAATCCCGCGTCACCGATACGGTTGACGATGAAGGCCTTGCGGCCTGCATAGGGCGGAAAGTCCTCTTTGTACCAGAACCCGATCAACAGATACGAGCACAGGCCCACACCTTCCCAGCCGACAAAGAGAACCAGGAAATTGTTGCCCAGAACCAGCAACAACATGGCGCCCATGAAGAGATTCAGATAGGTGAAGTAGCGCTGGAATCCCGGGTCGTCGTGCATGTAGCCAATGGAATACACATGAATCCAGAAGCCGACAAAGGTCACGACAAACATCATGACTGCGGCTAGAGGATCCAGGAGAAAGCCCATCTCGACGTTGAAGTCGGCAAAACTGCCATCCATCAAGTGCAACGCGCCCGCCGGAATCCAGATGTAGAGCACCTGCTCGAAGGGCTCTCCGGCCGCGTACTCCGGCGACGCCATGTAGCTCGCCACGGCCCCGACACCGATCAGACAGGCCAGCCCGACCGTGCCACAAGCAATGAGGGCGACCATCTTCTTGGGTATGCGCTTCCACAACAGGATGCCATTGAGCAGGACACCCACGAAGGGCAGAAGCGGCACGAGCCAGAGGGCTTCTTTCATCGGCTAACCCTGGAGCTCCACGGCTCTGTCCAACTCGGTCGTGGACCGCAGACGATAGAGGGCGACGAGAATCCCAAGACCCACAGCTGCCTCCCCCGCGGCCACAGCGATAGTGAACACCGTCAGGACCTGCCCGGTGAGATCGGAGAACTGATACGAAAAAGCGATCAGATTGAGATTGACCGAGTTGAGCACCAACTCGATGGACATGAGTACGATGATCATGTTGCGCCGGGTGGTGATCCCCACCACGCCGATGGCGAACAGGATGGCACTCAGTGCCAGATAGTGTGAGGTTCCGATTTCCATCCGCTCACTCCTTTCTGGCCAACACGACGGCGCCGATCATCGCCACCAGGAGAAACAAGGACGCGATTTCGAAGGGGACAAAGTACTCCCGGAACAACATCCACGCCACGGCTTGGGAATTGCCCATGGTTTCTCCATCCACATCGACCAGCCGATCGGGGATGGGGTTGAGGGGGCCAAAAGCGGTCACGGACGCGACCAGGCCAATGAGAACGACAAAGAGGAAACCGATCGCCGCGGCCATCGGCCATTGGACCCCGAAGATTCGCACCTCCCGCAACCGATGCAGGTTCACCAACATGATCACGAACAAGAACAGCACCATGATGCCGCCGCCATAGACAAAGATCTGCACAATGGCGACGAATTCCGCGTGGCGGAGCAGGAAGAGAGCGGCCACCGAGAGAAACGTCACCAACAGCGAGATGGCCGAGTACATCGGGTTGCGCAGGGTGATCACCAGCAACGCCGCCACCACCGCTATCGCGGCAAAGACATAAAACAGCAGCGCGGAACCGTGAGTCAGTAAGAATTCCATGCTCGTTCTTCCGTCAGGCGACCTCTTCGTCCGTGTACTCGGGCCGAATCTTCCAGCCTTCGAGCTCTTCCATGTCCACGTAGAGGTTCTGCCAACGTTCGTAGCTGGCCAACTCATAGGTCTTGGTGGTCAGCCAGATCGATTTGGGTTTGGTGGGGCAAGCTTCCTCGCACAGACCGCAGAACATACAGCGCTGGACATCGATATCGAATCGATCGAGCAGTTTCTCTTTCTTCTCGGTCTCGGGATTCACTTCTTGATGCCAGTCGATATAGATGATGTCGATCGGACAGTCTCGGGCGCACAGCGTGCATTTGATACAGCGATCCTCGTCGAGTCGAAACATGCCACGAAATCGATGCGCCGGCTCCATGCGTTCCTCGGGGTACTGGATCGTCACCTTGCGTTTCCAGATGTGACGAAACGTAATCCCCAGACCGGCGAACAGGTCCAGAAGCATGATCTTGTCGAGGAATCGTTTCATTCTCGTCGCACCTCACTCTCAAGCCAGCAGAAGCTTCAAGAGACCGGTTCCCACCACCGCGATCAGTGAGGCGGGAATCATCCACTTCCAACCCAGATCCATCAATTGGTCGAATCGGTAGCGCGGGAACGTGCCCCGAAACCAGATATACACAAACAGAAAGCACAGCAGTTTCAGGGCGAACCAGACAAAGCCGGTGATACCCACCGGTAGGAATCCGAGATCGAGAAAGGACAGCGCCTCGACATTGGCAAAGGGCCGGTGCCACCCACCCAGAAACAGCGTCACCGCCACGGCGGAGATAACGATCATGTTGGCGTATTCGCCGAGAAAGAACAGGGCAAACCGCATGCCGCTGTATTCGGTATGAAAGCCGGCCACCAGCTCGGACTCGGCCTCCGGCAGGTCGAAGGGATTGCGGTTCGACTCGGCGACCCCGGCAACGAAGTAGATGAAGAAAGCCAACAGCCCAAAGGGAAAAAATCCAAAGACGAACCAACGGCCCTGCTCGAACTGCGCATCGACGATACCGGTCATGGAGAGCGTCCCGGCCATCAACAACGGCACGACCAGGGCGAACCCCTGGGGAACCTCGTACGAGATCATCTGGGCGGCCGATCGCAGCCCTCCCAGCAAGGAGAACTTGTTGTTGGAGGCCCAGCCCCCGAGAATGATCCCGTAGACACCGATGGTGGCCATGGCCACGACAAACAACAAGCCCACATTGACGTCGGTGATAAACCAGTTGAACGTGCCTGTCAGGTCGGCAGAGGGTCCGAATGGAATCACCGCAAAGATCACCAGGGCGGGTCCGACCACGAGACAGGGGGCCAGAACAAAGGCCCAGCGCACTGCCCGGTCCGGGATGATGTCCTGCTTGACCAGCAACTTGGCCACATCGGCGAGCGGCTGCAGCAGCCCCCAGGGACCCACTCGATTGGGTCCGGTGCGCACCTGGAGGAACCCCAGGATCTTGCGCTCGGCAAAGGTCGTATAGGCGATCAGGGTGAGGACGAGAATCAGCAAGACCGCGATCTTCAGAGCTGGAGACAGCACATAGTAGAAGAACGTGTCACCGACCGATTCCTGCACCGCTGCCAACAGACCCGACATCAGCGATCCACCTCCCCCAGGACGATATCGGTGGTGCCGATCACCGCAATCAGATCGGCAATCAATCCACCCCGCACCATCTCGGGCAACACCTCGATGTTGTAGAAGGAGGGTGGCCTGACCCGGCACCGATGGGGGTTGGGGCTGCCATCCCCGACGATGTAGAACCCGATCTCGCCCTTGGGCCCCTCCACCGAGAAGTAGACATCGCTGTCCTTGGACGCCTTGAGCACCCTGGGCCGCTTGGCCATGATGGGACCTTCCGGCATCTTCTCCAGGCACTGGGTGACGATTCGCGCCGACTGCCGCATCTCCTCCATCCGCACCAAATAGCGATCGTAGGTGTCGCAGTTGTCGAAGACCGGTACATCGAATTCCATCTCTGCGTAGGCCTCGTAGGGCATGGCCTTGCGGAGATCCCATTGGATGCCGCTGCCCCGCAACATGGGTCCGGTCACACCGTAGTCCAGTGCCACCTCGGGCGGCAGGACACCAATCCCGATGGTCCTCTTCTTCCAGATCCTGTTTTCGGTCAGCAGACCCTCGTATTCGTCCACCTTCGCCGGAAACATGTCGATGAACTCGCCGACCTTCTCCATCCACCCCACCGGCAGGTCGAAAGGCTGGCCGCCGGGTCGCATGCAATTGAGCGTCAAGCGGGCCCCGCAGTACTCCTCGAACATGTCGAGGATCAGCTCGCGCTCGCGAAAGGTGTAGAAGAACGGCGTCATGGCGCCGATATCGATGGCGTGGGTCGCCAACCACAGCAGATGACTCGAGATGCGCTGCAGCTCGGAGAGCAGCGTCCGGATATAGCTTGCCCGCGGCGGCACCGTCAGCCCCAGGAGCTTTTCCACCGCCCCGACGTAGGCCAGGTTGTTGGTGGCCGCCGCCACATAGTCCAATCTGTCCGTGTGGGGAACGTTCTGAAAGAACGGGTGCAACTCGAAGAGCTTCTCCGTCCCCCGGTGGAGGTATCCGACAATCGGGTAGCAATCGACGATGCGCTCACCATCGATTCTCAACTTGAGCCGCAGAACACCATGGGTCGCCGGGTGCTGGGGCCCGAAATTGAGCTCCATCTCCTCGACCCCGAAGAGGGTCTCGGTCTGCGGAGTGCTGTCGAGCTCGTGGTCGGTCATCTCGTCACCAGCCGCTTCAGGCTTCGTCCCCTGTCGTGTCGCCGGATTCGGCTTCCTCTTCGGATTCGGCGGGCGGTTCCGGCGGTCTCCAGCCGGTGCCGGTACCGGCTACCGGTCCAGCCGATTCTTCGTAGTACTCCGGATAGATGGCCGCACCCGTGTCGATCCCTTCGACCGGAAAATCCTTGCGCAGGGGATAGCCATTGAATCCTTCCCAAAGCAGGATTCGCGTCATGTCCGGATGCTGTTCAAAAGCGATACCGTACATATCGTACGCCTCTCGCTCGGGCCAATTGGCACCGGCAAACACCGGGGTCACGGATGGAATCTCCACGCCTTCGACTGTCCGCACCTTCAATCGAACGCGACGGTTGGCCGTCAAGCTGTAGAGAATGTAGACCACCTCGAAGGGCTCGTCTTCGCGCTGTGGAAAATGGGCGCCCAACAGGTCGACCAACAACGTGTATCCCTGCTCCTCCTTCAGCGTGCGGCAGACATCTCGAATCTCCCCGCGAGCCACATCGAGCACCAGGTCTCCGGCGAAGGTGCGGGCCGACTGCAGCGCTTCTCCATGCGCCGAGCGCAGAGCCTCGACCAGGGGATCCTCGTCGGCGGCGCTCCACTCAGGGGTTACCGGGTCTTTCTCCCAAGGAGGTTTCGCCGCTTCCGCCGCCGCTTTCTTGGCGGCGGCTTCGGCTTTGGCCTGGGCGGCCGCCGCAGCCTTGGCCTCTTCCGAGTCGAACGCGGGCTCGGTCGATGCCGGCTGGGTCTCCGGGTCCTGGGGTTCGCCAGCGTCGGGAGTCGAGCCGCTCTCGGGCTTGCCGTTTTCGGATTCGCTCATCAGTTCTATCCGGCGGCCACTCCGTCTTTCGGTTTGGCCACGGTCATACGATCGATCTTGCGCTGCAAATGCATCAACCCCCAGAGCAGTGCTTCCGGACGCGGCGGACAGCCGGGGACATAGACGTCCACCGGCACAACCCGATCGACGCCCTGGGTCACAGCGTAGGTTCTGTAGGGACCACCACAGGTGGCACAGGCCCCCATGGCCAAAGCCCACTTGGGGTCGGGCATCTGGTCCCAGAGTCGGCGAACGATGGGTGCCATCTTCTCGGTCACGGTTCCGGCGACGATCATCAGATCGCTCTGTCTGGGAGTGGCGCGAAAGACTTCCGCTCCGAATCGCGACATGTCGTGCCTGGGGTCCAGCACCGCCATCATCTCGATGGCGCAGCAGGCCAGCCCGAACTGCATGGGCCAGATCGCCGAGCGCCTGGCCCAGTTGAAGATCTTGTCGTAGGTCGTCGTCAGGACGTTCGCCTCGACGTTGTCCATCAGGCCCAATCCAGCGCCCCCCGATTCCAGACAAAGATGTATCCGACTACGAGAATCCCCAGGAAGATCATCATCTCGATAAATCCAAACCAGGCCAGCTTGTCGAACATCACTGCCCAGGGAAACAGAAAAACGGTCTCTACATCGAAGACCACGAACAGAACCGCGATCAGGTAGTAGCGAATCGAGAAGGGGTGATCATGGGCGAAGCTCTCGGGCTCGTTGCCGCATTCGTAGGGCTCCCGGTTCGTGTGGGCGCCACCGCCGTGACGCATCAGCCGCGCCACGAGCAAGGTGGCAGCGAGAAACAGAATCGCAATAAGGACGAATATAAGAATTGGCAGATACTGTTCCAAGAGCCTGTCTCCGCGAAGTCTCGTCTGCCCTGGACAGCATGGAAGCTCGCTTCAGCCGGGATCGCCGGTGGATTCCCCGTCGGGTCGATCGATACCACCGCTGTGACGAAAAGAGCGAAACCCGTCGAGATTCGCAGAACTTCCTTGCTTGGCGGCAGCTATTGTGTCGAGCACGCTCAGGCCTGTCAAGACGATTGCCAGCCGGAGCCCGTCGCCCCCAGCACCGCCAAATCGAAAACGGACTCGGAATCGAGGTCGCGCGTCTGTACCAGGACCCGGATCTCCTCGCCCATACCGTCGGCGGCGAGCAGGTCCATAGCCTGGAGTCGGCTTGCCTGGTCGGCATTCTGCAACTGGTCGAAGAGACCGCAGGCCAAGAGCCAGCGCGCTTGACGGGTGAAGGCGACCGTCTCGAGACCGACCGCTTCACCGGCTTCGGCAAGGGTAGTGAAATCGACGTGAGCGGTCAGATCCTGTTCGCCAACCCAACTGAGCGCGTCTCGGTGAACTCGCTGTCTGCGATAGCAGGCCAACGTGCCATGTCGGCGCACCCGCGCATCGAAGAGCTTGGGGCGCTCGAAACCGTAGTCACAGGTCACCAGGAGCCCCCGTCCCATGAGTCCTGCCAATTCCTTGTAGAGAAGACCCCATGCCGGTGTCACATCGGCAATCTGGCCCGGGGCCAGCCCCGCGTCTCCGGCGACCCAGGCATTCCATCAAGTCCGGATCGGACAACTCCCCCTCGGCGTATCGGAACTCTCCCTTCGGACCCAGTTCCACCCAGATCTCCCCCAGCCCCCCTTGGGCAGTGCCAATCAAGCGGTGCACAGGCAAGGCGTCAAAAAGCTCGTAGGAGAAGATCAGACCTTGCAGGGCGCCTGTCGGCAGATCCGTCAGGTTCGCCAAGACCTCGATTCCATCGGGCAGGGGTCTGGCGACCCGATCCACGGCCATGACCCGGCGATCCGAGTCGGTGCCCAGATCGGCCAGCAGGTGGCGGAGGTGAAGACCGCTGCCGTACCCCACCTCCAGGATATCGGCGGGCCTACCCAGGACTTCGTCCAGGCGACGAACCAGCTGGGCGGTGGCCCGTCCAAACAGCGGCGACAGCGAAGAACCGGTCACGAAGTCGCCGCTGGTACCAATCGGGATCTCTTCTCTTCCGTAGTACCCGCCTTCGCCGTAGAGAGCTTCCGCCATGAGCTCGGCGAATGGAATACGGCCGCGATCCGCAATCCGTTTCTGCAAGCGCTGGGCTGGGGTAGACATGACCGAAGTATAGGTCGTAGGGTCATCGAAATCGGAGACGGATCCACGAGGAGGGAGCCCATGCAATACCGAGCCTTCGTGTCGCAGTGCCTCATCGCGTTCCTGGCCACACTCTCGCTATTGGCCTGTACGAAGGAATCTTCCACCACCAGAGGCCCACTCGCCTACCCCGCCACCGCCACCGTCGATCAGGTCGACACCTACCATGGTGTCCAGGTCGCCGACCCCTATCGGTGGCTGGAGGAGGATGTCCGGGAGAGCGACAAGGTACGCCAATGGGTCGACGCCCAGAACGCGGTCACCTTCGACTACCTTCGAGATATTCCCGAGCGTGCGGCGATCACCGCCAGACTGCAACAGCTGTGGGACTACGAAAAGTACACCATCCCGGTCAAGAGAGGAGGCCGATACTTCTACAAGTACAACGACGGTCTCCAGAACCAGTACCTGCTATATACACAGGAGACTCTTGATGCAGCTCCGGAGCTCCTCATCGATCCCAACACCTGGGCGGCAGACGCGACCGTGGCGCTCTCCGCCTACTATCCGAGCCCGGATGGACGGTTCCTCGCCTACACCATTCAAGATGGCGGCACCGACTGGCGAACGGCTCGAGTCATGGATCTGGAGACCCGCGAGCTCCTCGGCGAGGAGCTCGAATGGCTGAAATTCACCCAGCTGGCGTGGGTGCCCGATGGATCCGGCTTCTACTACAGCCGCTACCCTGAGCCCGCGGCAGGCGCCAAACACCAGGAGTCGTCGACGAATCAAAAGGTCTACTACCACCGGCCCGGAACCGGTCAAGATGCAGACGAGCTGATCTACGAGCGACCCGATTTTCCTGAATGGAACTTCACTCCAACGGTCACCGAGGATGGTCGCTTTCTGATTCTCATCCTCTGGTATCGAGGTCACAAACAGCAGGTTGCCGTTGCTGGACCGCGAGCAGGCAGGGGCCCAACCCGCCCTGTTGATCGAGGGATACGACTACGCCTGGAGTCCGCTGGGTAACCAGGGCAGGGAGCTCTTCTTCCTGACCAACCACAGTGCCCCGCGCTATCGAGTCGTGGCCATCAATCTGAGCCAACCCACCGCGACCCACTGGCGGGAAGTGGTCCCCGAAAGCGAGAACGTGCTCACGGACGCCAGTCTCGTCGGTGGACATCTCGTGGCGGAGTATCTACAGGACGCCCGGTTCGAGGGCAGAGTGTTCGATCTCGCGGGAAAGGAGATCCGGTCCATCACCATGCCGGGTATCGGTAGCGCCGCAGGGTTTGAAGGCCGGTCCGATGACCCGGAGATCTTCTACAGCTATTCCAGTTTCAATATCCCCCCCACCCTCTACCGCTACGACGTGGAGACGGGGCAGAGCACGATCTTCAAGCAGGTCGAAGTGGACTTCGACCCCGAAGCCTATATGGTCGAACAGGTCTTCTTCGATTCGCAGGACGGCACCCGAGTACCGATGTTCCTCTCGCATCGCCGAGACCTCGAGCGAGACGGTAACCGACCGACCCTGCTCTACGGCTACGGCGGGTTCAACATCTCCCAGAAACCGGCCTTCTCCATCTCCCGATTGGCCTGGATGGAGATGGGCGGGGTCTACGCCGTGGCCAATCTGCGAGGCGGTGGCGAATACGGTGAGGAGTGGCACGAGGCCGGCACCAAGCTCCAAAAGCAGAATGTCTTCGATGATTTCATCGCTGCCGCCGAATTCCTGGTGGCCGAAGGCATCACCCGGCCGGAGAGGCTCGCCATCTTTGGCGGCAGCAACGGCGGACTCCTGGTCGGTGCAGTCACCAATCAGCGCCCGGATCTTTTTGCCGCGGCCATCCCGGCCGTGGGCGTCATGGACATGCTGCGATTTCACCACTTCACGGCCGGTCGATTCTGGGTCGAGGACTACGGCTCGGCAGACGACCCCGATCAGTTCAGGGCGCTGCATGCCTACTCGCCCTACCACAACATCGAGCCCGGGACGATATACCCGGCCGTGATGGCGACCACAGCTGACACGGACGACCGGGTGGTTCCAGGCCACAGCTTCAAGTACGCGGCAGCCCTGCAGGCCGCACAGGCCGGAGATGCTCCTGTCTTGATCAGAATCGAGACCCGGGCCGGGCACGGCGCCGGCAAGCCCACCGACAAGACCATCGAAGAGTATGCGGACCGCTGGGCCTTTCTGGTCGAGAACCTAGATATCGAGCTACCCGAGGGCTATTGACGGCTGCGTGGTAGTTCGTCACGCCTGCCAGCGCTCTCCTGCTAAGCTGCGCCTGAAGATGAGCGATTCCCGAACTCCACCAACCACCGACAGGCTCCTGGAGCTGTCGTGGGCCATGAGAGATCAGCCCATTCTGATGCCGGTCGATCTGGTCGCCGACCGGTTTGTCTCGGGTCGTCCCAAGAGGATCAGTCGGGAGGCTCCAGTGCTGATTCTCAGCTATGAAGGCGAGTCGCTGAGCCCTGGCGGCGGCGCCAACGCGGTGGCCAATGTCGCCGCCCTCGGCGGGCGGCCGCTACCCCTGGGGGTCGTCGGAGATGATGAGAGCGGCCAGAAACTCGTTGCCGTGATGCAAGAGGCTGGTATCCCCATCGATGGCATCCTGATCCGCAAGGGGTATCGGACCCCCACCAAGACACGCATCCTCGGTGGCGGGCACCACTCGATCAAGCAACAGATCGTGCGCTTCGACATCGAGGAGAAGCAGGATCTGTCCGCATCGGAGACGGCAGCGCTGAACGAACAGCTGCGCCAGTGGCAGGGTAGAGCCAAGGTGGCGGTCTTGAGTGACTACGGGTACGGAGCGGTTCTCCCATCTCTGGTGAAACCCGTGCGACAGACCCTCGGCGAGGAAGGAGTCATCCTCTGTGACAGTCGATATCGCCTGTCCGAGTTCGCCGGTCTCGACGGCGCCACACCGAACGAGGAGGAAGCGGAAGCACTCCTCCATGGCTCGATCTCCGAGAATCAGGGACAACTGATCGCCGCGGGGACTCGACTGCTCGAGCTTCTGGGAGCGAAATTCCTACTGATCACCCGTGGCAGCTTTGGTATGTGCCTGTTCGACGACCACGGCATGATGCAGATTCCTGTTCATGGCACAGACCAGGTCGCCGACGTGACCGGTGCCGGCGACACCGTCATCGGCACCTTCGCGCTGGCTCTGGCGGCCGGTGCGACGCCCCTCGAGGCCGCCCTGATGGCCAACTTCGCCGGCGGCATCGTGGTCATGAAACGGGGCACGGCGACCCTGTCTCGCCGCGAATTGGAGATGGCGATCACCTCCGACCCACGACCGCTCGCCGATATCCAATGGGCAGAGTATTGAGCCAGGAGGAGCTGATGGGTCGAGTCGCGGAGCTCAAGGCTCGAGGCGACCGCATCGCCTTTGCCAACGGACACTTCGACATGCTGCATGTCGGGCATCTGCGCTATCTCGAAGGAGCCAGACGAGAGGGGGATATCCTCGTGGTGGGTCTCAACGACGACGCCTCCGTGCGCCGGCTCAAAGGGCCGGGCAGACCCATCATGCCCGCTGCAGAACGGGCCGAGCTCGTGGCAGCGCTCGCCCCCGTCGATTTCGTGGTGATCTTCGGTGGGGATTCCCCGGCACCCCTGCTCGCCGTGCTGCAGCCGCAGGTCCACTGCAAGGGTCCCGACTACGGCTCGCCCGAGGGCGTTCCGGAGTACGAGGTCGTGCGCGCCTATGGGGGTGCCACGGCATTGGTCGGGGATCCCAAGGATCACTCCACCACCGACCTGATCGCCCGGGTCAGGAACCTGCCCGATTGAAAAAGAAGATCCCGCCGCTGGGCACAGCCAGAATCCTCATCGTGCGTACCAGCTCCCTGGGGGATGTGGTGCAGGCCCTACCTGTCCTCAGAGCTCTGCGCCGTCATGGGCCGCGAGCGCGGATCGCCTGGCTCGTCGAAGAGGCCTTTTCCCCCTTGCTCGCGGGACACCCGGATCTGGATCAGGTGATTCCGGTGCGGTTGCGAGCCTGGCGTCAGCACCCCTTCGCCAGGCGGACGCTGCGAGAGCTCAGAGATTTCTTCCGCAGCCTCGATCGATTCGCTCCGGAGGTGGTCCTGGATCTGATGGGCAACCACAAGGCCGGTGTCCTCGCCGCGTTGACCCTGGCAGACCGTCGGATCGGCGTCGAAAAGGGCTATCGTCGGGAACCTTCGAGCGTCGTCTGGATTTCCGAGACCGTGCGGCCCAGGTCTCGCCACAGTGTCGACAAGATGCTGGCGGTACTCGACGCCCTCGATCTGCCGCGTGAACCCGCCGAATTCGGCGGCCGGCGCCTACCCACCAACCCGACCGACGAGATCCGATCGAGGAGTCCGGCCGAATCCCCGGTGCTGATCCATCCGGGAGCCGGGTGGGACAACAAGCGCTATCCACCAGAGAAGTGGGGGCAAGTCGCCCACCTGATCCACCACTCCACTGGCGCCCGCTGTGGAGTCGTGATTGCCCGCGGGGAAGAGAATCTCGCTCAGCGGGCGATCGAGGCCAGCCAGGGTGCCGCCGAGGCCATGCCGGCTCCCGATCTCCCGCAGCTCACGGATCTCCTGCGGCAATCCCGCCTGGTGCTGGGCGGAGACACCGGACCCATCCATCTGGCCCACGCCCTGGAGCGGCCGGTTCTCTGCCTCATGGGACCCACGGATCCCAGGACCTGTGGACCCTACGGCGCTCCCCAAACCGCCATTTGGCGCCAGTTGCCGTGTAGTTTCTGCCACAAGCGCTACGGTCGGATCATGCCCTGTCTGGAGGAGATCTCGCCGGCCGAGATCGCCGACCGAGCCCAGCGAATCCTCGCCGACCGTCCACTGCCAGGCATCGGGCCCGTCGAGGAAGGGGAATCTGGGTGTCTCGTACTGCATTGACCCTTTTTCCAGCAGGTTGCTACACTCTCGCACCGTGAGTCGGTCATAGGGGCGCCGCAGGTTGATCAAGGTGCAAGTAATCGTGCAAGGAGTAGATGAGTGACACGCCTCGGCGAGTTGTTGGTCAAATCAGGCAAGATCACCCCCGATCAGCTGGAAGAAGCGCTCTCCGCGCAACAGGCTGAGGGAGGTCGTGTCGGGACCCATCTGGTCAAGATGGGATTCATCGACGACGATGACCTGGTGGAGTTTCTCTCCCAGCGCTACGGCGTCCCGGCCATCAACCTCGGCGAAGTCGAGGTCGACGAGTCGATCATCAGCATCATCCCGCCGGAGGTGGCTCGCAAGTACACCATCCTGCCGGTCTCCAAGGCCGGCGCCAAGCTGACCATCGCCATGGTGGACCCCACCAATGTCTTCGCCATGGACGACGTCAAGTTCATGACCGGCTACAACGTCGAGCCTGTGGTGGCCTCCGATTCCTCGCTGCGCGCCTCGATCGACCAATACTACGGCAGCACTCACTCCATCGAGCTCAAGAAGGTCATGGAGGACCTGACGGACACGGAAGATGCCGACCTGGAGGTTCTCGAAGAGGAGGAGGACCTGGATCTCGAGGCTCTCGAGGCCGAGTCCGAAGAAGCACCGGTCGTGCGGTTGGTCAACATCATCATGACCGACGCCATCAAGAAGGGCGCCTCCGACATCCATATCGAACCCTATGAGAAGGAGTTCCGGGTCCGTTACCGAGTGGATGGCCTGCTCTACGAGATGATGCGCCCGCCCCTGCGTTTGAAGGAGGCCATCACCAGCCGCCTCAAGATCATGTCGAAGCTCGACATCGCCGAGAAGAGACTGCCTCAGGACGGCCGCATCAAAATCAAGACGCGGGTCGGCGGCCAGGTCAAGGATCTCGATTTCCGAGTCTCGGTGCTGCCGACCATCTTTGGCGAGAAGATCGTGCTGCGGCTCCTCGACAAAGACAATCTGATGCTGGATATGACCCGACTGGGCTTCGAGGTCGAGTCTCTGCGCACCTTCGAGCAAGCCATTCTGAAGCCCTTCGGCATGGTGCTGGTGACCGGGCCCACGGGATCGGGAAAGACCAATACCCTGTATTCCGCGCTGCAACGGATCAACACCTCGGAAACCAACATCATGACCGCCGAGGATCCGGTCGAATTCAACCTCGTCGGTGTCAACCAGGTGCAGATGAAAGAGCAGATCGGTCTCAACTTCGCGGCCGCGCTCCGTTCCTTTCTCCGACAGGATCCCAACATCATTCTGGTGGGCGAGATTCGCGACTTCGAGACCGCCGAGGTGGCCATCAAAGCCGCTCTCACCGGCCATCTGGTTCTCTCTACCCTGCACACCAATGACGCCCCTTCGTCCATCAATCGTCTGATGAACATGGGTATCGAGCCGTTTCTGGTGGCCAGCTCGGTCAATCTGATCGCCGCTCAGCGTCTCGTGCGGCGGATCTGCGCCAGCTGCAAGGAGCCGATCGACGTTCCGGACCAGGCGCTGATCGACGCGGGATTTCCGGCCCAGGAAGCCAAATCCATCAAGCTGTTTCGAGGCAAGGGCTGCGAGCGCTGCAATGGCACCGGCTTCAAAGGGCGAGTAGCCCTCTTCGAAGTCATGGATGTGGACGAAGAGATCCGCGAGTTGATCCTGTCCGGCGGCAGTGCCAACGAGCTCCGTCAGCAATCGCTACAGAACGGCATGATCGGCCTGCGCGAAAGCGGTCTGCAGAAGATTCGCGAAGGGATGACCACCATGGAAGAGGTCATCCGCGAGACCATCGCCTAGTCGGATTCTAGGCCCGACTGTCCCAGAGCACATCCGCCACACCCTTCTTGGCGTTCTCGTAACGCGCCATGACAAAGAGTGCGTCGGAAAGCCGGTTGAGATAGCGGACCGTGAAGGTACCCACCGGTTCATTGGCTGCGAGAGTGACCAGATATCTCTCGGCTCGCCGGCAAACAGTGCGTGCCACATGCAATTGTGCAGCGCCAACGGTCCCCCCCGGCAAGACGAAGTTCTCCAGCGGCTCGACCGCGGTCGAAAGCTCGTCCATGACCGCCTCCAACTCCAGCACATGTCGCTCCTCGATGGAAGGCACCGGCATCGCCGCCTTGTCCTCCTCGAGAACGCACAGATCCGAGCCCAGATGAAACAGCTCGTTCTGAATGCGAGTCAGCTCGTCGGCGATGCGGGGTTCGAGATCCGCACTCAGGGCGACCCCGATGACGGCGTTCAGCTCATCGACCGTGCCGTAGGCATGGAGACGAGCCGAATCCTTGCTCACTCGCTGCCCACCACCGAGCCCAGTGGTCCCATCATCTCCGGTTCGCGTGTAGACTTTCGTGATCCTCGGCATGTGTCGCGGCCCCCTTGGACCGCACCGAGTCTAACCCAAGCAACGGATGGCGAGGCGAATCGTGGCGAGGGTCAAGAGTCCCAAGATCATCCTGCAAGCGCCAGTCGCAGACGCCCTTACCTGGCTGAGTCTCGAGTCCCCGGTCGAAATCCTGCAGGCCTCGACGCTCGATGAGGTGAGACCCACTCTGAGGGCAGCCGAGGCAGCGGCAGCGGCGGGCAGGATAGCGGCTGGATTCGTCACTTATGAGGCCGCGCCAGCCTTCGACCCGGCGCTGCAGGCGCGAACCTCCAGCTCCCTGCCCCTGGCCTGGTTCGGTGTCTTCGACGATGCCCAAACGCTCGACAGACTGTCCGGCAGTGCGACAGACACTCCAGGAACGAGCTGGCAACCCTCGATGAACTCCGCCGAGTACAAAAAGGGAATCGATGCCATTCATCGCCACATCGCGCGCGGAGACGCCTACCAGGTCAACTTCACGCTGAGGTTGACGTCGAGCTTCCCCACCGAACCCTGGGACCTCTTCGTCGCCCTGTGTCGAGGTCAGAGGTCTCGCTGCTGCGCCTTTGTCGACACGGGCGATCGGGTGCTTTGCTCGGCCTCGCCGGAGCTCTTCTTCCGGCTCGAGGGAGAGCGCCTCTGGAGTCGGCCGATGAAGGGCACCGCCCCGCGAGGCCGAACCCGGGAGGAGGACGCGCGTCAGGCTCGTTGGCTGCAGACCTCGACCAAGAACCAGGCCGAGAACCTCATGATCGTCGACATGGTGCGCAACGACCTGGGCCGGATCGCCATCCCGGATACCGTCGAAGTCTCGGAGCTCTGGCACCTGGAGAAGTACCCCTCTCTCTTCCAGCTGACCTCGACCGTGGAGGGCCGTACCCAGGCTTCCATCGAGAACATCTTTGCCGCTCTGTTTCCCTGCGCGTCGGTGACCGGCGCACCCAAGGTGCGATCCATGGAGATCATTCGAGAGTTGGAGCAGGGACCCCGGGGAGCCTACACCGGCGCCATCGGTCTGATCGGTCCCGGACGACGGGCGCGCTTCAATGTCGCGATCCGTACGGTCGATGTCGACACGGTCGCAGAGCGCGCCAGCTACGGCACCGGCAGCGGTGTCGTCTGGGATTCCGTCGCTTCGGAAGAGTGGGGAGAGTGCTTGACCAAGGCCCTGGTCTTGCGATCCCCAGCCCCAGAGTTCGATCTTCTGGAGACGATTCTCTGGGATCCGGAACAGGGATTCGCTTTGCTGGAGCGACATCTGCAGCGGCTCGAGGATTCCGCGGCATACTTCGACTATCCTCACGATCCCTCCCGGATCGCAGAAGCGCTCGATCGAGCGATCCGCGATCTGCCCCGCCAGCCCCAACGCGTCCGCCTGCTCGTCAGCAATCAAGGCATCGTTCGGGTCGAAACCGCGTCTCTGGATCGACATACCGGGCCCTGGCGCCTCGCTGTGGCCGCTGGGCCGGTGGCCAGTGACGACCCCTTTCTCTGCCACAAGACAACCCATCGACAGGTCTACCAAGCCCACCGAGAGCGCTTTCCAGAGCACGACGATGTCCTGCTGTGGAACGACAAAGGCGAGATCACGGAATCGACCCTGGCCAACGTCGTGGTCCTGCGGCAAAGGCGATGGATCACTCCGCCGCTAGGCTGCGGTCTGCTGGCGGGCACATTCCGTGCCGAGCTGCTGCACCAGGGCAAGATCGAGGAAGAGACCCTGGAGCTCCACGAGTTGAGATCCGCAGACAGAATCTGCCTCATCAACTCGGTACGGCAGTGGATCGACACCGAGCTCGACGCTGCATCGTTTACAGCCGCTACTGAAACCCGACCTTCTGAAACAGCGTAGAGATCAGTAGGAGGAAACCTCGATGCTGGAGCTCTTCGCGCTGTTGACAATCGGTGGTGTCGGCCTGACCCTCTTGGCGGTGGTCTTGGTCGTCGGATTCTTCCTGAAGATCACTTTCCGCCTGCTTCTGCTGCCCCTGGCTCTGGTCGGTGGGCTCCTGAAGCTTCTGGGGTTCGTGGCGATCGCGGTGATCGGTCTGGTCCTGGCACCCGTGTTCTTCGCCGTCTTCCTGGTTCTGGCGCTACCCGTCCTGGTGCTCCTGGGTCTCTTCGGTCTGGGTTGGGCGGTAGCAGCTGCCTAGCATCTGGACCACCGGAGCCGCTGCGAGAAGCCTCTCCAGCCGCTCGCGAGCCACCACGGGTGAGACCACTCCCTGTGGAAGATAGGCCACCAGAATGGCACTTCTGGTGTCATCACGGATCTTGACCCGCTGACTGCCGGTAATCGGTACGTCACAGGGACCCAGAGCATCCACCAAGAGGGGCTTGCCCTCCAGATTGAAGGGACCCTTGAGCGACTCATAGCTCTCACCCGGTTGACCTGAGCGCCAGATATAGGGCGCCTCCACGGCTTCCTCGGCCATCACACAGCAGGGGACCGCCAACTCCAACGAAAGACAGTTGTTGATATCGACCAGCGAGTTGATCGCCGGCAGCGGAGCACCCTTCAGGACGCGACGGATCAGAGCCTCGGAGGAGGGCCGATAGCGGGTCGGATCGCAGCCCGCAGCTCTGAACAACTTGCGCAAGGCCGCCACTGTCGGCTGGCTGGCCAAGCTCTGGAGCTCCATCCTCTCTCTCGCCCTCTCGACCGTCGTCTCTCGCAACGCAGCCAGACGCTCCTGGGACCCCTGAGAGCGCTCCAACCGGGCGAAGAACAACTTCCACCCCTGGAGCTCGAATTGGACCTGAATCTCGTTTTCCACCGAATAGACCCTCCTCGAGAACCGTACAGCTATAGTATCGATTCATCCAGTAACCACCGGGGGGAGAAACCATATGACCAGAATCCGGGCCTTCAGCGTTCTCGCTTTACTCACCACACTGGGTCTGTCTGTCACAGGCTGCGGTCCCTACAACAAACTCGTCGCTCTCGAGGAGGGCGTCGACAGCGCCTGGAGTCAGGTCGAGAACGTCTATCAGCGGCGGGCCGACTTGATCCCCAACCTCGTGGAGACGGTCAAGGGCGCCGCCGACTTCGAGCAGGAAACGTTGACCGCGGTGGTCGAAGCCCGCTCCAAGGTCAGCCAGATCAATATCGAGGGCGCACCCGACGCCCAGCAGCTGCAGCAGTTTCAAGGAGCTCAGGACGCGCTCTCCTCTGCCCTGTCCCGGCTTCTCGTCATTGTCGAACGGTACCCTGAGCTCACGGCCACACGATCATTCAGGGATCTCCAAGGGCAGCTCGAGGGCACAGAGAACCGTATCGCAGTCGAGCGTCGGCGATTCAACGAAGCCGTGCAGACCTACAGCACCGCACGTAGGCAGTTTCCGACCCTGCTCTACGCCAAGGCCTTCGATTTCGGTGAAAAGGCCTACTTTGCGGCAACCCCCGGAGCCGACGAGCCACCCAAGGTCGAATTCTAGGCAGGCCGCTCTTGACCGTTCGCAGCCGGTTCACAGACCAGGAACTCGAGGCCATTCGATCGGCCACACAGGAGGCCGAGACAGAGACCGGCGGTGAGCTGGTCTGCGTCATCGTGAATCGGTGCGACTCCTATCTGGCCCCGGTCTGGCAGGCGGCGGCTTTCGGCTCGGTGGGTGGAGCTGCTGCCGCCGGGATTGCCTACGCGTCTCTCGACTCATGGGTTCTGACGCCATACCTATGGATTCTGATGCCGGCTCTCATCGGCGCCGCACTCGGACTCCTGACCGTCTGGCTCGTGCCGCCGGCCCACCGGTGGCTCACTCCAGCGCCGGTGCTGGCGAGACGGGTGGATCGAAGAGCCGCAGCGGCCTTCCTGGACGAAGAGATCTTCAACACCCGGGATCGCACCGGAGTGCTGCTCTTTGTCGCCTTGTTCGAGCACCAGATTCGCATCCTCCCGGATCGCGGAGTCGAAAAGCGTGTCCCTGAGGAGAGCTGGCAGGAGATCGCCTCCCGGCTGTCTGCCGGTCTGCGCGGTGGCCGACCGGGTGAGGCCATCGTCGAGGCCATCCACGGGTGCGGCAAGCTGCTGGTCGAACACGGTGTCGGCCGGCGGCAAGACGACGAAAACGAATTGGCTGACGAGCCGAGGCTGTCGGATGAATAGCCGCGCCCGCGTCCTGCCCATCGCTTGCCTGGGGCTCATCTGCCTGTTCGTGGAGCCAACGACCGCTGACGCCACAGAGGTGCCTTTTCTCGCTGGGCGGGTCAACGATCTCGCGGATCTCCTATCCGAGGCATCCGAGGCGGCAATGGAGAAGCAACTCGCAGAGCTGGAGCAGAAGACGGGTACACAGGTCGCTGTGTTGACCATCCCGAGCCTCGGAGGCGAGATCCTGGAAGACTACACCCTGCGGGTTGCCGAGACCTGGAAATTGGGCCGCGGTCAGTTCGACGATGGCGCCCTGCTGCTCATCGCCCGCGATGAACGTCAAATGCGTCTCGAGGTGGGCTACGGCCTGGAGGGCACCATTCCGGATGCCTACGCCAAACGCATCCTCGACGACATTCTGCGGCCGCGTTTACGCGCCGGTGATTTCGATGGCGGGGTCCAATCTGCGGTCGATGCCATCGCGGGCTTGGTCACGGGAGACGCAGCCCTACCGCCACCCTCCGAGGACGGTTCCGAGTCCCAGGTCGATTTCGACGGGTCCCGGGCGATAGCCTTTCTGGTCTTCCTTGTTCCAGTGGGCCTGTTCTCTCTTCGGGCTCTGACGTCGCGCGGCTGTGTGGCCTGGTTTCTGTATCTCTTCCTGATGCCGTTCTGGTCGATCTTTCCCCTGACGATACTCGGGCAGCCGCTGGGATGGATCCCGATCGGTCTCTGGGCAGTCGGATTCCCCATCGCGTGGGCAGTCCTGCATGGCACGGCCAGGGGCAAGGCTTGGAAAGATACGGGCTCGGGACCGTTTCTCGGCACAGGTGGCGGTTGGTCCTCTTCCGGCGGTGGCTTCTCCGGCGGTGGCTTCTCCGGCGGCGGTTTCTCCGGCGGCGGGGGCAGCTTTGGTGGTGGTGGCGCCTCGGGCAGTTGGTAACCCCGGGACTCGGCTGTGGAGCGGAGAACAGCCTCCCACTCGACCAACACGATAGGATTCCAGGGATGAGCTCGCACTTGGCAAGAACAGCGACCGCGCTGAACCTGACTCTGTTTCTGAGCACCGCGGCGTTTGCCGCCGGGGTCCGCGAGGAGACGGTGTCGTTTGCGACACACGACGGCTTCGAGATCCGGTGCATCCTGTCGTTTCCCGACCAGGGGTCCGGGCCCTTTCCCGGAATGCTCCTGATTCCCGGCAGCGGGCTCCATGATGCCGACGTCACCCTCGATGTGTCGACGCTGCGCATCACCCACGGAACGCAGTCTCTCTTCAAGCCCCTTGCCCGGCATTTCTCCAGACAGGGCTGGGCGGTGCAACGATGCAACAAGCGAGGTGCCAGCTTCGGCCACCTCAACGACCGACCCCAGGTCTTGGCCGACTCCACCCTCGACGATCTGGTGGAGGACGCGCGAGCGGCGCTCGATACCCTGCACGATCACCCTCGGGTCTTGGCCAGTCCACTGGTGGTTCTGGGCCATTCGGAGGGCACTCTGATCGCCACCCGACTCGCCCTGAACAGCCCGGAGATCGATCTCCTGGTGTTGATGGGCAGCGTCGCCCGACGCTTTGATGCCCTGATCGAGTATCAGCTCGTCGATCGCAATCTGGACTTTCTGCGGCGGGCGGCCGATGCTGATGGCGACGGGGCACTCACCCTGGAGGAGCTGAACCTGCTGGACGGGAATTTCGGACTGGGTTCCGTCTACGTGCTCAACAGCGCATCGATCCTATTCGAATCGAGTCGTTCCGTAGATGACCGACTCGAGGTCAGAGGCCTCAACTCCCGAACGGACGTCGATGGCGACGGACGACTTCGAATCAGTGCAGAGATCGAGCCGGCCCTGCGTCGCGAGGTAGCGAGGTTTCTGCAGCTGGCCGGTGATGGCTCCCTGGGGGAGTACTGGCGAAGCATGGTCGAAACCGGGGCGCCGAGCTCTCTGATTCATCAGGTCCAAGCACCGATTCTCTTTGTCCACGGAGCCCTGGATGCCCAGACGCCGGTGGACGAGCCGCTGACATTGATGGCCCGGCTGGAGTCCAGGGGCCGCCGCGACTACGATGTCCTCATCTTCCCCACCCTCGGACACTCGCTCTCCAGACCCAATGATTTTTTCAAGGGTGATGGCGGCTTGACCACCTTGGACAACCTGACTCTCAACGCACCGAAACCCAAGACGCGGCGCCTGCTCCTGAAAAGGATCGTCGCCGCCCTGGCGCGATAGCGCCCTCGACGGATTCTGCTGTCAGCGTATTCCATCACTGCGACCAGCCCACGTGGCTGGCAAAGTGAGGGATAGCTGATGAAACGCTCGATCTGCCTTGTCGCATTGGTGGGGACTCTCTCCCAGGTCGCCGCGCCTCTCCTGGCCCACATGCCAGGCGAGAGGATCCCAGAGCGTGCCGTTCGCCCCGAGTCCGCCGATCCGGCAATTCCCGGTTTTGTGCGCCGATACATCGATCTGGAGTACGGCGGCAACGGTAAACCGGGCTGGGTCCGGGCAGGCGACATGGATCTCGACGGTGATCTCGATCTGGTGGCCGGGGGCGGTGAAGCGCTGTTCATCTACGAGAACAACGGTCGAGCCGACGGTTGGCGGCGATTTGGCAATTTGGATGCCTCCGACACCATCGGTGCCAACGGTGGCGAGCTCTTCGATGTCGACGAGGACAACGATCTAGATGTGGTGTCGGCCAAATACGAGAGCGATCTCGGCTGGTGGGAGAACCCCGGTGGTGCGCTGAGCGAGGGGACCTGGCCCTTCCACACCCTGAGCACCGAAGACCGATATCTACACGATCTGATCCGGGTGGACATCGATGGCGACGAAGTGGCCGAGGAGTTCATCGCCAATCTCAACGAAGGATACTCGGGCGCCGACATTACGCTCAAGTGGTTTCGACCGGGGCCCGACCCGGAACAGCCTTGGGAGTGGCACACGATCGAGCCGGATCGCGCCGAAGGCTCACCCCACGGCCATGCGGGTCTCGATCTCGCCGATATCGATGGCGACGACGATTTCGATCTCGCCTACTCGAACGGCTGGTACGAGGGCCCTGCCGACCCGACCGGGGTCTGGGTCTGGCACCAGATCACCACCCAATACGGCATTTCCAACACCCTGGCCCGCGACATGGACGGGGACGACGACCTGGACCTGATCATGGGCGCTGGACATCACGGTGAGGGCGTGTACTGGTTCGAGCAGCCGGCCGATCCGGTCTCCGGGACCTGGATCCAGCACGACATCGACGCCACGCTCTGGCATCCCGAGTGCCTACAGACCGTCGATCTCCAGGATGACGGCGACGTGGATCTCGTCACCTGCGATCTCTTCTTCGGTGAGGACCCAGGAGAGCCGGATTGGTCCGATGAGGCCCACAACATCTACCTCTTCGAGAACCTCCCCGGGGCCGACGCCTGGGCGAGGACCACCTTGAGTCCCCACTCGTACCCGAGCCACCAGCTCCAGGTCACCGACGTCAATGGGGACGGTCACTGGGATGTTCTCAGTGAGTCCGCCGGCTATTCGGTGATCAGCTACTACGAAAACGCCAGTTCGACCGTCGGATACCGGCTGGAAGTGATCGACGACGCCTATCCGGGCAACGGACGCCCCGGCTGGTCTTCCACCGGCGATCTCAATGGTGACGGGCTGATGGATGTCATCGCCGGCGGCGGCGGTGCGATCCACTGGTATCGAGCACCGGACTGGACGCGGTTTCCTCTCGAGCCCAGCTCCACGGCCGGGGGCAACGGTGGACTGATTCTCGACGTGGATCGCAATGGCACTCTCGATGTCGTCGCGGCGCTCTACCTCGGCGAACTCGTCTGGTGGCGGAATCCGGGACCCTCGGGCGTCGAAGGTACCTGGACCCGGCACCCCATCGACACCTCCATCAGCACCTTCAATCATGACCTGGCCTTGGGGAACCTCGACCAGGACTCCGATCTCGAGATCGTGGCCCTCTACGTCGGTGGCGGCGTGCATTGGTACGACATCCCCGCCGACCCTACCTCCGATTCCTGGAGTCGAACCACGATCCTGCCCATGATCACGGATCCCCACGTCGGTCTGGCCGTCTGTGATCTCGACGGGGACACCGACAACGACATCGTGGCCTCCAACTGGTGGTACGAACGGCCGGCCGATCCCTCGACTCCTGATTGGACGGCTCGTCAGCTCTTCGTCGACGCGGTGCAGAATGTCGCCTGTCTCGATGTCGATGGCAACGGACACCTCGATGTCGTGGGTGCCGAAGGATTTGTCAATCCGGATGGCGAGAATTCTCTGGGCCGAGTCCCCACCCGACCCCCGGAGCGATCTCTGGAGTCAGCATCTGGTAGTCGAGGGTCTGGATGGACCCGAGAACATCTGGGCAGGCGACCTCGACGGTGACGGCCTCGCCGACATTGTCAGTGGCGAAATGGGAACCTCGAACGGTTTCGACGACTCTGACAGCAATTTCTTCGTCATGTACGGAAGAGACGCCGCGGGGACTCTCTGGGAGAGACGGGACCTCGGCTGGGCCGTCGGCGTCAGCGCCCGGCTTCAGCCCACCGACATCGAGGGTGACGGCGGCATCGATTTCGTCGCCGACGGCAACGCCGAAGACCACATCTACCTCTGGCGTCAAGTCGGGTTTTCAGGCCTGTTCGCTGACGGGTTCGAATCGGGAGACACCGCGACCTGGAGCCAGTCGATCCCCTGAGACCTGGAGAGACAGGACCGGCTACTGAGGAGCGAAACTCATCCCGACAGAACGCCAACCGATCTCGCGACCGGCATCTCCGCCTCCTGGAGCTCCGCTACCGCCTGCAGCCGGTGGCGGAGGCCACTGCCGTTGGCGATCTGAATCGCCAGGCCCGGTCGGGCATTGAGCTCCAGGATCAGGGGGCCCAGATCGCGATCGACGACGATATCCACCCCGAGATAGCCGAGACCGGTCATCTCGAAGCAGCGGGCCGCCATCTCCAGAATCTGATCCCAGGCCGGCATGAAGATGCCCGCCAGGGGATGTCCGGTATCGGGGTGTTCGTCGATCCGCCGGTCTTCTTGCACTCCCTGCAGTGTCTCTCCGGTCGCCAGATCGATCCCGACACCGACAGCTCCCTGGTGCAGATTGGCCCGCCCATCCGAGAGATGCGTCGGCAGTCGAATCATCGCCATCAACGGGAAGCCCCTGAAGACGATCATGCGGATATCGGGGACACCGCGATAACTGATCTTGGCGAGCTCCGGATCACAACGCACGTAGTACTCGACGACGACCCGGTCGCGCTGTCCGGCGAGGCTGTAGAGACCGCTGAGCATGTTGGAGATGTGGTGCGCCAGCTCGTTGCCCTCGAGCTGCGCTCCAGAGGCCTTGAGTGAAGCGATCGCCTCGCCGGCCGGTGATCACCAGGACCCCGTTGCCACCGCTGCCGTGGGCGGGTTTGACCACGAACTGATCGCGGTCGGCCACGATGGCGGGCAGCTTGCGGATCTCGTGTTGAGTCGCGATCACTCCAAAGAGCTCGGGCACCGGCATGCCGCTGGCCAAGGCCAGTCGCTTGGTCCGCAGTTTGTCATCCACCAACGGATAGAGCCGACGGGGATTCCACTGGCGAATGATCTCGGCGTTGCGTCGGTTGATGCCCAGAACGCCTTGTTGCCGCAGGCGGCGTCGCCAGCTCAAGCATCGACCTCACCCAGATCGCGGAAGCGGCCGAGCTCGAGGAGTCGGTAGCCGGTGTAACGACCCAGGATGAGAATCCCTGCCAGCACCACAAGCAGGAGCTCGGGAAACACGAAAACCAGATACTCGACGATAGTCGAGTCCCATGATCAGATAGGCCACCGCCGCCACGAGAAGTGTCCCGAGACTCTGATGAAGCGCTTCCCGCGGACCCACCTCTTCCCACAAGATGGAGACTCGCTCGATGGCGATGGTCAGAATGACAATGGGAAACAGGGCCACGGATAGTCCCATCTCGAGACCCAGACGATGGCTCAGGATGCTGATCCCCAACAGGCACAGCACCACGATGACCAGCACCGCCGCCAGTCTCGGCACCATCAGCAGGCGCAGTCGATCCATGAAGAATCGCAGCCCCACGCCGACCGCGACGACCGAGAGAAAGAGAATCAGACCCACCACCAGTCGCGTCTCCCGAAAGGCGAGAGCCACCAGGACCGGCAGAAAGGTGCCCACTGTCTTGACGCCGATCACATTGCGCAACAAGACCATGAAGAGGGCCCCGACTGGGATCAGAAGAAGCACCTGGTAGACCGACTGGGTCTGGATCGGTAGCCGCAGCAGCGAATAGTCCCAGACCGCCGAGTCCTCGAGCTCGGCTCGTTGCTCGGCGATCTCCAGAGCCGGTACGACGTTCTTCCAGGTCGAAATCTCGACCTCCGGATTGAAGCCGCCGAGTCACATCGATGAGCGGCGTCTCGCCACGCCACCACAGAAACAGATCCGTCGGTAGGCCCTCTTGCCCCGAGTCGGGGTCGAACCATGTCCAGGCCGCTCCGTCCCAGACCTCCAGAAAGGGCTCGAAATGGGCTTGGCGCTCACCCTCTCCGAGCTCCAGACCATACGTCACCCGCGCCGGGATTCCACCGCTAGCCAGCACGGAAACAGCCAATTGGGCCCGCATCCCTGGCGATCGGCCCCTGTTCAGCAGCAGCTCGGTGTTCTCATCCGGATTCGGGGCATTCAACCTCTCGAGAATCTCGGTCGTAAAACTGCGCGCATCCGCCGATTGGGCCTGAGCCTCGTCGGCGAGAGTCTGGCGAGCGGTGTCGTGCGGCTCACCCAGGCTGGAGACCTCGACCAGCTCGGGACGCTCCAGGTTGCCAGCCAGACTCGCGTCGGGTGTGACCACTGCCCGGTAGTAGAACGTCTGTCGTCCCGCTGCCTGACGAATGGCCCAATGAGCTTCCCGACCACTCTCTTCGTGGACGATGGTCAATCCGAAGCCGCGCGACACGAAGTTTTCGTCCAGGATCGCGAACCCCGGCGGCTGGAAGGGGATCTGCAAAACCACCTTGATCGGGCGTGTATAGCTGTCTACCGTGAAGCGCGCCTGGACCGTCCAGACTTGAGATTCTTCTGCCGGCCATAGAGGAAAACCGAAAACGACGACCTTGTAGAGGGTCAGACCCAGCCCGGCCGCTGTCAACAGCCCCACAGTCATCCAGAGAGGGCGCCTTCTTCAACGGGTCTCCTCGGGCGAACAAGAGGGCCTGGCGGTAAGGGAGAGCTCGGGATCCACGACCACATGACCCTCCAGGGCGTTGCGACCGAGAAGAACCGGATACTGAAAGACACCGCGGTCCACCAAGGAGACCTCGATCTCTTTTTTGTGGTCGCCCAGACAGATCGTCATGTTCGACCACCGGACGCTTCTGGCTCGGTCCCTCATGCTCCTTGATGAAGGCATACCGGACCAACTTCTTCTTGAATCGGATGGTCCTGCCGAAGATTCGTCGGTCAGCCGGAAGTCCAACCAGAGCTCACGATTCGAGGATCGGTACCGGCGGATCTTGGTCGCGTGGATGGACGAGGTATCGGCGCCCGTATCCAGCTTCGCCATCAAGTCGAGTTGACTGTCGCCCACCAGAACATGCTCGACCCAGCCGAAGATGTCCTTCTTCTCCAGCCTGAGCCGGGGTAAGCACCCGCTACCGTCATGATGATGCTAAAGCACTAGAGCCGCCAGCGCGGCGATTCGTTCTTGCAGACCCCACCCCCTGAGGCCAATCTCTGGCCTATGTTGTGTTGACCGTGAATTGTATCGCTTAACATGCAGCCCTACTCTCAAATCTGGGACCGACGCCTCACGAGACTGCAACAACATCTGGAGGACCGACGATGATCGCCACCATCGAAGAGAAGTTGGAGCTGGAACAGCCACCTGAAACCGTCTGGGCCGCCCTCACCGACCCTGCCCAGCTAGCTTCCTGGTTCGGCGAGACTGCCGAATTCGCCGCAGAATTGGGCGGTGAAGCCGACACGCCACTGGACGAGTTGGTGGAGTTGCTAGGGTCCAGCTGATCTCGGGCTAGGACTGGCCCTGCAAACTGGCCAGGCCCATCGCCAGCAGTCCGACGAGGAAACAATAGGGCGCGAACCACGCCAGTCTGCCCTTCTTGACGATGCGCACCAGGAAGACAAGACAGAAATAGCCTGTCAGCAGGGCCGCCGCAAAACCCAGGATCGTGGCCGCGAGACCGACATTACCTCCGGCATCACCGATCTTGAGGAGCAGCGCACCGACGATCGATGGAACGGAGAGCAAGAAGGAATAGCGGGCAGCTGTCTCTTTCTGGATTCCCAACAACAACGCAACAGCAATGGTGGAGCCCGATCGACTGATTCCAGGTGTAATGGCGAGCCCCTGGACGAGGCCGATCAGCAAGGCGTCGACCCATTTCATTTCGGCGATATCCCGTCTACCTACGGGTCGCAAAGCGCGTCGCGAGCAGAATCAGACCGGTAACCCAGAGCATCACTCCCACGGTACGCAAAGAACCGAATAGAGCTTCGAAGGTGTCCTGCAGGGTGATGCCGATCAGGGCTGTCGGTACTGTCCCCACGACGATCAGCCAGGCGAGTCGAAAGCCTGGATACCTGGTCTGGGTCGCAGACCAGGTCTTGCCGTGGGTCAAATCGCCCGCCGCCGCCAGACTCTGGCTCAGCAGGTCGGCGATATCCCGCCGATAGAACCAGAGCACCACCACAAGAGTCGCGACGTGCAAGATGATGTCGAACAACAGAGCCGGCTCGGTCAGGCCGAACAGGTGCTGGAAGAGGACCAGGTGGCCCGAAGAGCTTACCGGCAGGTACTCGGTGGCACCTTGCACCACCCCGAGAACGAGGGCTTCGAACCAATCGATCATGGCAGGCGCATCCTACCGCGCCCGGCAAGGCTAGCGCAGACTGTTCAGACCGACGAAAGTGCCACCGTTGCGGTGACAGAGAATGCGCATGAGAGTGGCAAACCTGACACCGGTGGTGTTGGACACCCCGGCCACAGAGAACATGACCGGGAACCCGACGGCGTGGATCCGCACCAAGCGGTTTCCCTGGGCATCCACCTTGTTGTACCGATCCACGGTGGTCACCACATCGTCGATGGACTTGCCCGTGAATTCGTCGCCGAAGACATAGATGCTGATCTTCTTGTCCGCCGCCGCGAAGGTCCGAATGGCACGCGTGATCCCCTCGACCGGACTGCTGTTGCTGAAGACGCTCCAACTGCGCAGATTCTGCAGGATGACCTTGCGCCGGCCCGGAGTGTCGGGGATCCACTTACCCGCATATCGGGGGAACATGTACTGCCCCATATCGTTCATCACCTGCAGACCCTTGACCTTCGGATACGCATCCAACACCTGGGTCATCTTCTGCAGCATGGAGTTCCAGGCGTAGGTGAACATACTGCCCGAGGTATCGATGACGAAGATGATGTATTCGCTGTCCACCGGAATGCCACCGATCAGATCGCTGTCCACCTGGCGAGCGGCGCTTTGCTGTTGCAGCCGCATCATCTCGGCTGTCAGATCCTGCTGGGCCGCCACCAGACGGCCCTCGATGATGTCGCTCACTTCCGACTCCTGATCGGAAGCGGCGAATTCCCCTTGAATCCGGGACAAGTCTCCTCGCAGTCGAGCAATCTTCTCGGTGTTTGTCGACAGCTGTTCCTGGCGGCTGATCAGATCCCGGTTCAAGATCGCGGTTTCGCCCCGCATCTCGTAGATCTCCTCCTGCAGTCTGCGGATCAAGGCATCGAGATCGATCCGCGACTGCTCGATGGCCCCCGGCTCGCCGATCTTGGACAGCACCAACAGCAAGACAATGGCGCCAAAACCGCAACAGATCACATCCAGAAACGAGAGACTGAACCCCTCGAGACCGCTCCGTCTCTTGCGACTCATGGCCAGTCCTCCGACAGGCTCATGAACGACCCCCGGGTGGCCATGGCCAACTGCCAGAACGAGCTCGCAGCTCTGGGATCACCCTCGATGGGGAACAGCAAGATGTTGATGGGGATACCCCTTGGCACGCTCTCGTAGGCTCGATCGAAGAATTTCAGACGCTGCCGGGCGCTGACCGTACTCCCGCGCGTCGAAGACTTCCCCTGCGTGGGCAGACCGTCGGTCAGCAGAATGACATTGTCCGGAGGCGGTACCAAGGTATCGATCGAATCAAAGGCCGTGTGCAGGTTGGTGCCCTTTTCGGGCACGACCTCTCGCAGTTTCTCGACGGCGTCGTCCAGCACCTCGGCATCCCCACCATCCAACCACTGGCCCTTGGTGTCCGAGATCACGGCTCGCACCTGTTCGTTGAACACATAGATCTGAAACTGGCTGCTGCCGGGGATCTGCGTCGTCAACCAATCGACGCTTGCCAGCGCGTGCTGCCACTTGTCCGACAGAACTCGGCGCTCCGGAGGGAGATTTCGACGGCGGATGATATTGACCAGGTTCTTGCCCAACATGCTGGCCGAGGCATCCACCAGAATCAGAATGCGCTGCCCCCCCACCTTCAAGCCGGTCAGGTACTGTCGATCCCCGTCGCCGACAAACGATCGGATCTTGTCGCCACCCACCTCTTCCCGCGGGATCGAGGCGGAGAGTCGCCGGTTGCTCTCCTCCAGCGCCTTGAGATCGGCCATCAGTTTGTTCAGGTGCTCCTTGCGAGCCAGGGTGGTCTCGTCGTAGGTCGACAGCTCGATCTCCAACTCCTTGATGGCTTCGATCAAGCGAGCGGAAAGGCCCCTGGAAATAACGTTCCTGACGATCGATATCGCGGACCGAGTTGCGCAGCTCGACCAGATTGCGGTGGCCTTCGAGGACCTCGATGTCCAGCCGATCCGCTTCGGCTTTCAGTTGGCCGGTCAGTCGGTCGGTACGCAGTCCCGTGGCTGCGTTGATGACCATGTAGAGCAGCACGACGGCCCCAAAGCCGCAGGTCATCGCGTCTAGAAACGAGAGGCTGAAGACGTTCGAGGAGCGACGACGCGCTTTGGCTTCAGACATCGCGCTCCGCCACCGCGATCAGCACGACCTCGACTCCTGGGCTGCCCAGACGAATCCGGTCGCCAACGCTCGGCCTCGGATCTCTCCTCGAGGCGTCTGCCATTGAGATAGGTGCCATAACTGCTGTGGTCTTCCACCATCACCGATCCGCCGCTGAGAACGACGGCACAGTGGCGGCGTGACAGCCCCGGCATCGGACCTCCCACATCGAGACCGCGGCCCTCTGAAGAGGCCGCAGACCCGAGCCACAACGGCTCCGATGTGATGGCGTGGGCGAGCCCTTCGAACAAGACATGGGTAGGTAGCGCGTTGCCGGATTGCGGCTCGACCACGACCGCCGGCGACATCGGTAGAGCGGCTGTCTGCGCGGTCTGCAGCTCGGCCGGCAGCCGCAGCACGAAGGGCAGATCGTCGCCCGGTGAGGCGATTCGCTGCCGATGCTCCAGTGTCCCCATAGCGGCCGCCTGACCCTCGAGGGCGATCACCGGGGTCCCCGAGAGCAGCGTCAACTGCGGTATCAAGCCCGGAATCGCGGCCGCTCTCGCCGAGATCATGATCGTCGGCGGCTCATCCGATCCGCACAGCACCCGCGCCAACTCCACCACGGGACCGGTGACGTCGCCAGAAACTGCCGCCATGTCCTCCGAAATCAGCTCTACCCGATGCTCTTTGCCTCCCGACTCCAGTGTGACGACCGCTTTGCCCGACGTGGCCAGCTCGTCCAACCATGTCGGCAGCAGATCGTAAAGGGTCTGCTCCGCGTTGCCGTGGTGAAAGGGATCGAAGCGAGTCTGCCGAATGAGCAGCTGCGAGACGCGCTTGGCCCAAGCATCCCAGATCGAGGCCAGCCCCCCCGTCTCCAGGACTTCGACCCGCCGACGAGCCAACTCCCCGTCATGCACCATCTCTGTCCAGATCATGCGATGCAACTGGGCTTCCAGGTGGAGTATCCGGGCTCCTACCGTCTGGGTGGCCACTGCCGCTAGGGCCGCATCTACCATGCCAGTGACAGGGATCTCGCTGGCCCTGGCCACACCGAGAATGAGACCCAGCTGGCTGACAGAGAACCCTCCAGGGATTGCCAGGAGAACCGATGGGTCAGCGCCTGGGCCCAGGTCTTGGACGATCAGATTCCAGAGATGGGTCAAATGCGTGTGGGCCACGTCGGCTCGACTCAAGCTGCGCGGGAACGGTTTCGGCATCGGGCTGGTATCGAGTCGATCCCAGTACCGGTTGTCGACCCAGCGGGGCTTGCGTCGGGACCGGGTCTGGGCCGCCGACCCCACCAGCAGCTCCTTGCCATCCAGCAGCGCATACCCGGGACTCGGCGGCCAGGTGGTGCCCGCATCGCTGGCCGCCAGGAGGCCGGCGTCATTCAGCTCGATGGCGACGATGGTCATGGCCGACGATGTCAGACGCCGACGACACTACTCGCCGTGACTTGCAGATGGCGGATCAGGTTGCGATCCAGATAGGTCTCGGTCTCGGCCACGAGCCGCTCTTGATTGAGCTGCAGTTGGTGCAGAAGGAACATCAGAAAGATGCTGATGAGAAGGGCCACAAAGGTCGAATTGAAGGCCACCCCGAGACTCTGAGTGACCCCGGCGATATCGCCTTCGACAGCTTGATGCGCCTGCCCCAGAGCGTCACCGATCCCCCGGACGGTGCCGAGGAAACCGATCGACGGAATGGCCCAGGCAATGTAGCGGACCATGGAAAGCTCAGAGTCCAGCCTCTCCGATTCCGCATCGCAAATCGCGTGTGCGGTGCTGGAGACATCCTGGATGTTGCGCGTCGCGGTAAACCGATCCAAGGCCGCAATCAAGGCCTTGGGGAGCAAAGAACGCTGTTCGGCTGCCGGCAGAGATTGGATCTGCCGCGTGTATTCGCGTGCGTCTTCAGGCAGGATCCGCGTGCCTTCGGCCAGGGGAACCAGATCGTCCTGGAGAAGCCGACGCTCCCGCGCCAGGACCACGCCCTTGTAGATCATGATGGCGATCGCCCAGAACATGAGCACGAAACAGGCCTCCTGCTCGAAATCCCGGATGACAACCCATACCGAGCGTTCCTGGACAAAAGAAGGATCGATCTGCATCTGCGCGACCTGCTCGGACAGGATGGCGTCTGCCCGCGGACGCACGGCCGTCACATAGAAGGCATGCACCACGATCAGGGAAAGGATCAGGGACAGGGCCTGATAGACAAATTCGACGGGGTAGCGTTTCTTCATCTTGGAGGTCCTCAGATATCGACGGGAAACGAGATCGCGCTGTCCGCCGGTAGCTTCTCGGTCGGCACAAAGGTCTCGGGTGCTTCCGCCTCGGATTCCGTTTCCGTCTGGGCCACTACTGGCTCCGAATGTGCGCTCACCAGCAGGGCTGCGAGCAGGAGAGTTCCGAGGATCAGACGGGCAAAGAGTCTCATGGGTGCCTCCTTCTCAGGATCGGCTATCTAGTCTACGAACCGGGCGATTCTGAAGCCCACATCGGGCCGCGAGCCATTGCCATAGTCGCGAAAGCTCAGACGCAACTCCGTGATCGTGGAATCCATCCAGCTGGACCCCCGGATCACATGGTACTCGCCTTCTTCGGGTCCTATCGGGTCGACCAGGAGGGTGGAGGAGCTCGATGGGTAGATCTGATAGAAATCGTGGACCCACTCGGCCACATTGCCACCCATGTTGAAGATACCCACCGAATTGGGCTCGAAACTGTCCACCGGGGCTGTGGCGGCGAAACCGTCGTTGTAGCCACCGATGGTACCTTCCACCAGCCCTCCGGCCGAGCTGTCCGCGTAGTTACCGGAGCCCGGAGCCACCGGCAGGGAGTTGCCCCAGGGGTACTTGCGCCCGCCGCCAGAACCGGCAAATCGCGCTGCCCAGACCCACTCGGCCTCCGTGGGCAAGCGATATCCGCCGGCCAGAGGGTTCGTTCCCACCATCTGGCCACCCTTGAGCTCGTAGGCGGGCGGCAGCCCTTCCTTGGCACTGAGCCAATTGCAGTAGCGGGCGGCCTCGTTCCAGGTCACCTCGACCACCGGATACTCGTCCAGATCCAGGGTCTTCTGTCCCACATGACCCGATTTGTGCTCCTCGCGGAACTCGTGAAATTCCCGGTTGCTGACCTCCTCGGTCGCCAGGTAGAAAGCGCGGGTCAGCTCCACATCCCTCAGGGTCTCATTGGATCGGCGTCCCGGTTCGCGACGAGACGCCCCGACACGAAACTTCCCCGGCTCGATGAGGCGTAGCTCCTGACCCTGGGGCCCCTGGATGACCGGCAGTCGTGCCGCCTGTCTGACCTGCTCCGCGGTGCGCAGCGTCACCTGCACGACCTGGGGAAAACCAGGGCGGGGAGTCAGACTCTGCCGATGGCTCTCAAAGCCCTCCTTGCGGACTTCGATCTCGTGCGGGGTCGCCGTGAGACGCAGGGTCTGGTTGGCTGTACCCACGACTTCCCCATCGACGATCAACTCGGCATCGGCGGGCTCGCTGCTGATCTCGATATCACCATATCGGGCGTCCAGAGACACATGGATCTCGCGCGATCCACCCGACTCCAACCGCAAGGTGTCACTGGCCGTGTCGAAGCCGGTCTTCGAGACGCTGATTCGATGGTCGACGCCTGGCGCGAGCTCGATCTCGAGCGGGGTCTGCCCGCGGTATTCGTCATCGATGCTGACGGTGGCGCCTGCCGGCTCGGACGTCAGGAGGAGCTGACCGTCCGACGGTCGCAGCATGACCACTGGCGGGCTGTAGGGCTGGTTGGCCAACACATTGAGTCTCGTGGAGTAGGGCTTGTAGCCGGTCAGGCGGAGCTCGAGTCCATGACCGCCCTCCAGCACGTCGGCAGTCACTGGAGTCTTGCCCGACCTCCTCGCCATCGATGCGAACCGTGGCCCCCGCGGGTCTGGACACGATGGTGACCGGAGCCCACAAAGGAGTCAGCTCGACCCGCAACACGACCGTGTCACCGCCACCCTCGATGGTGACGGTCTCGGTCACGGCCTCGAACCGGCCGGAGGCCACCACCACCGTGTGATCGCCTGGGGTCAGCTCGAGGGGCTCCAGCGGTGTCACACCCACCGTCTGGCCATCGATGCTCACCTGAGCCCCCGCCGAGGGGATGGTCACCAACTCGAGGATACCTGGCAGCTTCTCCAGCTCGAACTGGTGCACCTGACTGGGGAGACGCGTGACTTCCAGGGGCTTCCGCAACCGGCGATAGCCCTCCTTCTCAGCCACGATTTCGTAAGTGCCAGGACGCAACAGGTACCGTCCTCCCAGCTCCAGTTCCAACCAGCTCCCCTCCACCGAGAGCCGATCCGGTTCGGGCAGCACGCGAACTTCAACCGCCCGAGAAGTGAATAGGTACCAGGCGGCAATCGCCAGGACACCCAGGGCAACCCAGGTCACTACCAGGAGAGGATGGGGAACCCGCCTACCTCTTCGAGAGTGGCGGAGAGCCTTGGGCTGGAACTGCGCCGCAGTCACGACGGCCTCGGGCGGGGCCTCACGCGGCGGCACCAGGGAATCCGAGGCGACGATGATCGGTGGCTCGGTGTCGACCTCGGTCACCTCTTGCTGAACCTTCAGCCGGGTCGAATCGGCTTCACGAGCCACCGAGAGAACGGTCATCTCCACCCGCACCTCGTCCCCGTCTCGTAACCACTGAGAGGTGGTCAAGGGATTGCCATTACAGAACACGCCCGTCACTCCTGCCGCGGGCTGCAGAAACGGCTCGCCCGCCTCCACCCCCACAAAGGCCCGGGGTAACCCGTCGACAGCGCCCGAGATGGGGATATGGGATTGGTGCCCGCCGATCACGACCGGCAACCCGTCCGCCTCCACTCGCAGCTCGCTGCCGGCCAGCTCGATGACAATCGTCGCCATCAGATCTCTTCCTCACAGCGCACTGTCATCGGTTTGTTCTCCCCTGCAGCGACAACCTGGAGCTGGCGGCGAACATCCCGAAAACCCTCTCGGGTTCCCACCACAGTGTAGGTGCCGGGTCGCAGATCCAGATTGCGCTTCTCGAAGGTGCCCAACCTGCCGACCCTGTAGACCACGACGTGGGTGAGGTTGTCGGAGACCAGCAAAACCCTGACCGGGCTGGTGGCGATCTTGATGGCACCCTGGAGACGATCGACCTGCGTCCGCAACTTCTCCGTGTTGGGCTCGATGGCCTTGGCCGACGCCAGCGCTCGCCGGGCTTCCTCGAGCACCGATTCTTCCGACAACCGATCCGGATGGGCAATGTGGTACTCCAACCTGTCATTCAACACCGCCCTGGCGGTAGCGCGATCTTTCCCTTCGCGGGCAAACCGCAGCGTGGGGTCCAGAGCCAGCGCCGCAGAGTACTCGCGCTCCGCGTCAGCGCCAGCGCTCTTCCCCCTCGAAAGCCCGAGCCTTTGCCTGGTGGTCGCGAATTTCCTCCAATCTCAAGGCCAGCTTTGTGCGTGCCAAGCCGTCCGCGGCCTCCGCCGATCCGGGTGCCAGAGCCAGAGCTCTCTCGAAGGCCCCCTTGGCAACCACCAGATCGCCGCCTTCGAAGGCCCTCAGCCCCGCGCTCATGGCCGCCGCGAACTCTCTGGCTCCAGGGTCCATTTTGGGAGGTCGAGGGGACTCCACAGAGGGCTGAGTGACTCGCGGCCTCTCCTTTTCAGGCGCGATGACGGTCGACTTCTCCACCGGTGGCAACGACTCTGCCATCGGTGCCATCGACCCGTTTCCGGTTTCCACCCGAGGAGGCGAGGGCGACGGTGGCCGGGCGACTTCTACCGAATCCGGGGCCGCCGCTCTCTCTACCGGGACCGGTCTCGACTCCCGCTCCTCTACCCACTTGGGCAAGACGACAAACACGCCGGCGGCCACAGCTGCCAAAGTCAAGAAGGCCGTCACCGTCAACCACCAATACGGATGGCGGGAAGGCGATTCGGTGTCGCGAAATGCCGCAGAAGGGGGAAACGCCTCGGGCTCTGTGGGACGAACGTCCGCCACCCTGGGTGGCGGCGACAGACGGATCTCGTTGTTGACCACCTGGGGAGCCACCGTTCCTTCTTCGACTTCGAGGGCCACGATCTCATCGAGGGCCTCCCGTACCGCCATCATGTGCGCGGGCCGGTCTTCGACGGCGGGCGCCATCATCGACTGCAGCAACGCCCGCAGGGGCTCGGGAAGAGTCGGGGAGGATCCCAGAATCTCGGTGAGCAGCACCCCCAGGCCGAAGACATCGTCTGCCGGGCTCGCCGGCTCCCCTGCCATCTGCTGGGGACTCGCATGATTCCGGGAACCCCCACCCCGGAGCACCAGGTCTTCCGGCTCGGGATCCATAACGCCGGCAATCCCGAAGTCGCTCAATCGGGGTCGGCCGGATCGGTCCAGAAGAACATTGCTGCTCTTGAGATCCCTATGGACCACTCCCTCACCGTGGGCGTACTCGAGCGCCTCGGTCAGAGGCCGCAGACTCGCGAGGATCTCTTGCGGTGCCCGTCCTCGAAGCTCGGTGACGTCGCCGCCTTCCACATGCTCCATGGAAATGAAGACGGCGGCTGGATCTTCATGAAAGTCGAAGACCCGGACAATGTTCGGATGGGACAATCGCCGGGCGTTACGGCATTCCTGCCGCAGGAGGGCAATCTGCTCAGAGGTGGCACCTGGGGGCACGATCTTGGTGACGACCTGGGTGCCCAGACTCTCGTCTCGAGCCACCCACACCTCTCCCATGCCGCCCCTGCCAAGGGGGCGAATCAGGGTGAATCGAGAGGCCAGGGACTGACCGCTTGCGAGCTCCGCCATGGACTGGAGCGTCAACGGGACTAGTGACCCGTTGATTCCTCGACGGCTAGTTCGGACGCGGTGTTCGGGTCCTGGGGTAAACCGGTTTCGGCAGCGTAGATCTGACCAAGAAGCTCTCGCCAGGCCGTGTACTGCTCTTCACGGGTACCGGTGAGGCGCACGCTCTCCCCTTGGATCTCCACCACCATGGGTGCGACCTCGATACCAAACGAATTGGCCAGCTCCCGCAGTGCCTCGGCATGGATCTTCGCTTCTTTTCCTTTGGCGATGCCGCTTTGGACGGCCGCGATGCCGCCGATCAAAGCGGCGTCACGGGCCGCCGCTTCGAGACCACTCCCCGGGGAAGCCGTCACCGCCCCGAGAATCGCCAGGGCGCCGATGATCTTGCGCATGCGGGCCTGTCGCCGAAGCTGGGCCAGAGCGACCTGTTCTTCGTAGCTGAACGCCCGCCAATTGTCATAGGGCTCTTCCATCGAGACACAGAATTCGCTGTAGTACTCGTTCAGAGTGTCCACGAACATGTAATCCCGTTCCCGAATCTGGGCGACCCGGATCATCGTGGGATCATCCTGCGCGGGTAGACGCTCGACTTCGTATCGACCCTTGCGGTTGCGACCGAGATACCTCCCGTAGTCCGCGGGTGCCAATTCGGAGGCGAAACGCAGCTCGCTGACGCGGCGCAGCTCGCGAAGCTCCTCGGGCTCCAGCTTCTGCAACCGGCTCAGCATGTCATTGGCGATCTGGGCGTAGAGCCCCTGGAAGGGATCCAGATGGCCCTGCTTCTCGTCGATATAGACGAACGGATTGGCCTCTTGCTTGTACTTCTTCTCCAGCCAATCCTTGCCGGTTACATCGAAGACTCGAATCTCCACCACCAGATCCTTGCCGGTGGACTTGACCAACAGACCGGTGATCGTGATCTCCGCCGACGACGCGCCCTCGGGCACCACGCGCACAGCGCCCCAGAAACCCGTCGACTGGAGGGTCTCCTTGAGCTGCATGGGTACGTAGCGCGCTTCGGACTTCCTCACGTCGGGATAGATTCTGTCCGCCTTCTTCGCGGAGACCTCGCCGAGATCTGGAATACCGGGGTCGAACACCTCGATGGATACATCCAGAAGTTGATCTTCGGGGACCTCATGACTGGCCTGGATCACCTTGGTGGGAGCGGTCACCTTGGCCATCCCCATCGTCGGCATGATCACCAGGGCCATGAGAGCCACGACGGTCCATCTGTTTCTCAACCTTCTCATTTCAGATCGCCCTTCTTGCGATTTCAGCTCCTAGCCCTTGTTCCCAGACTTGTACGCTCGGTACTCGTCCCATAGTTTCTCACGAAGCTCCGGGTCCTCTTCTTTCATCGCGGCTTCGCGCAGTTGTCTGGCCACGATGTCATCGTCGCTGCCATCTCCCACGTCGGACGGGACTCGACCCTCGCTGTCATCCCCGACACTGTCCCCGCCGCCCGCGCTCTGGGGCTTGGAGCTGCCGGCACCGCCGCCTTCCGTCGCCGCAGCTGCGTCCGAGCCCTCTGAACCACTCTCGCCAGAGGAGCTGGATCCGGACGTGCTTTCCGAACCCCCATACCCGCCGCTCGAGTCCATGGAACCAGACGATCCCCCAGCCCTGTCGGCAGCTGACTCTTCGCGGCGCTTTTCCAGAATCTCCTGCTCGCGCAGCAACTCACCGTCAAACTTCTCCAGGGACTCCTTGAACTCTCCATCGAGAGCCGCCACCTGCTCGCCGGTGGTCGAGGATCCACCGCCACCCGCGGCGGTCTGCGCCCCCGACTCACCCTCAGCGGCGGTGCCACCTGATGCTCCGGACGCCCCCTGCTCGCGAGCGGCCTCGGACAGATCCCCAGAAGAACCACCGCTGTCCTCTCCAGAGGACTCCTCACCCATTCCTTCCTGGCCGCCGGAAGCGGAGGGCTGCCCTGACGATTCGGACTGTCCCTGCTCTCCCGAGGGGCTCGATGAGGCCGTTTCAGCGCCCTCGGACCCTTGAGCGGATTCGGACTCACTCTGCGGCGAGCCGATTTCAGTCCCCGCGCTGGACGTCGACGGGGGCGACGTGGGCATGGTGGGCGTCGAGGAATTCTGCTGCTGGGTACTGGCACAACCGGAAATCGCCACGATAAGAGCCAAACCCAGACCCAGAGCGCTTGTCGGCTTGCTGATGAACATCATCGATCGCCCCTCCGTTCCATGCTACTCCAGACATCGCCTCGAGCCCATTATGCGCCTTCGGCAATCCAGTCCTGAAGCAAGACTCGGACCAGGTTACTGCTATACTCCGCCCGCTCGCCAGGAACCCGGGGCATCAAACTCTTGCGATCCATGCCGCGCTCTTTCTTGCTGACCGCAGGTCTGCTTCTGTGGCCCTGTCTCCCCGGCCCACCTTTGCGAGCCGAGGAGGTGGATCCAGCGACAAGCCAGGAGGAGGTCATCCAGCGCATTCTGGAGTTGCGACAGCAGATCGAGGATCTTCTGGAGATTCTCCCCGAGGATCTGCGCCAGGAGGTGGAAAGGCGGTGGCAAGAGGATCAGGCTCGAAAGCCAGAGGAAGCCGTCATCGGCTCTCCTCCCGGACCAGAGACCGAGACGGAACCGACGCCTGAAGCCAAGCAGTCCGGCGAGCCAGCGATCGCGACCGAGCCAAGACCGGCCCGAGAACCGGCCACCACCCAGGAAGTGCTCGCCGACGAGCAGGCCGCAACCCCCGTCGTACCCCCTTGCGGCGGCTTCTACCTCTTCGACACCAACGAGGACTCGGTGGTCTCCGCCGGCGATCGACCTTGGCGTTATCTGCGACTGTGGTTCGATACGAACAGCAACCGCAGTCTGGAAGAAGACGAAATCGAGAGCCTCTTCGAGTTGGGGGTGCGACAGATCGATGTGGCCCTGCGCTTCTATACCGACGATGAGGACAACTCCGAGGATGTCGATTTGGACGACTTGATCTGGCTGCGACAGGTGGGGAATGCGCGCACCAATCGACGCTCGGGAGCTTTGGTGATGGACGCTGATCGGTTGGGCCGCGACGGGCGGTTCTGGCTCACCGACGACGACGGAGCTCAACTGACAGGCCTACCAGCCCTTGGCATCAGGTGCCTTCTTGCACACCCGCGATGGAGATCGATTTCCAGTTCTGTGCCGGAAGTCTGCAGGAGACGACTTGAATTGATCCCGAGTCTGTCCTATCTTCACACTTTGCGACACCGACCAGACGCCCAGGACGATCAACCATGAAACGCACCCACTATCCCCAGAGTCTCTCCATGGTGGCCCTGCTGCTCTGCGGGACTCACATCCCTGGCCTGTGACTCCAGTGGGCCAGAGTTCGTCGAAGGCGACACCCGCATCATCGAAGGGGCACTTCCGATCGATGTCACCAGCGATAACAACTTCTTCGCCGTCACCAAAGCGGGAACCGTCAGCATCCTGGCCAGCACTGTCGAGGCCCTGGATTCAGAAACGGGTGAACCGATCGCGGACCCGGTTCTGGGTGTCAGCATTGGCCAGCCCAATCCCGACGACGAGACCCTTTGTCAGCTGACTTTCAGCAAGACCCTGGGAGAAGGGGAATCCTTTTCGGTCTACTTTCGAGACGGCCTGTACTGCGTCACCACTTTCCGCCCACCGGAAACGCTGCAGGAGGCGGTGGTCACCTACGTTCTGACCTTGACAGGCGCCTTTTCCTGAAGTCGACCTCTGTGGCAGCGTCAGTTGCCCAAAATCTCCGCGATCAGATCCAACGCTTCATCGTCTCCCGACTGGACGAACCAGAAGAAGGCCTCCTCACGGACTTCGGAAGGCCGGGAGGGGTCCTGCAGGATCGTCAGGAGCCAAGGCATTCCTTGACCGTCCGGGAGCTGGCTGAGGGCGAAGATGGCCTCCTCTCGGACCTCGGAATCTGCATCTTGGTTCACAGCCTGCAGAATGATGTCCGGGGCCGTGACCGCTCCTGAAAGAGCGAGCCAGAATAGAGCCTCGCCGCGCAATTCAGCGTCGGGGCTTTGTTGCGCGATCTGCGCCACCCGATTGGCGGCCAACGGTGTGGCATGGAGAGCCAGGGCCATCAGCGATTCATCCTTGACCACCGAACCGCCTGCGATCCATTGGCTCAGAAGTCTGGCGCTCTCTTCAGGCTCCACACCCTCCAGCCAGGTCACCGATTTGCCCCCAGCATCCAACCGACAGCCTTCTGAATAGACCCGCATCTCTTCGAGTCGCCCGTTTTCGGCTCGCAATAGAACCACCAGGTTGTCGCTGTCCAGCGGCATCCTTCGCTGGCCCGACGAGTACACGGAGTGCCGGTGGGAGCTCTCGAGAGCGCAGGCTCGGTCTTGCGAGTGGCGATCCCCGCGGCTCCAGCAACAGAGCGTCGCGTCACCCTTCACCATGGGCACGAGCCATCCCAGCCATGAGGGCTCGCCAGTCGTCTCCGACCAGGTCGAGACCCGGGAGCTCAACGGGCCCTCCAGCGTGTTCGATTCCAGGACGACGTTCTCGATCTGCGGAGGCTCCGCCGGCACAGCGGTCGCAAGAGAGAGCGACACTCCGAGCATCACCGATACGATCTTCATCATCCTCTCCTATTTCTCGAGCGCTTCGAGGAGAAAATCCACAGCTTCGTCCGAACCGATCAGCGACAGATACTCCAACGCCTCGTTGCGAAGCTCCTTGTCCTGTTCGCTGCGCACGATGTCGATGAGAGCCTGAGTGTTGTTCTGCAGGAAGAACGCTTCAACAATGGCCTTCTTGACCTCGGGATTGGTCTCCGATTCCCACAGAGCCTTGAGGGCACCGGCGGATTTCTCCCGACCGATGAGGCCCAGGCCTTCGATGGCCGCACTGCGCAACTCGGGATCCTGTTCAGATTCAGCCAGCCGCCTGAGCGTGTCGGCATCTCCGGCCAGGAAGAAAGACTCCAGAATGCTCTTCTTGACCTCCAGGTTGGTCTCGCTGCTGTAGAGATCGCGGAGTGCTCCGACAGCGGAGTCTCCCCCAACCAGCCCCAGGGACTCGATGATCTCCAGCCGCAGCTCGGGGTTCTGCTCGGTGCGGGCGAGCTGGATCAGCGTCTCCGCGTCACCGGCGAGGAACATTCCTTCCAGGATCCCTTTCTTGACCTCCTGAGAGCTCTCCGAATCGTAGAGTTGTCGCAATTCCTCCGTCGCACCCATGATCCCCAGCAGCTCCACGGCCTCGGTGCGTAACTCCGGATCCGGCTCGGAGCGGGCCGCGGCCAGGACGCGATCCTCGTGGCCACCGAGCATCATGGCTTCGAGGGCCTGAGCCTTGACCTCCGGGTCCTGGTTCGAATCGTAGATCTGCTGCAGAAGCTGCCCCGTCTCCTCGCCCCCGCTCAAGCCCAGGTACTCGATGGCTTCCTGCGAGAGCTCGCTCTGCCGCCGGCCTTCGGCGATCTCCACCAGAATCTCCCGAGCTCGAGGTGAGCCGCTCTGGCTGAGGACGAAAAGTGCCTTTTCCTTCAATTCGATGGAGTGGTCGCCGGCGAGGAACTCGTCCAGAACGGGAATCGCCCGCTCGGACTGGACATGCATGAGGCTGTTCAGGGCATAGAGCTTGAGCTCCTCATCCTCCTCCGCCGAGGTGTCGACAAGCTGGCCCGTACGGGGCTTCGCTTCCATCTCCAACGCTTTCGCATCGTCGATCCACGAGCTCTCCGGATAGGCTCGCTGGAGCTCGGCGAGGGTCTTCAGAGAGGTGGCTTCGCGGCCCCGTTTGAACTGAGCGTAGGCCTGCCAGTAGAGAGAGGCGTCCGCGTCTTCACCGCCTTCCCTGGCAACCTGACCGAAGAGTTCCTCCGCCGCTGACCAGTCTTTCTGATCCATGGCTCTCTGAGCCTCGCGGTACAGATCGCTACGGGCTGACATCCCCTGATCCGAGGTCAGCGTCTCGACGACCCCGGTCCAGGCGAGAATGGGTGACACCACCAACAGAACGACGACTGCGGTGTAGGTCAAGGCGAATTGCATTCGTTTCATGGCATCCATCTCCTATATTTCACGAGCGGCGGGCGAATCCTCGTCAGACCGGCTCCCCGCGTTCACTTCTTGTCGCAGGCGAGTGCCCAACACCCGCACCTTGAACAGAACGTCTCCTTCATCCAAGCGCACCCGCAGCTCCCCGAGATCGGACGAAGGCACCGTCTGGGGCCCATGGGAGAGCTCCACCAAAACCGTCTCCAGCTGCTCCAGAAGCACGGCGACGTCCATCTTTCCCGCCTCCTGTGCAGCCTGGCGGTAGAGCCGGCTCTCCTGGCCCAGCTCATTGGCCAGTTGCCGTTCTACCGACACGTCGATATCGCCGTTGTCCCGGGTATTCACCAATTCGAGAAGGAGCATTTCGGAGCGTTCCAGATGGCCGGCGACGGTCATCAGAAGGATCCGCTCGCGACCCTCGCCTGGCAAACCCGCCATCTCCTGCTGGACAGGTTGCTCCGCAACCTGCCGACCCGCCAGAAACGCGGCCACGAGGAGCAGAGCCATGACTGCGGCCAGACCCCATTTGCGTCTTGGCCGCAGCCAGTCCCAGCTCCACGATTTTCCTCTCGACGCGCCTATCTCAGGCGATATCCGATGCCAGACCCTGGAACCGTAGGCCTGGGGTCGGTCCGGGATGGGCGGCTCGGCCACCGAATCCAGCACCAGACACAGGGCCGCGTAGCGT
>CAVRAU010000013.1:0-85000 GCA_963719055.1 uncultured Acidobacteriota bacterium | reverse complement strand
CGGCAAGACAGATCCACTCCACGTCGGCGTGTCGCAGAGCCGCGATGACCTTGGCCTCGTGGGCCTCGCGGGTCGGCTCGATGCGATGGGGGAAGCAGACTGCGGGCAATCTCAACGCCCGCGCCTTCTCCAACCCTGGCGCCTCACCCACGTTGCTGACCACCAGCCCGATCTCCGCGGGGATCTCCCCCCGCTCCATGGCGCCGTGCAGGGCAAGGAAATTGGAGCCGCGGCCAGAGAGGAGAATGCCTATTTTGGTTGCCATGTCGTACCTCGCTGTCTACTGAGCAGTGCTCCCCATGTCATACACCACCCCAGATCCACCCTCCTGCACGGTCCCCATCGGAAATGCCCTTTGCCCGACATCGCGTAGGGCCGCCAGAATCTCGGCCGCAGAGTCCGGATCGATGACCAGGACCATCCCCACTCCCATGTTGAAGACCCGGAACATCTCCTCATCGGAAACTCCGCCGTGTTCCTGCAGAAAGTGGAAGATCTCTGGAATCCTCCAGGTGCCGATCCGGATCTCGGCCCGGCACTTCTTTGGCAGTATCCGCGGCAGGTTGTCGGTGAGGCCGCCCCCCGTGATATGCGCCATGGCATGCAGACCCGGGCTACCCAATAGGGGACCGACGGCTGGCAGGTAGGCGCGATGAGTAGACAAGAGAACCTTCCCTACCCTGTCTTTGATCTCGCTACCCGGGAAACGGTCCCCGACGGACAAGCACAGATCGTCGAAGACGATCTTGCGCACCAGAGAGTAACCATTGGTGTGTAGCCCGGAAGAAGGCAGACCAATCAAGAGGTCGCGAGGGCGGACACGAGACCCATCCAGGATCGCCGGTCGGTCCACCAGCCCCAAGATAAATCCCACCAGCTCGTAGTCCCCGGCTTCGTAGAAACCCGGCATCTCCGCCATTTCACCGCCGAGCAGAGCGCAACCGTTCTTCCTGCAGGCACTGGCAACCCCCGACACCAGGTCCACGACCTCCTGCGGTTCCAGGACTCCGGCTCCCACATAGTCCATGAAGAAAAGGGGACGCGCTCCTTGCACCAGAATGTCGTTGACGCAGTGATTCACCAGGTCCTGCCCGACAGTGGAGAAATCTCCAACTTGGCGAGCGATCATCAGCTTGGTTCCGACGCCGTCCGCCGAGGCAACCAGGATCGGCTCCGTCATCCCCGCGAGCTCCGGACGAAACAGACCGCCGAAGCTCCCCAGCTCCGACAAGACGCCGTCGGTAAAGGTCGAACGCACGAGTTTCTTGATCTTGCCCAGAGCCTTGTCCTGAGCATCGATATCGACCCCAGCTCGAGCGTAAGCGGACTCTCTATCCGGCGACATCAATCGGCCTCTTCATTACGAATGGGAAAAAGATCCTGTTGGCGTCCGTCCTCCTCCGAGACCTGCACGCGGTACTCACCCGTCCAGCAGGCGGTGCAATAGCTATCCGGATCTCCGGATAGCGCACCCAACATCCCATCCAGGGACAAATAGGCGAGGCTGTCCGCCTTGACGAACTTGCGGATCTCCTCCACCGAGTGGCCTGAAGCGATCAGCTCCTCGCGGGTCGGCATGTTGATACCGTAGTGGCAGGGCCAGGCCGTCGGCGGGCATGAGATGCGCACGTGCACCTCGCTGGCGCCCGCGTCACGGATCATCTTGACGATCTTCGGCGAGGTCGTGCCGCGGACGATGGAATCGTCGACCAGGACCACGCGCCGTCCCGAGATCAACTCCTCCACCGGGTTGAGCTTGACCTTGACACCGAAGTGGCGGATCGATTGTTTGGGCTCGATAAAGGTGCGGCCCACATAGTGATTGCGAATCAGTCCGAATTCCAGGGGCATCCCCGACTCGCGAGCGTAACCAAGTGCCGCGAACATACCGCTGTCGGGCACCGCCACGACCATGTCGGCCGGAACTGGCGCCTCCCTGGCCAACTGGCGCCCGAACTGCAGCCTCGCTCGCGACACCGCGTCGTCGAACACCTTGCTGTCAGGCCGGGCAAAGTAGACCTGCTCGAACGCGCAGCGCGAGGGCTGACCCGTCCCGACCGTGAACGACTCGATCTCGTTGCCGCGAGCCACGACGACCTCTCCCAACTCGAGTTCGCGCACTACCTTTGCACCCAGCAGATCGAAGGCGCAGCTCTCAGAGGCGAAACAGTAGGAACCGTTGAGGTCGCCCATGATCATCGGTCGGAAACCATGCGGATCGCGCGCCGCGATCAAGCAACTCTCGGTGACCAGGAGCAGGGAGTAGGCCCCGCGCACTTCGTGGAGTGCGGCCAGCAGCGACTCCACCACATCCGGGCGCGGTTGCCGTGCCATGAGATGCAGAATGACCTCGGTGTCGCTGGTGGTCTGGAAGATCGACCCCTCCAGCTCCAGACGGTTGCGAGTCTCAACGGCATTGACCAACGTACCGTTGTGCACCGTCGCCAGCGGTCCCATCGAGGTTTTGACGACGATGGGCTGGGCATTGCCCAGAACACTGGCACCGGAAGTGGAGTAGCGGATATGACCCACAGCGCGATCGCCGGGCAGGCGTTCGAGGACTTTGACCTTGAAGATGTCGGCTACTTGCCCCATGCCCCGTTGCACGCTCATATGGCTGCCGTCCCAGGACACGATTCCCGCGCTTTCCTGGCCCCGATGTTGTTGGGCGTAGAGACCCAGATAGGCGATGTTCGCCGCGTCCTCGTGCCCTTCGATGCCAAAAATGCCACACATGAGGCAAGCCCTATCTCGCGACGACTTCCATCCACGGGGTGGGCTCGAACTGACTGGCCACGCAGATCTCAGCCGGTGAGCTCTCGCGGCTCAACGCTTCCCCCACGGAGTCCACTGCCAGCGCGGGTAGATTGTTGGTGCGCGACAGATGATAGAGAACCACCCACTGTAGATGGCTCGAATCCAGCTCCGGGATGCCCTCTGCCGCCTCCCGGTTCGACAGATGCCCGTGTCGTGAGGCGACTCGCTGTTTCAACCTCCAGGGGTACGGTCCGCTTCTCAGCATGTCGAGATCGTGATTCGACTCCAGAATCAGGGCATCCAAATCGGTGAGCCGACCCCAAGCCAGTTGACTGCGAGCTCCCAGGTCGGCCACCAGGCCCACTCGTCGCCCCGCGGGATCCTGCACGACCAGGCCGATGGGCTCGCGAGCATCGTGGGGAATGGCAAAGGGCTCGAGCAGGAAATCACCCACCGCCGCCTGCCGGCCCGATGCCAGCACCTGAATCTCGGTGCCGTTCTCGCCCAGGCCCAGTCCTGCCAGGGTGCCGGCGGTGGCATAGACGGGCACGTCGTGGAGCCGGGCAAACCGCTTGGCACCCCGGGTATGGTCTGAGTGCTCATGGGTCAGGATCAGACCATCGAAGCGATCGCCATCGATACCGACCTTGGCCAGCCTTTTTTCGATCTCGCGACACGAGAACCCGGCGTCGACCATCAGCCGTTGGCCACCGCTCTCCAGCACCAGCACGTTGCCACCACTGCCAGAGCCGAGAACGACCAGGCGCATCTTGGAGTCGTCTAAACCGAGGGAGAGCTGCACAGCAATGAAGGTATCAGAGTTTGGGCCGCAGAATCTCTACAGCCGGTAGGTCTTTCCCTCTTCCAGGAAGTGGATATCCGGATTCTGCATCGCCCGAACCTCACTGCGAACCTGCTGGAGGCAGGGGGGCTTGAGATGGTGCAGAAGGATCGGTATCCGGCGCTCGAGCTTGGCCAATTCCGCGGCCAGGGTATGCGGCGTCAGATGAAAGGAGATATCGGCGACCCTCTGCATCGAATTGTCGAAACTGGTCTCGATACACAGGGCCTTCAGATTGACCGACAGATTGGCCAGCTCCCAGAGTCGATAGGTGGGACCAGTGTCGCTGGACCAGAGGAGTCCCTCTGAGCCCTCTTCGATCAGAAACCCGTAGGTGGGAACCAGATGATCCACCTCGAAAGGTGTGAAGGTGACCCCATCGAGGACGATCGGCACTTCCGGCTCGAGCTCGTGGAACTTCATCGACGGCAACAGATTGTTGGGCATGCGTGAGAAATCTGGCCACGATTCGTTGTTGAACAGATGCTTCCGCACCGAGTAGATCGTCGCTTTCGAGGCGTAGATATCGATCGCCCCCTCCAGGCGATCGAACACATTCTCGACAAAGAACGGCAACGAGTTGGTGTGGTCCAGATGCGAGTGGGTCAAGAGAATCGAGCGAACCCTCTCTTGACGATCGATCGTCAACGCTTGCGCCAGAGAGCCCGCATCCAGAGCAATGGTGTCGTTGACCAGCAAGCTGGTCATGCGACAGTCGAGACTGGCACCTCCGGAGGCTCCCAGGACTTCGATCTTCATGGTGGATCTATTTTATGTCGCGATCCCCAAAACCATCGATCCCGGCGGGGACCACGCCGGGATCGTATCGCGAAGCCAACAACCGAGCTTCCTAGAATCTGGGTCCGATCCAGAAAGACGTCTCAAAACCGTCGGACAGCGTCTCGCTGAAATTCCACCGCCTGGCGAAATCCCAATTCACCTCCAAGCCGAAGAGACGAAAACTGATACCCCATCCGTAGGACGCCACGCAGTCGTTGAGAGCGCTCGTCGTCGCTGTCATAGCACTGCAAATCCTCATTGAAATCATGATAGTAGGCCCCGCCGACATCCAGAAAGATGTTGCCTCGGATATTGGCGAACTGCATGAAAGGAATCGCCAGATAGTCGATCAACGGGAAGCGAACCTCGATATTGGTGTAGAAGGCCTGGGTGCCCACGATTGAGCGGAAGTCGAAGCCCGCGGATCGTATCCATGCCACCGATATAGACCGGTGTCGGGGCGTTGCCCTGATTGTCGGCTCCCCAGAGTCGGAAGGCGATATTGATTCGCTGCGTGAGCATGATGTACTGGCGGAAATCCATTCCGATACCCGGCCGTCAGGGCACTGCTGTCGCCGGTGAATCCAGATCCGGCGCGTACGATCCCCCAGAAGCGATACCGACGTCCGCCGACTGGACCCCATGGCTTCCAGACGCTCGTATCGCCGACGACATCCGCCCGAGATCTGCGGGTAGTCGTCCTTACGGGGACCGATCACCGGTTCGCCATCTTCGCCGACCGACAGCACATCGAAGTTGATTTCTCGTCAGAAAGTACCCGCCACCGGCGGACAACCGGTGATTGACACCCAAGGGATAGATGATGGAAGCGTTCAGTCCGGTCAGGGCCAGGGCATTGTCGATACGTTGAGCGCCGTCGGGCGAGGTCGGATCCCTGATGGTGAAGAAATCTCGGTGGTCGAACAAGTGGACTTGCCACTGATATCGATTCTGCAGGTTCTGATAGATGACGTCGAAATTGGCCAGACTGGAGACCGACTGGAAGATGGCGATGATCTTCTGGTCGCCCAGGAAATCGGTGAAGAAGAATCCGATCTGAGCGACGAAGGTCTGGTCATCCGATATCCCGATCGTGCCGCCGATCACATCCTGCAGATAAAACCTCCTGCCGCGGTATCTGTCTTTGTTGGCGTCATCGATAGTGACTTCGATACTGGGTTCGAATCGCGGCAACTCGTCCACGCTCAGAGACTTCGCCTCTGCAATCTGCTCCTCGGTCACGGTCTGAGCGGGAGTGATCGGATCCTCGACATCCAGCAAATAGAGATCGAATCGACCTTTCCAGTAGCCCGTATACACGACCCGGTCCCGGCCGGTCGGCCCTGCCAGGATCGTAGGCTGAAAACAACCGGTGATGGCATCCGTGTGCTGCTGCACCATGCCACTCTCCAGATCGAAGCTGAAGATATTGTTGGCGCCGGAGGCATCCGAGGTGAAGTACAGCCTCTGTCCGTCCGGTGAGAAGACCGGATCGGTCTCGTTGGTCTGGGATCTCAGCCCCTCGCGCACTGGCAACCGTTGCGTCGGGTTGTCCACGTCGATGCGAAAGATCTTGGAGTAGCCACCGACTGTCGAAGAGATCGCCATCCACTTGCCGTCCGGCGAATAGGTGGGCGCCGCATCATGGATGTGATCGTTGGTGAGGTTGGTGATCTCCTCGGTCTCCAGATCGATCTCGAAGATATCGAAGTTTCCCGCTTGCCAACCGGCGAACGCAATCCGACGTCCGTCCGGGCTCCAGGTCGGCGCGATCTGCTGCTCGATGTCCATCGGAATGGACTTCATGATCTTGCCCTTGAGTGCGTTCACCAACACCAGATGCCGACCGCGATTCTTGCGGGCGAAAAACGCCAATCTGTTGCCATCGGGCGAGAACACGACATCGCGACCCTGCTTGCGCCCCATGGTCAATTCCTGCACGACGTAGTACTGGTATTTCCCCGACAGGCCCTTGGTGAGATTCTTGTAGAGAATCCGATCCTTGGTGTCGAAGAGAGCCAGATCCACATCGTTCTTGTAGGTCGTAAAAGCGGCCACCAGATCTCCCGATGGAGATGCCGTGGGAGAGATTTCCGCGCTGCGACCGGTGTGGTCGGCGCGGAACAGTCGGCCGAAATCGCTGGGCTCGCCGGTCTCCAAGAGCTCCGCCAGATACCGCTTGCGCAGCCATCGACGAAACTCCGCGTCGAAATCCTGCGGTGACATCTGAAACGCCCTCTCGATCGCTCGCCCGACGCGCCCCCCGAGGGTGTTGCGAAACTCGATTAGAAAGTCGCGAAAGCCTTCCTGTCCCCAGCGGTCCACCATGAACTCGAAGACAGCGTAGCCGAATCGGTAGGCGAAGAAGCCCGAAGCCCCTCCCTGGGTGATCGGCGGGATCATGTCGTTGACGACGGCGTCCCGGACGAACATCTTGTCGCGGGCCGACTCCTCGCCCTCCATGAAGCTGGCCATGCCTTCCATGAGCCACTGGGGAGCACCCGCGGCCACCCCCCGACCGGTACTGCCACCAAACAGGATGTGGTACTGGAAGATGTGGGTCAGCTCGTGCAGCATCAGCGCCCACAGATCGGGATCGGAAAGATCCACCGGCATGAACATCCGCTTGCGCAGGTCGGTGGCGAACGCACCGACTCCTTCGGGGATAAAGTTGGGAATCTCGTTATTCTGCTCGAACGCCGAGTGGGTCTCGTAGAAGATCAGCGAGGTGGGTTTTTGTATCTGGTAGTCGAATGTCTGCGACAGTTGGTCGTAGGCGCTCTCGGCAAAGGAGACGACCTTCTGCAGTAGCTCCGCCTGATCGGTGTAGTAGTACACGTCGAAGTGGGGCGAGTGATAGACCTTCCACTTGAAATCCCGATACTGGACCTTGTTCTTGCCGAATATCGAAAGATAGGGCGAAGGCGATTGTGCCTGCATCAGGCTGGGCCAGAGGACCAGCGTCAGCACAAAGAAGATGAGAACGGGTTTGGCAGAGAATCGGCGGCTCAAGCGGCACTCCTTCCCACTAGTCGTTGAACAGGACTCTTCTCGCTTCGACCCACTTCTGGGTGAAAATGCCCGCGATACGGTCCTCGAGAGCGTAGAGGTTCTCGAACATCCCGGCCAGGGGGTCGGCCCTCTCCGCTTCGAATTGTCTGAAGTCCTTGAAATTGTCGGCGTAGAGCCGCTCTCCGGTTCGACCGTCGAAAACCTGCATGACGATGTCGAACTCGTATCCCGTGTCCTCGACCAGCACCTGGCGATAATAGGTGCGTCCGTCGAAGGGTGAGACGTACTCCTCCGTGCGGTAGCCACTGCGATCCTGAACATCGAAATCAAGACTGCCCGAGACGATCAGGTCAGCCTGCGTCCGCTCACCGATGTAGCGCCAGAAGTCCCTATCCTCCGAGAGATCTTCGAGATCGAACGTCGGATAGTCGACGGGTCCAGAGTCGAGGATCTTGAGCCGGGTATTGCGCCGAATCAGGCGACGCAGATAGCGATCGAACTCCTTCTCCACATCGACACCCCGCCGCTCGACGGATTGGCTACCCTCCTGGCTCAGAACCAGAAAAGGGGTCACGGTAACCGTTCGGCGATCCATCAGGTCGATCCGGGCGCGCACCGGCAGCCGCAAACGGACCTCCACCTGCTCCGCGCGCACCGGCAGACTTGGCAGAGCCATCAGGGCGAGCACCCCGAGAACCCGCACGACATCGGCTCGAGAGTTCCTTACCGAGTCTCTAGATAGGCGCATTCGTCGATTCCAGACCTGTTTCGGCCACTCGAATGGACACTACTGTCCACTCGGAGAGGACGGCGGATCGCTCGGATCCCCGATCTCCTGTTGTGCCTCTTGCTCAGCCGCGGGTTCCTCTCCGGCCGGCTTGAAGGCCTGATAGAACTCGATGAAACGGCTGTAGTTGCGTTTCAAATCCCGATTGGCCGAGTCGGCCTTCAGGGCTTCCCTGTAGGCCAAAAGGGCGTTGTCGTACTGCCCGATGGCTTCATACGCAACCGCCAGGTTGTTGAGCACCTTGCCGTCACCGGGCCGCTGCTCAGCAGCCCGTTTGAAACGAAACAAGGCTTCGCTCCACAGCCCTCTGCGGGCCATCTTGACTCCGAAGGAGATCTCATTGTCCAGATCGGGGCCGTCGCCAGCCACACTCAGCGTCGGCAGGAGAAGCGCCAGAATGAGCACAGCCACAGACCGCCAGCAAGCTATCGGACGCATGAATCCTCGCTTCCTTCGTGGCTCAGGGCTGTCCCTCCAAACGGGATATTTTTCTCTTGCAGGAGAATCAACGAACCTCCATTGCAGTATATACGACCCCCAACCTATTCAGATTTCTTGCCAGTTTCTCGTCGGCTGCACGATCGACCGCCCGGATTCCGTCCAATAAAGCGTCCGAAGGAGGTACTTCGTGGGCGGGAATCCAGCCACCAGAGGCCGTCTTATCGCTCTCAATAGCGGTGAGAATCTGGCCAGAGACTCGATCTGCAGACTTTCTCGATGTCTCGAGGAATGGCTCCCTTCCTGCGAGTCGAACTCGGTTCTCGGCCAGCGACTCGGGATCCCCGCGGCCGATTTGGCGGTGGCCAGGCGACTCATCCGCGCCGCCAGCAAGCTGGCGCACGGCCAACTCATGCGAGCCCGGGATTCGAACACCGAAGTCATCACCCTTCTCGATCCGGACTATCCGGGCGCCCTGCGTCAACTCGAGCTGCCACCACCCGTGCTCTACACCCAGGGACGGATTCCCACCTCTCCAGCGATCGCGATCGTCGGCTCTCGACAAGCGACTCCGCAAGGGATCCAAACCGCCGAGCTCTTCGGTCGAGAGCTGGCGTCTTACGGGCTGACGGTGATCTCTGGCTTCGCTCGCGGCATCGATCTGGCAGCCCATCGCGGCGCTCTGAGCTCTGCCGACGGGCAGACGGTCGCGGTGCTCGGCTGTGGCCTCGATGTGGACTATCCGAGAGGTCGCCGGCGCCTCCGCCGTCTGCTGCCATCCAGGGGAGCCCTGGTCAGTGAGTTTCCCTTCGGCGCCCAGCCCCGAACCTGGAACTTTCCCATTCGCAACCGCATCATCGCCGCATTGTCGCTCGGCACCCTGGTGGTCCAGGGCACACCAAAATCCGGCTCTCTCATCACGGCTCGTCTGGCGCTGGATCTGGGAAGGGACGTCTACGCTGTGCCGGGCTCCATCTTCGACCGACGCTCCGCAGGTCCCAACGCCCTGATCCAGGACGGTGCCCTCCTCGTCAGGCACCCCGACGAGATCGTCGAGAGTCTGCCGGTGTCGATTCGCGATTCGCTGAGCGCATCTGGAAACGAGACCCGGAACACGACACTCGCTGGGCCTCCCGGCGAGCTTCTGAAAGCTCTGCCTTCGGGGAAAATGGTGACCGCCGAGCATCTTGCGGCGACCACGGGACAGGGGTTGGATCAGATTCTGGGAATTCTCCTGGAGCTCGAGATGACAGGATTGATCACTCGGTTCCCGGGAGCGGTCTTCTGCCGCAAGCCCTGACCAGGTCTCCTTGCGGGGGAATCGAACGGGATGGTAACGTCCCGCACCTGCTGCCCAGCCGGCCAACCAACCAGGGTACCCGCCAATGTCTACACTCGTCATCGTCGAATCGCCTGCCAAAGCCCAGACTCTGTCGCGTATCCTCGGCGAGGGCTACCAGGTGGAAGCCAGTTATGGTCACGTGCGGGACCTCCCCGAAAGCGCCGCCCAGATTCCCGCTCGCTACAAAAAGGAGCCGTGGGCCCGACTGGGCGTCGATGTGCAGGGGGACTTCGAGCCCCTGTATGTCATTCCGAATGACAAGAAGAAGCACATCAAGCGCCTGAAGGAGGCGTTGTCGAAGGCCGACGAGCTTCTGCTGGCCACGGATGAAGATCGGGAAGGCGAGAGCATCAGTTGGCATGTCGTCGAGATCCTCAAGCCCGAGGTTCCGGTGCGCAGAATCGTCTTTCACGAAATCACCGATGAGGCGATTCACGCGGCCTTGGTCAATGCCCGAGACATCGATTCCCACCTGGTGCGAGCCCAGGAGAGTCGGCGCATCCTCGACCGGCTCTTCGGCTACGAGTTGTCACCCGTTCTCTGGAAGAAGGTACAGAGCGGTCTGTCCGCCGGGCGGGTACAGAGCGTCGCTGTCCGCCTGTGTGTCGATAGAGAGCGCGACCGCCGCAAGTTCCTCTCCGCCAACTACTGGGACGTGGAAGCTGAGTTCGAGAAGGAAGGTCTGGGCTTCACCGCGCGCCTGGTGAGGATTGGTGACCACAAGGTCGCCACCGGCCAGGACTTCGACCCGGACAGCGGCGAGCTCAAGAAGAGCTCGCGAGCGATCTGGATCCGCAACCAAGAAGAAGTAGCGAATCTCATGGCCGGTTGGAGTGAGCCCTGGACAGTCTCTTCGGTGGAAGTCAAGCCCCTCGTCCGGCGCCCGGCACCTCCATTCACCACCTCCTCCATGCAGCAAGAGGCCAATCGCAAACTGCGATTCACCGCCCGGCACACCATGCGCGTGGCACAGCGTCTCTACGAGGGCATCGATCTCGATGGCGATCGGGTCGGTCTGATCACCTATATGAGAACCGACTCCGTGACCCTTGCGGAGCGAGCCTTGCAGGAGGCACAGGGTGTGATTCGCAGCCGGTATGGCGACGCTTACGCCCAGGGGCCACGTCGATACAAGACCAAGAGCAAGATGGCCCAGGAGGCCCACGAAGCCATCCGCCCCACCGAGATCTCGCGCACACCCGACCAGCTGCGGCAATTCCTGCAACCCGATGAACTGCGCCTTTACGAGTTGATCTGGAAGCGCACCGTGGCCAGCCAGATGGCCGACGCCCATCTGCAGCGAACCCTGGTGGAGATCACGGCGCCCGCCTCGGATGCCGACGTACAGGGTCTGTTCTCGGCAACCGGAACCACCATCGAATTCGCCGGCTTTCTCAAGGTCTACGTGGAAAGCTCCGACGACCGAAAGGCCGAGATATCCGATCAGGAAACACTGCTACCTGCCCTGGCAGAGCAGGAGAAGCTCCAGCCGTTGAACCTGGAGCCGAAATCGCGCGACACCTCGCCGCCGCCTCGCTACACCGAGGCCACCCTGGTCAAAAAGCTCGAAGCCGAGGGTATCGGTCGACCCTCTACCTATGCCTCGATTATCGACACCATCCAGCGGCGAGGGTACATCGTCAAACAACGCAACGCCCTCATCCCCACCTTTACCGCTTTTGCCGTGACCGAGCTCCTGGAAAAGCACTTCGGGGATCTGGTGGATGTCCATTTCACCGCCAGAATGGAGCAGCAGCTCGACGAGATCGCCGAGGGCCAGCTGAACTGGCAGCAGCACCTGCACGGTTTCTACTTCGGCGAGGCGGACAAGGGCAACGGTCTGGAGGCTCAGATCGCCGAACAGGAACCCAAGATCGAGTTTCCGCGGATCGAGATCGGAGTCAATCCGGAGAGCGGCAAACCCATTGTCGTCCGGGTCGGTCGCTACGGCCCGTATCTCCAGCAGGACGGGGACAACGGTGAGAAGCTCGCCGCATCCGTCCCCGATGACGTACCGCCCGCCGACTTGACTCTCGAAGCAGCCGTGCAGCTCTTGGAGAAAGCCAGCAAAGGGGCTCAATTGTTGGGTCACCACCCGGACAGTGGCGAGCCCATCTATCTGGCTCATGGGCGTTTCGGTGCCTACGTCCAGCTCGGCGAGACCCCGGCTCGGGGCAGCAAAGAGCCGAAGCCCAAACGTGCCTCGCTTCCCAAGGACACGCCCGAGGAGGAGGCGACGCTGCAGTTGGCGCTCAAGTGGCTGTCGCTCCCCAGAACTCTGGGTGTCCATCCTGACAACGACGAAGAGGTCATCGCTGCCTCCGGCCGCTTCGGCCCATATATCAAGTGCGGTTCCGAGACTCGCTCGCTCCCGGCGACTGATGACATCTATGCGGTGGAGCTCGCCAGGGCTCTCGAGATTCTGGCGCAACCCAAGGCAAGACGCGGTCAGCGTCGAGCCACCCGCAAGGCGCTCCGGGATTTTGGCGAAGGCGAGGCGGGCAAGATCCAGCTGATGGACGGACCCTATGGGCCCTACCTCACCAATGGCGAGCTCAACGCTTCGCTGCCCAAGGGGACCGCTGCCGAAGAGCTCGATCGTCCGGAAGCAGTACGCATCCTCAACGAGCACGGCAAGAAGCCCAAGCGAGGTCGCCGACGGCGCAGTAAGTAGGCAACACCCCGACCCCCCCTATAATCAGTGAAAGTGACTTCGCCCGTCCACATTGTCGGTGGAGGCCTGGCCGGCAGCGAGTGTGCCTACCAGCTGGGGCGCCGCGGCGTGCCCGCGGTGCTCTGGGAGATGCGCCCGGTCAAGAAGACCCCCGCCCACGCCACCGATCAGTTTGCCGAGCTGGTCTGCAGCAACTCCCTGCGCAGCGATGACCCTTTCCATGCCGCGGGGCTGCTGAAAAGAGAGCTGGAACGCTTTGGCTCACTGATCATCGCGGCGGCGCGCTCCGCGGCCGTGCCGGCAGGCAGCGCGCTGGCAGTGGACCGCGAGAGGTTTGCCAGCACAGTCACCTCGGCACTCGAATCGATGCCTGAGATCGAAATACGTCGGCGAGAGGCCACAGCCATCCCCGATGGCGATGTCGTCATCGCCACCGGGCCCTTGACTTCCGACCCGATCGCCCAAGCCCTGGCCGCACGGCTCGGTGAAGAGTCCCTCTATTTCTACGATTCCATCGCCCCCATCGTCGCTGGCGAAAGCCTCGAGATGTCCGACCTCTTCTGGGCCTCCCGATACGGCAAGGGCGGCCAGGACTACCTGAACTCACCCCTGGACAAGGAGACCTATCTGGACTTCCATCAGGCCCTGATGGAAGCCGAGCTGACACCCCTTCATGACTTCGAGCAGCATCTCTTCTTCGAGGGTTGTCTACCCATCGAGGAGCTGGCTCGACGAGGGGTGGACACCCTCCGTTATGGGCCCATGAAACCAGTCGGGCTACATGCACCCGACGGACACCGTCCCTACGCGGTGGTGCAGCTCCGCCGCGAGAGTCTGTCCCGTGATCATCTCAATCTCGTAGGTTTCCAAACCCGCATGAAATGGCCCGAGCAGAAGCGGGTCTTCCGCCGACTCCCCGGGTTCGCCCGTGCCGAGTTCATCCGCTTGGGCCAGGTGCACCGCAACACCTTCATCAACTCACCTCGACATCTCGACTCCCTCTATCGGCTGCGCTCGGAGCCGCGAATCCGTCTCGCGGGCCAGATCACGGGTGTCGAGGGATATCTGGAGTCGGCGGCCAGCGGTCTGGCAACGGCCCTCTTCACCTCCTTGGAGCGACGTGGGCCGGTACCGGAGGCTTTTCCAGCCACCACGGCCCTGGGAGCACTGACCCGCCACCTGACCGAATCGGCGGCCAAGCACTTCCAACCGGCTAATATCAACTATGGTCTTTTCACGGACCTGGGAGAGAGGGTCCCCAAACGCCAGCGCCGGCAGGCCTACGCGGAACGCGCCTGGACAGACCTGACCGCCTGGGCACAGCGCCACCGAGTAGAAACCGAGGAGATTCCTTGCGCGACCTCATCGCCCGCTACCTCGAGCACCTAGCCGACGAGAGAATTCTCTCGCCACACACTTTGCGAGCCTACGCGAGTGACCTGGATCGATTCCTGTTGTTCCTGTCCCACGATTTTCTTGGCAAGAAGGCCGAGAGGATTCGCCCCTCGGAAATCGATTCTTTGGCCGTCAGGTCCTTTGTCGCGGCTCAGGCCAGGGAAGGCGTCGGCAAACGCAGCCAGGCGAGAAGCCTCTCCTCGCTGCGCGGTCTCTTCAAATTCGCCTGTCGAGAGGGACTCCTCGAACACAATCCTGCCACCTCGATCCGGAGTCCAAAACAACCGCGCCGCCTGCCCAGACACCTGCGACCGGGTGAGATCGAGACCCTGCTCGACGCCGCCGCCGGTGACCAGCCGCTGCAGCGCCGCGACCTGGCACTGCTGGAGCTGCTCTACGCCTCAGGGCTCCGCGTCAGCGAATTGACCGGACTCGACTGGCATGATGTGGAGCTAGATGCCAGAACCCTGCGGGTAAGGGGTAAGGGTGGAAAGGAGAGGATGGTTCCCTTTGGCGAGCCTGCGGCCCAGGCCCTGCAGCGATGGTTGGAGGCATGGGAAGGCATCCGCAAGAGATCTCCCGGCTCTGATGAGCCGGTTTTCCTCAACTACCGAGGCGGCCGACTGGGGGTGCGTTCGGTGCGTCGGATCCTCGACCGCTATGTCGACGACGCGGCCTTGGCTTCCGGCGTCCATCCCCATACACTGCGCCACACCTTTGCCACGCACCTGCTGGAAAGTGGAGCCGATCTCCGCACGATCCAGGAGCTCTTGGGACACAGCTCGCTGTCGACGACGCAGCGCTACACCCACGTGGAGATCGACAGACTGCTGAAGACCTATCGCGAGTCCCATCCGCGGGCTCGGAACCCCTCCAAATGAAGCCTGTCCCCGACTCGATCGAGTTCACCAGCACGCCGGGCGGCACCATCGCGGTCGGACTTCGGCGGCTGGGCTGGCTGTTCGCGATTCTGGCTATCCTGATGATTCTGGCCGCCATCGCTTCCTGGTTCTCTGGCCCCTTCTTTCCCGGCTTGCTGGCTCTGGCAGTGGCAGCGGTGGTGGGAGTGGCATGGCGGATGAGCAACGATCTGCGACCCAGAAAACTGATCCTCGAGCCGGGTCAACTGGTCATCCAGACCCCGCGCCAGCTCATCGAGGTGCCCATCGAGGGCGCCACAGGTACGGACCCTCACCGCTGACAGAGATCGGCCACCTCGAGGGACTGGCCTCGGCGGGCGGCATCGTCGCCGGATCGGGTGGCTTCGACTCTCGCCAGCTGGGAGAGTTCGATCTCTATGCTTCAGACCTTCGCCACGCCTTGTTCATTCAGGGTCTCGGAGCGAGACTGGTGGTCACACCAGATCAGCCCGTCGACTTCACACGGGCTTTCGAGCAAATGGCGGCCTTCCCCCTGCTACAATCCTCAGCCCATGAGTAGTTTCAAAGCCACGACCGTTCTGATGGTTCGACGCGACGACCAGACCTGCATGGCCAGCGACGGCCAGGTGACCTTCAATGACACCGTGATCAAAGCGACAGCCCAGAAAGTCAGGCGGGCAGGAAAGGGTGAGGTCCTCGTGGGATTCGCCGGCGGCGCGGCAGACGGACTGGCGCTCTTCTCGCGCTTCGAGTCCAAGCTCGACGAATTCCAGGGCAATCTCGAGCGGGCCGTGGTCGAGCTCGCCAAGGACTGGCGCACCGACCGGGTGCTGCGACAGCTGCAAGCCCATATGATCGTGGCCGGCAAACAGGAGAGCTTTCTCGTCTCCGGCAACGGGGACCTCATGCAACCCGACGAGGATGGCGTCTTGGCCATCGGTTCGGGTGCCAACTACGCCACGGCTGCGGCCCGGGCCCTGCTGGAGCACACCCCCATGTCAGCCAAGGACATCGTCCACGAAGCGATGAAGATCGCTGCCCGCATCTGCGTCTACACGAACGACCACCTGACTGTCGAGGAACTCTAAGACCATGGCGCTCGATGAGCTCACTGCGGAGCAGAACGAACTGCGTCTGGAAGATCTGACGCCGCGACAGATCGTGACCGAGCTCGACAAGTTCGTCGTCGGTCAGCACGACGCCAAACGGGCCGTGGCCATCGCGCTGCGCAATCGCTGGCGTCGCCAGCAACTGGAACCCAGCCTGGCCGAAGAGGTCATGCCCAAGAACATCCTCATGATCGGCCCGACCGGTGTCGGCAAGACCGAGATCGCTCGGCGGTTGGCCAGATTGGCCAAGGCCCCCTTCAGCAAGGTGGAGGCCAGCAAGTTCACCGAGGTGGGGTACGTCGGCCGCGATGTGGAATCGATGGTGCGAGACCTGGTGGAAGTGGCCGTGGGAATGGTGAAGGATGAGAAGCGTGAGTCGGTGCGGGAAGCGGCAGCGCAACGCGCCGAGGAGCGGCTCATGGAGCTGCTGATCCCCGCGCCTCTGGCCACGCCCAGCACCGACACCTCGGAGCCCGACACCACGCGGGAGAAGTTCCGGCAGAAGCTGCGCGCCGGGGCGCTGGATGAGCGCAGCGTGGAGATCGAGGTCGAGGACTCCTCCACCCCGAGCTTCGAGATGTTCACACCCCAAGGTGTGGAAGAAGTCGGTATCAATATCAAGGAGATGCTGCCCGGTTTCTTTGGCAAGCGCCGTAAGCAGTGGGTCACGGTCGCCGAGGCCAGGGATATCATCGAGCAGGAAGAGGCTGAACAGCTCATCGATCGGCAGCAAGTGGCCCGCGACGGCCGTCTGCGCGTCGAGCAGGGTGGCATCATATTCCTCGACGAAATCGACAAGATCGCCGGCCATGACAGCGGCCAGGGCCCCGACGTGTCGAGAGAAGGGGTGCAGAGGGATCTGCTGCCGATCGTCGAGGGCAGCACGGTAGCCACCAAGTATGGCGCCGTGAAGACCGATCACATCCTCTTCATGGCCGCGGGCGCCTTTCACACATCCAAGCCCTCGGATCTCATCCCCGAGCTCCAGGGACGCTTCCCGATCCGAGTCGAGCTCCAAGCCCTTTCCGAAGACGATTTCATCCGCATCCTCACCGAGCCGAAGAACGCCCTGACCAAGCAGTACTCGGCGCTGCTCGGCACCGAGGGCTTGAGCGTCGAGTTCTCCGAAGACGCCATCCACGAGATCGCCAGGCTCGCCGTAGAAGTCAACTCGACAACCGAGAATATCGGTGCCCGCCGGTTGGCGACCCTGCTCGAAAGGGTTCTGGATGAAGTGTCCTTCGAGGCTCCGGATATGGAGGGTATGCAGGTGAACATCGACGCTGCCTACGTCCGCCGGGCTGTAGCCGATATCGTCAAGGATCAGGACCTGACTCGCTATGTTCTTTAGAAAACTCGTCTTTCTGCTATTGGTCGCCGCCTTGGTACCGGCATGCGGCCACAAAGAGCCGCCCAAGCCGCCGCCGAGCAAGATCCCGGCCCCCATCAGCGACCTCGAGATCCTGCAACGAGGCCAGGAGGTCATCCTCACCATGTCCTATCCCAGCGTCACGCTCGGTGGCCTACCCATCGATGAGCTGGAGGCTATGGAGATCTGGAGGATGTCGCGGATCCTCTCGACGTTTGTCGAGGCAACCGAAGCGGATATGGAGACCGAGCCAACCGAGGCAGCAGGAGTCGAGGTCGAGGAGCCCGAGATCGAAGAGCCCGAGACCGAGGAGCCCGAAGCCAGCCTGTTCAGCTTGCCCTCCACTGCGGCGGGCGAAGATGAGGAGGAGGAACAGAAGGAATCCTTGATCGAGGTCAAGAGCCAGAGATTTCGCCGCCGCGGCGCAACTGGTCTATACGCGGCCGGGCTCTGAGCTCGACTCGGTCGTCGTCGGCGATCAGCTTTTCATCAGGATCCCTCTCGATGAGGTGACCCAAGGTAGTGACGAAGAGGAGATTCTCGTCTTCGGCGCCCGCTCTCTGGCCGACAAGAAACTCGTCTCGCCCTTTTCCAACCTGGTCAAGCTCTATCCCAGGACGCCGCCTGCCGCGCCCAGCAACCTGAAGGTCGAGGCGACGCCCAACGGTGTGCAGGTCGACTGGGAGGTCATCGAAGACGCGATCGGCTATCGCGTATACCGTCGAAATGCCAAGGTCCGCGACTATTCGGAACCCCTGTACAAAGCCCGTGAGGACCTGGGGAGCTACCTGGATCGTTCGGCGTTGTTTGGGGACCGATACATCTACACCGTGACCAGTGTCGGTAATCTCGAGCCCATCGTGGAGAGCGCCGTCGCCGCAGAGCACGAAGTGGACTACAAGGACCGTTTTCCACCCGCCATCCCGACGGATGTCGTGGCCTTGCCCGAGACCGGCCGCGTGAGACTGCTCTGGCAACCCTCGTCCTCCCCTGACACCCAGGGCTATTGGATCTACAGACAAGATCCGACCGAGAGTTTCCGAGCCATCAACTCGGAGCTGGTCGTAGGATCCGAGTATCTCGATCGTGAGCTGGCTTCCGGTCTGACGTACCGCTACTACATCCTGGCCGTGGACGGCGACGGCAACCTGAGCGCCGCCAGCGAAGAGATCGAAGTCCGGGTTCCATGACGCGGTTCTTCCGCCTCTCCGGTGGCGGTAATGACTTTCTGGCCCTGGTCGAGGCCGCCCGCGAGCCACAACCCGAGGAGATCCAAGCGCTATGCCGGCGTGGACTGTCTGCCGGCGCCGACGGTCTGTTCATCCTGAGAAGACGTCCCGAAGCCATCGCCATGGAGTACTTCAATGCCGACGGCCACCGGGCTGAGCTGTGCTTGAACGGCACGCGCTGCGCGGTTCGTCTCGCCGCTCACCTGGGATGGGGTGAGGAGATCATCGATATCGAGACCGATATCGGCAAAATCCGCGGGCGGGTGTCGGAGTCAGGCTCGGTCTCGGTGGAGATCCAGCAACCCGAAACTCCTCGACCGCTGGAACTGGATCACGGCGGACGGGCCTATCCCGGCTGGCGTCTCACGGTGGGTGTTCCCCATTTTGTTCTGCCCTGGCCTGAATCTCTGGCTGCCGCTCCGGTGGCAGACCTGGGACCGGTTCTGCGTCGACACAGGCAATGGGGTGAGGCGGGCGCCAATATCAACTTCGTGCGCTTTGTCGAGCGCCAGCGGCTGGAGATCCGCACGTTCGAGCGCGGGGTCGAAGCCGAGACCCTGGCCTGCGGCTCGGGTGTGATGGCTTCGACGGCTGCAGGATTGGCCGCCAATGCCCTCGAATTGCCGGTCCGGGCACAAACCCTGGGCGGCTTCGAGCTCGAAGTCGGCCCAGCTCGATCGTCGGACTCCGATCACCTCTGGTCGCTCACCGGCGACGCCCGTCTCATCGCCGAAGGCACCCTCTACCCCGGCTCCCTGCGAAGTGCCCGCTCCACCTACCTGGACCCCTTGAAGCGGCCGGCCTCCGTGCCGTCCTGTCGGCGACCGCATGGGATCGCTCCGTTCTCTGGCGATCTCCATGGAGCTGCCAAGGCTGTACCCCCGCCCGAGGCCGGCCACTACAGACTCGCCATCAGTATCGCTATTGGATCAACGCCCGGCCAGAGTCGGCGCCAACCAACTCGACGACCTACGAGGGCGGAGACCAGCCGCTTCAATCATTCAGGGGTCTAGACCCGAATCACGCCACGAGTCACGGCGTGCTAAAGTCCCGGGCCGATGAGTAAGGGTCTTTTTCCGCCGGTCGATGAGCAGATCGATCTGCTCAAACGAGGCGTCGCCGATCTGGTCGACGAGGCACAGCTGCGCGCCAAGATCGAACGCTCGATCAAGACCGGCCAGCCCCTGATCGTCAAAACGGGATTCGACCCCTCCACCCCCGATCTGCATCTCGGCCACTCGGTGCTGCTTCACAAGATGAAGCACTTCCAGGACCTGGGGCACCGGGTGATCTTTCTCATCGGCGACTTCACCGGCATGATCGGGGACCCGTCAGGCAGGAACAAGACCCGTCCACAGCTGACTCGGGAAGAGGTTCTGGAGAACGCCAAGACCTACGAGCGTCAGGTCTTCCACATTCTGGACAAAACCAAGACGGTCGTGGACTTCAACAGTAAATGGCTCGGCACCCTGGGCTCGGACGGGATGATTCAGGCTGGCCGGCCGCTACACCCTGGCCCGGATGATGGAAAGGGACGACTTCCGAACCCGCTTCGCCTCCAATCAGCCCATCAGTCTGCATGAGCTGCTCTATCCTCTGGCTCAAGGCTACGATTCCATCGCCTTGCGGGCCGACGTGGAATTGGGTGGTCACGACCAGATCTTCAATCTACTGGTCGGTCGCGATCTGATGAAGGAGGAAGGGCTGGAGCCCCAGGTCGTGCTGACGGTTCCCCTGCTCGTGGGCATCGATGGCACCGAGAAGATGTCCAAGAGCCTGGGCAACCATATCGCCTTGGAGGACCCACCCAGGGAGTACTTCGGCAAGACCATGTCCATCCCGGACGCTCTGATGTGGGACTGGTACCTCCTCCTGACCGATCTCCCCGAGGACGAGATTGCCGACCGGCGACAAAGAGTCGAATCCGGAGAGCTTCACCCGAAGAAGGCCAAGGAAGAGTTGGCCGCTCTCTTGACCGCTGATTACCACGGGCGTGAGGCCGCCAAGTCAGCGGCAACGGAGTTCGAGACCGTCTTCGCCGAAGGAGGCCTTCCCGATGAGATCCCTCTGGTCACCCTCGCGGGTGCGACTCCACTGCCATCGGCGCTCGCCGAGGCCGCTCTCGTGGCGAGCAAGAACGAAGCCCGCAGGTTGATCCAACAGGGCGCCGTGACCCTCGACGGCGAGAAGACCCAAGACCCCTTCCTCGAGCTCGAGCCCCGCGCAGAGCCCTATCTCGTGAAGGTGGGCAAACGGCGCTTCGCGCGCCTCCGTCTCGAATAACTCGGCTCCGCTCAGGCGGGAAACACGACCCGATACTGCGAGGTACTGCGCTGACCCGGTTCTCAGTGCATGCTAGCCTGGGAAGTGATGCCGGTGGACTCGAAGGACCCCGGAAACAACCCGATGGCGGCGACAGAGGCCGAGCCCGAAGTCCACGTTCATATTCCAGATCTGCCTCTGCCCCTACGCATTGCCCTGCTCGTTCTTGGGTGGTTGGTCATAGTACTCGGGCTCGCAGGGCTGCTCTTGCCCGGTCTGCAGGGAATCCTCCTGTTGGTCGCGGGTGCGGGAATCCTGTCGGTGGCCAGCGACTCGGTCCACCGCCGGCTGGAGAACATGCTGGAGCACCGACCCAACATCCGTCGGCGTCTGAACTCCTTCCGCACCAGGCTTCACGCGAAGCTCAGTCGTCGAGAGTAGCCTCGACTACCGCTCGGAGATGGGAGGTAGATCCCTCTCGGTCTCCCCGGTGTAGATCTGCCGTGGCCGGTGGATGCGACCCTGCGGATCTCCCTTCATCTCCTTCCAGTGGGCGATCCAACCGGGCAGGCGTCCCAGGGCGAACATCACCGTGAACATGTTGGTCGGGATCCCCATGGCGCGATAGATGATGCCGCTGTAGAAGTCCACGTTGGGATAGAGCTTGCGTTCCACGAAGTACGGGTCTTCGAGCGCGATGACCTCGAGATTGCGCGCGATGTCCAAGAGCGGATCATCGACGCCCAGCTCATCCAGAACCTGGTCGGCTGCCCGCTTGAGCAACTTCGCCCGCGGATCGTAGTTCTTGTAGACCCGATGGCCAAAGCCCATCAGGCGAAACTCCGAGTCCTTGTCCTTGGCCATGTCGACGTACTTCTTGTAGTCGCCACCGTCCTGGCGGATGAGCTCGAGCATCTCGATGACTTTCTGATTGGCGCCGCCATGCAAGGGACCGGACAGGGCGCTGATACCGGCCGCAATGGAAGAGAAGAGGCTGGCGCCGCTGCTGCCCACCATGCGGACCGTCGAGGTACTGCAATTCTGCTCGTGATCTGCGTGCAAGACCAGCAAGAGGTTCAAGGCATTGTCCAGCACCTCGGGCACCTCGTAGGGCTCGGTGGGCACCGCGAACATCATGTACAGGAAGTTCTTCGTGTAGGCCAGATCGTTGCGCGGATAGACGAAAGGCTGGCCGATGGATTTCTTGTAGGAGAGTGCCGCGATCGAGGGGACTTTGGCCAGCAACCGAACGACGTTCTGATCGGCGTCTTCGAGATTCTGGGTGTCCTTGTAGTAGGTCCCCATTCCGGTCACCATGGAAGCCAGAATGGCCATGGGATGACCGGTCATGGAGTAGCCTTCGAAGAACTTCTTCATGTCTTCGTGAATCAGCGTGTGACGAGTCAAACGCTGGCGAAACTCGTCATACTCTTGCTGGTTCGGCAACCGTCCATAGACCAGCAGGTAGCACACTTCGGAGAACCTCGAGGAGGCGGCGATTTGTTCGATGGGATACCCGCGATACCTCAGAATCCCCTTCTCACCATCGATGAAGGTGATGGCACTCTCGCACGAACCGGTATTGCCGTAGCCGGGGTCGAAGGTGATGGCCCCGGACTGTTTGCGCAGCGAGCGGACATCCACCGCCACCTCGCCTTCGCTTCCGACCTCTACCGGCAGCTCGTATTCGGTTCCATCAAGGATCAACTTGGCGTTTTCCATATCCTTTTCCTCGAGTTCGGCCCCTGAACTTTCGGCAGCGACTCCAGCGCCGCTCGACAAGGGTACAGTTCGAATGACGTTCTTGCACTTTTTTTGACCGTTGGGAATCCAAAGACCCCTTTTCAACGTTAATACAGATGGACGGCGCGTAGGTGGGAGTTGGGCCCGTCCCGAAGCCCACGGCTTCGACAAGCAACAACAGCTCCCTCTCCTCCCCCCGTGTCGGTTCCCTCCCCGACACGGGGTTTTTTCTAACCCTCATCCAGAAGCTGCCTCAACACGTACTGGAGAATGCCGCCGTGACGGAAGTACTCCGCCTCCTGCGGGGTGTCGAGACGCACTCGAGCCTCGAATGAGACCGGCTCGGCACCCTCACCTTCGGCTTTCACCGTGACCTTCATTCCCTTCTCGAAACCGGCCGACAGGCCCTCGGCCAGACCGGTCAATGCTGAACAGCTCCGAGCCCGACAGACCCAGGCTGGCCGCAGACTGATTCTCGAGGAACTCCAGGGGCAGAATCCCCATTCCCACCAGATTGCTTCGGTGGATCCGCTCGAAGCTCTCGGCGATGACCGCCCGAACTCCCAGAAGCGCCGGTCCCTTGGCGGCCCAGTCCCGCGAAGAGCCGGTGCCGTACTCCTTGCCGGCAATGACGATCAGGGGAACACCCTCCTGCTTGTACTGCATGGCGGCGTCGAAGATCGTCATCGGCACCTCGTCGGGCAGGTGCAGCGTGTACCCACCTTCGAGCGACGGCACGAGCTGGTTGCGGAATCGCACATTGGCGAACGTCCCGCGCATCATGACCTCGTGGTTGCCTCGGCGCGAGCCGTAGGAATTGAAGTCCTGCGGCTCGACGCCTCGTTCGATGAGGTATCGCCCCGCCGGGCTGTCGGCTTTGAAGCCGCCAGCCGGTGAGATGTGGTCAGTGGTGATGGAGTCGCCGACCAGGGCCAGAGCCCTGGCATCTGCGAGATCCGACAGCGGCGCCGGCTCGGTAGGAAGATCCACAAAGTAGGGCGGCAGTCTTGACGTATGTGGACTCCTCGTCCCAGGCATAGGTATCGCCCTCCGGAATCGGCATGGCGTTCCACTGCTCGTCCCCTGCGAACACCTCTGCGTACTGCTTGGTGAACATCTCCGGGTGCACGGCTCGGCTCACGGTCTCCGCGACTTCTTGCCGACTGGGCCAGATGTCCTCGAGAAACACGGGCTGACCCTGCTCATCGGTTCCCAGGGGCTCGGTCCGCAGATCCACATCGATGCTGCCGGCCAACGCGTAGGCCACTACCAGGGGAGGCGAGGCCAGATAGTTGGCACGCACATCCGAACTGATGCGCCCTTCGAAATTGCGATTGCCCGAGAGCACCGAGACCGCCACCAGATCGCCCTCCCTGACGGCCTTCGAGATCGGCTGGGGCAACGGACCGCTGTTGCCGATACAGGTGGTGCAGCCATAACCCACCACATAGAACCCCAGCGCCTCGAGATAGGACATGAGACCGGACTCGTCGAGGTAGTCCGTCACCACCTTGGATCCCGGTGCCAGCGAGGTCTTCACCCAGGGCTGGGTCTTCAGCCCTCGCTCGACCGCTTTCTTCGCCAACAGGCCCTGCCGCCACCATGACGGAAGGATTGGAAGTGTTGGTACAACTGGTGATGGCCGCGATGACCACGGATCCGTCCCGCAGAGTGAAGCTCTGGCCGTTGAGAGAGGTCTCTATCCCCGTCTCGACCTGAGGCTCCGCCACCGCCACGGCGTCGGTACCGCCCCCTGATGGCGCTTTGAGGTTCGGCAAGTGGCCCAGAAAAGAGCCTTTGACCTCTCCCAGGAGGATCCGGTCCTGGGGACGCTTCGGTCCAGCCAGACTGGGTTGGACCGACGACAAATCCAACTCCATCGTGTCCGAGTACTCAGCCTCCGGGCTCTCGGGTGTATGGAAGAGACCCTGCTCCTTCATGTAGGCCTCGGCCAGAGCGACCTCCGCGGCCGGTCGGCCGGTGAACCGCAAATATTCGAGCGTCGTCTGATCGACCGGAAACATCCCGCAGGTGGCACCGTATTCGGGTGCCATGTTGGCCAGCGTGGCACGATCGGCGAGCGGCAGGGCGGGCAGACCCGGTCCGAAGTACTCGACGAACTTTCCGACAACCCCTTTCTCGCGCAGCATCTGCGTCACCGTCAGAACCAGATCGGTGGCCGTGGCCCCAGCGGCCAACTCACCGGTCAGTCGAAAGCCCACCACCTGAGGTACCAACATGGAGATCGGCTGACCCAACATGGCCGCCTCGGCCTCGATGCCCCCCACTCCCCAGCCGAGAACACCGAGACCGTTGATCATCGTCGTGTGAGAGTCGGTACCCACCAGAGTGTCGGGATAGGCCCACGGCTCGTCGCCCCCGTCGGCCATCACGACCCGGCCAAGGTACTCGAGATTGACCTGGTGCACGATCCCGGTCCCAGGCGGAACCACCTTGAAGTTCTCGAAGGCCTGCTGCCCCCATTTGAGGAAGCCGTAGCGCTCGCGATTGCGACCGAACTCCTTCTCGATATTGATCAGCAGGGCCGCGGCCGAGCCATATTCGTCCACCTGCACCGAGTGATCGATCACCAACTCGGCGGGTTGCAGGGGATTGATCTTCCTGGGATCGGCTCCCATGGCCAACATCGCATCGCGCATCGCCGCCAGATCGACGACCGCGGGCACACCCGTGAAGTCCTGCAACAACACTCGCGCCGGCATGAAGGCGATCTCCTGCGACGGTGCGGCCTGTGGATCCCACTGGGCCACGGCCTCGATATCTTCCGCAGTCACCGCCGATCCATCCTCGCGACGCAACAGATTCTCCAGCAGGATACGCAGGCTGAACGGCAGCCGGCCCAGGTCGTCCCCGCGTCCTCCAATGCCGACAACCGGGCGATCTTGTAATCGCGGTTCCCTACCGTGAGTTTTCCCTTGGCAGCAAAGCTGTCACTCATCTCGGATCTCCTGAAGAACTCTGTGAGGAATGGGCGAGGCTCCAGGCCGTCGCCCAGTCGTCGTTCGTGCGCTCCTGTCCACCTTAACTCAAAGCGCCTCAAGCTGCACCCTCTCCCAGGGGGCGGTCGCGACTACGTCGACCAACCTAGCCGAACGGCCCGCCGTCGGCAACTCTCATGACGAATCTAGGGTCGCTCGTCGATCTCGGAGCCTCTCTTCGACTGGGTCCGCCTCGTCCTGAACCGTGGCGGCGAAGAGGCGAACGAAGAGCATGACTCCAGCCGCAATCCAGAAAGGGCTGCGGATGCCGACCTATTGGAATACCCTCCGGCCCAGATCGGACCGATCATCCGGGCCACTCCCCCAAAGGACTGGTGGACGCCCAGGACAAGCCCAGTCTGCTCGCGGGGCCCGTCGCGAGACCAGGGAGGTCGAGGTGGGAAAGAGAAGGCGGTACCCACGGGCATCAGAAGCACCGCGAATGCGAGTCGCCGAAGTTGCGACCAACGGAAGATGGCCAGCGAAAGCGCCATGGACAGAGCACCGGCCCGCATCACCCCAATCTCGCCGAAACGCCGTACCATCGGCCCCAGTACGAGGGTGCGCATGATCAGTGAGATGCCGCCCACATAGACGAAGAACCAGCCGATGGTCTTCTCGTTGATACCGAACCGTCGCTCCAGATACAGAGCGAGGACACCGTTCATGGCCATGAACGCCATCATCCCGAGGGCGTAGATCCACACCAGTGCACCGACCCCTCTGGGATGACGCAGGATCTCGAGCATCACCGTCCGGGTAGCCCCTTTCGCCGGCTGCTGTCGAGCCCCGGCTGACGCGACGACTCCGGCAACCAGCCCAGGCAAACAGGAAATTGAGCACACACAGAATGGCTGCCAGATACCCGGGACCGATCAACCCATAGGCCGCCGAGAGGGAACCGATGGCCGGTCCCAGCATCACTCCCGCGCTGGTCGCGGCCGTCAGCCAACCGAGGGCCTTGGCGCGGTCTGCCGACGGCACGGAATCGCTGAGATACGCCTGCACCACCCCGACGGTTCCCGCGCCCATTCCCTGCACGAAGCGCGAGAGAAACAGCAACCAGACCGTGGTGGCCGATTCGAAAAGCAGGTAGGAGACCGCCGAGATCATCAGACCACCGAGGATCATGGGGCGTCTCCCATAGCGGTCTGACAGCCGGCCCCACAGCGGCGCGCTGGCCAACTGCGCCGCGGCAAAGATGGAGATCAGCGCGCCGACATGGACCGCGTCGGCGCCCAGCTTCTCCGCGTAGAACGGCAGCAGCGGCAGGACGATCAGAAAGCCGATCATGTCGACGAAGACCGTCAACATGAGAACCCACAGTCGTTTGATGAAGTCGCGTGCGTCCATGGAGAGGCTCTAGGCTCTCTGGTCCCGTCCCCAGATCACGAAGGCGGTGCCGCTGACCAGCATCAGCAAGAACTCCGTAGACGGCGGCCACACCGGTCTCCTGCAGTCTCAGGCTCGACAGGATCTCGATCGAGATGGGTCGGGTGTCGAAGGTGTACAGCACGATGGAGGTGACAAAATCCCCCAGAGCGGTGATAAACGCCAGACTCGCGCCCGCCATCACCGCCGGCCGCAGCAGCGGCAGCACCACCCGCCACAGCCTTCGCCAGCGACCGGCACCCAGTGATGCCGCCGCCTCCTCGAGGCTGGTATCGAACTGCCGCAAGCCAGCCAGCGAGCTGCGACCGGTCAGCGGCAGACTTCTCACCAGATAGGCCAGAGGTAGCAACCAGGGCGTGCCGACCAGCACCAGACGCCCGGCCCACGGCTGGTTGACCGCGAAGGTGGTGGCCAGGGCCACCGCAAACACGGTTCCGGGCAAAGCCCAGGGCACAGAGATCAGGGTCTCCAGAACGCGTCCCAGCCGACCTTCATGTCGGATCGAGAGGCGTGCGGTGGTCAGTCCCAGAGCGATGGCCCCGACCGTTGCCACTGCCGCCATCCACAGGGAGTTCAACACGGGTCGCAGCCTTTCCGGGTTCGAGACCAGGGTCGCGTAGTTGCTGCCATCGAGAACCGGTGGCATGAGCTCGACGGTCCACGTTCCCGGGGGCACAAACGAAATCAGCAGCAGGGTCAGATGGGGCAACAGAAGCACCAGCGCCAGTCCCCAACCCAGGGTGGCGACCCCGTACCGGGCCAGCGGTCGCCGCATCTGCCGTCGAACCGGCGCCAGCCCGCGAACTCCCCCGACCACTGCCGTGTTCCCAGCATCGACTCGCCGCATGGCCCACAGCCCGGCGAAGGCCAGCGCCGCCAGCGTGACGGTCTCGACCTGCGCCATGGCGATCTCACCGTTGAGCTTCGAGGCGACGATCTGGGTGGTCATCACCCGGAATCCGCCGCCAAAGATGTACGGTGCCGAAAAGGAGGCCAACGAAGTCATGAAGGTCAGCAGCGCCGCCCCGGCCAGAGCCGGCGCCAGCACCGGTAACGTGATCTTCTGCGAGCCGACGCCAGCGTCCGGCGCCCAGCGAGGCCGCCGCCTCCAGCATCGAGGCGTCCAGTCGCGCCAAGGCGGCCCGGGTGAACAGATAGAAGTACACGTACATCGAGTAGGCATGGACCAGCAGGATCGCCCCGGGACCGGTCAGGCGCCAGGGTGCGCTGGACAGACCAGAACAAGCTCTGGATTCCCCTGGCCACGAAGCCGCTCTCGCCGTAGAGAAAGAGAAAGGCGATCACCCCGACCAGCGGCGGCAGAGCCACCGGCAGGGCGATCAGCGAACCCAAAATTCGACGACCCGGAAACTCCGTGCGCTCGAACAGGAATGCCAATGGCACGCCGACCGCGGCGGCCAGGACCGTCGACGCCGTCGAGATCCACAAGCTCTGCCACAAGGCGCGCCACTCGTCTCCGCGCTGAGCGAATTCGACGAAGTGCTCCAGCGTCGCCGTTGTCGGGCAGGCCGATGGCCTCCAGCAGGGTGATCCACAGTGGGTAACCGACCAGCCAGACGAGGAATCCCGCCATCAACCAGCGCGCTCGCGCTCGCGAGCCGTTGCCACTCGACGATCTCCTGACCGGAGCTGGGAAAGACCTCGGCCTCGGCCCTGCGACATCCAGCCCCACTCCCACCGGCTCACCAACCTGGGGTCCCTCGAGCTCGCCCTTGACGAGTAGACGTCTCTCCGAGGCCAGCCGACGAGATAGAGCGTCGCCTCACCGGTGAACCGGCGCTCCTCGATCTCCCCCGCCAGCGTGTCCGGCCGTCATCGGCGGGAGCCAGACGCAAGCCCCTCGGGTCTGAAGACGACTTCCACCGGGCTGCCCCGGCTCCACCGGCACCGCCACGTCGGCTGGCCAGCGGACACCATGACCGCGAAACCTGTCGTCACCAATCTGCACTTCGCCGTCGGCCTCCGACTCCCCCATCAAGACGCTGGCGCGACCCACGAACGCGGCGACGAATCGACTCTGCGGCCGCAGGTAGAGCTCCTCGGGCGGACCGACCTGGGCCAGCGAGCCGCTCTCGAGCAACGCCACTCGGTCGCCCACATCGAACGCCTCCTCCTGCTCGTGGGTCACCCACACCGCCGTCAGACCCGACGCGGCGAATCGCCTGGCGCAGCTGGCGCCGCGTGCGCTCTCGCAGATCGGGATCCAGATTCGACAAGGGCTCGTCCAGAAGCAGCAGCCGAGGATGAGGTGCCAGGGCCCGCGCCAGGGCGACCCGTTGCTGCTGGCCGCCCGAGATCTCTTGCACCTTGCGGTCGCCGAATCCCGCCAGATCGACCAGTTCGAGAACTTCGTCGATGCGGCTGCCGATCTCGTCGCGACCGAGCACCTCGGCTCTCGAGACCGAAGGCGATGTTGTCGGCCACGGTCATATGGGGGAACAGGGCATAGTGCTGAAACACCATCCCGAAATGGCGCCGCTCCGGTGGCAGCTCGGTCACATCCTCCCCGGCGACCACGATCGCTCCCTCGTCCGGGGTTTCGAATCCCGAGATCAGACGCAAGAGCGTGGTCTTGCCACTTCCGCTGGGTCCGAGCAGGACGAGGATCTCCCCTTCGTCAACCGCCAGGGAGATCTCCTCCAGAACCAGCTGACCATTGAAGCTCTTGCGCAGCTGCTCCAGAGTCATGAACGGTAGCGCGGCGGGTGTCGTCGCTGGACATCAGCCACGACCCCGTACCTGCCGGTCCCACGGCGCCATCCATTCCGAGCTCCGCTCGGCCATCAGCTGCCAATCCACATCGGCGCGCCGGATCTGCTGCCTGGCCTCCTGGGCCCAGACGGGCAACTCGCTGTTCGGCAGATCGGTACGAGCCGGCAAGCGATACGCCTCTTTCGCCGTCAGCAGCAGGGTCTCCCGACTGCCCACCCACTCGATGAAGGCCCGCGCCTCGTCTGCGTGCCGGGCTCCCTTGACCAGACCGATGGAGTCATCGATCACCGGCGTACCGCTGCTGGGAAAGTGATAGTCGAGAGGTGCGCCGCGCTGCTGGAGAAACAGCAGATCGGTGAGCTCCCAGATCGACACCAGCCCCTCTTGCCGAGTCAGCTTCTCGAACAACAGAGCGGGATTGACCACATACTCCTTGGTCTGGGCATCCAGCCGTCGCAGCCACTCGAATCCAGCGTCGGGACTGCCCGTTTCGGCGATCGAACGCGCCACCACATGGCCAAAGGCGGTGCGCATGGTGCCGCTGGCCAGGGGATCGCGAATGATCAGCTGTCCCCGCCAGCGCTCGTCCAGCAGATCCTCCCAATCATGGGGGGCCTCCTGGTCCGATCACCGCCTTGGAGTTGAAGACCAGGATCGGCACCGCCTCGTAGAGACCGAAGTACAACTGGTCGGCGTCCTGGCTCTCTGCGGGCAGGCTGTCCGCCCACTCGGGACGGTAGGCCTGCAGCAGCCCTTCCGCCGCACCTCTGGCGAAAATGGTGTCCGGCCCACCAAACCAGATATCGGCCTGCGGGTTGGCCGCTTCCGAGCGGATCCGGTCGTAGACCTCCTGCGAGCCCATGTCCAGCCAACGGACATCGATCTCCGGATGCATGCTGCTCGAAGTTCCGTTCGACCAGAGTCAGCAGATCGCGTCCGTGCGGGGAATAGAGAACCAGCGGCGTGCGACCATCGCCGCAGCCATCCAGAATCGCCACTAGAAGTATCAGTTTCCACAGACCCGATCTCATGATCTCTCCATCGACAACAGATTGACGAAAAGGCGAATAGCCCCTGGAACTCCCGCCGGCAGCTGGCGGAAGAACGACAGGCCCGTATAGACGTAGATGCCCTTGCCCACATTCGCTACCAGCAGAGCTCCCCTCTCGATCGGTTGCCCCTCATCCTGCAGCGACAACAAGGGGGTGAACGCGGAGTCCCATTCGGAGGCGAAATAGAGGCCCCGCTCCTGTACCCATCCCATCCAGTCCGCCGGCGTGATGCGATTGGGGACGTTGAACACTGGATGCTCGGGACGCAGCACCTCGACGCGAGCCGTCTCATCGGTCACCCGACCGTGTGGCCGGCCGATCTCCAGCAGCAGGGGTGCAAAACCGCCGCGGACAAATTGATACTGCTGGTACTGAACCACCAGCAGACCACCGTCCTCCACGTAGTCGAGCAATCGATTGTTGGTCTCGGTCAGCACCGGATCGGTCTCGTAGGCCCGACTGCCCACCACGATGGCGTCGAAGCGCGACAGATCGGCCGCCCGCAGATCACCCGCGGTCAGCATCTGAAGCGGCAGACCGATCTCCTGGAGGATCTCCGGAACACGATCCGAGGCTCCACGGACATACCCGATGCGGCTCACCTCGGGCAGCTTCAGATCCAGCATTTGGATATCGATACGGGCGGGAACCGGTAGGGTGAGGGGCCGGATGTGCGGATAGCTCACCACCGGGTAGGCCGCACCGTACCCGGCACCATTCTTCATCCTCGCCATAGCGGTCCAACCGATTCGGCCGGCGGGTATCACCTCCGGAGCCTCGAGCTCGATCCTGAGAATCTGCTGACCTCCCGGCTCATCGATCTGAAACTCCTTGGCTGCCAGGCGTGGCCAGGTGGCTTCACCGGCCGCCAGCTCCAGCAAACCAACCACCGGTCCCGATGCGTGAGACCGCACCAGCACCTCGACTTCACGTCGTCGGTCGCCTCCAACCGGCCAAAGGAGCAGCTCGGGTGTCATCACGACCTCGATTTCGGGCAAGGCGCGAATGGGTAGACGGACCTCACCTCTCGCCTGATCCCTGCGGCGATAAACGACCTCTCTCTCGATCGCTACCGGTGCACCGGCGATTCGCAGGTCAAAGACCGCCACTGCCGGGGCTCGCTGCAGACGGCTCACCGAGATCTGCCGCAGATCCGCCGAGTCCCAGTCGTAGAGGTCGCCGTCCAGAGGGTGCTCGAGAAAATAGGGCATGGTCGGGGTGCTGGTCTTCGGCACACGAACCTCGAAATCCCATTGCTCGAGACCCGAGACCCCTTCATCCCCCTCCGCTCTCGTCTGCGAGGAGACTTGCCAGCCATCCCGGGACTCGACACCCACCGCCTCGACATCGACGCTTTGATCGCCGCTGTTCCAGACGGTTGCCGTGACCACCAGCGACTCGCCGATGGCGACCGTCTCACGATCTGCCACCGCATCGACAGCGACACCGGCGGCGGCGGCCAGGGCCAGAGTCGCAGCCTGGCGCTTCTCCGAAAGCAAATCCAACACGGCCGCGTGACGCGCATCTCCACCGGCGTTCGCGACCGCTGCCAGCGAAGCCCCGAGTCCGTCAGTGATGCGAGCCAAGGCCGGCACCACCGCGGCCATATGGGACGGCGACAGCACCTCGCGGCTATCCTCGGCAAGCGTCGCAACCGCGTCGAGCTGTTCACGCACCTGATCTCGCAATGGCCCCGCCGGCAGGAGATCGGCGATTGCAGCGAGGCTCGTGTCGATGCCGCCAAAGACCTCGTCGGCTGCCAACGCCGCCTCGCCCGCTACCCAGATCAGCCCCCCTGGCCGGCTGCCCAGCCTCTGCAGGGTACCCATATCCTGGGACCGGTGCATGCTGCGACTGGCACCCGCGGTCTGCAGCACCGAGCGCCCGCTGAACGGATCGATCTGATCCAGGGGAAACTCCAACGAAGCTTCCTCGCGACCGCGCCAGACTCTTCGATAGAGCACTCGAGGCTGCCAAGGCGGCAGACCTGCCGCCGTCAGCTCGGGGAATCGATCGGGCTCTCCATGCGACTTCGAAGATCTCCTCCGCGATCACTCCGGAAGCCTGGTGCTGGCCGTGCCCGGCTCGGCTATTGCCGGGAAAGACGGCGACGACCACCTGCGGTTTGAAGCGGCGCACCGCACGCACGGCATCCTCGAGGAGGATGGCACGGGGCCAGCGGTCGAAAGTCTCGGTCAGGGACCGCGTGTAGCCGAAGTCATAGGCTCTGGTGAAGAACTGGTGGGTGCCCTCGATTTGTCGTGCCGCTACGAGCTCACCGGTCCGAATCAGACCCAGACCGATCCCCAGCTCCGTTCCGATCAGATTCTGCCCGCCTTCGCCCCGCGACAGAGAAAGATACGCGGCTTCCCCACCAAGACCGGTACCTACGAAGGCCAGCAAAGTCGTGTCTTCATCATCGGGGTGAGCGCCGACGACCAGCAGACGCCGGTGGGTGGAGAGCTTGACCAGCGCCCTTTCAACGACCTGCAGACCACCGGTGGACGCTGGCTCGAGCGGCGAGTCGGCCAAGAAGCGAGAGGTTGGGCGACGGCCGTGGAAGTCCACAGGGCCGCCAGGAGAATCGTGAGTGGGAAGCGCATGGAGGGCGATTCTACCCTCGTGCGGAGTCTCGGCCTCTTCCGGGACTTCGACTTCCAGCCTAGCCGGCCAGGAACATCTGGATCAGGAGGATGAAGGCCCCGACACCCGCCGCCGCCAGACAGATGGCTCCGGCTGTGGTCAGAACCTCTCGCCAGCCCGTCGCGTGCATGGCCTGACTCAACACGATCCCCACCAGACCGGCCGCCAAGACACTCGGCCAGGTAATCCCCCAGGTCACATAGGCCGCTCCGATCAGCACGACGGCCAGGGCTGCTCCAAGAATCTTCATGACGTTCTCCGGATCAATTCGCTACCGGGAGTGTATATCGTTCTCCTGAGGTCCAGTAGCACATCGACTTTCGTGCCCGGTTTGCCCGAATGGAATGTGCGCGATATCTTACGCGCACTATGAAGAAATCCCTCTATACCGGACTCACCGTTTTCCTTCTAGGATTCATCGCCATGACGCCCACGACCCTCGCTCAAGACAGTATCCCGGCCCCCGACGACGTGGCCGCACCTCCGGCCGACGCCGAGGTGACCGAGTCGGGTCTAGCCTTCAAGATCCTCCAGGAAGGTACTGGAGACGAGCACCCTGCACGCAGCGATATTGTCAAGGTGCACTACACGGGCTGGACCACCGACGGCAACATGTTCGACAGCTCCGTAGCCCGCGGCGAACCCGTCGGTCTCCCCCTGGACCGGGTCATTGTGGGTTGGACCGAAGGCCTGCAGCTCATGGTCGTCGGCGAGAAACGACGCTTCTGGATTCCGGAGGCTCTGGCCTATCAGGGTAGGGAGGGCGCGCCCAAGGGCATGCTGGTCTTCGACGTCGAGCTTCTCGCCTTGCAAAAGAAACCCGCACCGCCCGCAGTGCCGGAGGACGTCGCCGCTCCACCCCAGGATGCGGAGGTCACCAAATCGGGTCTCGCCAGCAAGGTGCTGCAGGCTGGGACCGGCACCGATCATCCGAGGAGAAGCAGCGAGGTCACCGTTCACTACAGCGGTTGGACCACCGATGGCCAGATGTTCGACAGCTCGGTCATGAGAGGCCAACCAGCGACCTTTCCCCTCGATCGGGTCATTGCCGGCTGGACCGAGGGTCTACAGCTGATGGTCTTGGGTGAGAAGCGACGTTTCTGGATTCCCGAGAAGCTGGCCTACCAGGGAAAGGAAGGCGCGCCCAAGGGCATGCTGGTCTTCGATGTCGAGCTCTTGAGCTTCAACTAGCGACCCGAGCACTGGGCAGGGGTCGGCTACGGCCGCGCCGGTAGGGCGCGGTTGGCCGGCTCTTTCCATGAGCCTGACAAAGGTCTCGACGATCTGCGGTTCGAACTGCTTGCCGCTACCGTCCTGGATGTCCTCCATGACTTCTTCGTGACCGAGGGCGTCCCGGTACGGCCGCGGCGACCGCAGAGCGTCATAGCAGTCCGCGACGGCCAGGACTCTTGCCTCGAGACAGATCTCGTTGCCGGCCAGACCGGCCGGATACCCGTCGCCATTGAACCATTCGTGATGGTGGAGCACGATGGGGATGACAGGCGCCAACGCCGGAATCGGCTCGATGATTCGGGCTCCGAGACGAACGTGCTCGCGAATCTCGGCCCTCTCCTCCGCGGTCAAGGAACTCGCCTTGTCCAGCACCTCGGACCGGATTCCGATCTTGCCGATATCGTGAAGCAAGGCACCACGATGGAGTCTGTCCAACCGGTCCTTCGGCAGATCCATGGCCTTGCCGATCTGGCGAGCCAGCTGGGTGACACGCTCGGTGTGACCCATCGTCCAATGGGATCGCACATCGATGGCACGCGCCAGCGTCGAGAGCATACTCCAGTTGAGATTGTCCAACTCGTGAACCAGCCGCGTATTGACCAGGCCAATCGCCACCTGATCGGTCACTTGACGAGCAGCATCGAAATCTCGATCTGACAGGACAGATCTGTCACGGCAGTTGGCAGCGACAACCACCGCCAGCTCATCCTCCAGGAAAGCGGGAAAGGCGATCACGGTCAGGCCCTCCGCTCTCGGACCCCGCGGTATGAAGCTCGGCTCACCCTCGGACACGTTCACCACCAGGTGATGCCGATTGGCGTCGAAAGCGGCGATCTCGGGGATGGCAAGCTCGATCAGCTCTACCGCTGCCGACTGAATCGGCGATTTCCTCTCGTGATAGATCAGGCCGGACCGGGCTCGATCGGGATTCATGACACAGACCGAGACCTGCTCGCAGGGGAAAACACGACCGAACTGTTCCAGAACCGTGGTGACCAGGCGGTCGATCTTGAGAGCCCCCAGAACACTCTGCTGTAGCTCGTTCAGCGACTTGAGGGTCTCGAACTGGCGCTCGAGGCTGGTGGCCATGGAGTTGAAGGAACTGGCCAACTCGGCGAATTCGTCCTCGGTCTCCACAGAGACGGAGACTCCGAAGTCTCCAGCAGCGACCCTTCGCGTTCCTTGACGCAGCTTCTCGAGTGGAATCAGACTCGACCGAATCTGTCGCAGACTCAGCAGCATGACTACCAGGAGAGTCGCCACCACGACCCCCAGAAAGGCCCTCTTGAAACTGGCAAGAGGCCTGGTCACAAGCTCTTTCGGCTTACTCACCACCAGAGTCAAGCTCGGATATAGGAATGCCGGGCGCAGGTACACCAGACGGTAGTGGCCAAGAAACCGAGTATCGCCAGCCTGCCAGGAGATGCCTTCGTGCGATCCCCGACTGATCTCAGCGACTGTCGACTCCGGCAGAGCCTGCGCCCCAGAGAGTGTGCTGTGCATCGGCAAACCCCGACTCGAATCCAATACAACGAGCTCGTTTCCAGCCGGCAAGGTGCTTTCCAGACCTGCGCCCCACCAGAGATAGGTGGGCTCGATTTCACCCCAGATCAGCAGCGGAGCCTCGCCCACGAATCCTGATTTCCTGCCCAGCAGAATCCGCGAGGATTGTTGCGCCTCGCTCACGATCTTCAGCAGAGGGCGACCGGTTTCGAGGTGGGCGATCTCTTCCGAGCTCAATGCCGGTGAGCTCATGCTCCTCCCCAACACGACTTCCGTCCTGCTGCTTTCGCTACTGACCACGATGCTGCGAAAGCGGCTCGAGAGATCCTCGCCAAGAACCGATCTGGCCGGAGTCTTCTCTATGCTGGATGGTGCATCCAGTCGGGCCGCGACGATCTGCAGCTCGGCATCCAGAACTGCCAAACGCTCCAAAATACCCATGGCCAACGACTTGCTGGTATCGGCGAGACGATCCTCTGCCTGATGGAATAGCTCCTGATGGACAGAGCTGTAGGAGATCAGGGCCAATCCGAGAATCGGCAGCAGGGCACAGCCCGCGAAGAGCAGGAACATTCGCCGCCCGAGCTTGGTGTTCAGAAACGTGGAACCGGGACGCAAGCTAGAACTCATTCGCGGGTCCAACGAAGAGACCGTCATTGGCCCGGACAATGTCATCCCAGCTCCACCTGGCGGTCAGGGGAGCTCGACTCTCTCCATCCGGACCCATACTGTAGAGATCGAAGTCGGAATTCAGGGGCACGATGAAGCGGTCCCGACGCCTTTTGCCGTTCCACTTCTTTGAGGTACTGGGCAGATACTGATAGGGGTTGCCCCACCGATCGATATACGGACCGCCATCCAACTCGTCAAGGCTCTCGGGCCAGCGCTCTTGCCACTGCTCGAAGTTCTCGATCTCGAATCCGATCGCCTCGATATCCGAGATCACACGCCTGATGGAGGCCTGACGGAGGATGTTCAAGAAGGTCGGCACGACTATCGCACCGATGATGCCGATCAGTGCCACGACGAGCAGCACCTCGATGAGGGTAAAGCCATGCCGTCGGCAAAGCCTCATCCGGTCGCCTCCCTCTTCCACACGACCTGCTGGCGACCCGCCAACCGCAGCTGCCCGCTCTCGTGATCGATGATCAAGTGCAACCGGTACTCCCCACCATTCTCCATCACATAGTCGAGGGCGAATCGCGTTTGGCTTTCCAATCTCTCCGTCCGAACACCCCGTATCTGATGGGTGGCAAGCTCTCCAGCGCCCGAATCGAAAACGATCTCCTGGCGCCCGATCTCCATCACCCGGCCATCGTAGAGCTCACTCTGTGCGACCCACGTACCACGCAGCAGGGGCGGTGCCGTCACCTGGACTTCGGGGCAAGCCACGAGAACGAGCACACCCATCGCGAGACCGCCCAGCCGCGAGTTCATCTTGAGCAGCCGGCTGAATTTCCTTCTCTCCATGAGGGACCCGTCGCGCCTGTCACCGCGCTCCGTCGAACTCTCCGCTCTGCACAGTCTGCACTATCTCTTAAGTCCTTTCAGTGGATCAGTTAACAGAGCCTCGTCATGCTTCTGAACAGGCAGATTGCCCGATCGACCCTCGCGGCCGACCGGGGGGAAATCTGAGCTGTTAGCATCAGCACCTGATCTGAACTGTCCAGGAGGGGAATCCAAAATGAAATCACGTCGAATCGGGCCGGGGCCCTGCCTCTGGATGCTCATTTTCGGGATGGCGGTAGCCACGATCGCCCATGCTGAAGAAACAACGACACCCTTCGACCACTTGGAATGGCGAGCCATCGGCCCGGTCAACATGAGCGGCCGGGTTGCCGATGTGGAAGGCATCCCGGGCAATCCCAACGTTCTCTATGTGGGATCAGCCTCGGGAGGGATCTGGAAGACTGTCGATGGCGGCCTGACGTTCGAGCCCATCTTTGACGATCAACCCATCGCCTCCATCGGGGACTTGGCGCTCGCTCCTTCCAATCCCGCAGTCATCTACGCAGGCAGCGGTGAGGCCAACGCTCGCAACAGCGTCTCTTTTGGCAACGGTGTCTACAAATCCACCGATGCCGGCCAGTCCTGGACCCATCTGGGTCTCGAGGAGACCCGTCACATCTCCCGGGTCGTGGTCTCGTCTCTCGACCCGGACGTGGTCTTTGTAGGCGCCATGGGGCACTTCTCCGGTCCCAACGAGGAACGGGGTGTCTTTCGCTCCACGGACGGCGGCCAGAATTGGGAGAAGGTCCTCTATCTCGATGACCGACACGGCGTATCGGATCTGGATATCGATCCCACCAACCCCAACGTTCTCTATGCCGGGCTATGGTATTTCGACCGCAAACCCTGGACCCACACCACCGGCAGTGAAGAGGGCGGCGTGTGGAAGTCCGTGGACGGAGGGACGACCTGGAAGAAGCTCGAAGAGGGACTACCCAGTGGAGTGGTGGGCCGCATCGCCGTCAAGGTAGCACCCAGCAACCCCAATGTGGTCTATGTCATGGCCGAATCGGATGAAGGCACCTTGTTTCGTTCCAACGATCGGGGTGAGACCTTCGAGAAGGTCTCTGACAACGTGCAGATCGTCTCCCGCGGCCTCTACTACACCGACTTGCGAGTCGATCCCGCCGATGAAAACCGCGTCTACGCGATCTCCAGTCGCCTTTTCCTCTCCATCGACGGCGGCAAGAGCTTCGACAGAATCTCCCGCAGCACCCACGTGGACTACCATTCGCTGTGGATCGATCCCATCAACCCGGACCGCCTGTGGCAGGGCCAGGACGGTGGGGTCGCCGTCTCCTACGACCGAGCGAAGACCTGGGAGCCGATTCGCAATCTGCCCATCGCCCAGTTCTATCAAGCCTTTTACGACCTTCGCGAACCGTTCTACTACGTGGGTGGCGGACTACAGGACAATGGCACCTGGTACGGACCCAGTCGCACCCGGGAACCGGCGGGCATTCTCGCGGACGATTGGCGCATGATGAGCTTCGGCGACGCCTACTGGGTCGTTCCCCATCCCCAGACCGTTGATCTCTTCCTTTCCGAGTCCCAGGCGGGCGGCATCGTACGCACCGACATGCGGACGCGACAGCAAATCGACGTCAGTCCCCAGCCGCGGCGATTCGACGGCGGACCGGTTGGCGAGCTCGAGTACCGATTCAACTGGAACGCTCCCATTGTTGCCTCCCCCCATGACCCCGGGACCGTCTATTTCGCAGGCAACGTGGTGTTCAAGACCGACCGATTTCGGCGACACCTGGGAGAAGATCAGCCCCGATCTCACCACCGATGATCCGGACAAGCAGGGCGAGGCCGGCGGGCCCGCCTGGAAAGAGAACACCACTGCCGAGTACCACTGCACCATCATCAGCTTCGCCGAGTCCCCCGTCGAACAGGGCCTGCTCTGGGTGGGAACCGACGACGGCAACCTGCAGATCTCGCGCGACGCCGGCGCCAATTGGACCAACCTGATCGGCAACCTCCCCGGCGTACCCGAGTTCTCACCGGTCTCCCATATCGAGCCGTCGCGAACCGCGGCGGGCACCGCCTTTGCCAGTTTCGATCGGCACATGTTCGATGATCTGCGCCCCCACTTGTTCAAGACTGAAGATTACGGGCAGACTTGGCGCCGCGTCAGCACAGAGGGAATCCCCGAGTCCGCATGGATCTGGGCTTTGCGGGAGGATCCTCGGAACCCCCGCCTGCTCTGGGTGGGTACCGAGCTCGGTCTCTATGCCACCTATGATGGTGGTCGCCAGTGGCACCGCCACCATTTGAAGAATCTCCCCACGGTGTCGGTTCACGACATCTTGATTCATCCACGCGAGAACGATCTCATTCTCGGGACCCATGGCCGAGCGCTGTGGATTTTCGACGATGCCACGCCTCTGCAACAGTGGACCGAGGACTTGATGGAGGCGGCAGCCCACCTTTTCCCAGTGCGAAAATCACTGCGCTTTCCGACCCGGTTCACCCGCTACGGTCTCGGCGACAAATCCCACAAGGCACCCAATCCGCCGTCGGGAGCCCTGATCACCTACTACCTGGCCGAGAAGCTGGACGCCCCTCCGGGGCCGAGGAGACCGAGGCAAGGAGGAGACCGAGGCCGCCGAGGAGTCCCTCGAGAAACAGGAGGAGCGTCTCAAGATCGAGATCCTCGACTCCAAGAGCACCGTCATTCGCACTCTGGACAGCGAAGAACTGGGCAAGGAAGCCGGTCTCAATCGCGTGGCCTGGGATCTGAGCATGGATCCTGCTTTTCAGCGTCGCCCCCCGGATCCGGCCTTCATCGAATTCCGGGGCGGACCCAGAGGCCCCATGGTTCTCCCGGGTATCCTATACGGTACGACTGACTCTCGACAGCGAGGTCTACGAACAGCAGGTCGAGGTCGATATCGATCCCCTGGTCGAGGTCACGACCGCCGATCTGGAGACCCAGTTTCGGGTCGCCGGAGAGCTGCGCGATATGCAATCGGATCTGAATGCGGGACTCAGGGGCCTGGATGTCGTTGTCGAGCAGCTGAAGGCCCGACGGGAGACCCTGGATCTCCTCGAGCTCGAGCTCCCAAGCGAGGTCGAGCAAGCCTGGAAAGCCCATGACGAAGCGAGCGAGGCGTTGATGGACTCCTTGACCCGCGCCGATGGCAAGCCATTCTGGAGCCAAGGCCCTCGCCTGGCCGACCAGATCGGCAACCTCTTCGGCAATGTGGACAATCAGTTCGCGGCACCCACTCAGGCGCAGCTGGATCTCCTTGAGGAGTTGAGGTCCGAATACGAGGAGAAGATGGCGGAGCTGCAGCGCTATTTCAACGAATCGATTCCCGAGCTCAACGCCCAGATGGATAGCGCTGGGGTCCCGCCACTGGCGGTGGCTGCCTTTCCACCGGTCAGCGAGGCACCTTAGCGGTCGGAGAGGAGCCTCGGAATGGGGAGAGCGAGCGCGACCTCGCTCTCAGGAACGGGACTCGATCAAGCGCAGGTTTCCCGGCGCCCAGGCCGACGTCCTCTTGACCGAGTAGGCATGCAACTCGAGCTTCGCCACCAGCTCCTTCAGGGTCGTAGGACTGATGCTCTGGGGACCATCGCAAAGAGCCTGCTCCGCCGCATGATGGACCTCGATCAGGAGCCCCGAAGCTCCCGCGGCGATGGCGGCTTGTGCCAGTGCAGGCACCCACCGGCGGTCGCCGCTGGCGTGGGACGGATCGACGATAACCGGTAGATGCGATCTCTCCTTGACGATCGGCACAGCAGCCAGATCCAGGAGATAACGAGTCTGTGAGCCACGGGCTGCTGTCACCCCGCGCTCGCAGAGCACGACCTGAGAGTTTCCTTCCAGCAGAATGTACTCTGCCGCCTGCAACCACTCGGTGACACCGCAGGCAGGGTTTCTCTTGAGCAGTACTGGCAAACCGGACTTTCCCACCAATCTCAGCATCTCGTAGTTCTGCATGTTGCGGGCACCGATCTGGACCATGTCGATCTGGTGCTTCAGAAAGAGATCGATCGCGCTGACGTCTCTGAGCTCGGTCACGATCCTCAGGTCGAACCGCTCTCTGACCTCGCACAGAAGCTCCAACCCGGCCTCTCCAAGACCCTGAAACGAGTACGGACTGGTTCTTGGCTTGAAGGCACCCCCGCGCAAGAAGTTGGCGCCGGCTTCTTTCACGTGCTTCGCGATCTGGAAGAGCTGATCCCTGGATTCCACCGCACAGGGACCCGCCATGAGCACAGGTGGAGAGGCGCCTCCGATACGGCACCCACGAATCTCCACTACCGTGTCCTCCGGCTGTTTCTCGCGCGAGGTGAGCCATTGACCGTCGGCGTTCCTCCGCACCGAGGCGACTCCGGGAAGGGAACCGATCTCATCGACCAGACTGGGCGCACACCCATTGATGACGATGACCGATTCCTTCGGCGTATGCAGCTCGGCGCTGCCACCGGCTCGCTGCACCCGTTCTATAATCCGCTCATGGTCCTGACGGGTCGAATCCGATTTCAGTATCATCAACATTGTCTTACCTCACTCCCTAGGGTCCAGCTGCTCGAGCAAACGCCATGTAGCCAGGTATCCAGATCTCACCGCCAGACTGCGCTCGGCGGTGAAAGGAGAATCGAGCCCGGTGACACGGACCTCTTCCACGTTCTCATCCTCTAACTCAGGGGTCAGAATCCAGGGCACACCGGTGTGGGCCAGCAGTGCCGGACTCTTGCCGGCCACGGCAATGGGCCGACGGAGCTTGGTCGCGACCTGTGCCGCCACATGGGCACCCGCTGGATCCAGCGCCGTGATCAAGCCGACGGCATGCCGGTCAGCAATTAGATCGCGGGCGGCCTCACCCACCGTCGACCAGGCCCCGCGAGTCCCCTCCACCTCCAGAACCATGGGGCGCCGGCTCTCGGCCAAAGCCTGACGAACCCCCTCTTCCACTGCAGCACCCAAGGCTACTCCTTCGCCTTCCAGCGGTCGAAGAAGTCCTATGACTCGGGTGGTCTCATCGACCTCTATGGGGGCCGACTTTCGGAACACGAACTCGCCGTTCTCGACTCTGCCCAGATAGACAGCGCCGACGTCATTGAAGGTGTTGTCGAAGAGAATCGGCCCAGAGACTCCCTCGTACTTGCGGACCGCTGCCAGCTCGTTGCGAATTCGCACCCGATTGAGTCCGGCCCTGCCGATCGCCTCGATCAGCATTCTCATCCCGTCATAGCCGTGGGCCGCCGGCGCGTCCGGCAGCTCTCCGAACCTCGCCAGAAACCGCTGCTGAAACTCCCGCCATCGGGGTTGCGTCGAGCTCGGGTCGAGTGTCGTCGCCACGACCACACCTTCGGCGGCCTCTCCCGCCTCCTCGAGAAAGCGGTCGAAACCCAGTCGGGCCGGACCGAAGACCGGCACCTGGCTGCCCGATTCCCGCAAGAGACGCAGCGCCTTGGCGGCACCCACCGGACCGCCCCAGAGGACGATTCCATCGGGCTTGGCTCGCAGCACTCTTTCGACCAGGGGTGTAAAGTCCTCGCGCTCAGTACGCCACTGGACCTCCGCCACAATGGGCTTGCCTACCCGCCGGGCCGCATCCCGCAGCTCACCGACTCCAAAGCGTCCATAGCGGTCGTTGGACCGGAAGATCACGACGCGCTCGAGGTTCTCCTCGACGAACATGAGTCTGGCCAGGGCATAGCTTTGCTGCCGGTCGTCGGCCACGCAGCGGAAGGCCCAGGGGATCCCGGTCTCTGTAAAGGTGGGATCCGAAGTGGCCGTGTTCATCACGGGCACCTTGGCCTTCAATGCGACTCGAATGGCGATGTGGCTCGAATCCCCGCCCACCGAACCGACGATCGCCCAGACCTTCTCCTCGTAGGCCATCTGCACGATGGTGTTGCTCGACGCCCCCCACACAGGCAGGTCTTCGTGCTCCAGGAGTCGGATCGGTCGGCCCTTCACGCCGCCAGCAGCGTTGACCTCCTCTACAGCCAGCTCGATACCCATCTGCATTCCACGACCTTCGAGCCAGTCAGGAGTCCCTTCAGCGGGCACAAGGAGACCGATTCGGACCTCGTTCATCCCTTCGGGCTCGGGCTCGTCGGCCCCGGTCCCAAGAAAGGGCAGGGGCTCCGGAAAAAGGTTCCGGTGCACCTGTCCGAAGTCGCTGTAGGGAGCAAAGATCTCCGGGGTGTTGGCATACGGCACCTCGGTTTCGTCCTTTGCCTCCCCGGCCCAGAGGCTCACCGAAATGAGCCCGACCAGGGCTGCCACGATCCCTCTGGCGGCAGCCATCGACCTCACTTCTTTCTCCGATCCGAGGGCACGATCGCCATGGCCTCGATCTCCACCAACAGATCTTCACGGCAGAGGGTGACCTGTATTCCCGTACTGGCAGGAAACGGCTCGAGCTCCCGATCCAGATAGAAGCCGTGGCGGATCTCGTTGAACGGCTCGTAGTCGCGTGACATGTCGCGCAGATAGCAGGTCGTCCGCACGACATCGTGCCAATCGGCCCCTTCGCTGGCGAGAAGCGCTTCAATGTTCTCGAAGGTACGCCAGGACTGCGCTTTGATATCCCCCACGTGAATGGATCTGCCCTCTTCATCCACGCTGGCGGTGCCACTGATGAGGATCAGCGAATAGCCCGGTAGCTCGACTCGCATGCCGCGCGTGAAAGGAACGGGGGTTTCGTAATCGTAGGCCTCGTTCAGAGCCCTCTCTTCCTTCACCTGTGTCTTGGCAAACCGGGTCAGAGTGTCCTGGCCTGGTGTTTCTTTGACGGTCATTTTCGATTGCCTCCTTGGTGGTCGTGCTCGGGCCCCTGATCGGCAGATCGCGGTTGGGGCAGGCCAAGGCTCAGGCCCTTCTCCGTCCCCACCCAGATCTCCTGATCTCGACGGGCGACCGCGAGCACGAAATTGTGAGCGATTGCTGTTTCGGTGGTGGTGATTCGTTCGGACTCACCCTGTCGAACGGTGATGAGACCTTTCCCTGGTTCTTCATCCGCAGTGCTGTAGGTCGTCCAGATCTCGCCATCGAAGTGGCTCAAGCCCTCGTCGGTCCCAAACCACGCGGTCGTGCCTTCGGCGACCACTCTGTTGATGAAGTTGCTGGCCAGACCCGAATCCTCTTTTGAATAGCTCCGCCAGCGTCGGCCGTCGTAACGATTGGCACCGAAATAGGTACCGGCCCAAAGGATCCCGTCCCCGTGGGCAACCGAGGCCACGACATCGCTGACCAGGCCATCATCCGGCAGCAGATCGATCTCCATCTCGTGATCGGGGTCCCGATGCTCACGCCAGCGCTCCGTCTCGATGTCGAACTGCAAGACGCCGCCCCCCCACACCGCCAACGAGACCTTGCCCTCCGCCACCGATAGGCCATAGCACCAGATCTCGTGCATTGGGGCGTTGCGATTGGTAAAGATCTCCCACTCGTCCTTCCAGGAGTCGTAGGCGCTTGTACCCGCTGCCGTCGCCGCCCAAACGCGATGTCCCTGCGCCGCAACGGCATAGACCACATCGTTGACCAGGCCGCTGTCGAGTTGGGTGAAGTTGTCGAAGCGGCCGCCGGAGAGCCGGCTCAAGCCCCCAAAGGTGCCAATCCACAGGTCACCGGTCTCGGGCTCGACCGCCAGATCGGTGACCACCGGGTAGACCAGTCCATCTTCGGTGCCGAACTGCGTCCACTGTCCTTCCTCGAACAGAGCCAGACCGTCCTCCGTGCCGACCCAAAGGCGGTCCGGTTCGATCGCCAAGGCAAACACCTTGTCGCTGGGCAGGCCGTCTTCCACAGTGAAGGTCGTCCAGGTCTCGAATCTCGGTATAACCGAGGTCTCCAGGGCCTCGTCGGCCACTGCCGCTGACCCTCCGACAACCAGGACGAGCGCCAGAATCATGCCGGATCGTCGCCAGATCTTTGCCATCACGATGCCAATCCTCATAGACACTTCAAATACTCGACCAATGCATTGAGTTCGTCTTTCGACAGATCCAGAGCGCGGCCATGGGTGTCCTCCGGACTGAAGACCGTCCACAGCTCTTCCAGGCTCATGGCCCTGCCGTCGTGCAGATAAGGGGCCGTCTCCGTCAGATGATTGAGACTCGGGGTGTCCAGCAACCCCGTCTTGTCCAACTCGCTGCGCGTGCCGACGTCGGTCAACTCGAGATTCGTAAAACGAGGCCCCGAGTGGCAGAAGTCGCATCGCATTTCGAGGGGTATCTCGACTCCGTCGTTGTCGATCGTGCGCTCGAAGATCTCCTTTCCCCAAGCCTGCAATTCATTCAGCTCGCCGCTTCGATCGAGGTAACGGTTGCGGGGTACCCCGAGCGACCACATGTAGGCCACCACGTCATCGAGCTCCTCGGCCGTGAAGCCAGCCGACCGGTTGATGAACATCCCGGCTCGCGGCCCGCACTGCCGATGCAGCGAGGGATTGAGTCCCGACCACTTGAAGGGTCCAGTACCCCCCACTCCCAGCATCGTGCGGGTATCGACGTAGTTCCTGCCCAGGCCATCCGGTGAGATGTCATAGATCAGGCCGTCCTGATTGGCGTCCGGGTGGCACGATCCGCACGAGATCTGGGAATTGAACGACGGGTCGGCGTTGAAGAACAGCCTCTCACCCCGGCGTAGCTGAGAAATCAAGCCGGGTCCCCCGAGCTCGAAGGTCTCCAAGGTGTTGCCGGATTTCATGTCGATGACGCTGACTGAATCGTCGAGTCGGTTGGCGGTGTAGGCCCTGGCACCATCTGGTGACATCTCCACCGCCACCGGCCGCGCTCCAGTCGGTGCCACCCCCAGAAGGAACTGATGCGACAGATCCAAACGATCCCCCAGCAAGGCCAGAGATTTCTGGGTCTCGCCCTCCAGGACCGCTGCCATGCGGTCGAGGTCGACGATCACCAACTCATCAGCCGCGGCTGCTGTGACCGCCGCTCGCTGGCCCAGACGGTCCACCGCAACATCCGTCGGCTCGGCATAGTGCCGGTTCACGCTGTCGAGCATCACTTGAGCAGCCACCGCCTCTGGGTGATCTTCACTCCGCGGCCAGCGCACGACACCCAGCCCGCTGGTCATCGTCCAGCCTCCAGCCACCTGGACCAGAGGAAGGAGGTTCTTCGGTCGACTCAATGCCAACAACACGGTGCCATCGGGCGCCACATCCAATCCGAACACCAGGTTGGCCCCTTCGAGACCGAGGCGCTCGATCACCACCTCTCGCTTGGCGTCGATCACCGTCACCTCGGGCACCGGTGGCTGTTCGGGTGGATGCGGGGTCGGCAACAGGTTCGCCAGATAGATGTACTGCCCATCGGGACTGACAACCAGGCCTCGCGGCCCTTCCCCGCCTCGCAGTCGCTTGATCTCCCTGCCGGCCACCAGATCCACCACAGAGATGTCCCGCGAACGGCTATTGGCCACCAGGACATGCCCCGTCTGGCGATTGATCACGTGATCCATCGGGGCCCAGCCCACATCGATCGTGCCGACCACTTGCCGATCTTCGAGATCGATCAGCGACAGCGAGTCGCTCTCGCGGTTCGTTGTCGTCGCCAGCCCACGCTCGGGATCGATGCGCACCGAGGTGGGGAAATCGCCTACCGGAATCTCGCTGAGAAGGGTCCCCTCGAGAGCATCCATCACCACTACCGAGTCGGATCCGGAGCAGGCCACCAGGAGCATGGAGCCATCCGGGCTCACCGTCAGATCGAACGGGCTCTTGTAGACCGGTTCGGAAGAGCTCCAGGTCGTCTGGGGGACCCATGGGAGCAGCACGAACGCGGCCCACGCGATGCGTCTCATCGCGGCTCCTCCACGACTCGGAACTCGTCGACCTGCAAATCCTCGAGGATCTGCTCGCTGCCGTTCGGCCATTGGATTTCAACCCGGTCGATGCGCGCATCGGTGCCGAGGCCAAAGTGGACCCGGGGGTCGCTCGACCCCAGGTACCCCGAGCTGGCCTTGACGATCGCGACCTGGTTTCCCTGGCCGCTGGTGAGAGCTACCCGGGCCCCGACGGCATCCCGGTTGCTCGACTGCCCGACAAGCTGCAAGCTGATCCAATGGTGCTCAGCGGCCGATTGGTTCCGTAGCAGCACCGGGCGATCGCCCAGTCTGTTCAACACGACATCCAGATCGCCGTCATTGTCGAGATCGCCGACCGCCGCACCGCGGCCCATGGTCTCGCCCAAGAAGTACGCACCCGCCTCCCTGGCGACATCCTCGAACCGGCCGTCCGCGGCTCCCTTGAGAATCAGATCTCCCATCGGCTCCCAATCATGCAGATCGCCCGTGGTGATGAAGAGATCGACGAAACCGTCATTGTCGAAGTCCAGAAAATGACCGCTCCAGCCGACGTACTGAGCGGCGACAGAGGCCAACCCCTTGATGCGGGACACATCTCTGAACAAGCCATCGGTCTGTGCCTGGTACAACGCGAAGTAGGTCATATCCGGCACGATCAGATCGAGCCGTCCGTCGCGGTCGAAATCCGCGAAGTCGATACCCATGGCCGCGGTGGCATCGCCGTTTTCGCCAAAAGCCAGACCCGAGACCAGAGCCAATTCCTCGAACCGCCCGTCTCCCTGGTTGCGATAGAAGTAGTTGGCCATCGCATCGTTGGCCACGACGAGGTCGATCCACCCGTCGCTGTCGTAGTCGAAAGCCCCGACACCCATGGCGCGGCCTTCCGGGTTGGACATGCCGGCCGACTCGGTGACCTCCGCGAATTGCCAATCGCCCTCGTTGCGATACAAACGGTCCTGCTCACCGGGATAGGCAAGGGGGCCGGGGAATCGATTCGCGACGTAGAAGGCCTTGTAGTCGGGGTCGTACTGCACGTACTTGCCGGTATAGACATCGAGCAGACCATCCCGGTCGAAATCGGCCAGGGTGACCCCTAGGCTCCAGGTCGAATCCGCCGCCACAGCGACTGGGGTCTGCTCACTGAATGTCACCGCCCCACTGTCCTGCCGCCCTTCGTTTCGATACCAGCGATCCGGCCCGAAGTTGGTGACCATCAGATCTTTGTCGCCGTCATTGTCCAGATCACCGGCCACACAACCCATGCCGAAGCTCGGATCTCCAACCCCGGCAGAGTCGGTCACGTCCTCGAACCTCCACTGCCCCAGGTTGCGATACAAACGGTTGTGGAGCTCGGCGGCCTGACCGAGGGCCTCAGCATCGCTTACCCCTTGCAGCGTCGCGCCGTTGACAAAGTAGAGATCCAGCAGCTCGTCGCCATCAAAATCGAAGATGCAGATTCCAAAACCGCTCGACTCGACAAGGTTGCTCATCTCGGAATCGCCAAAGCTGTGGACAAAATCCACACCCGAGCCATCGAGAACGTCGATGAACTGATCGGTATTCGCCGCCATCATCGGGATGGCAACTCCTGACAGGATCACCAGCGCCAGGGTCTGCGCTCTCGGCATGAGTGCTCTCATGGCGACACCTCCCCGTCCGACTCCAGACGGTGCGGCTCCTGGACGAGAGCCTCGGGCCGGATGTTGGGAGGCGCATAGGCGGGACTCACGTGACAACCGATACATCCTCGACGTTCATTGGGTCGAATCCAGATCGGGGTCCGGGTGCTGGCGAGCACAGCCCCTTGTCGATCGACCATCTCCAGCGTCAAGGGAGTATCGGCCGGTGCCTCGACATACACAGAGCCATCACTGGCCGGTTCGACAGCAAACAAAGCCGTCTTCGAGCCGCCCTCTTCCAATCGGTAGATCCTCAGCTCGGCTATCTCTTCTCGGTTCAACCCCACCAACTCTGGGTCGTCGGTCCGGGCCACATCGATGACAAAGAGATAGCCGGTCTCGATCTCAGGTTTCACGATGCTCGGCAAGAGGTCGGATCTGAGGGCGGGGCTTGCGGCTTCGACTGCGATCACGGTCTTGTCATCGAAGAGCGCGAGGTCCGAAAGCCGTGGCTCGGGCTCGAATCGCAGGGCAGCGACGCGGGTCGAGAGGCCCTCCGACTTGCCGCCCATCTCGGCCACCAGAAAGGCTCCACTCTCGTCACCTCGGTAGAGGCCCTGGATTGCACCCCCGAGATCGACCGAGACCGTTTCTCGGGTCGCAAAAGGATCAGCGATCGACACCAACCAGAGATCTTCGGCCGCGCCGAGGACCAGAAGACGATCCTCTGTCGAGGATCGTGAAATCTCGCACGGAAACGTCGCCCAGCCCCGGCCAGAGTGTGAACCAGGTGCCGTCGGGAAGCATCGTGAAAAGGCGCCCGCTCGGCGTCGAGCGGTCGAGATACAAGATCCGTCCGTCCGGCAGCAGCTCGGCCGATTGCAGGTGACCCCGGGTAAACGTGAGTTGTTCGACCCGCGCCGACTCCCCATCCTGGCGATAGAGATCGCCGTCGCTGACAAAGGCGATGGAGCCATTCGGCAGAGCGAAGGGGAGCCGAGCCTCGAGCCCCTCGGGAGTCACCGCCGAAATCTCGTTCGTGGCCAGTCGACAGCCCAGATACGAAACCCCTTGGTACCCGTCCGACGACCCGAGAAGTACAGCGTGCGGCCCGCGAAATCGAAAGCCGGATCGCACGCGGCGACGAAGTCGTCAGCCACCGACTGCTCCGGTCCCGCTCCACCACAATGCGGCTCCTGCAGCAGAACAGGTCCACGAAGAGTCGGTGGGCTGCCCCTCCGCCACCGTTGCGATCAGCGCCTTGTCGGCCGAGAGCAACGTGGATCCAATAGAGATGGCCGCCATGCACGCGACAGTGACCCTCAGCCCTTTCAAGAGAATCGGTTCCATTTATCCGTTTTCGGGGAAAATCTCTACAGGCCTCTGCCCAGGGCCACAAAAGGTCCCTGCATCAGAGCATCCCGCTTCCTTCTGTCCGCCTCCACCACATCCATGATCGATGTCGATTGCATCCGCCCGCGGAAGGCCTCCTGGATGTCCTTCCAGGTATCGTGGATCGGGCACTTGGTGTCATCGGCACAGAGACTCAGACCGAGAATGCAGTCCCCTTCGACCATCGGACCCTCTACAGCTTGCACGAGTGTGTAAAGACTGGTCTCCGAAGGCGAACAATTGAGCTGGAAGCCTCCCCCGGGACCCTTCGCAGAAACGAGGATGCCTTTCCTGGCCAGGTCCTGCAGGATTTTGGACAGAAACGCCGGTGGAATATCGAGGGCCTCGGAGATCTCCTTGACCTGAGCCCTTGCTCCCGGCTGTAGATGCGCGATGTGGCAAACAGCCCGAATCGCGTACTTGGTGGCAACGCTGTGAATCATCGGAACAGCTCCTCTGAGAACTTCTCCGTCGAGTCTGCGACAGCGAAGTCCCCTGTCTTCCCCCGACAATGGCACGCCTGTCTCTCGACTCATCTCCTCAGCTTGCAAGACCGAGGCCAGGCTCCGATGTCACAGAAAACTCAATAATTGACTGCTTCTCTGCCGCCTCAGAGCTCTCTTGATTCAAAATATCGGATAACAAGATCCAAAATTCCGAAACAAATCTACACCATACCGGGAGGGGCAGGCAAACAGCTCGAAAACGGACTCCGAGCTCAGACTGAAGCGTAGGCTCCGGGAAAGACCTTCTGTGGTTGGCTGTCGGAGACCGGCTCGATGCGCGCTGCGCAGACCTTGTATTCGCCCGTGCCGGTGACCTTGTCGCCAGCATCGGTGGTCAGGTAGTTCGTCCGGCTCTCGGGAAAGTGGAAGGGCATCCAGATCACGCCCCGGCGCACCTGCCGGCTGATCATGGCCCGGCACCGGACCCGACCCCGACGGCTGACCACCTCCACCAGTTGGCCGTCCTCGATACGCCAGCTTGCGCGCATCACGAGGGTGGACCTCGACAAAGGCCTCTGGCTGCTTGGCGCTGCAAACCCTCGTTGCGACGAGTCTGGGTCGCGGCGTTGTAGTGATAGAGCGTGCGGCCGGTCGACAGCACCAACGGATACTCCGGATCCGCCAGCTCGAACGGTGGGCTGATAGTCCACCGGTTGAAAAAGGCCCTTGCCCCTCAGGACCCCGCCCTTGTGCAAGTACTCGGTACTCGGTGCCTCGGCACTGGTCACCGGCCACTGCAGGCCACCCTCTCGTTCCGATGCGCTCGTACGAGATGCCGGCGAACTTGGGCGACAGCGAGGCCATCTCGGCGTAGATCTCGCCGGGACCCGAGTAGTCGGGCTGCTCGTAACCGACTCGTTTCATCACCTCCAGGAGGATCTGCCAATCGGCTCGGGCCTGGCCCGGCGGCTCCACGGCCTTGCGCACTCTCTGGACACGCCGATCCGAATTGGTGAACACGCCGTCCTTCTCGGCAAAGCAAGCCGCGGGCAGCACCACGTCGAGCGTACCGACAGCTCTCGTTGAAGAAGATGTCCTGGACCACCACGAAGTCGAGCTCGTTCATGGCCTCCTCGACCCGGCAGACATTGGGCTCGGAGATGACGATGTCCTCGCCCATGAGATAGAGACCGCGAATCCGACCATCGGCCATGGCCTTCATCATGACGTTGAGATTGAGACCCTCGGTCTCGCTCTGCGCCACTCCCCAGGCGTCGGCGAACTTGGCTCGAACGTCCGGATCGTCGGCCTTCTGATAGCCGGGATAGAAGACCGGCGTGGCGCCGGAATCGTTGGCTCCTTGCACGTTGTTCTGGCCCCGCAGCGGGTTCATCCCGGCCGAGCGCTTCCCCAGATGACCGGTCATCATGACCAGATTGGAGAGGGCGTAGACGTTGTCGGTGCCACAGGTGTGCTCGGTGATTCCCAGCGTGTAGTAGACACCGGCCTTCTTGGTCGTGGCATAGGCTCGTGCCACTTCCCGGATCAACTCGGCCGGAACGCCGGTGACCTTCTCCGCCTCCTCTGGTGAATACCGCAGAACGGTTTCCCGCACCGCTTCCCAGTTCTCGGTGTTGTCGGCGATGAACTCCTTGTCCTCCAGGCCCTCGGTCACGATCACGTGAGCGATGGCATTCAGCAGCCAGACATCGGTACCCGGGATTGAGCTGCAGATGCCAGTCGGCGATCTCGGTCAGCCAGATCGCCCGCGGATCGGCCACCGCCAGCTTGGCGCCCCGGCGGACCGCCTGCTTCATCTCCATGGCGATGATCGGGTGGGCTTCGGTGGTGTTGGATCCCGTGACGTAGAGAAAATCGGCGTCTCGAATCTCAGGGATCGAGTTGGTCATGGCCCCGGCTCCGAACGTGGTCACCAGACCGGCGACCGTGGGAGCGTGTCACGTAGCGGCGCATTGATGGACATTGTGCGTCTGAAACGCCGCCCGCGCCATCTTCTGCATCAGGTAGTTCTCTTCACCGGTACACCGACTCGAGCTGATAAAGGCGAGCGAGTCGTTACCGTGGCTCTCGCGAACACGCCGTCAGAGCCCTTGGCAACCCGATCCAGGGCTTCCTCCCAGGTAGCCGGCCGCAAGTTCCCGTCCTCATCCCGCACCAGTGGCTCCGTCAGTCGATCCTCGTGATGGATGAAGTCATTGGCGAAGCGACCCTTGACGCACAGATTGCCGTCGTTGACGGTGGTTCCTGGTGGCGGGCTGGTGACCTTGACCACGTGGTCGGCTTCCCGGTCGACATTGAGATCGATCTGGCAACCGACGCCACAGAAGTTGCAGGTCGTCCGCACCTTCTCGAGATCGCTCTCCGGCTTGCCGTAGATCAGCGCCTGCTTCTCGGTCATGGCACCCGTCGGACAGACGTCCACACACCCGCCGCAGAGCTCGCAGGTCGTGTCGGTCAGCGACTGCAGATCGGCGGTGGAGATCGTCGTGCGAGCGCCCCGGTGCGCCAGGGTGATGGCGCTGACCGCCTCGACCTCGTCGCAGTAGCGAGTGCACAGCGAGCAGGCGATACAGCGATCCGCCCGAAACTCGATAAACGGGTTGGTGTCGTGGGGACGGCTCTCGCGCTGGGACTCGGCACGGGGTCCCATTCGCCAGCGGTGCCGTAGGTATCGGCCAGCTCGAACAACCTGGAGGGATTGTTGTCTTCCGCGGCTTCTCGGTCCTGCACCGTATCCGCCAGGTGCAAGGAGAGGATGAACTGTCGATTGCGATCCACCCGCGGAGTCTGCGTCCGAACCACCATGCCAGGAGCCACCTGGGTATGACAGGCCGGCTGCATCAGATTGACGCCGTCGACCTCGACCAGACAGATACGGCAGGCGCCTGCAGGTGTCAACCGGTCGTCGTGACAGAGCGTGGGGATCTCGACGTCTGCTTTCCGGGCCGCGTCGAGGATGGTCTCCCCGTTCTGGAAGGGTACCTCGTTGCCATCGATGACGACGAACTTGCTCTCACTCATCCGCTTGCGCCCCGTCGAGACCGAATTCCTCGGGAAAGTACTTCATGGCGCTGTCCAGCGGCATCGACGCCGCCTGACCCAGGCCACAGATACTGGCTTCTCGCATGCCCCAGGTAACGTCTTGTACGTACGACAAAGCTCCCTGGTCGCCTGCTCGGTGGCGCTCCAGGGCCTGTCTGAGGATCTGGGTGCCGATGCGACAGGGTGAGCACTGGCCACACGATTCGTCCTCGAAGAAGACCATCTGGGTCAAGGCCGCCTCCACCATATCCACGGTGTCGTTCAGCACCACGACGCCTGCCGAGCCCAACATGCTGCCCGCCTCCCGCAGGGACTTGAAGTCCATCGGCAGATCGACCTTGTCGGCCGGCAGGAAGCCGCTCGAAGCACCGCCCGGAGAGAAGGCCTTGAGAGTGCCGACGACGCCGCCCGCCATGTCGAGCAGCTGTCGCATGGTGGTCCCCATGGGAGCTTCGTAGACGCCCGGACGCCCGACATGACCTGAAAGACAGTAGAGCTTGGTACCCGCTTCGGTGGCTCCCAGATTCTTGAACCACTCCCCGCCCCGCCTCAGGATGGACGGCAGGCAGGCGATCGATTCCACATTCTGGATCAGCGTCGGCTTGTCCCGAAAGCCCTTCTCCACCGGATAGGGCGGTTTCATTCGCGGCATGCCTCGCTTGCCCTCCAGAGCTTCCAGCAGGGCCGTCTCCTCACCGCAGATGTAGGCACCGTGCCCATCGACGAAGTGCCAGCGTACGGCTGGATCGATCAGACCCCGTCCACGAGACTGCTTCGAGGGCGTCTCGCAAAGCGGCCTTCACCTGACCGAACTCGCCTCGCACGTAGGCGTAGATATCCTGGGCCTCGAGGCAGTGCGCAGCGATGGCCAACCCCTCGACCACCAGATGGGGACGACGCAGGATCACCTCGCGATCCTTGAAGGTCCCGGGCTCACCCTCGTCGGCATTGAGCACGATGTAGCGTTCGGTTTCCGCTTGTTGACGGATGGCCCGCCACTTGACATGGGCCGGGAAGCCGGCGCCACCGCGGCCGGTGAGCTCCGCTGCCGCCAACTCGTCCACCACCCAATCGGATCCCCTCTCGCGAGCTGTTTCGAGCCCCTCGTAGGCATCGAAATCGGGGGCCAGAAGATCGAGGGCCAGGTCGGGGCTGGAAGGTGTGAACGCGGGATGTGGCGTCGCCGGATCTGCCTCGGGGTCCCATGAGGCCGGAGCGAGATCACAGCGCCCCAGACACGAGGAGAATGTGGCTTTCCGGTTCTGCTCCCGCAACTCCGCCATCAGCGTGTCACAGCCGGCCAGCTTGCAGGACAGACCCTGGCAGACCCTGATTCCGGCCTCCGGATCCGCCAGAAGATGGTAGAAGGTCGCCACGCCATAGACGTCGGCTGCCGGCACGCCGGTGGCTCGGTGCACTTCGTCGACGACCCCCGGCCGCAACCCACCCTTCTCCTCGAGCTGTTCCAGGACCTCTTCGCGCGTGGCTTTCTTGGGCAACATGACGAGGTCAGAAATCTAACACAGGGACGTCACGCCCACGCGAGGGGCTCGAATCCCTCGCCTTCTCTCTTCGCGGTGTCAAGGCTTCACTGCTGGCTGGGTAGGGGGAACAACTGGCTGGGAGGCAGGGATTCGAACCCCGATTCCACGGTCCAGAGCCGCGTGTCCTACCATTGAACGACCTCCCAACGGACGGCAGAGGCTAGCAGCAACCGCCTTGGCCCGTCAATCCACCTGAGCGACCCGACGACCTTCCGTTTATACTGGTACTCAGAGGTAGGACGGCCGAGAAAGGGGAACAGTTCCGTGACGATGATCCCGAAAAGAAAGCTCCAGAGAATTCTCGCGGCAACGGATTTTTCCAGCACCGCCAGGGCCGGTGTGGATTGGGCGATCGAGTTGGCGCTGGCCCATGATGCGAGCATCGATCTCGTTCACGCCTTGTTGGTTCCCAGTCGCGCCACAGACTTTGTCCCTTCGCCACCTGATTTCACCGAAGCCCTGCAGGAAGCCGCCTCTGGACGGCTCAATGAGATCACCACCAGGTGCGTGAGAAGGGCGTCGAGGTCTCCGCAGAACTCAAGCTGGGAGTCCCTTCCCAGGTGATCCTGGAAACCGCCAGTCAACAGGACGCCGACCTGGTCGTCATCGGTACTCGTGGCCTTTCCGGTCTGCGTCATCTGCTTCTGGGAAGCACCGCCGAGCGAGTTGTGCAGCACGCCCAGTGTCCTGTGCTCACCGTACACCCAGGGGACGCCGACAAGCACCGCCCCCTCGACACCATCTTGGTTCCCACGGATTTCTCCAAGGACGCAGAGACAGCCTACTTTGCAGCACTGAACCTGCTGGGCAGGCAAAGCAGTACCAGAGTCGTTCTCTTACACGTCTACCATCTGCCCTACGAGTACACGGCATACGGCACGATCCCCACCTCCCTCGACTACTTCCGAGACGTGCAGGGTGCCGCCGAGGAACGCCTGACAACCCTGGCTGACGAGATCAAGCAGCAGGGCTTCCAAGTGGAGACTCTTGCCAGAGAGGGCTTTCCTCCGGAAGTCATCCTGGGAGAGGCCGAAGCTGCCGGTGCCGACCTCATCGCCATGGGAACCCATGGCCGCACGGGCCTGGCCCATCTCGTGTTGGGAAGCACCGCAGAGCGGGTGGTGCAGCGAGCCGACTGCCCGGTCTTGACGGTGCGCAGCGAAGAGACCGAAGAGCCTGGCCTCTAGTCGAGGTATCCCAGCGCTCGCAAGCGTTCGATCATCTCGTCGTCCGCCACGATCGGTCCTTCTTCCGGCAGGCTGACGGTCATCGTGCCATAGCTGTCGATAGTCTCGATCCGATGTCGTTCCAGAAACGACTCTTTGAAGACAGGCGTCGGCACATCCTTGACGAAGTCGTTGGCGACAGGCCAGCCCTTGAGCGCCAGAAGCTGCGGCAAGACTGCAAGCCATCTCGCCAGCGACGCTCTGTTCACGAGCCCTCCATGAGCGGCGATCATAACCCCGGCCGGTGCAGAGACCGGCCGCTTCAGGGTTCCATCGCTTCATCGCTGGGCGGTAGGGAAGTATTGGCGGAGAGGGAGGGATTCGAACCCTCGGTCCAGGTCGCCCCGGACAACTGCTTAGCAGGCAGCCCTGTTCGACCACTCCAGCACCTCTCCGCGGTCGTTGCAGGACCACCGATTGTAGGGACTTCCACCTCCCCGAGTCAAAGACCGGATTCAGACAACTCACAATTTGGCAGACGCCTTCAATCCGGCTATGCTTTTGCCGCCCCTGGCTGGGGCCGATCCTTCACAATCTCGAAACTACCTCGAGCGAGGCGAAATCATGAGCCCTGAGGCTGCGAAAGACCTTGACCAACTGGCCATCAACACCATCCGCTTTCTGGCCGTGGACATGGTCGAAAAGGCCAACTCCGGACATCCGGGAGCCCCCATGGGGCAGGCCGCCATGGCCTACACACTGTGGACGCGCTTTCTTCGCCACGATCCACAGGACCCGCGATGGCCCAATCGAGATCGTTTCGTCCTCTCCTGCGGCCACGCCTCGGCCCTGCTCTACTCCCTGCTGCACCTCAGCGGCTACGACCTGTCGATGGAAGATCTGCAGAGCTTTCGACAATTGGACTCCAAGACACCCGGGCCACCCAGAGTACGACCTGGAGTTCGGCGTCGAGACCACCACCGGTCCGCTTGGTCAGGGCATCGGTAACGCCGTGGGTATGGCCATTGCCGAACGCTTGCTCGCCGACCAGTTCAACCGCGACGGCTTCCCCCTCTTCGACCACCATATCTGGGTCTTCGCCAGCGATGGCGACATCATGGAAGGCGTGGCCTCTGAGGCCTCGTCGCTTGGCGGGTCACCTGGGACTGGGAAATCTGATCGTCGCCTACGACGACAACGGCATCTCCATCGACGGTCCGACCTCGCTTTCCTTCTCCGAGGACGTCCCACAGCGATACACCGCCTACGGGTGGCACGTCCTAGCGCGTCGAAGACGGCAACGATCCGGAAGAGCTCGACCCGGCATTACGAGACGGCGCGAGCGGAAGTATCTCGAGCCCTCCTTGATCGCCGTCCGCACCCACATCGGCTACGGCAGTCCCAACAAGCAGGACACCGCGGCCTCCCACGGTTCGCCTCTCGGGAAGGACGAGATTCAGCTGACCAAGGAGGCCCTGGGATGGCCCACGGAGCCGACCTTTCACATCCCAGACGAGACTCGGGAGGCCTTTCGGCCGGAGCCCAACGAGGCGCCGCTGCGAAGACGGGAATGGCAGGCGATGTTCGAGAGGTACCAGGAGGCACACCCAGATCTGGCCGATGAGCTGCAGCAGCGACTCGCCGGTGAGCTGCCCGCCGAGTGGGACGACAGCTCTGCCGACCTACACCCCCGAGGATGGTTCCATGGCGACGCGTAAGGCTTCCGGAGCCGTGCTCAACGCCATCGGCCCCAGCCTGCCCCAGCTGGTGGGCGGCTCGGCCGATCTGGCGCCCTCCAACAACACCTACATCAAGGGCTATCCCGATCAATCGAGCCGCGTCCCGGGTGGTCGCAACTTCTTCTTCGGCGTGCGCGAGCACGCCATGGGCTCGATCCTGAACGGCATGGCGCTGTCTGGGCTCCTGTTGCCCTACGGCGGCACGTTCTTGATCTTCTCGGACTACATGCGCCCGGCAATCCGATTGGCGGCCCTGATGGGCCTGCCGGTCAAGTACGTCTTCACCCACGACTCCATCTTTCTCGGCGAGGACGGCCCGACCCACCAGCCCATCAGTCAGCTGCTTTCCCTGCGTTCCATCCCGGGTCTGACGACGATCCGACCGGCCGATGCCAACGAAACCGTGGCTGCCTGGAGAGTCGCCATCGAGCGGCTGGGGGGCCCGACAGCCCTCGCCTTGAGTCGCCAGAGCCTGCCGATTCTCGCCGGCACGGCGGAGAAGGCGAGCGCGGGCGTCGCGCGCGGCGGTTACGTCCTGAGCGATCCGCCGACGGTGATCCGCAGGCGATCCTCATCGCCTCGGGTTCCGAGGTCGCGCTTTGCGTGGCGGCGCAACAGCAGCTCGCCGACGCCCAGATCGCCGTCCGCGTCGTCAGCCTGCCGTCCTGGGAGCTCTTCGAGGCCCAGATCCGAAGAGTACCGTCAGTCGGTCCTGCCCCGCTCGATCTCGCGGCGCCTGGCTGTGGAAGCCGGAGTCTCACTCGGCTGGGAGCGCTACACCGGCGGCGCGGGTGACATTCTGGGTATCGATGGCTTCGGTGGCTCGGCGCCCTACAAGGACCTCGCCAACAAATACGGCTTTACCGTCGACAACGTCGTGCGACGGGCTCGGCGACTGATCGAGGCCTGATCGCAACCATGGTCAGAACCCGTTTCGCCCCCAGCCCCACCGGTTTCCTGCACATCGGAGGCGTCCGCACAGCGCTGTTCAACTGGCTGTTCTCGCGTCATCACCAGGGCAAATTCATCCTGCGCATCGACGACACCGATCAGCAACGCAATCGTCGAGGAGGCCCTGCAACCCATTCTCGAAGGCTTCCGCTGGCTCGGGATCGACTGGGACGAAGGCCCCGAAGTCGGCGGGGACTACGGACCCTACTTCCAGTCGCAGCGCCAGGAGATCTACAGCCAGGCCGTCGCGAATCTGCTTGCGGTCGGGTCATGCCTATCGAGACTACGCGACGGCGGAGGATCTCGAAGCGGAACGACAGCAGGCGCAGGCAGAGAAACAGCGTTTCATCTACAGCCGCCGTTGGATGGCCGCGACCGCAGAAGAAGCCCAGCGCTTCGAAGCGGAGGGTCGCACCTCGGTTGTCCGCCTCAAGATGCCCCGGGAGGGAGCCTGCCGGTTCGTCGATCTGATCCGGGGTGAGGTCGAATTCGAGTGGGCTCGAGAGCAGGATCACGTCATCCAACGAGCGGACGGCAGCTGTCTCTATCACCTGGCCAGCGCCGTAGACGATCACTTCATGGAGATCTCTCACGTCATCCGTGCCGAGGAACACCTCTCCAACACCCCCCGACATATCTTCATCACCGAAAGCTTGGGCTGGGAGTCTCCTCGATATGCCCATTTGCCCTTCGTGGCCGAGACGGGGAGCAGAAACAAGCTCAGCAAACGCAAGCTCGACAAGTACCTGAAGAACTCCGAATTTGCCAGGTTCTACGAACACGGTTTGGAGATCGCTCGCGCCATCGGCCTGGAGGTGCAGCCCGAGTCGTTCAACCCGGTGATCGTCGATTTCTATGAGAAAGTCGGATACCTGCCCGGACGCGATCGTCAACTACCTGCTGCTGCTCGGCTGGGCGCTGGACGACAAGACCGAGACATTCACCCGTCAGGAAATGATCGACCTCTTCTCCCTCGAGCGGGTCAACCGCTCCCCGGCCAGCTTCGACCCCCTGAAGCTTCTGGCCTTCGAAGAGGCCTACATGCAAACGGTGTCCGTCGACATCAAGCGGCAGATGATGCTGCCCTATCTGGAGAAGGCGGGCCTGGTGCCCACACCCCTGGTCGACGATATCGGCACCTACGTCACCGCCATCATCCAAGCCGCCGGGGATCGCCTCAAGGTGGCCGGCGACATTCTCGACTACAACGATTTCTTCGTCGCTGCCGATGAGCTCATCTACGACGAGAAGGCCTTGGAGAAAAGGCTCATCAAGCCACCCGAGGCCACAGAGCTTCTCAGCAGCTTTCGACAGGATCTGGCCGCTACCGAGAGTTTCCATGCCGATTCGCTCGAGCGATTGCTGCGCGACTTCGTCGAGGCGCGGGGTATCAAAATCGGCCAGGTGATCCACGCGCTGCGGGTGGCGGTGACTGGCAAGGCCGTCGGATTCGGCATGTTCGAGATCCTGGAGATCCTCGGCCGCACGCGCTCCCTGGCCCGCATCGACCGCGCTCTCGACCTGGCCACCCAACACTGACAAGACCGGCAACCACACACTGCAGCGCAGGGGAAGAACATGAACGACGTGAATGACTCCGCGACCAAGGCGCCCAGCAATTTCATCAAGAACTTCATCGATGAAGATCTCCGAGCCGGCAAGCACGAGACCATCAAGACGCGCTTTCCGCCGGAGCCCAACGGCTACCTCCACATCGGGCACGCCAAGGCTATCTGTCTCAATTTCGGCATCGCCGCCGAACACGGTGGCACCTGCAATCTGCGTTTCGACGACACCAACCCGATCAAGGAGGAAGAGGAGTACGTCGAGTCCATCAAACGAGATATCCGCTGGCTCGGCTTCGACTGGGAGGACCGGGAATACTTCGCTTCCGACTACTTCGAGCAGCTGTATGAATGGGCCATCCAGCTGATCGAAGGTGGCAAGGCGTACGTCGACGATCTCACCGCCGAGGAGATCCGCCAATACCGCGGCACCTTGACCGAGCCCGGCCGCGAGAGCCCCTACAGGGAGCGGCCTGTGGAGGAGAGCCTGGATCTCCTCCGGCGCATGCGAGCTGGGGAATTCCCAGACGGATCCCGTGTTCTGCGAGCCAAGATCGACATGGCCGCCGGCAACCTCAACATGCGCGACCCGGTGATGTACCGCATCCTGCACGCCCACCATCACCGCACCGGTGATGACTGGTGCATCTACCCCATGTACGACTTCGCTCATGGTCAATCCGATTCCATCGAGACCATCACCCATTCGCTCTGCTCGCTGGAGTTCGAGGATCACCGTCCCCTGTACGACTGGTTCATCGACGAGCTGGGGATCTTTCCTTCCCGACAGATCGAGTTTGCCCGGTTGAATCTCAGCTACACCATCGTCAGCAAACGTAAGCTCCTGCAGTTGGTCAACGAAGGTCTCGTATCCGGGTGGGACGACCCCCGAATGCCCACTCTCTCTGGCATGCGTCGACGGGGCTTCCCGCCGGTGGCGATCCGCAGGTTCTGCGATGCGATCGGCGTCGCCAAGGCCAACAGCCTCATCGATATCGCGCTCCTGGAGCACCTGGTACGCGAAGAGCTCAACCGGCACGCCTCCAGGACCATGGCGGTTCTACGACCGTTGAAAGTCGTGCTCGTCAACTTCCCGGAAGGGGAAACGCGAGGAGCTGGACGCGGTCAATAATCCGGAGGATCCTGAGGCCGGCACTCGCAAGGTCCCCTTCTCTCGCGAACTCTATATCGAGAGCAGTGATTTCCACGAGGATCCACCCAAGAAGTATTTCCGCCTCGCTCCAGGGAGGGAAGTCCGCCTGCGATGGGGCTTCTTCATCAAGTGCATCGATGTCGTCAAAAATGACAATGGCGAGATCACCGAAATCCATTGCACGTACGATCCGGAGACCCGCGGTGGCCAGGCGCCCGATGGCCGCAAGGTACGGGGAACCATTCACTGGGTATCGGCTGCCGACGCCCTGGACGCCGAAGTGCGGCTCTACAACCATCTCTTCACCAAGCCCGATCCAGAAGACGCCGAGCAAGAGGCTGGATTCAAATCCAACTTGAACCCCGATTCTCTCGAGGTTCTCACCGGCTGCAAGCTCGAGCCCAGCTTGGGCCACGCGTCCCCTGGCCAACCCGTTCAGTTCGAGCGGCTGGGCTATTTCTGCGCCGATTCCGAAGATTCGACCCCCGACCATCTGGTCTTCAATCGAACCGTGACTCTGCGGGACACCTGGGCAAAGATCCAGAAGGCACAAGCGGGCAGCTAGCTATCTTCCCCACCCTGCTCACCGAATTGTTCCAGGGCTGAAAACACATAGCTGAACTGTGTGATGACATCGGCGGGATCGGAAAAGGCAACTCCCATGCCGGAAACCGACTCTCCAGCCACAGACCCCTCCGCTGACGCGAACCTCTTGACCACTTGCGCCTGGATCCGGACGACCTGGGCCTGATCCCAGCCGAATCGAAACTCGATGACGACCTTCTCGTCCTGCTCTCCGGGCTCGGCCGAAGCGATGAACAGCCCCCCGTACTTGATGTCCCGCTCGTAGGAGCTGACCAAATCATGGGGCTTGTCATAGGTCATCGGGAAAACCGTCCCCTCCAGTCCTGAAGGCTCATCGGCTACCTCGGCGGCGGGCGAATCGGGCTCTTCCGTGACCTCGACACCCGTGGCCTTGAGCTTCAGTAACTCGGACATGACCTCATCCACTCGGAGGAGTCGAACACCCATCCCCGAAGGTTTGACCCTGTGCAACAGCGGATCGACACGGGCCGAGTAACGCACCTCGGCCTGGAACACCAGCTTGTCCTGGCCAGAGGGAATTTCCAGAAACACCCGGACCCCGGGTTTGAAGGGTGCGTTGGTGGAAACGAACATACCCATCACGGATATGTTCTGGGTGAACCCCTTTCGAGGACTCTTGTCATCGGCGCTCCAGAATCGGAGCTGAATCCGACGCTTGTATCTCGGAACCTTGCGTTTGTCCATTCTTTGACCCGTTCTCGACCCTCACTGCCGCAGTCCGTTCCTTGCCGGACCCGCCCTCAGTCTCTTTCTCGGCGATCCGCTCCGGCGCGCCGTTCGTCTCCGCTACGACGCTCGGTGGCTACCCCCACATCGTCGATCCGGCGTTCCTGGCACCACCGGCGGTCGCCCAGCAACCGGCGTTCCCGCCTCCTGCCCAGCCTCCACCCTCTGGCAAACGATCCCATGGCTTCTATCCTATCTCGCCGACGCTATGGACTCCGTGCCCGAAACAGATCCCGGACTTCCTCCTCGGACCTGCGCATGAATCTGTAGATTCGCTTTCGCCGATCGTCTCGCATCTCGGGGTTCCAGAACTCCCAGACCAGCTCACCACGAGAATCCACCTCGAAGACCCGTCCTTTCTCCGACTCACAGATGAGCGTGTTGCCGTTGGGTAGTCGCTGATTCGAACCCCGACGCATGCTGAAGAAACCCGTCGGCGGAGCACCCTCATAAGTCCAGACAATCTCGCGGCTGACGGGATCGAGCTCGAGAACGCGGGAGCTCTTGCGGCTGACACCGTTGTCGTAGATCAGCACATTGCCGTTCGTCAGCATCGTCGGCATGTGGGGAAAGCTCAGCTCACCGGGGCCCCACGACCAGATCGGCGCGAGTGATTCCTGATCCAGGATGACGATCAGGTGGGCATTGCGCAGACAAACCAAGAGGTTGCCCGCTCGGAATCGATCATCCTGCTGCCCCAGCTGGGTCTCCGGCAACAGCTCAACAGTATTCAAGTGGTAATAGTCGAAAGCTTCTTTGGGCGACTCTCCGCCGTAGGGTTCATCCAGGCTCGAGGGCTCGTGCAGCTTCTGCAGAGCCTCCAGATGATTCCACGTTCGCCACCGACTCAACATCTCACCGGCGGCCGAAACGTGGGCCAGACCATCGAATCCGACCCTTCTACCCCGGTATTTGCGCCAGCGACCGACAATAGGCACCAGAAACGTTCCATCGTCCCGAATGGCCACGTCGTGATGAACCGGCTTGCGCAACTCCCACACAATGGCCGACTGCCGATCCAGCTTTACCAGACCCTGGCCGACACAGACCATGACGATGCTCCCGCCCGCCAGCAACTCGAAGTGTTCGCAGTGGGTGTACTTCTCCGGCAATGTCCAGGTGTGTAGCCGCCGACCCGCCATGTCCATCAGGTAGGCCTCGTTGACGTCGTTGGTATAGAGGTTGAAACCGTTCCAGGCCCGCTCTTCATCCCAGACCGTGACCCCGAGTTGCTCCGGATCCGTTTCTTCGTCACTCCACGAGAGGTACGGTAAGGCGATCAGGGTTGTGAGGTCTGCGTCGGTGGCCTCCCCTGCGTCGGGTTCCTCTGGAGCCGGTGCCTTGCCACAGCCCCACAAACCGAGGACCAGAATCGTCAGACAGGCACTCCGAAGGAAGGAAGGCCTGAGCTCGTGCCTCAAGACGAATCACCTGTGGACAGGATCACTGGCAAGGTCCATCAATCTGCGATGGTGATGGAGACCTGCTGTTGGGCAGGACCCTCCCAGGAAGGATCCACGAGATCCAGACGCAGTGTATAGGCGCCGGGATTCAAGCCTTGGGAGTCGAATCGGACGACCATCTTGTCGACACCGGTCTGGGTGGCGATGATGTGGTCGGTGAGATCGAAGGACCCACCCGCCAGTTCCGATCCGTCCTCTGAGAGAACCGTGCCCTGGAGCTCGAATTCCTCGACTCCGAGGTTGTAGGCAATCAAGCAGAGCTGGATCTCCTCGCCTGGTCGAAGGACAGGCTCTACTGCCGGCACGAAGGGCTCACCGTGGATGGTGAATGGATAGATCATCCACTCGTTCTGCTGCTCCTCGGGCGCCTGCTCCCGCACCATGAACCACCGCGCTGGCGGCTCGACGAGAAACGGGGGCAGCAGCACCGGTTCATGGTTCGAATAGTCCGGCACATCCAAAGCCAAGGTCTCGACGCCCGTCCTACCGGTCTTGCCATTGCGCACCACAATGCGCAGCAGATAGTCGGTGCCGGCACCCAGATCGAGATGACCGTAGTACTTCAAACCAGTGTTGCGAAACGCATCCCAACGGCCGGCGAGATTGAAGGTGAGCACGTGCGTGAAGAAGTCGGTCATCTCGCCGTGCTCGTTCGAGACGTAGGCATAGATCTCTATCGGCAGGTGATCGTCCTCATGCCCTACGAGAAGGGTCTCGCCGGCGACTTCGAGCACCACTGGCACATAGGCTCGAGACTCGTTGGCGGGAAACGGTGCCGCCAACACGTTGACCGTCACGTCCTTCGAGGGAGTGGCGCCGGCGATTGCATCGGCCATCAAGAGATCCCTCTCCACCTGAGGGAGCTCGTCGAATGGACGGGGAGCGTAGTATCCGGCCCGGTGAGTGAGGCGGGCACCGCTCGGCAGGTCCGCCTTGACCTTCAGTCGATGATAGCTGCCATCCGACTTGATTCGACGAGGCTGAAAGGTCAGCAGATAGGTCACCGCACTGCGTCGCAGCATGACCTCCAACTGCTCATCGAGACCGCCACCGCCGGAGATGATCTCGCCTCCCGTTTCGTTGGCCAGGTAGAAGAGCGAGCCCTGATTGCCCAACGCAGAGTTCGTTCCCCCACTGGACGACTGGGAAGCCGAGATATCCACCGCTTCAATGATGCCATCGGAACGACGGAATTCCTGCAGCATCGCATCCACCGCGCTCCGCAAGCCCCCACTGCCATAGATGCTCTCGGTATCCAGGAGGCCAGACTGGCTCTGCTCGAGCGGGGACAGCTCTTGTCCCCCTGCAGTCACGCTACCGACCTGAGTCTGACCGTAGAGCAGTTGACTGTCGAATCCCTCGGAGAAGTAGACGACGTACTTCCTGCCCCGCAGACTATTCAACGCCCTTCCCAGCTGCGCCATGGAGGCGCTCCAGGACTCGATCTTGCCGCGATCAAAGCTTCTCTCGGCACTGCCCGCCTGCTGCCGTATGACATCCAGATAACCCTGCACCTCGGCGTTGGAATCCCGGAAGTACTCTTCGCTGAGTGACGACTCTTGCGAGGCCATGGTGCCGCTCGCAGACCCAGAAGCCCGGATGAGAAACCGCAGAGGATCCTGGCTCTCGGCCATCTGTCGGAAGTTTGGTGAGGCCACGGCATCGATCCCGCGAGCAATCTGGGCCCGATCAGGGGTGAACGTCACCACCAGACTCGGCCCCGATTCGGGAGAGAGAACCGCCACGGCAGCCAGATCGGTGGGATGAAGCGACTCGACAACGAATCTGCGCGACGCCTCCTGGGCTCGGCGTATCGAACCCGCGTCGGAAAAGGAGTGGTCAAAGAGCAGCAGAAAATAGCGCCTCGCCGCCGCCGGAACCGCGCCCTCGATCTCGGTTCGCGATCCCCCGGGCTCGAGAGTCTCCAGATCGATGACCTTGAACTCGGAGATCTCCTGTCGGCGGCCATTGTCCGTGAGTTGAAAGTCCTCCAGCCGCAGGCCTCGGACCGGCAACCCATCCTTGCCCACCACCGTCACCGGCACCTGCACATCGGTAACGGACACCGCTTCCTCGAATCGTGGCGGCCCATTAGCGGACTTCTTCTTGTCTCCGTTGACGGGAGCGGGTGCCAGAAGAAGCGTGGCCAGGATCACGCCGACCCCGAAGTGCTCGACTCGTCGCATCATCTTCTACACAACGCTACCATTGCTGGTCCACGACCCCCAGAGCTGCCATAGAATCGGCACGGAAGGCGGTAGTGGCTACCGCAGGAGGGATATCCATGATCCATCGGATCGAGATCGCCACCCGCAGAGGCTTGAGGGACGCTCGGGGAGAGCATGTGGCTCGCAAGGTACGGAGCTTTCTGGACATCTCCGTCACCTCGGTCCGGACTCGCGATGTCTACCACGTCGATGCAGACCTGACCGAGACCGAAATCGCGCAAGTCGTGCACGAGTTCGCGGATCCAGTCCTGCAGGTAGGCACGGTAGGCAGGGTCGAAGATGGCCCCTTCGATCTCGGCATCCGGGTCGCCTACAAACCGGGGGTCGCCGACCCGGTGGGCAAGAGCGCCAGGGTCGCGATTCGAGACACCCTGGGACGGGAGCTGGGAGAGGATGCGGCCGTCTATACCTCGGTCATGTATCTACTCGAGGGTGTAGACCGTCAGCAGGGTGAGCGCATCGCCTTCGAGCTGCTCGCCAACCCGGTGATCCAGGACATCACGCTGGCCTCCTACGAGGATTGGCAACAGTCGGCTCCCGACCTGGCGATCCCAAAGGTGGCCGGCGGGGCTCCTCCAGCCGTCGAGACCGTCGATCTCTTTGGCGGCGACGACGACCTGCTGCGCATCAGCCGCGAAGGCATGCTAGCCCTCTCCCTGGTCGAGATGCAGACGATTCGCGATCACTTCCAGGGGGTGGGCAAGGACCGACGCCGACAAGAGCTCGGACTCGGGGACCAGCCCACCGACGTGGAGCTCGAGTGTCTTGCGCAGACCTGGAGCGAACACTGCAAGCACAAGATCTTCAACGCCGGCATCACCTACCACGATGAGAACGACGAGTCGCGAGTGATCGAATCGCTCTTCAAGACCTACATTCGCGGAGTAACCGAAGAGATCGATCAGAGACAACAGGCCAATGGCGGCAAGTCCTGGTTGGTCTCGGTCTTCCACGACAACGCCGGCGTCGTCACCTTCGACGATCAGATCCATCTCGTCTACAAGGTGGAGACCCACAATTCGCCTTCCGCCCTCGACCCTTACGGCGGCGCCATCACCGGGATCGTCGGCGTCAACCGAGACCCCTTTGGCACCGGCCGGGGCGCCGATCTGTTGGTCAATGTCTGGGGATACTGTTTTGCATCACCTTTCTATGAGGGCGAGCTCCCCAAGGGCCTCTTGCACCCCAAGAGAGTTCGAGACGGGGTGCACCAGGGTGTCATCGACGGCGGCAACCAGAGCGGCATTCCCTACGGCCGGGGCTGGGAGATCTTCGATAGCCGCTATCTCGGGAAACCATTGGTCTTCTGCGGCACCGTGGGATCGCTGCCCGTGACCATCGCAGGCAGCCCCGGTGAAAAGAAATTCGCCGCCGCCGGGGATGCCATTGTCATGGTCGGCGGCCGCATCGGTGCCGACGGTATCCATGGAGCCACTTTCTCTTCAGCCGCGCTCGATGAGTCCTCCCCCGCCCAGGCCGTGCAGATCGGGGACCCCATCACGCAGAAGATGATGTTCGACTTCCTTCTGGAGGCCCGATCGCGGGGTCTTTACAGCGCCATCACCGACAACGGTGCTGGCGGACTGTCCTCTTCGGTAGGTGAGATGGCGCAAGCTCCGGGCGGAGCCAAGCTCGATCTCGCGAAAGCTCCTCTCAAATATGCCGGTCTGGCTCCTTGGGAGATCTTCCTCTCCGAAGCCCAGGAGCGCATGACCGTCGCCGTGCCTGCAGACCAGGTGGACACCTTTCTCGCCCTGGCCGAAGAGCGCGAGGTCGAGGCCTCGGTCCTGGGAGAATTCACCGATGACGGAATCCTGCATGTGACCTACGGCGATGAAACTGTCGCCTTGCTGCAAATGGAGTTTCTCCACGAAGGCACGCCAGCCATGAACCTCACAGCCCGTTGGGATCCGCCCTCGTGGCCGGAGCCACCCTCTCGTCCCACGGAGCATGGCGAGACGCTGCGCAACCTCTTGGGCCAGCTCAATCTCACCAGTGGCGAAGCCAAAGCCCGCCACTACGACCACGAGGTCAAGGGGCTGTCCGTGATCAAGCCCTTTGTCGGAGCGTCGGCCGACGTTCCGGCCGAGGCTACGGTCTCTCTTGCCCGCCACGGATCTGTTCAGGGCCTGGTGCTCTCAGAGGGCATCAATCCCTTCCTGTCGGACCTGGATACCTACGCGATGGCCGCCACGGTCGTAGACGAAGCCGTGCGCCGCCAGCTTTGTGCGGGAGCCCGGATCGATCGCATTGCCGCCCTGGACAATTTCTGTTGGCCCGATCCGGTCCGCTCGTCGCAGACACCGGACGGGGAGTACAAACTGGCCCAATTGGTTCGTGCCTGCCAGGGGCTCTACGATGTCTGCTCTGCCTACGGCGTTCCCCTGATCTCCGGCAAAGACTCGATGAAGAACGAATCGACCATGGGCGGGGTGAAGATCTGCGTACCACCGACCCTCCTGCTCTCCGCGATCGGTCAGATCGATGATGTCCGCAAGGCCGTGACTCTCGACTTCAAACAAGCGGGGGATGTGGTCTTCCTTCTGGGCCAGACCGGCGCTCATACGGGAGGCAGCGAATACCTCCGCTACCTCGGAGCGCGAGACGGTCTGGTGCCGGAGCTGGGGCAACCGGCACCCTATCTGGGCTCCCAGCCACCGACCGTCGACCCGACCCAGACTCGACCTCTCTACCACGCACTGGCTCAGGCCGTTGCCGATGGCCTGGTGCGCTCTGCGGCCACACCCACCAAGGGCGGGCTGGCCGTGTCGCTCGCCAAGTGCGCCATGGCCGGACATCTCGGCGCCGAGATCGACTTCTCGGGTTGCTCTGACATGGAGGCTCTGGAAGACGACGTCGCCCTCTTCTCAGAGTCCAACGGACGTTTCGTCATCACCGTCGCGGAGGCCGACGAGAGCGAGTTCGCAAAGAGATTTGCGGATCTCGATTGCAGACGGGTGGGTCTCGTGACCGAGGAGACTCGTTTGCTGATCCGACGCGCCGACTCGAATCTGGTCGACGAACCCGTCGACGAAATGCGCCGTCGATTCAAGGAGGGCCTAGCAGGTGCCTGACCTACGCATCACCGACTTTCGCTCGTTGCCGTCCGGCGAGCGCACTGCAGCCAGAGCGGCTGTCAAGGTCCTGATCCTCACCGGTCTCGGTCTCAATTGCGAGGTCGAGACCGCGGAGGCCTTTCGTCTCGTGGGGGCTTCGCCGGAGCTTGTCCATCTTCTGGATCTGCTGGATGGCAGCGAAGAACGGAGACTCGCCGACTACCAGATCGTGACCTTTGTCGGCGGCTTTGCCTTCGGGGATCATCTCGGAGCCGGATCGGTCTTCGCCAACAAGATCCGCTGGCGTCTTTACGATCAACTGGTTCGCTTCATCCATGGAGCCGGCCTGGCACTGGGGATCTGCAACGGATTCCAAACCATGGTGCGGCTCGGCATGGTCCCCGGATTCGATGGCGACTACAGAACTCCCAGAGCGACCCTGGCTCCAAACGATCGATTGGGATACTGGGACACCTGGGTGAGATTGAAGGCCGACCCCGAATCTCCATGTATCTGGACCCGCGATATCGACGAGATCGAGCTACCCACCCGTCACGGAGAAGGCAAGTTCCTGGCCGAGAACGAGGCCGTGTTGGACCGCTTGGAGCAGGGGCACCAGATCGCCGTTCGCTACATCGACGCCGACGGTAACCCTACTCAGGACTGGCCGGCGAACCCCAATGGCTCCACCGGGGCGGTGGCGGGTATCTGTGATCCGACGGGTCGCCTGTTTGGGCTGATGCCGCATCCGGACGCGTATCTCTACCCCTTTCATCACCCTCGATGGACACGACGCAAGATCACCGGAGATCTACCCCAGGAAGGTGCCGGGTTGGCTATCTTCAGAAACGGTGTTGATGCGGCTGCGGTCGGACTCGTCTAGCCGCGCCGCCTTGCGGGATCAGATCTCGATTCTGCCGAACTGTTGCAGGACCATCATCGCCGGAAGCCTGAGGTCGTCGACTTCGTCGCTCCAGGTGTTCGCTGCCAGAACAGAAGGAGAACCAGGTAGGCGGCGGCTGAGAATCCGAGAACGATGGGTGCGCCCAGAGTCAAAAGATCGGTCAGGAGCTTGACGTTGTCCATGAGAGGGTCCCTCGCTCGGATTCTCTATCCTGTCGCCTCTTCGGGATCAGGTTCCACAGGCACGACGGCAGTCACTCGGTCATAGACCCGATTGAAACTAACGTCGGGTCGCCGACCTTCACCCTCCATTCTGGTGGTCACGAACAGCAGGTCACCGGTCTCATCGAGTTCGTAGATCTCGGTAATCTCGGCTCCCTTCGGCGATTCCGACTTGAAAACCACTTGCGAGTTACCTTTCCACTTTGTCTTGCTCTCGAAGACACCAACCGCGAGATCCTCTGAGACCTTTCGCCCGTCGGTATAGATCGTTCGGTTCGAGCCGTCTGCAAATCCGATGACCAACTCGGGATCCTGGTGCGAGATCTCCAGAGCCTTGATCCTCTCGGCCCTCGCTTCGAATCGGGCCTGCACGTCTTCCCGGCTCCCACCGCCCCTTCCACCGGGGCCGCCACCGCCTCGCATTCCACCACCACCCATGCCCCCAGAGCCACCCCGTCCTCGGCCCCCTCCCATCTTCTCCATCACCTTGTCGCGAGGGTTCTCGCTCCGCTCTTCATTGAGCTGCCAACTACCTGAGAAATCGGGTCGCTCTGCCGCCAAGGAGGTGTCGGCTTGGAGGCTGCCAATAAGCAACATCGGCAGAGCCGACCCGATGAGTCCCTGAATTCGTTTCGATCTCGCGCTTGTCGTCTTCATATCCTCTTGTCTCCAGATCTAGGAACACCCGAGGCCCAGAATCCTTGCGGCCAGGCGATCATCCAATGGCGATAGCGATGGCTAATTTGTAGGGGCCGGCACAGAGGCTCGGCCCCTACTGCAGGAGCTGGCAGAGCTGGGCGGTCGCGACGCCCAGGTAGTTGCCGAGGCCATAGCCGATGAGCGCCAGCATGATGGAGACCGGTACCAGCTCTTCGCGATGGTAGCCCGCCGCAATCGGCGCCGAGGCCGCGCCGCCGACCGCTGCCACACTGGCCACCGCCGCCATGCTCACATCCAGTCGGAGCAGGCGGGACCCCACGATGATGAAGAGAAAGTGGACGCCGATACAGATGAAGCCTGCCACCAGGAACCATTTGGCGGCACCCAGACTCCGCAAATCCGCCGAGGCACCGATCATGGTCATGGAGATGTAGACCAGGGTCATGGACAGCGGCTCGGTACCCGGGATCTTCTTGAGCGGTGTGCTCGACATGATGATTCCGAAGGTCGTCACCAACAGCATGGCCCAGGTTTTCTCCGTCAGGACCGGAGGTGCTTCCGGCAGAACCTTGGCTACGATATTGGCGATCAAGATAGCGGTGAAACCCCAGCCGAGGAGCGTCAAGAGATCCTTGAAGTGAACCTCGTGGGTCTTCTTCTCCACGCTCTGGGTCGCTTCGGCGATGTGCCGGATCTCCTCGTCGCGCACCTTGCTGAAGCGATTGAAGAGAGGAGCCCAGTTCTTGCTCATCAGGATGATCGGAAAATAGAAGAGGTAGACGATATTGTCCACCAGAACCACCATTCCCACCATCTCCCCTGGTGTGTTGAGGCTTTCGGCCACCGCCATCAGGTTTCCCGTCCCACCGATCCAGCTACCTGCCAGGGCGCCAAACCCGGACCAGGTGTTGGGGGGCACGTCGTTGCGAAACAGGTAAAAGGCAATGACGGCGCCGGCGACGATCCCCAGGGAACCCATGACGAGGACCGCGACACCGCGCCACGCGACCTTCAGAGATTCCCGGATGTTGATGTCGAGCAACATCAGCACGATGAACATGGGCACTGCCCAGAGCTTGTAGAAATCGTAGATGGGAGTCGATCGGGGAATGATGGCCCGGTCGAAAGGCAGGAAGGGAATCACGTCCAGGTTGCTCAGAAAGATGGGCGTCAAGAAGATCCAGATGATCGCCGGTAGGTAGTTGAAGACCTTCCACTGAGTCTTCTTCTCCAACCAGACGAAAAAGACCGGCACCATGGTGATGACGGCCATCACCCCCACCAGATCGGTGAAAATCGCGTTCGACTCCATGACTCCTCCACTCACAGATTCATTGCTGACAGCAAGGCGGACGGTAGCACGCTCGAGTGGGCCTACCCAAACGAGTGGCGCCGGTCGCGGCCCAGCCTGCTAGTGTTTTGGTGCCCGCCAGGGTTCTATCGAAGGATCACCATGGATGCCACACTCCGCGAGCGCGTTTACAGGGACACCCTGTTCCCGGCCCTGGAGGCAGAGGATCAGTCTTTTCTCCAAGATCTCACTACCGAATACGACCTCGACTTTCATGACATCCAGAAGCTGGCCAACGCGGCACGGGATCTGGAAATGTGGCGAGAGACGCCTCTGGCTACCCTGTGGGCCGACTGGGAATCGGAGACTCCCAGGAGCTCGGACGACCCCAAACAGAGGCTTTTCGACAGGCTCGCAACGCACATGGAGCAGCTGCGGACCCAGGAGAAGGTCTACCCGACGGAACCGCTGAGGGGATTGACACGAGCCCAACCCCTGCTTCAAGAGCGCGCCGCACCCACCAAGGTCTTCACCCTCTGCCCCTACTTCTCCAGCGAAACCAACTGCTGCCAACTGCATATCATCGAAGCGGTGACTGGCTGTGCTCTGGGCTGCAGCTTCTGCAACGTCAACGCGTCCATGGGAGAAACGGTGGAATTCTCCACCGACCTGGCCGAGAGACTCGCGGAAGTCGAGCTGGACACGCAACGCTTCTACCATGTCAGCACGAGTCACATGTCCGACTCGTTGATCTGGGGTAACCGCCACGGGCTCCTCGACGCCTTGTTCGATTTCGCCCGCCGCCACCCGAATGTGCAACTGGAGTTGAAGACAAAATCCGACAGGATCGACTATCTCCTCAGGCACGAGATTCCCAGCAATGTCCTCTGTTCCTGGTGGATCAACACGGACACCTTCATCCGCAACGAGGAGCATGGAACCGCCCCACAGCGCAGCCGATTTCAAGCGGCTCGGACTCTGCGTGATCGCGGCTGTGCCATCGGCTTTCACATCAACCCCATCGTCCTCTATCAGGGCTGGCGCGAAGAGTATGCCTCCCTCGTCGGCAGCCTCATGGCGATGTTTTCTCCGGACGAGATCGAATTCGTCTCTCTCGGGATCCTCTGGCTCAGCCCCCCCGTTGTCAGGGGAATCAGGCACCGGGGTGGAGAAAGCAAAGTGCTGCAGATGCCGTTGGTGGCCGATCCAGGCGACCGGCTGACGTATCCGGAGGAGACCAGAATCAATCTCTACAACACGATTTGTCGTGCCATGCAACCATGGTTGGGCAAGGTATTCGTATTCCTCTGCATGGAGACAGCGCCGGTCTGGGAAGCCGTCTTCGGACAGGCCGCACCCGGTCGGCGAGAATCTCGAGCGACTCTTCAGGAAACGCATCTCTTCGACTCGCGACTAGAGGAGATCCAACAGCGGTGGATGTCGCTAGTCGATATAACCCAGCGCTCGGAGCGACTTCAGATCTTCCGCCTCGAGCTCGAGAGGCGTGATGTCCGCATCCGCGTAGCCCGCGAACCACTCTCCCAGCTCCGTAGCCATTCTCTGGGCCACCTCCGGGAGCTCGGTCGCCAGGTTCGTGCTCTCGGACGGATCGAGAGCCAGATCGTAGAGCTCCAGCTCGTAGCCCTCTGGTGTGGGAAACACGGTCAGTTTGTAGTTGTCTCGACGCACCGATCGGAGCTTGCCCTCGATTCCAGGTACCCGCAATCGGTACCGATCGAACTCGCCACGCTCCGCGACCTTGGGTCGGGTCTCTGAGAATGCCGACAGATTCAACTCTTCGCCGTCGAGGAGAGGGACAAGGCTCTGTCCATCTGAATCCGCTGGGGGTTCCAGACCCGCCAGAGAGGCGAGAGTAGGGGTTAGATCGATATTCCGGGTGACCGCGCGGATTTCGCCGGGCTCGCCTCCTGGAAGCCTCAACACGAGAGGAATCTGAATCGTCGGCTCGAGGAGGTTGGAATCATGGGTGGAGAAGAGACCCTTTTCACCCAGGGTCTCACCGTGATCGGCGGTGACCACAACGATGGTATTCGCAAACCGGTCCTTCTCCTCGAGACCGGTGATCAGTCTCCCCAGAAGGTGATCCGATTTCGCAACCGCCGCATCGTAGACAGCCAGATAGCCCTCTCTTTCTTCTGGCAAGACCCCAAGGCTCTCGAAGGAAAACATTCGCTGGGCCGCCGTCAACCCCTCGGTGCGCCTCTTGAAGGCCCGGGCCGCGAGAAAATCCCCTTCCTGCAGGAACGGCGGCCTCGCCTTTGGAAAGTAGTGGGAAAGGCCGATCTGGAACCAGATGAAGTAGGGACGATCACCGATTCGCGACACCCACTTCAGGGCCTCCCGAACCTGGTCGCCGCCGGTACCCACCTTGCGGTTCGATAGCGCTTGGACACTCAATCGGGACAGATCGTAGCCGTTGTAGATCTCGAGACCCTGCAGATAGTTCCATTTGGGCCTCAAATACGTGTGGGTCAGAAACCCCCCGGTGGCGTAGCCCGCTTCGTGGAACCGCTCTGCCAGAGTAACGCTGTCATCTTCCAACCGCCGCGGATGATCATAGATTCCGTGATGGAACGGGTACTTCCCGGTGATGATCGAAGCGAAGGAGGCGCCGCTGAAAGAGGCTTGGGTGTAGTGGTTGCGAAAAACGGCCCCCTGGCGCGCCAATGCATCGATAGTGGGCGTGAGCTGCCGATCTCCGTAGGCGCCAAAACGGTCGGCCCGCATGGTGCAAAATGTGACGAGCAGAACATTCGGGCGCTGGCTGTCGAAAGCGCCAATCTCCACCGAGGCCGGCGGAGCTCCGCACGCAGCCATCATCCAGAGACTTCCTGAACCAAAGGCGATCGCCACGATCTTGCTTAGCGGACTGAATCTCATCCCCAAGGGCCAAACTCCATCATCCCGAACGACAGAAACAGTACCAGGGTAGCGGCCAGAATCAGCCGAGTCGACAGCCTGTTTCGGTGACTGGAGCCCACCAGATCCTCTCGGCTGTTGAGCAACAGCAGGACGAGCGCCAACATCGGAATGAACAGGGCCCCGAGGATGGCGTAGATCTTCTGAATACGCACGAAGCTCGAAAGCAGCCCGGCCACCGAGGAGGCGGCGAGAAAGATCAAGAAACCCCTGTATGGCAAGCTGGAGGTATCCACGGCCGCTCGGTCCTCCGACGGACGGCCGGCAAGCATGCTCCAGAGATCGGAGAACAGGTAGGGCACGGACTGCCAGACACCGAGCAGACTGCTCATGACAGCCCCCCAAGCGCCAACGAGAAACAACCATCGAACGCTCGTTCCCAGGGAAGACTCCAAGCGGTCCCAAGGTTGACCAACAGACCTGCCCCGCCACCTTCGATCTCCACGGTCGAGCCCACTACTACCATTGCCAATCCAAAGACCGCCGTAGCGACATAGCCCGAGGCCAGATCCATCCTACACAGACGCAGAGCTGCAGGGCCCTCTCGCTCCTCCTCTCGAATCCAATAGCCATAGCAGAGTAGCGTCACCGTTCCGCCCACTCCTCCAAGCAAAGCCACTGTCCAGGCCAACCCACCCGGCACCGTCTGTACCGACGGCACGAGACCTGCCAGCAAGGATCCGAGGTCCGGACGTAGCAACCGCCGTGATCACTGCTGTGATGAACATGAGCAGGACGCTGACGCTCATCACGCGCTCGAAGAGACGATATCCTCCTGCCAGCACAAGAACGACTCCCAGCACGCTGTGGGCGGCACCGAAGACCAACTTGCCTGTCTCCGGGCTTTCGAACAGCGGCAGCAGAGCGTACATCGTCACGCCGCAAGCGCTGCCAGCGCCCGACCGACCGCCACGCTCCAAATCACCAGATAAACGAGAAACAGCCAAGCCGCTGACCGACCGAGATGCTGCACGACTCCCTGCAGGAGCGTCTGGCCCGTCGTCAGCTGCCAGCGAGCCAAACCTTCGGTGAGCACGAACTTCAGAAACGCGCCCAGAGAACAGCCCACAGAACCGTCACTCCAAGCTTGCTCCCGGCAATGCTGGCAGTCGCCAGGTCCCCGGCACCGACACCGGTCGCGGCCACCAGCAGGCCAGGGCCAATCAACGCGATAAGGGGCACTCGCCGACTCATGACAGCACCACTGTCAAGCTAACTAGGCCGGGGAAGAATCCAGATCGAAATGGACTCAGTGGTTGTCGCTGTCGCCGCCGATGCGATGTTGGCTGACGAGGGCCGGCGTCAGTCTCATGTCTACCGACTGGTGATAGATAGCGCCGACGGGTTCTCCGTTCAGCCTCGCAGGTTGGAACTTGGACTTGCGCAGGGCCTGCAACGCTTCCTCAGTGAGCCCGTTGGGCAGACCGCGTAGGACCTCCGTGTCCGCGACCTTGCCATGGGCGTCGATCAGCGCTCTGATGAGAATTTGACCTTCTGTCCCCTGCCGCTTTGCCTCTAGGGTGTACTTGGCGTACTTGCGATCAATCACCGCGAGCCGCTCATACTCGCCGAAGACTGCCTCACCTTTCTCGATGATGGGTCTCAAACCCTCGCTATTCTGAAACTTCTGCAAAATGCTGCCGGCTTCGTCCGTCTCGCCGGCCACCAACAGGACCTGGGACAAGTTGTAGAGGTAGGTGTCGCCTGGTGAGGAGTGGCGGGCCACCGACTGGCGCAGGGCAGCCAGTGACTCCTCGAGAAGGACCGGGTCGAGCTTTGCCTTGTCGAAGAGACAGATACCCAACTCGTTGTATTCCTCGGCCCCTGACAAGCCCTTGCGCTCCGCCCGCTCGACGGCCGAAACCGCCCAGCGATGGGCCTCGTGAATCTCCCCGAGATATCGATAGGCCTGAGCCAGGCGCATCTCACACTTGTGGTGCAGGCAACCACCATCCTGATAGAGCTGATACAAGGGATCGATCGCTTCGAGAGGCTTGCCATTCCAGAGGTCGCCGAGGGCCGCCTGGTACCGCGCCCGGTAATGGGCCAATTCCTCCGCCGACGGATCACCCGCCACCGCTGGCAAGCGGCAAAGCGCCAGAGGATCACCAGCCCGGCTATGGCCGCTCCGAAAAGGACACTCCAACGAGCACCGCGACGATTCGCTTCCACGTTGACCCCTTCCCTACCGACACCTTTCTTGGCGCCAGTAGTCCCTGGTTCACTCCCTCGCTCTCTGAGACTGGACGGGGTGAATCCTATAACAAGTCTGGATCGAGTGCGAAAAGTCTGGCCTGGCCGATCGGTACGGCAAACGCAGCTTGCTCCAAGGTCATATAGGTCCCATCGATCACGCCGGCCTGTTGCCGGTGCTCTCTCGCCTGCTCTTCTGACCAGAAGAAGACCGAATTGGTTCAGTAGTCGTGAATGATGCTGGGCGCCGAGAAGCTCTGCCAGTCGACGTGCGGCTCGAAGGCATAGGGGTCCGCTCCGGCGGTCAGCACCCTGCATTTCATGTCGCTGTCGATCTCCAGCCGGATCTCACGCCGGGTTGCGGCGCACTGCGTAGTGGCTCTGACCCGCAGCTTTTCGTCTCTCAGACGCCCTTGCACGAAGGGCGTTGCGACAACATCCTCGGCTCAGGCCCCGTGGAGTCGCTCGCCAGTGCTGAATGTCAGCTTGTGCGGCGTGCGATCCACCGTCACCGGATAGGCCCACGACACCGCGCCTTCAGCGTTGCGGACCAGGAAGAACAGTTTTCTCTCGAGCTCTCCGAGGATTTCCACCACGCGGACCGGGTCGAGATTCAGCTGCCTGGCGAAATACTCTGGCTCCAGTGGCTGCCCACGTCGAGCCAGATCCGTGACCGCCATTCGACGCACCCGGTGATGGTCCTCGGACATGAAGGCGAGACGATCCTCGGCGCGCTCCGGTGTCTGGCGAAGCTCTCGCTCCCACTCGAGACGGGGCATCTCGCGAATCGCAGTTTCCTCGACCAATGAGGATCTGCTCTATCATCAGTCCAACATCCCGGATCGAGCCCATGCTACCAGCGTCCCGTGGCGGGAAGCTCCGGCACTTTGCGTACCGACTAGTGAATCACGATTTTGGAGGACAGACCATGAACCAACGATCGCCCAAGCCGCGCAGCCCGAAGACCTGTCTACTAATTCTCTTTGCTGCCGCCTGGTTGTTGCCGCCATCTACGGCCTTTGCAGCCAAGACCCTCGCATCCGAGGCGTTGGCCACGGCTATCGAGAGCGGCACACTCGACCAGGTCAAGCAAGAACTACTGATGGACTCCGACCAAAAGCAGAAGTTCGACTTCGACGAGAAGGGGATGGAAGAGTTGGGAAGAAGCCTCGTCGCACAGGGCAATCAGGAACAGGGAATCGAAATCCTGCAGCTCAATCAGATGATTCACGGCTCCTCACCCCGTGCCGCCAACGCATTGGGTGACGCCTACAGGGATTCTGGCAACGATCTGTCGGCCCGCATGTACTACGACATGGCCTTGAATCTGGACCCTGAGAACGAGCACGCCAAGAAGGCAACGGCGGGACAAGGGGATGCTGAGGAGCTCGCCATGGAGGCGATGGCGAATGCGGGTGGCATGGGCGACTGGGAGCTGGACCCAGAAGCCATGCAAGCGGCGATGGCGCAGATGGGTCAGGAAGTCAGCCCAGAGCAGATGCAAGAGATGCAGGAAGCCATGGCGCAAATCGAGGCCTACCAGCAAGACCCTGAGTCCTATCGCGCCGCTGGACAGCAAAGAGCCGAGCAGCCACAACAACCGCAGCAGTCCAGCGAGGCCTCAGCCGCCGCCGAGACGGCGTACGAATCCGAGTTCTGCGAGGTCCTCCATCGGTTCAACGCGCGCAAGCAGATCGAGGACTCCCAAGCCCGCTCTCGGGTCGAGGGCCACTACGGTGCACCTGGCGACACCCTGCGAACCTGGAATGTCGAATCCGCATGCGGAGAGTTCCTGATCGCAATACCGCTGTGGGCCGATGTGTCGCCCCCGGTCATGGGACTGACTGGCCCAAACACATTCGAGGACGCTACAGGAGGATGGTGGGAATTCGAGATCGGTGGGGACGGTAGAGCCACCGGTGTTATCTACACCGCACCCGAGGGCAGGACGACCGAGATGAAGAGGCTCGGAGATCCCAAATCCCTTGACTAGCCGACCGATCGACCAGGAGCCATGGACATGAGCTTTCAACAGAACCGACGAGTGGGAGGGGTTCGAGTACCTTCGTGGAGTGCAGCTCTGTTGGTTCTAGTGGCTATCGCCTGGCCCGCTAGCGCGGATGAGGCCGAGTTGCGCCAGATTGTCGATGCCGGAGTCCTGGCCGAACACCCCAACTCGGTTCTTCTCGACTACCTCCTCAATGACGGCCAGGATGCCCTGCCACCCGATCTTCACCAACAGGCGGTCGAGCAGATCGTCGAGGCACTGCGCTCGCAAACCCTCGTCGATCCCCTCGCCGGCATGGATCAAATGATGGCTGCCGCCAACCCCATGAAGATGCTCGGGGGCAAGAAGGGGCTGATGAAGCAGATGGGGTTCGGGATGCTGCGCAGTGCCACCGGAGGGGCAGGCGGTGGCATGTCCTCAGGCATGAACAACCAGATGCTGCAAATGAGGAAGACGATGGACTCGGCCTTGATCGATCCCTGGGTGCGAGGCCTGGGCGCCGCCGCAACCCTGACGACAGCAGGCTACACCGAGGATGCCTCGCGCTTCTACCGGGGCTGTCTCACCTCCATGGGCTCGGCTATTCCCAGTGGCCAGAAGAACGACTGGTTACAAGGTCAGTGCATCGATGGTGCCCTGATGATGGGTCCCAACGACGCTGGAGTCCTGTTTGCGGAGCTCTGGGACGAGCCCTACATGAACTTCGGTTTCGACCTGGCGGCCTATGGGGCTGAGATGGACCCGGTGCCGGAGATTCAAGCCGTGGCGGCCCACGGTCTCGGAAAGTTGGTGGGCAGCGGGCAACTGACCAGCCAACAGCGCGCAGGCGTCATGCAGGCTCTCGTCGACATGGTGCAGATGAAGAAGCCGGATCTGACCGCCCTGACCGGTGGGGTGCAGGGACTTTCGTTCGCAGAGGACCGGCAGGCGATTCAGCCCCTCCAATCGATGTGGAAGAAGGGCAAGCCGAAGGAGATCAGGCCGGTGGCTCTCGGTGGCCTCGTGGCGGCCTACCGGGACGCCGATGCCATCAAGGCGATGCGCAAGGATCTGAAAACCGGCACCGGGATCATCGCCGGCTACAAGAAGGGCAAGTCCTTCGCACCCTGGACATCCAACACCAATGAGCAACAGCCCATGAGCGAGAACCAGGGCGCCGATGACGCCGAGGCCAGGTATCTGGCAGCGCGGGCTCTCTTGCGAGCCGGAGATGACGCGGGCTACGAGTTTGCAGCCAAGTTTCTCGACAAACGCAACGTGCCCCCTGGGGACTGGGATTACCGACCCGACCTCATTCGCGATCTCGTCGAGACCGGCGGTGACCGATCCCGTTCGGTGCTGCACGAGATGGTCACCGACGGACACCAGAATGAGTGGCTGGAAGCCATGATGCGCACCGGACTCCTGGAGCTCGGCGACCGCTCGCAGATCCCGGAGCTGTTGGTTCTGGTCGACAAGAAGGACTGGGACTTCGGCCGTGGAACAGCGGCTCGCTGGTACAAACGGTTCAAACCCATGCTCTGGCAGGGAATCAAGATGGCGGCCAAGACCTATATGGGCATGCCACCCGACCAGCAGGACTGGCAGCGCGTGCGCCAGATGGTCACCAACATGGCCTGGGGCGAGCGCGACCGCATCCTCGCCCGCAAGAGCGAACGCGATGTCAAGACCGATCAGTTCCGCTGGCAACTGGCGGATTCGGCAGGCGACCTGGATGAGTCGCAGTGCTTGTCGCTCCTGGCACCCCTGCTGAGCGATGATGAGCCTTCGGTGCGCCTGAGTGCCGCCTCGGCTCTTCTCGATCAGTCCGACCCGGGAGCCGCCGATCTGCTGCTCCGCGCCCTGATGCTCGACTACGGGGGAGAGGGGAATGTCTCGCGGAACCCGGAGATCCATGCAGCGGTAACCCGCCGCCTGGTCAGGGAGTTCCCGAGCCACCCGGCTACTCAGCAAGCACTTCAGAGGGCTGTGCAATCGGACTCGCCGTCGGTCCAGTTCTTGGCGTTGGCCGCGCAGCGGCAGCTTTCGACTCGATAAACGATAGACTCTCGCCGCTACACAACATTCAAGGTGCCTCGACCCACCGACAGCGGCAGCTCTTCCTTCGAGGGTTGGAAGATGTCGCAGGTGGCGGGTTCTCTTCGGGATTCCGTTTCTAGAGATAGTGGACAACCTGAACAAACCCTCGCAGGAGGACGAACCGACATGAAACTGCACAAGAAGACATCCAATCTGACCCTCGTTCTGGCGAGCGCCCTTTTTCTGTTCGCTTCGCTGGCCACCGCCGGCCACTACTACGAATCGGTCACCAGCGACCAGATGCAAGGCAAGAAGAAGGGCAACCAGTCAAAGGTGAACGCTTGGGTCGATGGTGACAAAGCCCGCGTGGAATTCTCCTCCGGCGAAAAGGAAGGCTGGTTCTCCGAGGGCAACTACCTCGTCACCACCGACGGCGGCGAGAACGTCTTCCTTGTCAACCCCAAGGAGGAAACCTACGGCAGATTCGACATGGAAGAGATGATGGCCACCCTGGGTGCGGCGATGAACATGATGGAGCAGATGGGCGGCATGGTGAAGATGGAATTCACCGATGTTTCTAGCGAGAAACTTCTGGAAGAGCCTGGCGAGAGCCTCTTAGGCCAGTCCACGACCCACTACCGCTTCAAGACTCAATACACCATGAACATGAACATGATGGGTATGAAGAGGCAAAACAAGACCGTGATGCTGCAGGACATCTGGGCAACCGATGCCCTCGAGGCCAGGGGCTTCGGTGTCTGGCTACGCCCAGATCGTGGGATGAAGACCGGCAACGAGGGGCTGGACGAGCTCATGAATCAGGAACTCGGCAAGCTGGAGGGATTTCCTCTCAAGATGGCCAACGAGATGACCACCACAAGCAAGAAGGGCAAGTCTCAGACGAACCACTCGCTCACCGAGGTGACGGTACTGCGCGAGGAATCCATCTCCGGTGACAGGTTCGAATGGCCCTCTCACTACACCGAGACCGAGATCATTCCAGACATTGAAAGCATGCAGGCGGCCGATCAGGACGGCGACCAGAAGGACAAGAAGAAAAAAAAGAAGGGTCTGTCTGGTCTCTTCAAGCCGGATGACGACGGATAGAAGAAGAGATGAGATCCAATCGCCACTTCCTAGCGGCACTGGGCCTCGCATGCGGTCTGACCTGGTGCATCGGCTGTAGCGGAGGCACGGAGAAGGCAGCAGAGACCGCCGTGACTGAGACCGCCGAGACCACGCGACCGCCCGCAGCGCCACGAGAAGCCGAGTCCGAGCCCACCATGTGTGACCTCATGAGCGCCGCTGAGATCGATGCGGCCCTGGGCGGCAAGCTGCCGCTGGGACCGGCGCAGAGCTTTGACGGCGGCTGCCAGTTCCCGGTCAACTTCGGCGTCGACGGCAACACCGTCTCCTTCAGCAAGCTCTCCCGCGGTAACTACGACGCCTACAAGGGATATGAGGATCAGAGCAGCGTCGACTTCGAGTACATCGAAGGCCTCGGCCTAGAGGCCTTCGCGATCAACAACGCCCAGGTCTGCGTGCTGCTGAGCGATGACGAGGCGCTCTTCGTCGGCGCCCAGGTGATGGCGGTCCAGGAAGAGCTGCCGATCACTCAGGAAGAGCTGAAGGCCGGACTGGTCGAGATCGCCGCGAAGGTGGCGGCGAAGATCTGAAGATTCGTCCTGGTCGAGGTGAGAGGAGAAAACCATGCGATACACGACGATCCTCACGGCTGTACTGGCTGTCATGGGCCATGGTCTGGCATCGAGTCGCAGCCTCGCCGACTCCGGCGCTTCCCATAGCGGCGGTGGAATGGGTTTGAGCGATGAGATCTCGTCAACGCTCTTCGCCCTTGTCGAGTTTGCCGAGGAGGCCCGTCCTCACATCCATCGTGAGGAGTTCGAGCTGCAGGCTCGGCTGGACAAGCTCGACTACGACGCGACGCAAATCCTGCAGTTCGTCAGCGAGGGCATCGGCTTCGAACCCTATCCTGGCCTGCTTCGGGGCGCCACCGGTACTCTGATGAGTCGGGGTGGCAACTCCATCGATCAGGCCGTCCTGCTCGCCACTCTTCTTCGCGACGCGGGCTTCATGCCCGCATCTCGCACGGGTGAGCTTCAGCCCGAGGATGCCAGGCGATTGGTGGCGATGTTGATCCGTCCTTCGCAGGCTGCCGATCCGTGGAACGAGGATGGGATGCGTCAGGCACAGAACCGATTCTCCACCGAAGTGACATCGCCTGCGGCTGCCGCCGCGAAACGGGCAGCAGGCTGGAATCCAAGGCTCTTGTCGACCAAGCCATGGACCGAGCGCGACTTCATCGTTCGAAAGCTGAAGGACTCAGGAGTGCACCTGGGAGGGCCTGACGGCTTGGACCAGATCGTCGAAGAGGCCGGGGGGGATGATCCTCCGGGTCGACGACAGACCTGGCCCTCCGAGCCTTGGCAACGAGCGCATCCCGCCTTTGGGCGGCGAGTGCACCCTGACTTGAGGCCCTCGGTACCTTCGACGGCCAAATTCCCGAGGACCTGACGCATCGGGTTCGTCTGGAGATTCTGGTGGATCAGCGGG
>CAVRAU010000012.1:0-88538 GCA_963719055.1 uncultured Acidobacteriota bacterium | reverse complement strand
GACCTGGATCAGAAACATATGAGACAGCGGTAGTCGTCGTCGGGGCTGTGTGTAGCTGTGGGAATCCCGTCAGGGATTTCCAAAGGGCTGTGGGAAGGGTGGGAGGCGGTTGGGAGGGTGTGGGGCCTTCCGCGCTTTCCATCAGGCCTGTCAGCTTCCACAGCCCTTGACAGACAGCAAAAGGGGGCCGACCCTTGGGTTTGACGAAAAACCAAACCAGAGCAGAACTCTGGGAAAGGGAGGCCCCTTGAGAATCTTCGCACTCGACCGTTCGTTCTACAAGCTCTACCGACAAGACATCGCCCAGCTGGGCCCCGAAGCGAGCGAGCGGCTGCGGCTCGTGCAGGGTTTCGAGCGGCTGCGTCGCCGGGGGATCAGCGGTGAGGAGGCCGCCGAGATCCTGGGACCCAGCCGGGCCACGATCTACCGCTGGAAGAAGCGCCTGGCAAGCTCGGGGCCTCGCGGTTTGGAGCCTGGCTCGCGGCGACCCCGTACGGTTCGCCGGCCTGCCTGGTCTCCCGAGCTCGTCTCCCGCGTCGAAGCCTTGAGACGGGAGTTTCCTGCCTGGGGCAAGGAGTCGCTCAGCCCGCTGCTCGAGGCCGAGGGCTTCGGGGTCTCGGAGGCCACTGTCGGACGTATCCTCCGACATCTGATGGATCGCGGAGTCATCCTGCGCGTGCGCACCCGGCGCCAGAAATACCGCCGGGCTCGCCGGATGCGACGTTTCTATGCCCAGAGACTACCCAAATCCTGCCCCAAGCCCACGCAAGCGGGCGAACGCATCCAGATCGATACCCTCCACGTGAGCCTCGAGCCCGGCCGCTGGCTCAAACACTTCTCGGCCGCCTGTCCCGGTGTCGCGCTGGACCGTCGCCGATGTCTACGATCGTGCCACCAGTACCTCGGCCGCCCGCTTCCTGAACAAGGTCCTGGAACAATCTCCGTTCCCCGTCGAGTCCGTCCAAGTCGATGGCGGCAGTGAATTCATGGACGCCTTTGAGGCCGCCTGCCAACAGCACCGCATCCCCCTTTACGTCCTGCCACCCAAGAGCCCCAAACTCAACGGCACCGTCGAACGCATGCAGGAGACCTGGAGAGGCGAATTCTATGAAGCCTATGAGCTGCCCACCACCGTCACCGAGCTCAGACCCCTCGTCCAACGATTCCAGAATCTCTACAACACCTACAGGCCGCACCAAAGCTTGCAACGACGAACACCCGCACGCTATCTTCAGAAACTACTGCCCGGGGTCCGCCTACCACCACTTGTCTCACATGTCCTGAGCTAGGACACGATACTTGACAATGCCGTTCTGCGGGGTCTAGCGTTATAGGGAACGGGTCCATCCGGAGCATCCGCAATCGACGCTAACGCGTTCCTCGACGTGTCGGCGATTTGCGGTGTTTCTTGCTGAAATCAGACAGCCCTGAAGCTGTGATACGCACCGCGTGAGGGAGCTGTCACCAGGAAGGAGACCTGTTCATGAGATTCAAGACTGTCAGTCGTTTCGCTTTGGTGACTCTGGTGGCTGTAGCGTTGTTTACACCGGGCGTTCGTGCTGAGTTCTGCTTGTCGAACGACGTATTTGGAGACGAGTATGTCATTGGGGTCACTGGCAAGACTACGGTCACTGGCGCGACCTTGATCAGTATGTCGAACCGCCGCTACACGTTTGATGAGCGCGGCGTCTACGGAGCCGTGACATCGAGATTCGACGGGTGCCAGTTCTCCCAGGAGTACCACTTCTCAGTCGGCTCGATATCGATTTCTTGCGAACTGCCCGCAGGTTGCATCGGCTCGGGTCCGGGGCAACTCACCCAGAGCTTTGATGGAGCCACGCCGGTGGTCAATCCATTGACCTGCACAATTGCGGCCTGCTCTCCACCGCCGAATGTGATCGAAGCGGCACCAGGAATCGATCCGGAACAACCCTGAAGCCTGGCGCCCTGAAAGGCGCAGAGCAAGATCCCGGTGCTCTGGTAAGGCGTCGTTTGTGGGTGGTGTGACGGCTCGAGCACGGGTGGAGCTACGTCGTCTCGAGCCGCACCTCGCCCGCTACTGGCCGGCCTTGGTCGCATCGTCCAAAGCCTCATGTTCTGCCTCGGCGGTCACCACGCGCTTGCGTGGTGACCCCAGGTCCCAGGGAAAGGACAGCCGTTCCGCAGGGGTAGACCCCTTCCCTTTCGGCCCGTTCCTTGGCTGTGTAGAGGTGCAAACCTCCATCTCCGAGGCGGGCTTGCCCTTATCGAGCTTTGGATTACTCTGCTGGTCGAACCCGTCCTATCCGAAAACTCGGCCGACAAGCATTCAAATAGCCTACGCGGAGGGATCTCCCCTACTCCAAGTACTCAAGCGCCTCGCCCAGATAGAGATCTTCCACGACTGAGCTCATCTGGACCTCGAACCACTCCTCGAACATCTCGAGGGTCCGGTTCTTGGGCCAGCATGCCTCGTCCGTCACCCATCCCTCCAGCATGACCTCAAACAGGACAGGCCAGAACTCCTCCAGCACCTCGCGCTGCGAAGAAGGGTCCTCGTATTCCGGTAAGAGGTAAACCGTGGGCTCTCTCCGGAGCGTCTCGAAGACCGACTCGGCGAGCCCTTCGTCATCGTCCCGCCTGCTCCACTCGAGATACGGCTCTCGAGGTTTGACGATGACAGCCGACCGATTGAGCATCTCCATCGTCACGCCGCCCGATAGTAATGTTTCAAGAGACCACCCAGCCGCTCGCGGCAGCAGACCTCTCCCTCGGCGACCCGTTCTTCGCGCTGAATGACCTCGTTTCCGATCCCCTGATGGGCGCGTTCGGTGTGGTAATGATCCAAGTAAGTCTGGATCGCCCGACGCAAGGACGACTCTCCGAAGAAGATCCTTCTGCGTAGGCACTCCGATTTGATGGAGAGCACGAATCGCTCGGCATATGCGTTGCAGTTGGGGGCTTGTCGCGGAGACCGGATCACCTGCACTCCCGCATCCTCCAGCAGAAGCCGAAACCGAGCCGTGAACTTGGCGTCCCGGTCACAGATCAGGAAACGATGACCGACCAGGAAACCGTCGATGGCGTCGGTTAGATTGCGAGCGACCTGGGCCATGAACGTTTCGTCCGGATTCGGTGTTGCCCCTGCGAAGTAGACTCTCCGCGTTTTGAGATCGATCAAAAACAGGACGTAATAGGTCCTTAGCCCTGCGGGTGTCCTCACCTCGGTCGTAAAGAAATCCGCTCCCACGACTTCGCCCCAATGGGTCTGAATGAACGTTCTCCAGCTCGACGGGCGGTCGGGAGCGGCCTGGATGCCGTTCTCCTTCACGACCTTGGCGATGGTGCTCACAGCCACCCGATGACCGGACCCTTCAGCTCACCTTGGATCCGGCAGTATCCCCAGCTCGAATTCTCCTGGGCCATCCGCACGACCAGCCCAGCAATGGCCTTCATGAGACCTGGACGGCCCACCCGCTTGGCCTCGTAGGTCCATTTCAGTGCGATCAGCCGGCGATGCCACCGCATCAAGGTGTCCGGAGTGACGATCGTCGCCACTCGATTCAGGGACTGTCGACCGAGTCGCTTGGCCTTCGCGGCGAGTCGCCGTCGCTGATCATCAGTTAGCCTGAGCTTGCGGCCTCTTAATTGTTCCTTCAGAACCTGGTTCTCTTCGACCAGGTAGGCGATCATGTCTTGCTGACGGCTGTTCACCCATCCAGAAATCGTGAAGAGCAGTATCTGAAGCGGGTAGAAGTCGGCTCTCATTGGCGAATCCTACCCGCACGTAACTCCCTGCTCTGAGTATAGGTTGCACCCACGATCCTATTTTCGGACAGGACGCGATCGGCACTGAATGTCCGGAACAGGCTGACGACCTGCATTCAATAGGGTCCGATCGATGAAATAGGCTTCAGGTCGTCAGCATCTCGGCCCTCACTTTCATGGCCCCACAGAGGAGATCCCTCATGAGGTCCAGATCGCTTTTCCGCGAGCTTGGCCCCCGATGGCGAGCCGCGCGAAGACCGCCTTGACAAGACGATCGCACCGCGGTCCAGCGAAGAGGAAGAGCTGGCGCGCTTCCTGGCCCATTTGCTCGTCGATCCGATCGCGGAGCAATGCCTTGGCGCGATGCAGCCGGACGCGAACATTGGCGGAGCTGATGCCGAGACCCTCCGCTGTCTCGTCGGAGGAAAGGCCCTCGATCTCCCGCAGTACGAACACGGGTCGGAGCAGATCGGGCAGAGACTCCACGGCATCGCTGAGCAGCGTACCGAGCTCCCGATTCTGCGCGCGGCGCTCTGGGCCGGGGCGATCGGTGGCGCTACCACGCTCGGCGTCGTCCGCGAGCGGCACGAAGCGTCGTCGTTCCTTCACGCGCGCCAGCGCCTCATGGATGGCGATCCGCGTCAACCAGGTGGAGAACTGAGCCTCGCCACGAAAACCGGCCAACTTGTGGAAAGCACTGACGAAGGCCTCCTGGGCGATGTCCTCGGCCTCGGTGGGATCACTCACGAAGCCGCGGGCGACACGGTAGAGTCGCTGGTTGTACCGACGCATCAAGATCTCGAACAGCTCCATTTGCCCCTCGAGAACCCGCACGACCACCTCGTCGTCGGTCAGGGCGCTCTTTGGGGCTCGGTCTGGAGCGGTGGTTGCGTCATCAATGGTCACGGCGAGGGCCTCGGTTAATCCTAACCTGTTATCCAGCACTCGTGGGCGCGCCCGCAGGCGCGCCCACTCGCTCGGTAGCAGGGCATCGCAAGGGTCTCAGAGAGACCTCAGGAACTCGGCGAGATCGAGCTTCTCGGACTCCTGGAGATCAAGACCGAAGGTCATGTCGTAGTGGTCGATGACCTGCTCGAGCGTCTCGAATCGCCCGTCGTGGTAGAAGCCGCCCTGGGTGTGCGTCCACAGTCCCGCCAGCGGGGTCGTGCGATATCGCTCATCTGGGGACCGGCTGGCCTGAAAGTCGTCGATGCCGATCTCCTCCGGTGTGTGCAGGGCCCAGCCCGGCTCCGTATAGAGAGGTGGCACGTGGCAGCGGGCGCAGTCGGCCTTGCCGGCGAACAGGGCCTCCCCGCGGGCCGCAGATTTCCGATCGTAGAGGTGGCGCGGCGCCGGTGGCGCTGCCAGCGCTAGCTGATACATCTGAAGCGCCGGTAGCTTTGCTGTTATGAGATCAGGTTCACTGCTGCGGTGTCCGAAGTCGTTGGCGGCGGCGATGGGAAACTTCTGGGCGTCATCGAGCCGCGGATCGAACAAGGTGCCGCTGCCGTTCATCTCCAGGTTGCCGACAAAGGCATTCCAGTAGGCCACCGAGCCCCAACCGGTATAGGTGCTCAAGTTCACTCCGGCCAGACCGAAGGCGGGCGGGATCAGAACGGCCGCCGTGCTCCCGTCCGGCTGGAAGGCGCGGCCATCGAGGTTGAGGTGCGCATCGAACCTCCCTGGGCCCCAGCTCGCCAACACCTCGCGAACGGTGTTGACATCGACGCCGAGCAGATCGGCGAGAGGGTCGAGGTTGGGCGCCAAGGAAATGATCGTTCCGACGTCGAGGTCGCGATTCGCCCAGCCGTCGAGTCTTTTGCCGACGCCGCTCACGACAGAGTCGTCTACCATGGTGTGGCAAAGTGCGCAAGTGATCCCAACCCGGGTCACCACGCCCTCTTCGACTTCGGCGGAGACGCCGACGACGGCGTCGAGTGAGAGGAGCGCAACCGTGTTGGCGGGATCCTCGAGGTCGAGCGTGCCGTTGCGGATCGCCCTTCGGAGGCTTCCGGGCAGAGCCTGGGAGTCGACCTTCAGACCGACCGCAAGCGCCGTTGCGGGTGGCACTTCGTTGAGCGCCTCGTGTAGCCTGAGGGCGTCGCTGAAGAAGCCTTCGCTGCCCAGAGTGTCGAAACGGAAGATCTTTCGGCCCTGATTGACTAGCCTGCGCGCGTAGGCATTGGCTGAGAGTTGGTGCGTCTTGTGAGTGGCCGGGGTGGCTTCTCCGACGGTCTCGGCCGCAGCAACGGCGAGCGCGATCCCTGCCAAAAGCATTCCGAGGCCTGCGACGGTGTATTTGGTTTTCATTCGCGGTCTCCTTTCGTCACCTGTACTGAGTCGCGAGGTCTCGATTTGTTACAGAGGGCGGATCGGCAGCCTGGCCCTAGGGAGGACGGGGCGCCATGGATGTGCGAGCGCACTGACGTTGTTGCATTAATGCTGTGGTCAGCTGAATCTCGGTGGGCAGAAGATTGGTTTCATAGGACTCGCACCGAGCTCGGCATACCCAGTCCAGTCATCCGATTGAGTGCGGCACACTTGACGAATGCTTCGATCCTCTGACTCTCCAGGGTTCGGGCCCAGAACTTTCCTCCAAACAGAGTCTTGAATCGCGACACCGCGTTCTCCGCCAAGCTCCGTCGTGTGCATCCGGTCGACAAGCGCCATTCATAGTGACCTTGCGCCTGGACTCCTCGCAAGTTCTCGTCTCGTGCCGCGCGCCAGGCGGGCGGGTCGAGGCCCGAGCCTAAGCGTGCGTTCTTGCGTGGCAGGATGGTGGGGACAGCGCCTCGGCTGACGATCGATTCGTAACAAGCATGTGCACCATAGCCCCGATCAGCCGATACCTGAACGATGTGATCCGTCACCTGACAGAGCAATGTTGGCAAGCGCGTGCTGTCGTGAACGCGGCTGGTCGTGACTTCTACAGCGACGGTTTCCTTGGTCGTCTCGTCGACGCCGAGGTGTAGCTTGCGCCAGGTGCGGCGACGATTGCGCAGATATTTTCCCGCGTGCCACTCGCCAGCTCCATAGACCTTCACGCCAGTCGAGTCGACAACAATATGTCGGGGTCTTGCTGAAGTCGGAAATGGCAGGTTCGCCGCCAGCAGCGGCTGCCTCCGGCTCAACGTGCTGTAATCTGGCACGGGCAGCTCGAGCCTCAAGACCGTCAGCACCGACTCCAGAAACCCCTGCGTGGCCCGCAGGCTCAGATGAAACACCGCCTTGAGTGTGAGGGCACACTCGATCGTGGTGTCCGCGTAGACTCGCGGTCTACCAGGAGCGACGCTTTGGTCGTTGGCTCGCCATCCGGCGACGGCAGTGTCATCGAACCAGAGGGTCAATCGGCCTCGGCCCACGAGCGCCTGGTTGTACTCTGGCCAGTTGCGGACCCTGTAGCGAAAGGTGAACTCGGGCTTCGGCGTGCGGCGATGCTAGCAGCCGCTCATCCCCGGATTTCTGCAACAACGTCGGCCGAAGCTGTCGTCTCTGCTGCGGAGACGCCGCGCACCTGCGGTTCCTACAGACGACGGCCTGCTGCAGTGCGAGATTCGGATGCCAGATTCCGTCCTACTCTCCGATGCTGGCAAGAGCTCTCTCTGCCGCGCCTTGGGGGATCGACGCGCGGGCGATTCATATCGAGGTCGATCTGCGCCTCGGTCTGCCGCAGATGCAGCTGGTGGGTCTGCCCGATGCGGCGGTGCGAGAGAGCCGCGAGCGAGTCCGCTCCGCGGTCAAGAACTGCGGCTTCGATCTCCCCCCGCGAGCCGTGATCATCAACCTGGCTCCTGCCGACATCAAGAAGGAGGGCAATCACCTGGATCTGGCCATCGCGCTGGCCCTGCTGGTGGCTCACGGTCGCCTCCCAGAGCAGACTCTGATCGGCAAGCTCGTTTGTGGTGAGCTGGGCCTGGACGGAACCCTGCGACCGATTCGAGGCTCGCTGGCCATCGCCGACCTCGCTCGGAGCCTCGACGCCAAGGAAGTGGTCTTGCCGGCCGCCAACGCAGCCGAAGCCGCGGCGCTGGGGGCCGTGCCCATCTTCGGTGCCCGAGGACTCGCCGAGACGGTCGATCATCTCCTCGGTGCCACTCCACTACGAGCGGTCCCGGCAGAACCACCAACAGCCGACCCCGACACGTCTGAGCCCGACCTGGCCGAAGTCAGAGGCCAGGAATCTGCCAAACGGGCTCTCGAGATCGCTGCCGCCGGGGGCCACAATCTACTCTTGATCGGACCTCCCGGTTCGGGCAAGACCATGCTGGCACGTCGCATGCCCGGTCTGCTGCCGGTTCTGGCCACCCAAGAGGCGATCGAGGTCACGAAAATCCACTCTCTCGTCGCTGATCGCCCGCATGAAGGGCTCGTGCGAACGCGACCCTTTCGCAGCCCCCACCCGAGCACCAGCACCGCCGGCATGGTCGGCGGCGGCAGCATCCCGCGACCCGGTGAAGCGACCCTGGCCCATGCCGGTGTGCTCTTTCTGGATGAGTTCCCGGAGTTCCGGCGCGACTCTCTCGAGGCCCTGCGCCAGCCCCTGGAAGAGGGCTCCATCACGATTGTGCGCGCCAAAGCCAGAGTCTCGTTCCCCGCCCGATTCACGCTCTTGGCGGCCATGAATCCCTGTCCCTGCGGTCATCTGGGGGATCCGCGACACGAATGCGAATGCTCCGGGCCGACGGTCCAGCGATACCGCCAGAAGGTCTCGGGACCGCTGCTGGATCGCATCGATCTGCACGTTGAGGTGCCGGCGGTCTCGCTTCAAGATCTGAAAGGGAGACCGGGCGAATCCACTCGCACGGTGGGCGCACGGGTGGCGTTGGCACGGGATCTTCAACGTCAGAGGTGGGGTTTCGCGAGCACCAACACCTGGAACGCCGCTATGAACCCGGACCAGGTTCGTGAAAGCTGCCGACTGGAATCGAGCGCGCAGACGCTCCTGGACAAGGCTTTCGAGAAGCTCGGTCTGTCAGCCCGCGCGGTCCATCGAGTTCTCAAGGTCTCGCGGACACTGGCCGATCTCTCCGCCTCGGAGAGAATCCAAACCTCCCATGTGGCCGAGGCCATCCAGTACCGCAGCCTCGACCGTCGTCTCGAGAGCTGACGCGCACCGGCGGCCAGGCAGGATTCGTCGGACGGGTGCCGTAGAATGCCGCCGCACCCATGTCTTCGCTGCCGATCATCGAACTCACCCCAATCGATTCGCCCCTCGCGAACCTCCAAGTGGCGAGCCGCCGTGCTGATCGGTATCCATCTCCTGATCGGCATCCACATCACCCACTGGCTCGTCACGGGTCGCTCGGTGACGCCGGTCGAACCCTCGGAAGCCATGGCCTTCGCCAGAGCCGGGGTGGTCAACGCCGGGCTCATCTTCTTTGCGTCACGATCCTCCTGACGCTGATCTTCGGGCGACTCTTCTGCGGCTGGGCATGCCACCTGGTCGCTTTGCAGGACCTCTCCCGCTGGCTGCTGGCCAAGGTCGGAATTCGACCGCGGCCGCTGCGCTCTCGCGTGCTGCGATGGGTGCCCTTCATCGCCTTCGTCTACATGTTCCTCTGGCCGGCGATCTACCGGATCTGGGTCGGGCTCTCCTTCTCCACAGTCTCAGATGGAGCTGACGACCGAGCATTTCTGGGCCACCTTTCCGGGCTGGACCATCGGCGCCCTGACCTTCCTCATCTGTGGCTTCGTGATCGTCTACTTCCTCGGTGCCAAGGGCTTCTGCACCTACGCCTGTCCCTATGGTGCGGTGTTCACTCTCGCCGACCGGGTCGCGCCGATGCGGATTCGGGTGACCGACGCCTGCCAGGGATGTGGCCACTGCACCGCGTCCTGCACCTCGAACGTCCAGGTCAAATCGGAAGTCCGCCAGTTCGGCATGGTCGTCGATGACGGCTGCATGAAGTGTCTGGATTGCGTCAGCGTCTGTCCGAACGACGCTCTCTACTATGGGCTCGGCCCGAGTCGACGTGCAGCCAAGGCTGCTGTGCTCGAGCCGAGACTCCAAAAGCCGACCCTGACATGGACGGAGGAGATCGTCCTGGGCCTCGGCATTCAGCGCCGCCTTCTTCACCTTTCGCGGTCTCTACGGTGTCGTGCCCTTTCTCATGGCCCTCGGCTCGAGCGCAGTCCTCGCCTTCCTGGTTCTGACGGCGGTGCGACTGGTGATCCCGACCCCATCTCTCACTGCGTCGATTCCGGCTGAAGAGTCAGAAAAAGATCCTACCGGCTGGATACCTCTTCGCAGGGGCCATGGCACTTTTCGGGATCTTCTGGATTCACAGCGGCATCGTGCGTGCCCACCAATATCTCGGGGAGCGGGACTACCGGGCCCTCGCCGGGCTGCGCCGGAGCGCCTTGGATGTCACCACAGTGGCGGACCCTGTATCCGACGCGAACCTCCAGCGAGTCCGCCGGAGCCGAGATCATCTGGAGTCGGTCGAGCAACTCGGCTTGCTGCCCACCCAGGGGAACGCCTGGCGATTGACCTGGCTGTACTTCCTCACCGGCTCTCCGGCCGACTTCTCCGTCGCTGCCCGCCAAGCTATCGATCGTGGCGAATACCCCGCAGAGATCCATCAACTCCTCGCTTTGGAAGCCCTCCGCGAAGGCGACTCTGAATTCGCGATTGCGGCACTGGAATCCGCCATCGAAGTCGACCCCAACCGAGTCCAACCCCACGTCAATCTGGGATTGGCGCTGGTCGAGGCCGGCCGGCTCGAGGCAGCAGGATCCGCCTTCGAGCGCGGGCTCCAGTACCTGCCGAGATCTCACCGAGCTGCTCTACAACGCCGGTCTGGTGCGCGCCTATCTGGCTGACACCCCCGGTGCCATGAAACGGTTCGAGCAGACGCTGGAGTTGGACCCGGAGAAACCTGCCTGCACGCGAAAACCTGGCGGGATTGCTGGCCAGCATGGGCCGCTACGAGGAGAGCGTTGGTCACTATCGGCTGGCGATCGAACAGTCCTCCGACGACGCCGACACCCACTATCTGCTCGCTCGGGCTCTGCTGGGTCTGGGCGATGGCGAGGGCGCCCAGCAAGCGCTCCAGGAGTGCCTCCGACTTGAACCTGAGCACGAAGAGGCTATAATCCTGCGCTCCAGTCTCGAAACTCAGCGCCTCGACTAGAGAGCGGATCCAGTCGCCCGACTCAGTCAGCTGACTCCACGCCAACCACGAGGGAGACGATGATCTTGAACAATCCCCTACCCTATCGACTAATTCGAAACCTGGGCCTGCCTCTCGCCTTGCTGTTGGCGATCGGCACCCAAAGCTCCGGAGCCCTGGCCGAGCAGACCGCCAACGGCCCGGATGTGACCGTGTTCGAACTCTACGGCTCCGATCACTACGGCTCTGTAGGGACGATCCATGCCTACGCCGTGGGCACGGAGTCCTGCAACCAAGGAACCGAGCCGCTGAACTGGTGCGATCCGGTCAACAATGGTTGCGCCGAGGGGGCGGAGGTGACGGATCACCCCGTCATCGCGCAGAACCTCTACCGCCTCAAGGACGGTCGCTTCGAACAGCTGGGCATGAGCTGGCTCAAGCACGGCTTTCTGTCGGTCAATCAGTCGAGCCCCGGATGTGGAGATGGCTCCTGCGATACACCTCCCGAAGGGGGAGACCAACTCGGCGTGGGCTGCACCGATCCGTACGGTGCGGGGCTCAACGGCAGCCGACCTCTCGGCCGACGATCTGAAACCAACGCCACGACGGGAGAACATCCTATCCGTCCTCCCAGCGGCGGCTCGGGGTTCATCGCCGAAAGGCTGCAGGTCGAGGCGGCGGATATCGATCCCAGTCAGAATGTCGGAGCCCTCTACTGGGTTGAAGGGCACTACGTCGCTCCAGACGACGCCCAAGAGGGCAATGGCCTCAATAACGCTTCCTATCGGCCAGCGACCTTCAACGGCAACCTCGACCTGATTCTCAGCGGCAGCACGACCCGAGAACAGGCCGCCATCCATGCTTGGCAAGTGGCGGATCCGGAGGTCGAAATCTTGACGGTCGACATTCCCGACACCCGACCCGTTCAACGGTTCCATGCCGCTCGTCGAGTCACCCCCGGACCCGGCACCTGGCACTACGAGTATGTGATCCACAACCTCAACAGCGACCGTGGGGCGAGACTCTTCCGGATCGCTTTCGGACCGAATGTCGACATCACGAACGTCGGATTTCGCGACGTCGACCACCATTCCGGTGAGCCTTATGACACAACTGACTGGATCGTCACTCCTGGATCCCCGCCGGGGACGGTGGAATGGTCGACCGACACCTTCGACACCGACGCCGATGCCAATGCCCTGCGCTGGGGCAGCAGTTTCTCGTTCTGGTTCGATGCCGATGCACCTTCCGTGGGCGCCGTCCATACGCTAGAGTTCTTCAAGCCCGGATTGCCGTCAGAGGTCGATATCGCCTTTGATCTCCCGGCCGCGGTCTTCGACGACGGATTCGAGAGTGGTGACACGACAAGTGTGGGACGACTCGACCTTGCCGTAGCCGACTCGGCGTGAGGTATTCCATGTCCAACCAGCGTCTAGCCTTGAGCTTCTGCTTACTCGCAGCCATACCCACTTGGTTGTCCGCAGGGGAGGTCTTCACACCACGGGGGACTCAACCACCCTTGACGTTCCCTCTCCTCGACCCCGACACCTGCGGCTCCTGTCACGCGGACTACGATTCCCAGAACCATCTCGAGCCCTGGGATACGTGGGCCGGCTCCATGATGGCCAACGCCTCACGCGACCCCATCTTCTGGGCCGCCCTCGATGTCGCCAACAATGACGTTCCCGGAATCGGCGAGTTTTGCCTCCGCTGCCACTCGTCTGCGGGCTGGTTGGAAGGGCGCGCAGATGCCGACATCGTGCCCGATCCTCCAGAGACGGGCGCCGCCGACGGCTGCCAACTGGTGGGCAAGATCGACGAGCCCGGAGACGACTTCACGGGCTTGAGCTGTCACCTCTGTCATCGGATGATGGTCAACGACAACGCCGCCCCCGGAGAAGACCCCGTCTACTTCGAGAACGGAGACTTCTGGCTAGATGATGGCAACTGTCCAGATGGTGGTAGCGGCCCCTGTCGCCGGGGCCCTTACGACTATCCTCCCAATCCGGCAGCACCCCATGAGTGGGCCTACTCCGTCTACCACGTCGACAACGAGATCTGCGGCAACTGCCACAACGTGACCAACCCGTTGCTGAATCTCCGAGACGAAGCGGGTGTCGACCTCGGCATAGGTTTTCCCATCGAACGTACTTTCAAGGAATGGCAACGGAGCGATTTCTCCGACGACGAGTCCCCCAGCTTCGCCAATTGCTCGGCCTGCCACATGCCGGATGCCAACGCGTCACCGGCTTACGCCTCCTCGAGGGGGAATCCCGATCGCAGCGGGGATCTGCCTCTGCACCAGTTCGCCGGCGGCAACACATGGATCCCGCAGATCCTCAAAGGGCCCGACTTTCCAGGCCTCGATCGAGACGCCTCGCTCGATGCCACGACCGCCTGGGCTCGAGACATGCTGCAGAACCGTTCGGCCGTCGTCGAGATCTCGGCGGATTCGACAGTGATTGACGGCGGCACCCTCTCTGCAGAGGTCAAGATCACCAACCTTTCCGGCCACAAGCTGCCCACCGGGTATGGCGAAGGTCGACGGATGTGGCTCAACGTCACCGCTCGGGACGGTCTCGACCAGGTGTTCTGGGAGAGTGGCGCCTGGAGCCCGACCACCGGCGATCTCACGCAGGACATGCAGGCCAAGATCTACGAAGTCCAGCAGGGCATCTGGAACTACAACCTAACCGACAACTGCGACGTCGAGGACGACGCCACCGGCAAACACCTCTTTCACTTTGTTCGCAACAACTGCATCGCCCTGGACAATCGCATCCCGCCGTTGGGTTTCACTCCCATGAACGATCCCGAGATCGTGCCGGTGAACTACAGCTATCCGGAGACCTTTCCCGGCTCGGGAATCCTGGTCAACTGGGACACAACCCAGTATTCGATCCCCGTGCCGCCAGGGACCCCGACACCGGTCACCGTCGAGACGGTCCTGTACTACCAGACGGCGAGCAAGGAATACGTGGAATTCCTGCGCGACCAGGCGGTGGACAACGACTTCCCCGACGATTGCCTGGATCGCAACGTCCCTTTGGACCCCGGCATGAGCCGCGGTGAGTACCTCTACTCGCTCTGGGACAATCCGCTCTATGGCCGCTCACCACCCGTAGACATGGGAAGCGCCACCGCCGAGGTACCGATCGTCGTGGAAGACATGTTTGCCGATGGCTTCGAGAGCGGCGACACGACGGCGTGGGACTTCACAGTTCCCTGACCTTCAGAGCCTCTGTATGCGAGATATCATTGCTCGATCGAATAGGGTCGTGTAGAACCACCTATAGAGCTTGGAGGAACCCATCGTGAAATGGATAGCAGCTACTCTCGCTTTGTCTCTCTCGGCAGTCGTTGCCGCTCCGGCAATTGGCGGCGAAATGGCCCTGGTGCCCATCCGGGACAACACCCTCTATGAAGTGATCCTGCAGGCGCCCGATGGAGAGATCCCGCCCAGCAACGGCGCTGGAGACTACTTCTTCGCGGGCACTACCGCGATGGGGGGCGAGATCCGACGGGGGCTCCTGGCCTTCGACATCGCAGGCGTCATCCCCCCTGGCTCCGTCATCACCGACGTCACTCTGACTCTCGAGATGTCCCGGACGATCTCGGGCGCCGCGATGGTCGAGCTGCACCGGGTCTCGAGCGACTGGGGAGAAGGAACCTCCGATGCCCCCGGTCAGGAAGGTACCGGGGCACCCGCAACCGACGGTGACGCAACCTGGATCCATACGTTCTTCCCCGACTCCTTCTGGAGCGCCGAGGGCGGGGACTTCTCTGCCAGTCCCAGCGCCGCCCAAACGGTCGGTGGTGAGGGCCCCTACACCTGGGGATCCACACCCGAGATGGTGGCGGATGTCCAGTCGTGGCTCGACGAGCCCGCCACCAATTTCGGCTGGTTGGTCATGGGCGATGAGCAGATGACACCGTCGGCCAAGCGATTCAACACCCGCGAGAACGGAACCGGGCCGCCCCAGCTGACCGTGACATTCCAGGCTCCGGTGCCGACGCTACCCACTTCGGCGCTGACGGCGCTCGCCCTACTCCTCGCAGGCCTGGCGATATGGCAATTTCGGCGGGCTCGTAAGGAGACGGCCAACTGACCCGAAGAAGAAGATTCGGCCGGCCATCCCAAGGCCGACAAGCACTCTCGAGTTTCGTGGTGCTGTGTTGGGGATTGTCTCTGCTCTGGCTTCATGCCGCTTCTTCAACGGCGTCCTCCTGGCAGGCCAAGATCGACCCCTTCGTCCTGAATGCCGCCGAAGCCGGGCAAGAAGTGGAGGTCCTCGTCTTCCTGAAGGACCAGGCGGACCTGACGCAGGCGTCCCACTTCTCCAGCAAAGAAGAGAAAGGGCGCTATGTCCACGCCGAGCTGCGAGCCGCAGCAGCCCGTTCCCAGGGGCCGCTGTCCCGGTTCCTGGAAGAGACGGGCCGCGCCTATCGGTCGTTCTGGATCGCCAACATGATCTGGGTGGAGGCCGACCTGGGACTTCTGCAACAACTGGCCGAGCGATCCGACGTGGTCCATCTCTACGCCAATCCGAGCGTGGCCCTGCGTCTGCCGGACACCACCGAGGATGCACCCGTTCCATGGTCGCCCGAGGGCATCGAATGGAACGTCGACCAGATCGGGGCCCCCGATTTCTGGGACGCCGGATTCACCGGTCAGGGTGTGGTGGTTGCCGGACAAGACACCGGTTACGACTGGGACCATCCGGCGCTCGAAGACCAGTATCGAGGATGGAACGGCGCCAGTGTCGATCACGACTACAACTGGCACGATGCGATTCATTCCGGGGGAGGTAGCTGCGGCGCCGATTCCCCCGAACCCTGCGACGACGGTAGCCACGGGACCCACACCATGGGCACCATGATCGGTGACGATGGCGGCGTCAATCAGATCGGCGTGGCACCTGGGGCGCGCTGGATCGGCTGCCGCAACATGGACGTGGGCAGCGGCACCCCGGCCACCTACTCCGAGTGCTTTCAGTTCTTCATGGCCCCGACTCGGGTGGATGGCTCCGACCCGGATCCCAGCCGAGCTCCGCATGTGATCAACAACTCGTGGGTCTGCCCGCCCTCGGAGGGCTGCACCGATCCCGATGTCCTGAAAACCGTCGTCGAGAACACCCGGGCGGCGGGCATCGTCGTGGTGGCCTCGGCTGGCAACGACGGCCTCAAGGCTGCAGCTCGATCGAATACCCATCGGCAATCTACGAGGCTTCGCTCACTGTGGGAGCCACAGACTCCAACGATCTGATCGCCGGCTTCTCCTCCCGCGGGGGAGTCACGGTCGATGGTAGCCAGCGACTGAAACCCAACGTCACGGCCCCCGGCGTCGGCATTCGTTCGAGTCTCAGCGGCGGTGGCTACAGCGGTAACTGGAACGGCACCAGTATGGCGGGTCCCCACGTAGCGGGTCAGGTGGCCCTCCTCATCTCCGCGGTCCCCGCCTTGGCCGGGCGACCTGAGACCCTGGAAGCGTGCATCGAAGCCACCGCCGTGCCGCTTGCCGCCACCCAGAACTGCTCCGGCATTCCTGGCGGTCAGATACCCAACAATGTCTACGGCCGAGGCCGGATCCAGCTAGCCCTGCCGCTGCCCCGGGAGTGCAGCGAGCATTTCATCTTCGCGGACGATTTCGAAACCGGCAAACTGTACGGTTGGCAGTAGAAACCGGGCGGTTGACAGAAGCGACCGCCGAGTTAGAATGGGTTCGTTCAGGTCACCTTCAGCGGGGATAACGAGCCCAAACACAGCAGCGTTCGGTCAGAATGGGTCTAAGACACCACACGATTATCGTTGTACCCCACACCCGGGCCCGATTCCGGAAGTGGCGGATCTCCAACCGACAGATCCTCGGTGTCGGAACCGTCCTTGTCCTGCTGCTCGGTACCTCCCTCTTCTCCACCTGGTCCTTCTTCACCAAGGCCGTGGACAAGCGGCAGCTCGCCGAGCTGGTCGATGAGAATCAGCAGCTGCGGGCGGTCAATCAAGATTTTGAAAACAGCATCCGCGAGCTCAAAGGGAGTCTCACCGAGTTCGAGCAACGAACCCATCAGCTGGCCATTGTCGCCGGTCTCGACGCGACGGACATCGCTCAACAGTCCGGTGTCGGCGGTGGCGATCTCGAAGGGCGAGCTCTCGACCTGACGAGTCAGCTCGACAACGTCCACCGTCGCCTGCAGGAGCAGAGATATCGGACGGCTGCGACACCGACGATCAGTCCGGTTCGTGGCATCTTGACCAGCGGCTTCGGGTTCCGGGCCGATCCGCTCTCGGGTGAGCGCACCCTGCATCGAGCGATCGACCTCTCTACAGCTCCGGGCCAACCGATCCTGGCTACCGCCGACGGCATCGTCTTGCATGCCGAGCGCTCTGGGCGTCTGGGAAATTCCGTCAACATCGCTCACGGATACGGATTCACGACCCGGTACGGTCATCTGTCACGATTCACCGTCCAAGCCGGTGAGCGGGTTCAGCGCGGTGATGTCATCGGCCATGTCGGCAACACGGGTCGGGCCACCGGTTACCATCTCCACTACGAGGTCCGCCTCGACGGCCAACCGGTCAATCCGCTGGTCTATATCCTCGACGAAACCCCCCGCCGATTCTGACCCTTTCCGGCGCCAGGAGCCCCGGGAATCTCTGCTACACTGCCGGTGTTTACCCTGTCGGAGCCATTCTGCTCCCACCCCCGAGGCTAGCTTGGAAGTATGCTGAATCGTACCCTCACCAAAGTATTCGGAAGCAAACACGAGCGCGACATCAAGCGCATGCAACCCCTCGTGGCCGCCATCAATGATCTCGAGCCCGAGATCCAGGCGCTGAGCGACGAGCAATTGCGGGCCAAGACGGCCGAGTTTCGTCAACAACTCGATCAGGGAGCCAGCCTCGACGATCTCCTGGTGCCCGCCTTCGCGGTCGTCCGTGAGGCGGCGATACGGTCCGTCGAGATGCGTCCCTTCGACGTCCAGCTGATCGGCGGCGTCGTTCTGCACCAGGGCATGATCGCCGAGATGAAGACCGGTGAGGGCAAGACCCTGGTCGCCACCATGCCCGTCTACCTGAACGCCCTGACGGGTAAGGGCGTGCATGTGGTCACCGTCAACGACTATCTGGCCAGTCGCGACTCGGAATGGATGGGCGCAGTGTACCGGTTCCTCGGCCTCTCGGTGGGTGTAATTCAAAGCGACATTCCCGATGCCGACCGCAAACAGGCCTATGCCGCGGATGTCACCTACGGCACCAACAACGAGTTTGGGTTCGACTACCTGCGGGACAATATGAAGTTCGATCTGGAATCCATGGTGCAGCGGGGTCACTACTTCGCCATCGTGGACGAGGTGGATTCCATTCTGGTGGATGAGGCCCGCACCCCGCTGATCATTTCGGGTCCTTCGGAGGAATCCGTCGGCAAGTACGATCGGATCAATCGCATCATCCCGCGACTCAAACGGGGCGAGGAGATCGAGGATCCAGATGGCACCAAGAGAACTACCGGCGACTTCCTGGTAGATGAGAAGGCCCACAACATCACGCTCACCGAGGAGGGCGGCGCTCGATGTGAGCAACTCCTCGGGATCGGCAATCTCTACGATCTGGAGAATGTCGAGCTCCTCCACGGCGTCAACCAGGGTCTGCGAGCCCATCACCTGTTCAAGCGGGATGTCGAGTACCTGATCAAAGAGGGTCAGGTCGTGATTGTCGACGAGTTCACCGGTCGCATGATGCCGGGGCGACGTTGGTCGGATGGCCTGCACCAGGCGGTGGAGGCCAAGGAGGGGGTGACCATCGAGCGGGAGAACCAGACCCTGGCCACCATCACCTTCCAGAACTACTTCCGCATGTACGACAAGCTGGGGGGCATGACCGGTACGGCCGAGACGGAAGCCACCGAGTTTGGCGAGATCTACGACCTCGACGTGGTGGTCATTCCGACCAACCAGCCCATGGTACGGGACGATCGGGCTGACGTGGTCTTTCGCACGGCTAACGAAAAATGGGATTCGGTGGCCGAGGAGATCGCGGACTGCCAGGAACGTGGGCAACCGGTCCTGGTGGGCACCGTTTCCATCGAGAACAGCGAGATGCTGTCCAAGAAGCTGCAAGCGCAAGGGCATCCGCCATGTGGTCCTCAACGCCAAGTTCCATGGCAAGGAGGCGGGGATCGTCGCCCAGGCCGCGAGCCAAGGGATCGGTGACCATCGCCACCAACATGGCCGGTCGCGGCACCGACATCGTTCTGGGCGGCAATGCCGTGGCGTTGGCGCGAGGCGAAATCGACCCGGCAGAGGATCAGGAAGCCTACGACGAAGCGCTAGAGCGCTACGAGAAGATCTGTCGAGCGGAGAGAGAAGAAGTCCTGGCGGCCGGTGGCCTCCATATTCTGGGTACCGAGAGGCACGAGTCCAGGCGCATCGACAATCAGCTCCGCGGCCGCTCCGGGCGTCAGGGTGATGCGGGTTCGTCGCGCTTCTTCCTGTCGCTCGAAGACGATCTGATGCGCATCTTCGGTTCCGAGAGGATGCGCGGCTTTATCGGCCGCGGCATGGTCGATGGCGAGCCCATCGAGCACAAGATGGTCTCCAAGGCCATCGAGCGTGCGCAGTCCCAGGTCGAGGGTCGCAACTTCGAGGTGCGCAAGCACCTGCTCGAATACGACGATGTGATGAACAAGCAGCGCGAAGCCATCTACGAGCTGCGCAAGGACATCCTCAGCGGCAAAGAGGGACGAGACTACGTCCTGGGGATCGCCGAGGACATCATCGGCTACTTTGTCGACATCCACTGTCCGACCAAGGCCGATCCGCGGGATTGGAACCTGACTGCAATCCATACGGACGCGCTCGCCTACTTCCAGATCAACCTGAACGAGCTCGCCTGGAAGCTGGAAGACATGGGCCCGGAAGAAATCGAGCAGGGGCTCCTCGACGCGGTCAAGGCCAAGTACGACGAACGTCTCGCCAAGTTTGGCGAAGAGGTCATGCGCTCTTTCGAGCGCTTTGTCCTGCTGCGGGAAGTGGACCTTTCCTGGAAGGATCACCTTCTCGCCCTCGATCACCTCAAAGAGGGAATCGGTTTGCGTGGCTACGGTCAGAAGGACCCCAAGCAGGAATACAAGCGCGAAAGCTTTGAGCTCTTCCAGGCTATGAAGGAGCGCATCGAGGACTCCATCGTCAAGAAGATCTTCTCGCTCGAGCCTGTCCACGTGGATGACGTGGTCGCCCGCCGCGGCCCGGGCGACCCCCAGTCGACACGCTTCTCGGCGCCGTTCAAATCGGCCCAGCCTCAGAGTGCAACGCACCGTCACTCGACAGGGGGAGAAGGTCGGTCGCAACGACGCCTGCCCCTGTGGTTCAGGCAAGAAGTACAAGAAGTGCTGCTTGGCGAAGGATCGCGCCACCGGCTAGCACCCCGACCCAGAAGTTTCTTGATAGGCTTGCGCATGGTTCGAGACCGCCAGCACGACCAGGTGCCTGAGATCGCCCTTACCTTCGACGATGTCCTGATCCCACCGGGACTGTCCGAGGTCCACCCCAACAACGTCGATCTGCGCACTCGTCTGTGCCGCGGCATCGAGATGAACATTCCCATTGTCTCTGCCGCCATGGACACCGTGACGGAGTCCAGGCTCGCCATCGCCATGGCCCAGGCAGGGGGCGTCGGTGTCATCCACAAGAACCTGACGATCGACATGCAGGCCGAGGAGGTGGACCGGGTCAAACGGAGTGAAGCGGGGATGATCGTCGATCCTGTCACCATGCGACCTGAGCAGAAGATCCGTGAGGCCTTGGATGTCATGGCCTACTACAAGATTTCGGGAGTTCCCGTCACGGATGTGACCGGCCGTTTGGTGGGCATCCTGACCAATCGTGATCTGCGTTTCGAGACCGATCTGGAGAAACGTATCGACCAGCTCATGACCAGCGAGAACTTGGTGACGGTGCCAGAAGGCACCACCCTGCACGAGGCCAAGGCCCTTCTCCACCAGCACAAGATCGAGAAGCTCCTGGTGGTCGACGAGACGGGAAGCTTGACCGGCCTGATCACCGTCAAGGACATTCAGAAAGCCATCAAGTTCCCTCTGGCCTGCAAGGATGAGCTCGGGCGGCTCCGCGTCGGTGCCGCCATCGGGGCCGCCGGCGACTTCGAGGAGCGCGCCGCAGCGCTGATCGCGGCCAAGGTCGATTTCCTCGTCCTGGACTCCTCCCATGCCCACAGCACAGGCGTCCTCGAGGCGGCCAGGACCCTGCGGCAGTCCTTTCCGGAAATCAAGCTGATCGTCGGTAACGTCGCCACCCAGGATGGAGCCCAGGCCCTGATCGACTGCGACGTGGACGCCATCAAGGTAGGAATCGGCCCAGGATCCATCTGCACTACCCGTGTGGTGACCGGTGCCGGTATGCCACAGGTGACCGCGATCAGGGAAAGCTGCAAGGCCGCCCTGGAGAAAGACATCCCCATCATTGCCGATGGCGGAATCAAGTTTTCCGGTGACGTCACCAAAGCTCTGGCTGCGGGTGCCAGCAGCGTCATGATCGGCTCGCTTTTCGCGGGTACCGAAGAGAGCCCCGGAGAGACGATTCTCTACCAGGGCCGCACCTACAAGGCCTATCGGGGTATGGGATCGCTGGCAGCCATGACCAGTGGCAGTGCCGAGCGCTACTTCCAGGAGTCCGGCGCCGAGCTCAGCAAGCTGGTACCAGAAGGTATCGAAGGCATGGTGCCCTACAAGGGCAGCGTGCACCAGATGCTGCCCCAGCTCACCGGGGGTCTGCGCTCAGGGATGGGGCTGGCCGGCTGCGCCTCGATTGGCGAGCTGCCCGCCAAGGTTCGCTTCCTGAGGGTCACCAGCGCCGGCTTGAAGGAGAGCCACGCCCACGACGTGGTCATCACCAAGGAAGCCCCCAACTATCCCACCACCGGCTAGGGCGATTCGGGAACCCACAGGAGTGCCACGCGACGGACATCGATGTCGATGCGGCGCGGGCGGCAAGCGACGACCGTGAGCTCTTCGGCCTCGGGATCAAAGCGGTCACTGACCTCGTCGATCTTCTCCGCCAGTTCTCGATTGACCTCTTCGAGCTGTTCGATCAGGGCCTCGACGTTTTCCGCCGCCCTCTCGACATCTTCGCTCTGCTCTTTCGATCGACCGATCCCCTTCATTGCCGATCCGGCTCGGCCAAGATCCGTCTTCGAGATCCCCTTGCGACCGGTCAGGACAGAGAGCAGCGCCGTGCCAAAGGAGATGGCCGTCTTCAACTTCTCGGAAGAGGCTTGCTCGCTTTCCTTCTCCACTTTGGCGCGCGCTCGACGAACGCGCTCCTCGAGTGTCGCGGCCTTCTTGGCATAACGCTCTCTGAGTTTCTCGAGCTCGGCATCCCGCTTCTCGCGGCCCAGATCGGCGAGTCGAATGCGAAAATCCCGCTCGCTTTCGCCGGGATCCGATTGGATCTTGAAGGAGGGACTCTTGAACAGCTCCAGAGATTGTGTTCGATAGAGCGCTTCCTCGAGCGCCCGGCCCCAGGCAGTGTAGCTCTTGCTCTTGCCTGCCGCCGCCGGCAAGGGCTGCCATGCAGCACCTTCGACGGGTTCTGGATAGAGATCCTGTTCCGCCAGCTGTCGATCTTCGGCCTGTGACCAATCCACATCCGAACCCTCCGCCGTCAGAGGCGCTACCAACATGGGCTCCTCGACCCGCAGCTCGAGCTTGGTTCGGCGATCGACGAAGTGCACGCGCGCCTGACCCAATAGATGAGGTCGATAGAAGACGGAACCGAGCGACCTCGCTCCAGCCCCTTGAAATACCTCCTCCACATCACGCTCGACAACCGGCCTCTCTGCGAGTTCCGCTGCACTCTCCGAGACTGCCTTCGAGGCGGACTTGGCAGCGAGCTCCTCGTCACCGGCCAGGACCTCGCCTTTGCGAGGCGACATGAGCCTGGCGAATCTGCTGACGCGTCAGCGGGCCGCGCAGATAGGACATCACCCATCGAGTCTGGAACAGGGCCGGTTCACTCTCGTGCACGTTATGCAGAAGGAAGACTCTCTTGCCAAGACCCGAAATGATTCGATCCAGCTCCTGTTTGTCGAATCCCTGCCCTGCCCGCGCCCCCTCGAGACCCTCCAGGATTCGCATCTTGTCTCTCTCGGTCTGCAACCGCCCGATAAACCACGTACCGGTGTTGGAGAGCCCTTTGTAGTCCAGGTCGGCAGGGTTCTGAGTCGCCAGGACCACGCCAACGCCGTAGGCCCTGGCCTGCTTCAGAAGCGTCAGGAGGGGTCTCTTGGAAGGCGGCTCCGCCACTGGCGGCATGAACCCGAAAATCTCGTCCATGTACAGCAAAGCCCTGAGGGAGGTCGTCCCGGGTCGGCTTCTCATCCAGCTCACCAGCTCGTTCAGCAACAACGAAACGAAGAACATCCGCTCGCTGTCCGAAAGATGGGCGATGGACAGGATGGCGACTCTCGGCTTGCCCGACTCCGTATACAACAGCTGATCGACATCGAGCGGCACACCCTCGAGCCAACTTTGAAAGCCGGGCGACGCCAGGAGATTGTTGAGCCTCAGGGCCAGTTTCGCGCGCTCCTTGGCCGGGAAGAAGGTATCGACATCCAACACACCGACTCGCTCGACAGGGGGGTCTTGGATACCCCGGATCAGGCCGGCAAGATCCGCGTCCCGACCCTGACTCCATTGCTCTTGGAGCAGCGTGGAAAGCAGGATGTGCTCGCGGCTCTGTATCGGATCGGCTTCGAGTCCCATCAAACCGAGCAGACCCGAGACCGTCGTCGCGATCCGCTCCCGCACGAGATCGGCATCCTCGAGAACTTCCGCTGGCGGTGCGGCAAACGATGCCAGCACCGAGATCGGGATCCCCGCGTGGCTACCCGGGGTATAGATCGCGAAGTCGGCGGACTGCTGCAGACGCCGAATGCGCTCTCCATCCTGCCCCCAGGAAGCCAGGCCCTGGCGCCAGAGCTCCGCCTGGGCCGCGGCGTACTCCGCGGTTGAGACTTCGGCCCGGCGTGCATCGTCGCTGTTGACCCAGGGCTCGAAGTCCTCAGGGCGCAGGTCTGGAAAGGTCAGCAAGAGGTTTCCCAGATCTCCCTTGGGGTCGATCACCAGGGCTGGCACCCCATCGATCGCCGCCTCCTCGATCAACCCGATGCACAGTCCTGTCTTGCCGCTGCCGGTCATGCCGACACAGACAGCGTGCGTCAGCAGGTCCTTGGAGTCGTAGAGGAGAGGACCTGCAACCTCCTCCTGCCCCGTCGGATCAACGGGACGCCCCAGATAGAAGGCGCCCAGCTTCTCGTAGGTTGAGACGTCCACTTCCGTCTACTCGACGCCCGGATCAGGCGTTACGTTCGATGAACTGTTCGAAGGCGCTCTTGGGCATGGCACCCAGCATGCGATCGGCAGCCTCACCACCCTTGAAGAGAATAAAGGTGGGAATGCTCTGGACTCCGAACTTCATGGCGATGTCCTGATTTTCGTCTACATTCAGCTTGACGATCCGCACCTTGCCATCCATCTCATCGGCCAACTCGTCGAGAAGCGGCGCCACCATCAAACAGGGACCACACCAAGAGGCCCAAAAATCCACCAAGACCGGCAGATCGGAATTCAAGACATCACTACCAAAACTCTCGGAGCTCACCGCTACCACTTTGTCACTTGCCATTGTCATTCAATCCTCGAGAAAAAGATGATCGGTGTCCCCCGGTGAATCAAAGGCCGAGGGTCGGCACGAAAGTAGAACAACTCTCGCGCGCCAAGTATTCTCGTGCTGCCGCCGCGTCCTTGCCAATCTGCTCCACGAGCTCGTTGGCCGAGGGAAAGTGTCGCTCCCCCCGCAGCCGCGTCACAAAGCTCAATTCTATCCTGTTGCCGTAAGCCTCTCGACCAAAATCAAAGACATGAGTCTCCACCACTCGGTCGTCCTTTCCAGGAAAGGTCGGCCGACGGCCGATATTGGTCACGCCACCGTAGGTCTTACCGCGCTCGGGAATCCATACCTGAGAGGCGTACACCCCATCCGCCGGGAGGAGATCGTGATCGGGCTCGAGGTTGAGGGTCGGCCAACCATGCTCTCGACCTCTCCCTTCGCCGTGGACTACCCGCCCTGTCATGGCGTAGGGGCGGCCCAACATCTCGGCGGCTGCCAAGACCTGCCCCTGTCGAATGGCCTGGCGAATCCTGGTGCTGGAAACGACTTTCCCGGCCAGACGCACCTCCTCGATACCGATCGCTCGAAAACCCAATTCCCTGCCCATCGTGTCGAGGAGAGCCAGATCTCCCTCACGTTGACGGCCGAACCCGAACGTCGAGCCGACGTAGATCTCGACGGCCCCCAGTTTCCGGACCAGGAAATCTTCCACGAAGACGCGTGCTGGGGTCGCAGCGTATCCAGAGGTGAATCGCACATTGATCAACAGGTCGATACCATGCTGCCTGATCAAGACTTCCTTCTGTGCGAGAGTCGTCAGTCTTTGGGGAGGCCGCTCCGGACGCAGGATAGACAATGGATGCGGTTCGAATGTGACGACCGCCGACTTGGCATCCACCGCGCTGGCCCTTGTGGTCACCGTCTCCAGGATTCGCTGCTGCCCCAGATGGATGCCATCGAAGTTGCCCACCGTGACCACCGTCGGGCCTAAGCTTTCCTGGAGTCGCCAGGCGTCGTCGAATACCTGCATGGTGGCTGAAAAGGGGCTCAGGTGACGGCCAGTTGCACCCCGGGCTGCTCCCGAGGACCGACGATGCGGCCGACCAGATCATCCGCGAAACCCTCTGTTATCTCCACTTCGACGAGCTCTCCAGTGGGTGCCAGACCGTCGTTGATCAGCACGCGGCCATCGATGTCCGGGGCCATGCCATAGTGCCGCCCCTGCAGCAGGTGCTCGGTCTCCTCGCAGACCCCCTCGACCAAGACCTGCAAATTCTTCCCCACCAGACGCTGACGGCTCTCCTCGGCGATCGGCCTTTGAGTCTCGAGGAGTTGCTCATAGCGTCTCCGAGCGACGCTACGGGATACCGACCCTGTAAGCTCGGCGGCCGGCGTCCCCTCCTCCGGACTGTAGACAAAGCCTCCCAGATGATCGAATCGTGCCTGGCGAACAAACTCGAGAAGATCCTCGAAGTGGCCCTGCGTCTCGCCTGGGAATCCGACGATGAAAGTAGAGCGCAAAAAGACATCGGGCACTTCCCGGCGAATCTGATCCAACAGACGAAGATAGCGCTCTCGAGAGCCACCTCGTCGCATGGCGCTGAGAATCTCGGAGTGGCTGTGCTGCAGCGGCATGTCGATATACGACACGAACCTCTCTTCGCTTCCCATCAAGCCCAAGAGATCCTGATCGAGGGTCGTGGGATAGGCGTAGAGAAAGCGAATCCAGGCGAAAGAAGTCGCTTCGAGCAAAGCTTCGACCAGGCGCACCAGGCCGTGGCGACCCAGACTCAGGTCCTCTCCATAGCGGGTCGTGTCCTGGGCGATCAAGCACAGCTCGCGGACTCCGGACTCTTCCAGCCGACGGGCCTCCTCCACCAGGCTCTCGACAGTCCGACTGCGGAACTGGCCACGCCAAGATGGGATCGCGCAAAAGGTACAAGGATTGTCGCACCCCTCGGCCACCTTGAGGTAGGCGAAGCCGCGCGTGGTCAACATCCGTGGAGCGGTATGGTCGAACACGACATGGGACTGGGATGGGGGCTGGGGTCCGCCGCCAATCTCTACAAGCTGCTCGACATCCCGCAGCTGATCCAGGCCGATAAAGCCGTCGATCTCGGGAATCTCCCGGGCCAGCTCTTCACCGTAGCGATTGGCCATGCAGCCTGCCACAAAGAGCTGCTTGCCCGCCATTTTCTTGGTGGCCGCGACCTCCAGGATGGTGTCGATGGACTCCTGCTTGGCTTCCTCTACAAAACCACATGTATTGACGATCACCGCGTCGGCGCTGGCGATGTCGGTGACGATCTCATGACCCTGGCCCGCCAGCTCGCCGAGCATGATCTCGCTGTCGACCTGGTTCTTCGGACAGCCCAGGCTGATCAGACCGATGCGCTTCCCTTTGGCACGTTCGTTCATGAGCGCCGCAGAGTGTAGCAAACCGTCTGCTACGATTTCGCCTGTCGTGGAAGTCCTCGCCCATATTCTCCATGCCACCGTGGAGGTTTATCTCGTCGCCAGCCCGTATATCCTGCTGGGGCTGGCTGCCGCGGGTCTCATGCACATCCTCATCCCGGCCCAGGAAATCGCCAGATGGCTTGGCCGCCCGGGCTTTGGCGCCACCGCTCGGGCCGCTCTGCTGGGCATCCCTTTGCCTCTTTGCTCGTGTGCTGTGGTGCCGGTAACCATCGAGCTGTCGAGAAAGGGAGCCAGTCGCGAGGCCAGCCTGGCTTTCCTCGTTTCGACCCCCGAGACCGGTGTCGATTCGATACTTCTCACCTACGGGCTCATGGGTCCGGTGATGGCCGTGGTGCGACCTCTCGCGGCGCTTCTCACCAGCCTGGTGGCCGCTGCTTCCTCCATGATCTGGCGCACCCAGGATGGGGAGGGCTCCGAGCCAGCCGCTCCTCGCCGCGGAACCTCAGGCGTCTACGACCTCGACCCAGGTGGTGCCCGAGCTGCCGAGGTCCCGGCTGCGGCGGGCCGCACGCTACGGCTTTGTCGAGATGGTGGACGAGATCGGCTTCTGGCTTGTTGTCGGACTGGTCCTGACGGGCGTCATCACCGCACTGGTGCCCGAGGAGTGGATCCAGGGAGCCCTGGGTCGCGGACCTGGCGCTATGTTCGTCCTCTTGCTTCTCGGGATTCCGCTCTACATGTGTGCGTCGGCCAGCACCCCTGTCGGCGCCGCCCTGCTGCTCAAGGGTGTCAGTCCCGGTGCCGCCCTCGTGTTCCTTCTGGCCGGGCCGGCGACCAACGCTTCGTCCCTGGTGGTCATCGCCCGCTTCTTCGGGCGCAAGTTCGTCGCTCTCTACCTGTCCAGCGTTGTCGTCACGGCCCTCGCCTCCGGGTACTTCTTCGATCTATTCCTGGAGCGCATGGGTTGGACGATTGTTCCGACTCTGGCAGGCGATCACCTGGAAGAGATCTCCTGGATTACCCTGTTGTCGGCCGCGCTGTTGGGGTTCTTGCTATTGTGGAGTCTGGCGAGGGGTTCTTGGCGAATGGCCATACGCGAGGTGGTCGGCGACTTCAAATCCTGGGGCAGCCTCTTCTCCACCCGCCAGGACGTCGAGGACCGGGAACCGCCGCCGGACAATTGCTGCTAGGCCGAGATCGGTCGCCGCCGGAGCCTCCGGATGTCTCTTCCAAAACGGTGCCGCCCTATCGGGCCCTGCCGTATTTCACCGCCAGACCCACGCCTGCCAAAACCAGAAGGGACCCCAGAAACATTCGTAGGGTGAATGCCTCATCGAGCAGCAGAGTTCCGACGGTCACCGCCACGATGGGAACGCCATAGGTGATCAGCGAAAGCCTGGTGGCAGGCAGGCGATCCAACAGCCAAAAATACAGAAGGAAGGTAATCGCAGTGCCGCAGATCGCCAGATAGATCAGCGCCGCACCCGAGGCGACATCCAGGGAAATTCCCCTTCCCTTCTCGATCCACGCCGCCAGGACACCCATGATCCCTGCCGTCATGGCCATCGGCACCGCCGTCAAGGAGATGGGATGGAAACCGGCCCCCCAGCGCTTGATGACCACGTTGGCGACCGCTGAGACAAAGGGGGAGATGAGGAATACGAGGGCGGCCCAGCGAGTCTGGCGTCCTGCCAGACTCGTCAGGTCCTCCGAGAAGATCGTCACCACCCCGGCAAATCCCAGCAACACGCCGACCACCGAAACCAATCTCAGACGCTCGCCGGGGAGCCAGAAATGGGCCATGACCGCCACAAACAGTGGGAACGTCGAGAAGAGCACCGCGGCCAGCCCCGAAGGCACCCACTGTTCGGCCCAATAGACCACGCCATAGGAAATCGAGAAGGACAGCGCCGCGTTGACGATCCAGAGGAAATAGGCCCGCGAGCCGGACCCCAGCGGCCATTTCATCGCCGCGGCCACGGCCAGCAGCACGGCGGCCGCGATCGCGAACCGAATCGGCCACGCCCGTGAAGGGAGGCAGCCCTTCGAGACCGATCCGGATCGCAGCCCAGGTCGTGCCCCAGATCAGGATAAGGAGCGCCAGGGCGACGTGGGTCAGGGACTCCTGCCTCAAGGATAGATCCGGTACAACATGCGCGGATAGGGGATCGTCTCGCGCAGGTGCTTCAAGCCACAGACCCAGGCCACAAACCGCTCCAGCCCCATCCCAAAGCCACTGTGGGGGAAGGTGCCGTACTTGCGTACATCCAGGTACCACTGGAAGGCCTCGATGGGTAGCTCATGTTCCTGGATCCGACGCAACAACAGGTCGTGGTCGTGGATTCGCTGGCTGCCGCCGATGATCTCCCCGTACCCTTCCGGAGCCAGGACATCCAGGGCGAGAGCCAGGTCGGGGTTCTCCGGATCGGGTTCCATGTAGAAGGCCTTCATCGCGCTGGGATAGTGGGTGACCATCACCGGGCGGTCGAATCGAGCGGCCAGAATCGTCTCATCCTCGGCTCCGAAGTCGTCGCCCCAGGTGATTTCCTGTCCAGCCTTCTGGAGAATCTCCACTCCCTCGCTGTAGCTGATCCTGGGGAACGGTGTCGTGACATTCTCGAGGATGGCGGTATCGCGTTCCAGGATCTTCAGGGAATCGGCGCATCGGTCCAGCACTCGGCCCACCAGATAGACGACAAAGTCCTGTGCCAACTCGCACAGACCCGCGAACTCCATGAAGGCGACCTCGGGCTCGACCATCCAGAACTCCATCAGATGACGACGGGTCTTGGACTTCTCTGCGCGAAACGTCGGGCCAAAGCAGTAGACCTTGCCGAAGACTGCCGCCGCGGGCTCCAGGTAGAGCTGCCCGGATTGACTCAAGTAGGCGGGCTCGCCGAAATAGTCGGTCTCGAACAGGGTCGAAGTGCCCTCACAGGCTGCGGGAGTCAAGATCGGAGAGTCGATATGGACGAAGTCCCTTTCGTAGTGGAAGTCGTGGATCGCCTGGGAGATCTCGCCACGCACCCGCAGGGCCGCCTGCTGACGGCTCGAGCGCAGCCACAAGTGTCGGTGCTCCATGAGAAAGCCGGTACCATGCTCCTTCTTGGTGATCGGAAAGTCCTCAGTCAAGGACTCCACGGCAAAGTCCGTGGCGTGGATCTCGACCCCGCTGGGGGCCCTCTTGTCCTCCTGCACCGTGCCGACAAGACGGATCGTCGACTCCTGTGTAACCCGCTGAGCATCCTCCCAAGCCGCCGGCGACAGATCCGCTCGACTGGCGACAGCCTGCACCACGCCGGAGCCATCCCGAACCTGCAAGAAAGCGATTTTGCCGCTGGATCGCTTGTTGACCAGCCAACCCTGCAGCACCACCTCCTGGCCCACATGTTGCGATAGCTCGTGAATTCTCGTCATATGCCTGTCCAATCTCCGTCGATTCTCAATTCACCTGCAGGGCTGCCAGCGCCGCCCGGGCCGCGCTCTGCTCCGCCTGCTTCTTGCTGGCACCGGTGCCGGTGCTGACGCGCTCACCACCCAGCCAACATTCCACAAAGAACCGCTTCTCGTGGTCCGGGCCCTTCTCGGAGACGTGCTGATAGACGGGTAGCTCGAGCCCCTGCGACTGCGCCAGCTCCTGCAGGTTGGTCTTGGCATCTGCCGACAACAGCTCGTCGAACCCCGTTGCGGGGCCAGAAGCCAGCCAACAGTCGATGACCTGTCGTGCCGCCTCCAGACCTCCATCCAGATAGATGCCACCCAAAACCGCCTCTACCGCATCGGCCAACAGGGAAGGCTTGGCCCGCCCGCCGGATCGGTCTTCCCCGATCCCCAGTCGCAGCGCTGTCCCCAGGCCCAGATCACGGGCCCAACGGGCCAACACCGGTTCGCTGACGATCTGGCTCTTGAGCTTCGACAGCTCACCCTCTACCATCCCCGGATGCTGGGCAAAAAGCCAGTGGGCGACCAGTAGATCGAGAACCGCGTCACCGAGGAACTCGACCCGCTCATAGTGCTCCGTCAGACCCTGCTCGTTGGCCCAGGATCGATGGGTCAGGGCCAACGCCAACAGTGTGGGGTCCGCAAAAGTGTAGCCCAGCCGACTTTGCAGCTCAGCCATGGATTCGTCCCGCAACATCGCGCAAATGGTAGCACCGCCGGCTGTCGATCGGAGATCAGCGACGACCGAAACGCCGCTCCAGATCCCGGTCTGTCATCTCCAACACCACCGGACGTCCATGGGGACAGGCATAAGGCTGCTCGGCGTCGAAAAGCTCCTGCACGAGAGCCTCCATCTCCTCGGTCGTCAGGGGGTGGTGAATCTTGATCGCGGCCTTGCAGGACATACTGGCCGACAGGGCATGCAACAGCCGGTCCCGGACGTCGATCTCGGCCTCACCCAGCTCTCCCTCTGTAGACAAAGCAAAAAGCAGACCATGAGCCTCGTCCGGGGTCAGCATGGCTGGCGCTTCCCGCAGCGCCCAGCTGTTCCCCGAGAGCTCGGTGAGAGAGAACCCGCACTCTTCCAGATGGGGCTGCAGCTCGGCCATTCTCATCGCCTCACTGCTGCCCAACTCCATGACCAGAGGCTCGACCAGCGCCTGGACCGCCACGGTCTCTGCCAGGGTGGCCCGACGCAGTCGCTCATAGAGAATGCGTTCGTGGGCCGCGTGTTGATCGATGAGGAAGAGACTCTCGGGTCCTTCCAGCAGGATCAGCGAGCCCTTGTATTGGCCCAGGAGTCGCAATCGACGCGGCTCTGCGGAGCGACCGCTCAAGGGTACCGGACTGGCCGGTCCCGGAGAGTAAACCACGTCAGCCAGCTGCACAGGCGACGACCTCGCTCCCCAGAATCCACCCTCCCGCAGCTCGGAGCCCTCGGGCTCCGATCCACCGATGCCCTGCCAGACAAAAGGCACGCTGGGCACCGACAACGGTTGGCGCAGAGGAGCCGCGGCCTCGCCCAGAGCCTCGCCCAGGGTCTGTCGCAAAGCGAGCGATAACCTCTCCAGAGGCCCGTTGTCGCGAAAGCGGATCTCCGCTTTCTGGGGATGAACGTTGACATCGATGCTTTCGGCCGGCAGATCGAGAAACAGAAACAGAGCGGGGAACTCCTCGCTCTTCCATTCCTCCCGGACCGCGCGGTAGAAGGTCGCCATCAGGGCCCGATCGCGCAATAGCCGGCGATTGACGAAGGTGAAGTAGCGGCGGCCACGGACCGTGCTGGTGTCGCCGACAAAGCCCCAGATCAGCTCGTCGCCCGTTCCAGCCGGCTCGATCTCGACCAGACTGTCCGCCAGCTTGCCGCCAAAGATCTCGGCGATGCGTTCCCGAGCCCCTGCGGGGCCGGCGGGACCAGGAGTCGTTTCCAGCAACAGCCGACCTTCGTGAAAAAGAGTGAAGCCGACCTCGGGTCGGGTCAAGGCGTAGCCCTGCACGACCTCCGTCGTCCGGCGCAGTTCCGTTCTCGCCGACTTCAAGAACTTGCGACGGGCCGGCACATTGAAAAAGAGTGACGCGACCTCCAGGGATGTCCCCTGGGGGTAGGCGACAGGCTCGGCATTCATCACCCGCCCGCCCTCGATCCGCACCTTGTGACCTTCCCCTGGTGCCGCGGCCGTGCGCATCTCGACTCGCGCCACGGCGGCGATCGAGGACAGAGCCTCGCCCCGGAAACCCAGGGTTCCGACCCGCTGCAGATCGTCGAAAGTCGAGATCTTGCTGGTGGCATGACGATCGAAAGCCAGCAGAGCATCCTCGCTGCTCATCCCCGAGCCGTCATCCAGAACTCGAATTCTCTTCCTGCCGCCCTCTTCGAGCTCGATCTTGATCGCCGCTGCGCCCGCATCGAGAGCGTTCTCGATCAGCTCCTTGACCACGGACGCCGGCCGCTCCACCACTTCGCCGGCTGCGATCTGGCTGACGAGCCGATCCTCGAGTATGTGAATGTTCTGCATCGCGACAGTCGGAGTGCCCGCCTCAATCGCCGCGGAATCCTGCCAGGGGCACATAAGCTCGCTCCGCATATTCTCGCACCATGCGGCTGGCCGAAAACCGCGGTCCGATGGTGACCATGGACCGCTTCATCATGGCTACCCACTGTTTGGGACACCCCCCGTCCTGACGCTGATAGAACGTTGGAATCACCCGTTCCTCGAGAGTGGAATACAAGCTGTTGGCATCCTGCTGATCCTGCTGCCACTCCTCCAAAGAGCCCTCGTCCTCGCCGATGGCCCAGCCATTCTCACCGTCGTAGCCTTCCGGCCACCAGCCGTCCAGGATACTGAAGTTCAGCACCCCGTTGACGGCCGCCTTTTGACCGCTGGTCCCGCTGGCCTCCAGTGGCTTGCGTGGAGTATTCAGCCACACATCGACTCCCTGGACCAGCATGCCCCCCATCCGCATGTCGTAGTTCTCCAAAAAGGCCACGCGTCCGTGGAGATCGGGCTCCTGACTCAATTTGTAGATATGTTGGATGAGCTCTTGCCCGGGCCGATCGGCAGGATGGGCCTTGCCGGCCATGATGATCTGCACTGGCTGCTCCGGGTGACACAGGATCTGACGCAATCGATGGAGATCGCTGAAAACGAGCCCGGCACGCTTGTAGGTGGCGAATCGTCGCGCAAAACCGATCGTCAGAGCTGCCGGATCAAACAGATCGGCAACCGCCCTGAGATCGCCGGGCGAACGTCCGTGACGGGCGTACTGCTCGAGCAATCGAGAACGGCTGAAGCGGATCAGACGCTCCTTTTGGGCGGTGTGGGCGGCCCACAATTCCTCATCCGGAATCTCTTCGATGAAATCCCACGCCGCAGGCTCCATCAGGGCGTCGAACCAGTCGGTGCCGTATCGCTTCCGAAACAGCGCCCGGATCTCCGTCCCCAACCACGTCGGCAGATGGACGCCGTTGGTAATGGGCTCGATGACGGGCTCCTCCGGCGGCTGTCCTGGAAACAGGTGCCGCCACATGTTGTCGGAAACCTCCGCATTCAGTCGGCTCACCGCATTGGCGTATGACGATGACCGGAGCGCCAAAGCCGTCAGGTTCATGGGTTGGCCCGGCTCTCCATGATCGGCAGATCCCAGGGCCATCACCCGCCCCATGTCTGTCCGCAGAGGACCCACCCACGGCTCCAGGTACTCCGCCATCATTCCCTGATCGAACTGTTCATTGCCTGCCGGTACCGGCGTATGGGTCGTGAAGCTCGTAGTGGCCTTGATCAGATCCAGCGCGGCTTCGAAATCGATGTCTTGGGTGGCGATGACCTCCCGCAACCTCTCGAGCTGCAGTAAGGCGCTGTGGCCCTCATTGATGTGCCACATCGACGGCTCGATTCCCAAGGCCGCCAGCGCTCTGACGCCACCGATTCCCAATACGATCTCCTGGACCAGACGCATCTCACGGCCCCGCACATAGAGAACATTGGCGATAGGACGGTCTGCTGGATCGTTGGCAGGGACATCGGTATCCAGCAGTAGGATGGGCACTCTTCCCACCTGGGCCACCCAGATCTTCGCCGCCACCTCTCGACCAGGGAGGGGCACCTGAATGATCACATCTCGGCCGCGGCTATCCATGGCCGGTCGCACGGGCAGACGCGTGAAGTCGTATTCCGGGTAGATATGCTGCTGGTAGCCGTCCGCATCGATGGCCTGACGAAAATACCCGGCTCGATAAAGCAGCCCCAAGGCCACGAAGGGCAACCCGAGGTCGCTGGCGGTTTTGCAGTGGTCGCCACTCAGGACACCCAACCCGCCCGAAGTAAACGCGCAGACAGGTGGCGATCCCGTATTCCATCGAGAAGTAGGCGAACGGACCGGCGGCATAGTCGGGGAATCGCCGGCGAAACCAGGTGTCATTCTGGCCCTCGAGGTAGCCTCGAAATGCCCTCTGGACCCCCACGTAGCTGTCCATGAAGGTCGAGTTTTCGACCAGACGCTCCAGATGCACCCGATCGACGTTGACCAAGACCTCGACCGGATTTCGGTAGCGCGCCCAGGCATCGCTATCGATAGACGAGAACAACTGACGCGCCTCCCTGGTCCAGCTCCACCACAGGTTATAGGCCAGGTCGTACAGACCGTCGATTTCTCCTGGTAGCTCGATATCGGCCACCTGACGGCAGGGGATCTTCGGTACGAGCTCCAAAGTCGTGGTCACAGCCAGGGTCTCCTCGTGTCGGGTGTCTTGATCTCTTGAACGAAATGCGTCGCGGCCGGCCCCGTTGAGAACTCCACAAAGGCCCGGCCGCAGGCATCTCAGGGTATCATTTCGCCCATGACGACACGAGCTTCGGGCGTCCTTCTCCACCCCACGTCCCTGGCCAATCGATTTGGCGTCGGGGACCTGGGAGAGAGCGCCAGGAGCTTTCTGGACTGGCTGCACGCAGCCGGCCAGACGGTCTGGCAAATCCTGCCTCTGGGCCCTGTTGGTCACGGTAATTCACCGTATGACGCCCAATCGTCGTACGCAGGCAATCCCCAGCTCATCAGCCTGACTGAACTGGCAAGTCACGGCCTCCTCGAAGGAGGGGACCTGGAACCTGCCGCTTGCCCAGTCGCCGACCGGATCGACCACGATGCGGCGAACCAATGGAAGAACCGACTGCTGCGAAAGGCTTGGGATCGTCTCCAGAACGGCGGGTCGACCGGGGAACTGGTAGACAAGATCCATGGGTGGGCAAATTCACCCGATCAGGCTCTCTGGCTGCCCGACTGGACACTATATGCGGCTCTCAAACAGCGGTTCGAGAATCGATCCTGGGCGGACTGGCCGGTCTCCCTGCGCGATCGCGAACGAGTGGCGATCGACGAGGCCCGCCGGGATCTGTCCGAGGAGATTCGATATCAGGAGTTCGTCCAGTTCCTGTTCTTCGAACAGCTGCACGACCTGCGTGCGCGAGCCCGAGACAGAAACATCTCGCTCCTTGGAGACCTCCCCTTCTATGTCGCACTGGACAGCTGTGACGTCTGGACCCACCCCCATCTCTTCGACCTGGACGAGTCAGGAGCCCCAATCCATGTGGCAGGCGTTCCCCCAGACTACTTCAGTGCCAGCGGCCAGCGGTGGGGCAATCCAATCTATCGCTGGGATCGACTGGCCGACCAGGGATTTGCCTGGTGGATCGATCGTCTGGCCGCGCAACTTCGACTCGTGGATCGGCTGCGGTTGGATCACTTTCGTGCGTTTTCCGGCTACTGGGAGATTCCCGCTACAGAGCCCACAGCTGTTGAAGGATGCTGGCGAGAGGGCCCGGGCTATCCCTTCTTCCAAGTGGTGAGAGACCGGCTGGGGCGGCTCCCGTTCGTGGCTGAGGATCTGGGCGTGATCACACCGGATGTGGAAGCGCTGCGAGCCCGGCTCCAGATTCCCGGGATGCGCGTCCTCCAGTTCGCCTTCGATTCGGCGGACTCGCCCCACCTGCCCCACAACCTCTCGCGCGATGTCGTCCTCTACACGGGAACCCACGACAATGACACGGCCCAGGGATGGATCCACAGCGCCGACCCGCCCTTGAGACAACGCGCTCTCGACTACGTGGGCTCATCGACCGAGGCCTTTCATTGGGATCTCTTGCGGTGCGCGCAGACGTCCGTAGCCGACCTGGTGGTGACGCCCATCCAGGATGTAGCCGGTCTGGACGGGCTTCATCGCATCAACACCCCAGGCACGTCCAAGGGCAACTGGGAGTGGCGACTCCCTCAAGACACTTTGAGGGACGAGCTGGCCAGCCGTCTTCGTCGGATGACAGAACTGTCCGGGCGTCTTCCGGCTACGGAGCTCGAGTCGCCAGCCTGATGATCGAGCCAGCAGAGATCGAGATTCCGGGCGCCCTCTGGCAGGACGGGAAGGTTCGTTTCGTGCTGCGCTCGGCCGCAGCCGATGGGGTCGAGGTCTGCTTTTTCGACTCGCTCGATGCAGCGCAGGAATCCGGTTCCGTACCACTCCAGTCACGATCGCCTGGAATCTGGGAAGCGGTGGTTCCCAATCTGCCCGCCGGCCAGCTCTATGGCTATCGAGTCCACGGCTCCTGGGATCCCTCGCAAGGGTTGCGATTCAACCCTGCGCGTTTGCTCATCGATCCCCTGGCAGCCGCGATCGACGGCTCGATGATCTGGCATGAAAGAGTGGGCGAGTTCAATCACCATGATCTCGATGGGATACCCGGCCCTGGCGACAGCGCTCCCTTTGTCCCCAAGTCGGTCGTCGTTGATCCGTCCTTCGACTGGCAAGGTGACCGACACCCGGCCGTCCCCTGGAGCGAGACGCTGATCTACGAGTGCCACGTCAAGGGTATGACCCGCCGCCATCCTGAGGTGCCTACTGCGTTGCAGGGAAAATATCTGGGACTGTGCCACGACGCCGTCATCGAGCATCTTCACGGCTCTCGGCATCACCACCATCGAGCTGATGCCGGTGCAACATTTCGTCTCCGAGCACCATCTCCACCAACTCGGGCTCACCAACTACTTCGGGTACAACCCCATTGGCTGGATCGCCCCGCATGCCTCCTACGCCACGGCTGGGAGAGGCGAGCAAGTCCGCGAGTTCAAGACGATGGTCCGGACTCTGCACCAGGCGGGTCTCGAGGTGCTCCTCGATGTCGTCTTCAACCACACGGCCGAGGGCAACGAACACGGGGCCACCCTGTGCCACCGCGGCGTGGACAATCCGCTCTTCTATCGCCTGCGGTCCGCAGATGCGCGGCACTATGAGAACTTCAGCGGTTGCGGCAACACGATCCACTTCGGCCATCGGACCGTTGTCGACATGGTCGTAGCGTGCCTGCGCTATTGGGTGGCCGAGATGCACGTCGATGGCTTCCGCTTCGATCTGGCGACCGTCCTCGGCCGCGAAGATTGGGGGATTCGAGGCCTCGGCCTCGTTCTTTGAAGCGCTGCGTGCGGATCCGGTTCTGAACTCGGTCAAACTGATCGCGGAACCCTGGGATGTGGGCCCGGAGGGGTATCAACTGGGCCGTTTCCCGGCCCCTTGGCGTGAATGGAACGATCGCTTCCGGGACGCCACGCGAGCCTTCTGGCGAGGAGACCGAGGCCTGGTCGGCGAGATGATCCCACGCTTGGACGGCAGTCAGGACCTCCTCGCCAAGAGCGCCGACGACGGGCCGACAAGCATCAACTTCGTCACCAGTCACGACGGCTTTACCCTCCAGGACCTGGTGAGCTACGAGCATCGGCACAATTGGGACAACGGCGAGGAAAACCGCGACGGGCATCACCACAACCTGAGCTGCAACTGGGGTACCGAAGGACCGACGCCGTCAGAAGAGATCAACGGCGCCCGCCAGCAAGCCATGCGGAATTTCATTGCCACCCTGACTCTGGCCGGCGGTGTGCCAATGCTGAGTCATGGCGACGAGGTGGGCCGCACCCAGGGTGGCAACAACAACGCCTACTGCCAGGACAATCCAGTGACGTGGGTTTCCTGGGAAATCGAACCTCATGAGCGGGAGTTCCTCGCCTTCGTCCAGCAGGTCTCCAGTCTGCGGCGAGACCTTCAGCTGGGCAACGCTCAGGCAGGTGAGTGGCTCGCTGCGGACGCCGGAAAGCTCAGTTTCGTCGAGCAGACAAGGCAGAGAAATCTGCCATTTGGATGGCTGCGGACGCATGCTGACTGTCAAACCCTGACCCTCTTCAATACCGATGACCGAGGCCATCTCTTCGAGCTACCCCACTCGCCAGACAGCGGCTTCTGGCAGCTGCTGATCAACACCGCGCGACCTGGGCAACGGACGCTGCGCGGACGCGCCGTCCGAGTCCCTCCCAGATCGCTGTTACTCCTGAAACTCGAAGCACGAACCGTTGGCGAACCGACGGCAGGACTGAGCCGAAAGGTCTAGTCGTCGACCGTGGGGGCCACCACGACTCCACCTGTCCCGAGCTCATCCGTCCTGTAGGCCGAGGCTTCGGCATCGGCGGCCAGCCGGTCCAGAACTTGCCACCAGTCCTCGACAGCAGCCAGGACCTCCACGCTGGTCTCAGCACCTGTGCTCCAGGCCTGTGCTTCGAGCAGTAGGCGTAGGTCGATCAAGGTTGCCAACGCCTCCCGGCTGATGTACTCCTGACCCTGGTATTGGTTGACCCCCAGGACCCTTCGCAGATCTTCGTCGCTCAGCAGCTGACGCTGCAATGCCATGGCTTCCGGCGCCGGATCGGCGCTCCTCCCCCAGCCGGTTCTCAAGGCTTGCTGCAGGACCGAGACTAGACGCGCCGCGATCTCCGGGTCGCCACCGGCCTCCACCAAGCCCGGCAAGACGCTGGCCTCGAGCCGCCAATCGGGAATCTCCTCTGAGGATGGCGATTCAGCCACGGCGTCCTGGAGGAGATTCAGAAGGATCCAGCCATAGAGCGTCGGCAAGATCTCAGGGCTGCGATCCAGGGTCTCCAGCAAGCCGGCTCCCGCCTGACGAAAGGTCTCCTTCTCTGAGGCCGCGAGACTTCGAGCCAGCGCCGGCAGCTTCGTCAGCGTGAGAAATCGATCCGCGATTGGATCCCGCTCGAGCCCTGCCCTCCGCAGGAGCTCTTCGGACGAGGACCGCAGGTCCGATAAGAGATCGTCAGACTCGTCCAGATTGGACCACCCTCCAGGCACCTCCATCAATCGCTCGAGGCGGTCTGGGTTCATTGCCGCAGCCAGGGCATGACGCACGGGTTCGAGCTCGAGGTCTCGCCGAAGGGCAGCCAGACTGCGAGTACCGTTGGAGCCCAGACGATCCATCAGTGACGTCGCGAGTTCCGGGGCCAGGTCGAACGGTTGAAAATCGGTGAGAACGCGACACCCCCAAGCGTCGAGATGGATCTCCAACCCGTGCTCGGTCAGCTGCCTGGACTCGAGAAGAAACTCCAGACCCGAGATCGCGTCTCGAGCTGACCAGAACCCCTGACGATCCATCGGCAGAGCCGTATCGATGTCGACGACCGTCGCCTCTTCAGACGACCCTTCCGCAGCGGAGACAAAGGGAGCCGAGGTCTTGAGCCTGCCTCGAGCTGCGATGATGGCTGTTGTTGAAAGCCACCAGAGTCGTCCGGTCTCCGGAGCCGTTGGTGTAGGCAAGCACATGGTCATGTACGTCCCCGTCGAAGGACACCAGATCGTAAAGCCGAAAATGCTCGACCTCGGCGAAGACCTTGCGCCCTTGGAGCAAGGGAGCTATCTGCTGCAGATGGCGTTGCACCAGATCCTCTCGAGGGCGCTCGTCCTTGTAGGCGCGTCGGTACTCCATGCCGTATCGCTCGCCCAGACCCTCCACCTGCCCGTGACCGAACATGGGCAATCCCGGCAAGAGTGGACATCAGCACACACGTGCCGAAGTAGCGGTCTCCATCGCCGAACTGTTCGATGGCCGAGAGCTCGTCCGGGTTGCTCATGAAGTTCACGTAGCGCTTGAGAATACCCGGATCGAAAGCCAGCGTCTCTTTGAGCAATTGACGGTACTTCGGCGTCTCGCCATCTCGCAGCATGTTCATGAAGGCGCTGTTGTAGACCCTGTGCATCCCCAGAGTCCTGACAAAGAAACCCTCCATCAGCCAGAACGCCTCTGCCAGCAACAAGGTGTTCGGTGCCTCTTCCGCAACTCGTTCGACCACCTGCCGCCAGAACTCCTCAGGCATGTGCGCCTGAAAATCCTCTGTCGACAGGCCGTGCTCGGCCCGTGACGGGATATCCCCTGCAGTGCCGGGTGCCGGATACCAGAGGCGCTGGAAATGCCTGCGGGTCAGGGTCATGGCAGCATCGAATCGGATGACGGGAAATCTCTGGGCCACCGCCACGATCGTGTCGATCACCGCCGGCCAGATCGCTGGGTTCAGATAGTCCAATTGCGCGGTGTCGTTCCACGGCATGGAGGTGCCATCGTTACCGTGATAGATGTAGCGCTCCCGCCCCGAGCGTCGATCGACTCTCTTGAAGACCACTGCCGCGTCACTGCGATCGAAATAATGATCTTCCAGGTAGAGCCCGATCTCGGGTCGCGTCGAGAGATCCTGCCCCTCGAATCGGTACGCTGGGAAAGGACTCTGGTCCTGACCGATGAACCAATCGGGATGGTCCACCAGCCAGTCCGAGTCCAGACCTGTGTGGTTGGGCACCATGTCCGCAGCCAGGCGTATCCCGAATCGCGCGGCCCGTCCTCGCAAATCCTCGAGAGCCTGTTCACCGCCAAGCTCTGCCGCCACTTCATAACGGATCAACGAGTACGCTGAAGCTGCGGCCTCCGGATTGCCACAAAGCTCCTTGATTCTCTGGGACACGGAGCTCCGCTGCCAAAGACCGATCAGCCAAAGACCATTGAAGCCCAGGCGGGCCAGGCGTTCCAGCTCGGCGTCGGGAATCTGATCCAGGCGCTCGACAGGTCGCTCATGGATGGCAGACAGTTGGTGCAGCCAGACCAGCGTGTGCTTGGCCACCATGACCAGGCTCGGCATCCAGCTCTGATCGGTACTGAACCGCACCTCGTCTTCGGTGGCGTGGTATCGAGGCACCTGTGTCGGCCCCGGACCGGGAGGGAACCTGGGCGCCTGCTCTTCGGCCAACATGCCCAGGAAGGTGTCCATCCTGTCTGACAGATCACTCAGGGTCTCGGCCCAGATTTCTCTGAGGTGGGAGAGCTGACCGCTCAGAGAATCGGGTGAGAGAATCTGCGGCCGGATCAGGAGCTCCCACAAACTGCCATCCTCGGCTCCGTAACCGGGCTCGCGATCCAGAATCCTTGTCATCAGATCGATGACGTCTCGAAACGCGGGGATTTGCAGCAGCGGTGCCGGATGAAGCCGAGTGACGATCGGCTGCGCTGCCGGATTGCTGTGCAGCAGCCAGAAGACCAGGATCTGCTGCAGGATCTGAGGCCGGTCGAGATCCTCCGCGCTCGGATCTACATCACTCTCGAACCGCAGAGCCAGATCCGCCATCTTGACGCCGAGGAATTCCTCGGCGAAACTCCACCAGCAGCCGGTCCAGGAGCTCGAGCCCCAACTGCGCCCGCAGAACGGCCAGGACGCGGTTCATCAGGGTCGAATCCCGCTGCCGAAGATGATGATCGAGGATTCTCTGATAGGAGTCGTCCAGGAGCGCCAGAGCCGCGATCTCGCCGGCGGTGGGACCGGGCTCGGAACCATCGACAGTCCCCTCGCCCAGCCCCAACTGCGAGCCGATCTGCCGGGCTTCGAAGACATCGGTCACCGGCACCTTGCCAACGGGCAATGGCGACCCCGCGTCGGGCCGGGCGCGTTGACGAAACGTCCGCGAAATATAGAGACTCATGACTTGGCGTCGATAGGAATCGACGCTTCTAGTTTAAGGTCTGACCTGCTCCTAGACGATCGTACCCGCGGGAATATGGGCCCCTCGCGGTACCACGATCACACCGTCACGAATGGCGTAGTTTTCGGCATCGGCCTCTTGGACCCCGTCGGCATTGATCAACTGCACACCGTCCCCGATACGGGTGTCGAGGTCGAGTATCGCGTTGCGAATGGTGCACTGCAGACCGATACCGATCGGCGGTCGATCATCGTCTCCCGGGCCCCACTCGTAGCTATTGGCGCCCATGACGATGCTGCGCTCGATGACGCTGCCGGCGCGCACCACCGATCGGATCCCGATCACCGACTGACTGATCCGCGCCCCCGATAGGACACAGCCCTCGCTGACCAGAGACTGCTGCACCGAGCAGTCGTCGATCTTCGTGCCGGGCAGGAATCTGGGATGGGTATAGAACGGCGTCTCCGGGCTGAACAGATCCAGTGGCGGAACCGGCTGGGTCAGCTCCAGATTGGCTTCGTGAAAGGCCGAGATAGTCCCGATGTCACGCCAGTAGCCCGGGTAGCCAAAGGCAAAGACCCGCAGATTCTGCACTGCGGTAGGGATGATCTCGCGACCGAAATCGGTCCCCGAGGAGCCCTCCAGTAGATCGCTCAGGACCTGGGGCCCAAAGGTGTAGATACCCATGCTTGCCAGACAAAGCCCGTCCTTGGCAGGAAAGCCGAGTCGCTCCAGGGTGGCTCGGGGCACCACCAGATCCGCCAACAGCTCGGGATCCTCGGGCTTCTCGATGAAATCGACGATACGGCCGGTGTCGTCAATCTTCATCACACCGAAGGCGCTCGCTTCCTCCCGGGGGACGGCTGAGACGGCCACGGTCACATCGGCCTGGTTGTCGCGGTGCCAACCTACGAATGCCCGCAGGTCCATGCGATAGAGCTGATCTCCCGAAAGTACCAGCACCTCCGAGGGCCGATTGTGAATCAGCCGCGGTAGGTTCTGGCGCACAGCGTCAGCGGTGCCCTGATACCAATCCCGATTGCGCACACTCTGCTCCGCCGCCAGGATGTTGACGAACCCCCGGCTGAACACATCGAAGCGATAGGTCTGGGAGATGTGCCGATGCAGACTGGCGCTGTTGAATTGGGTCAGAACATAGATCTTCTCGATCCGGGCGTGCAGACTGTTGCTGATCGGGATGTCGATCAGCCGGAACTTGCCTGCCACCGGCACCGCCGGCTTGGCGCGATAGCGGGTCAGGGGGTAGAGCCGAGCTCCCTGGCCTCCTCCGAGAATCGCAGTGACGATATTGCGCATCATGGTCCTAGTCTATCCGCTGACCTCCACCAAACGATCGATCAGATCGACAACCCGATTCGAATAGCCCCATTCGTTGTCGTACCACGCCACCACCCGCACAAACCCATCGCTCTCGGTGATCGTCGACAAAGCGTCGAAGATGGAAGAGTGGGGATTGCCGATGATGTCACTCGAAACCAGGGCCACTTCGCTGTACTCCACGACCTTGGCCAGGGGGCCTTCAGCAGCCTGCTTGACCGCCAGATTCACCTCTTCGCGGCTGGGTTTCTTGGCCAGTCGACACACCAGATCGACGATGGAGCCATCGGGTACGGGGACCCGCATGGCCATACCGTCCAACTTGCCCGCCATGTTCGGCAGCACCTTGCCCACGGCCCGCGCCGCACCCGTGGTCGTGGGGATGATGTTCTCCGCCGCCGCCCGGCTGCGCCGCCGATCCTTGTGCGGCACATCTGCCAGTCTCTGATCATTCGTGTAGGCGTGAACCGTAGTCAGAAAGCCTTCCTCGAGACCAAACGCGTCATCCAGGATCTTGACGAGCGGAGCCAGACAATTGGTGGTGCAAGAAGCATTGGAAACGATCCGGTGCTCGGGTTTGAGATCCTCGTCATTGACTCCCAGCACGATGGTGGCATCGATCTCGTCCTTCGGCGGCACCGTCAGAATGACTTTCTTGGCACCGGCTTCCAGATGCTTCTCCAGCGCCTCCCGGTTGCGGAAAACCCCTGTGGCCTCGATCACGATGTCGACGTCGAGGTCCTTCCAAGGGAGCTTGGCCGGATCCGTCTCATCGATCATGGCCACCTCCTGGCCATCGACGTACATGGAATCCCCCTCCACCGAGACATCCTTGTGCAAGACCCCCATGACGGTGTCGTATTTGAGCAGGTAGGCCAGTTGCTCGTTTTCGAAGAGGTCGTTGACCGCCACGACCTGGATGTCGTCGCGATCGGTGAGGATGCGAAAAACGCTACGACCGATCCGACCAAAACCGTTGATACCGATCCGTATGGCCATCAGGCGGCCTCCTTTTCCTCGAGCGCCTTGAACCGGCGCATGAGATCGACCACCCGGTGGGCATAACCCCAACCGTTGTCGTACCAGGCGATGGTCTTGGACACTCGGTCACCCAGCACCATGGTCGCCAGGGAGTCGAAAGTACTGGAGTAGGGACTGCGAATGATGTCGCTGGAGACGATCGGATCGTCTTCGTAGTGGACGATCCCCTGCCAGTTGGATGAGACAGCGGTGCGGACCACCTCGTTGATGGCCGTGATCGTCACCGGCTTCTCGATGCCAGCAGACCAGATCGATACAGGAGCCGTTGGGCACCGGCACGTTCATCGCCTCACCCGAGATCCGCCCCGTCAGTTCCGGCAGGAGCTTCATGACCATGTTGGCGGACTTCGGTCTCCTGCGGAATGATGTTCTCGGCCGCGGCCCGGCCCCGCCGAGGATCCTTGGAAGGCACATCCGCCAGACGCTGCTGGTTGGTGTAGGCATGCACCGTGCTCAGGAATGCCCTCTCGATGCCAAAAGCGTCGTGCAAGATCTTGATGATCGGAGCCGCGCAGTGAGCCGTGCAGGAAGAATTGGAGACAATCCGATCCTCCGGCGTCAAGTCATGGTCGTTGACTCCGATGACCACCGTGGCATCCGGCGGATCTTTGGGTGGAGCACACAGAACCACCCACTTCGCCCCTGCATCCAGATGGCCCTGCAGCTCCTCGCGGGTACGATTCTTTCCCGTGGCTTCGACGACCACATCGACTCCCAGATCCCCCCAGGGTACGTCCCCGGGTTGCCGACCGGAATACATGGGAATCTGGCGACCGTGGACGTACAGATTCCCTTCCTTGATGCTCAGCTCCTCCGGAAACGGGCCGAAGATCGTATCGAAGCGGATCAGGTACTCGAGAGCGCCATGATCCGCGATATCGCTGATCGCGGCGATCTGAATGTCGTCGCGCTTGTAGAGAATACGGAATAGATTGCGGCCGATGCGGCCGAAGCCTGCCAGGCCCACTTTCAACGATGCCAAGGTTCACCTCCGAATCAAAATAGACGCAGCGTCAGCTGCGCTCCTAGAAACTTTCTACCACAGAGTCGGGCGATACCATCGATTCTCATCCAGGTCCCGATCGGAACGTCACAGCATTGTCACTCAAGCGTCCTCGAGCGCCGCCCTCGCCGCGGCATGGCGGGCAATCGGCACACGATACGGGGAGCAAGACACGTAGTTCAGGTCGCAGGTGGCAAAGAACATGATGGAGCTCGGATCGCCCCCATGTTCGCCACAGATCCCGATTTTCAGGTCGCTCTTGGTCTGTCGACCCCGGTCACAGGCCAGAGACACCAGCTGACCGACGCCATCGACGTCGAGACGCTCGAATGGATCGACGGGCAAGATGCCCGACTCCACGTAGTGGGGCAGGAATCGACCGGCATCGTCGCGCGAGTAACCAAAGGCCATCTGGGTCAGATCATTGGTGCCAAAGGAGAAGAAATCAGCGTGCTCAGCGATCCTGTCGGCCACCAGGGCAGCTCTCGGCACCTCGATCATCGTGCCTACAGGGATGGCCATCTCGACACCGGTCGCCGCCTCGACCTTGGCGATGGTCTCGGTGATCATGGTGCGCAGACGGATCATCTCTCCCTCGTGCCCCACCAGCGGCACCATGATCTCGGGCCGAGGATCCAGTCCCTTTTGCTGCAGCCCATGCGCCGCGCGCACGATGGCTTCCACCTGCATGATGTAGATCTCGGGATACGTCAGACCCAAGTCGGCAACCCCGGTGCCCGAGCATGGGATTGAACTCGGCCAGGGACTCGACCTTCTCTTCGATCTCCGCAATCTGCAGATCCATCTGCTCGGCCAGCTGCGCGACCGCCTTTTCTTCCCGCGGTAGAAACTCGTGCAGGGGCGGATCGAGCAGCCGCACAGTCACCGGCAGACCATCCATGGCTTCGAAGATGCCCTCGAAGTCATTCTGCTGAACGGGCAAGAGGTGCGCCAGCGCCTCGTCACGCTCGGCGTCGCTGCGCGCCAGAATCACCTGACGGACCCAGGGCAACCGATCTTCCTCGAAGAACATGTGCTCGGTCCGGCACAGACCGATGCCTTCAGCGCCCAGGGCTCGGGCCACTCGGGCATCGTTCGGGGTGTCGGCATTGGCGCGGATCTTCATCGTGCGAGCCTTATCGGACCAGCTCAGCAGCTCCGTGAACGCATGCACTGTCGGCGTTTCAGCCTCCTTGCCGTGCAGCAGCACCTGCAGCACCTCCGAGGGCTTGGAGGCCAACTCGCCGGCCAGGACCTCGCCGGTCGTGCCGTCGATGGAAAGGCGGTCTCCCTCTTTGAAGACACGCCCCTCCACTCGCAGCTCGCCTTTCTCCTCATCCACCGCCAGGGCGCTCGCACCCACGATACAGGGCTTTCCGAGGCCACGCGCCACCACGGCGGCGTGTGAGGTCATGCCACCGCGAGAGGTCAAGATGCCCACCGAGGCGTGCATGCCGACGATATCCTCGGGTGAGGTCTCGTCTCGCACCAGCAGCACCGCCCCGGATTGCGCCATCTCTGCGGCCCGGTCGGCAGTCAGAGCGATTCGGCCCGCCGCTGCACCCGGCCCGGCAGCCAGACCGCGAGCCAGGAGCTCCCCAGCCGCGATGGCCTTGTCCTTGTCCTCGGGATCGAAGACCGGGGCCAGCAACTGCACCAATTGGTTGGGATCGACTCGACGCAGCGCCTCTGTCTGATCGAAGAAACCCTGTTCTTCCATCTCGACTGCGATGCGGACGGCCGCAGCACCGGTCCGTTTTCCGTCACGGGTTTGCAGCATGTAGAGCTGCCGATGCTCGATGGTGAATTCCACGTCTTGCATGTCACGCCGATGATTCTCGAGAGTCTTGCAGACTTCCACCAGACTGTCGTACGCCTCGGGGAACTCCTCTCGGAGGCCCCCCTCCTCGGCACCGATGGCGAGGGGAGTCCGGATTCCGGCCACCACATCTTCGCCCTGCGCGTTGATCAGGAACTCACCGTAGATCTTGTCCTCGCCGCTAGCAGGATCGCGGGTGAAGGCCACGCCTGTCGCACAATCGGTCCCTCGATTGCCGAAGACCATCGTCTGCACATTGACGCCAGTCCCCGAGTCTTCCGGCAGCCCGTGCAGCCGACGATAGTCGCGAGCCCGTTGCACGTTCCAACTGTCGAAGACGGCTTTGGCGCCACCCCACAACTGCTCCAGTGGATCCAACGGAAAGGGTTTGCCCTGGTCGGCGATGACCTCTTCGAAAGCAGTGATGACCTGCGCCAGACCGTCGGCCGAGATCTCATAGTCCGTGGCCACACCTTCCGCCTCTCGGGTCCTGGCCAGTACCTGCTCGAAACGGGCATGGGGCACTCCCAGAACCACATCACCGTACATGGTCAACAGACGCCGATAGCAGTCGCGAATGAATCGAGGGTCGATCCCTTTGGCGATCTGAGCCGCAACGATGTCGTCATTCAGCCCCAGATTCAGCACCGTATCCATCATGCCCGGCATGGAGACCGGCCCCCCTGACCGCACCGACAGAAGAAGAGGATCCTCCGGGTCCCCGAACTTCCGTCCCTGTAGCTCTTCCAGCTTCGCCAGCTGCTCGGCGAACTGGTCCTCGAGACCGAGGGGCAACGAGCGCCCGGCAGCGTGATATTCGATGCAAGCCTCCGTGGTCAGGGTAAATCCTGGCGGCACCGGCAGGCCCAGACCGCTCATCTCCGCCAGTCCGGCACCCTTGCCCCCAAGGAGCTCTTTCTGATCCCCTTTGCCTTCAGCACTCCCTCCACCGAAGAAATAGACGTATTTTTTGCTCATGTTTCCCTTTCTCAGAGCGCTGTCGATCGCTTGAGAATCGGCGACAGCTTGCCGCCAAATCCCCAGCACCGGCGCTGGATCTCTTCGCTCTTGTTCTCTTGCTTTGTGCCTATTGCCCGGTCGCCGTTCGTTCGCGGTGCTCGCTCTTGTCGACCACGACCTCGGTCAGACGGGCTGTCCTCGAAATCATTCTCTGAATCGACTGCAGAAGTCCGATCCGATTCTGTCTCAGTTCGGGATTTTCGTCCATGACCAGGACCTCGACAAAGAACCGGTCCAGGACCTCGGCCAGATCACCGATCTGCCGCAGACAGCGCTCGTACTCCGCTGCTGCCTCGGCTTCGCGCACCACAGTCCGGTGACTGACGGCCGCCTGATGCAGATCCCGCTCCGCCTCTTCACGAAGAAGGTCCGTAGTGACCTCGAACTCAGGCGAGTCCTTGACGATATTGGCGATCCGCTTGGCGGCCAGCGCCACCGAGAGAAATGCCGGCTCCTCACGCACACGATGGACCGCATCGACGCGGGCGAACAAGATCGGGGAGATTGCTGCTCCCAGCTCCCAGAGCGGCTTCGATGGTGTCGTAGGCGTAGCCCTGGAGGCCGAGAAGATGCCGCACGCGATCGTGCAAGAACGGTCTGAGAGCGGTCAGGATCTCCTCTCCCCGCTTCTCGATTCGTTCACCGTAGAGGCGCGCTGCCAAGGCCGCTACCAGATCGAGATCGAGGGGCAGATCGGCCTCGAGAACGATCCTCACCAGTCCCTGCGCGGCGCGCCGCAGGCCAAACGGGTCACGACTGCCGCTGGGCACCAGACCCAATCCGAACATCCCGACCAGGGTATCCACGCGATCCGCGATCGCCGTGGCCACGCCCGCTCGGGTTCGGGGGATGGGATCTTCGGTGCTGACAGGTAGATACTGATCGTAGATGGCTCGCCAGACAGATTCAGGCTTGCCATCCTCACGCGCATAGACGCCGCCCATGATCCCCTGCAGCGAGGTGAATTCCTTGACCATCTCGGTGGTCAGATCGACTTTGAGCAGCCCGGCCGCGTCGAGGGCATCTTCCAGCTCCGCGTCCCAACCGAGGACCTCGCAGAGCGCCCGGGTCAACTTGACCATGCGCTCGGTCTTCTCAGCGTAGGTTCCGAGCTTGACGTGAAAGACGAGATGTTCCAGATCCCCTCGTCGATCGGCCAAGGAGGTCTTTCGATCCTCGCCATAAAAGAAACGGGCATCATCCAGACGAGCTTCGACCACCCACTCATTGCCGGATTGGACGCGGCCCTCGGGGTCGTCGGCCCGGTCCATGACGGTCAGAAAGCATGGCAACAGCTCGCCACCGGATTCGACGGTCAACGCACTTTGATGATCTCGCAGGCTCGCCGACAGGACCTCCCGAGGAAGGGCCAGATATTTGGCATCGAAGGCGCCCTGAATGATTCCCGGAATCCCGCAGATCGCCGCCAATTTGTCCAGCAACTCGGGGTCGGGAACCAGCTCGCCCTGCAGATCGGCGGCGGCCGCCTGCATGCCCTCTGTCAGTCGTCTGAGACGTTCGTCGAATCGGACCTCGATGTCTCGACGCGCCATCTTGCGCCGATAGTCCGCGCCGTTCCTGACCGCAAAGGCCTTGGGTGAATGTATCGGATGACCGAGGGTCGAGTTACCCGAGGACACCCCGAACAGGTCGAACGCAACGACCTCGCCGTCGTAGAGAGCGACGACTCCATGCACCGGCCTCACCCAGGGTCCTTCACCCTCGCCCCAGCGCATCGACTTGGCCCAGGACAGATCCGTCAAGACTTTCGGCACCACCTCTGCCAGCACCGCCGTCACGGATCGACCTGCCGTTCTGATCGTGGTGCCGACGTAGTCTCCCTTGGGAGTCGTCACCACTCGCAGATCCGCAGGCTCGACACCACATTTCTTGGCAAAGCCGTGGGCCGCGGCGGTCGGCTGGCCGTCGTCGTCGAAGGCCACGCTCGCCGGCGGACCGATGCTCTCCTCTTCGCGGTCCGGCTGGCGCTCAGGGACCCCTTTGAGGGTCAGCACCAGTCGACGTGGAGTGAATCCGGTCTGCACCTCCTTCGGTGTCAGTCCCTTGGCCAGAAGCTCCTCGAACAAACGGGCTCCGGCCTCCCGAATGGCTGGCTGCAGCATCCGCGCCGGGATCTCCTCGCACCGAACCTCCAGAAAGAACTCACCCATGATCGGCGCCCTTCGCCAAAAGCGGAAAGCCCAGTTGTTCCCGGCGGGCCACATAGGCATGAGCGCAGGCCACCGCCAGATTCCGAACTCGCTTGATCAAGGCCACTCTCTCGGTGACCGAAACGGCTCCCCGGGAGTCGAGAACGTTGAAGAGATGGGAGCATTTGAGGGCCGACTCGTAAGCGGGCAGGACGAGCTCGGCTTCGAGACAGCGCGCGGCTTCCTTCTCGTGGCCATCGAACCGCTGGCGCAGGAAGTCCACATCCGCGATCTCGAAGTAGTACTTGGAGAACTCGACCTCGTCCTGGTGCCTCACCTGCCCGTAGTCGAGCCCTGCCCGAACCCAGTCGATGTTGTAGACGCTCCGCGAGAGACCGAGGAACATGGTGATGCGCTCCAGGCCGTAGGTAATCTCCGCGCTGATGGGCTCGAGATCCAGGCCACCCGACTGCTGAAAATAGGTGAATTGAGTGATCTCCATCCCATCCAGCATGACCTGCCATCCGACTCCCCAGGCACCCAGGGTCGGGGCCTCCCAATTGTCCTCTTCAAAACGCAGATCGTGGACCTTCAGATCGATGCCCAGAGCCTCTAGACTCTCGACGTAGAGTTGTTGGATCTCGCTTGGGGAAGGTTTCAAGATCACCTGCATCTGATAGTGCTTGCCCAGGCGGAAAGGGTTCTCACCGTACCGAGCATCTGCCGGCCGACGGGACGGCTGGACATACGCCACCCTCCACGGCTCGGGCCCCAGGACCCGCAGAAAGGTATCCGGATGCATGGTTCCGGCACCCACCTCCAAGTCGTAGGGCTGTTGAATCACACAGCCGCGAGCGGACCAGAACTCCGCCAGCCGAAGGGTCAATTCCTGAAAACTCTGCACACTCATTTCTCTAGTCCGTCAACCCAGATCTGGGAATCGAAGCCTTTTCGAGACCGTCCAGAGTCTCCCGGATCACCAGGTAGCTTTTCAACTCGTGTTGAAGAAACCTTCTCCTCACAGCGGCGCATAGCTTATCGACTTTTTGCAGTGTCGCCAGCGATGGTGCCGCCTTGGCCATCTGCGGCAGGCTCTCCCCACCCATTCGCAGCAGAAAATGAAGCACATCCCTGGAGATCATGGTGCCACTTCTCCCCCCACAATTCCGACAGACCAAGCCCTCCGAGTCGGCAGGCAAGACAGCGCCCAGGTCTGCCATCGGACGATCGCATTCAGGGCAAGAAAAAGGGGCCGGGAAAATCCCCGCCAGGCGCAACACCCAGGCCTCGAAGTATCTCGTCGCCAGATCTCGATCCACACCGGCCAACAAGGCCTCCGTGGTGGCGTCCAACAGACGAAACATCTTGTCGCCAGGTTCGTCCTCCTGGGCGAACTCCAACATGTGATCTCGCAGGTAGGCGCTCAAGAGCAAGCCTTCGAGATCGCTCAGCAGAGCGTCGGCTGGGCGAACCATCTCGACGGCCGAGATCCGGGCCAGATCCCGCCCCTCCTTCTCCTGCCAGGACACACTGACCTTGGCCAGGGGTTGGATCTGCCCCCCGAACCGGCTGAATTTGCGCCTGGCTCCCTTGGTCACGCCTCTCTTCTTCCCCTGCCATCGAGTCAAGAACGTCACGATCCGATCGTAGTCGTGCAGATCCATGACATCGAGAACCAGGGCCTCGGCGGTCTGCAGTTCCATTCTCGTTGTCTTGTGGCTAGCGTCCGTCGGACACTCAGTGCACCAACAGATCGATGAAGAGAGTGGCCAACCCGAAGTAGATCACCACACCGGTAATGTCGTTGGAGGTCGTCACCAGGGGACCGGCTGCCACCGCCGGATCGACTCCGAGTTTCTCGAAGACGATGGGAATCAGGACACCGAAGACCGAAGCGAACATCACCGCGACAAACAGGGAGACGCCGACGACCACCCCATAGACGGGACTGGCCTGCCAGAACATCGCGCCGAGGCCCACGATAGAAGAACAGATCACACCCAGAATGGTGCCTACCTTGATCTGCTGCCAGAGAAACTGCTTCACCGACTCTTCGCCGATGACGATCCGTCCCGTGGCCAATCCCCGCACCGCGATCGTGGAAGTCTGGCTGCCGATATTGCCTCCCATACCCATGATCGCCGGCACAAAGGCAAAGAGAAAGAGCGCCTCCTTGAGGGTCACCTCGAAGAAATTGATCAGCACACCGGCCAAGACCAAACCCGTCAGGTTGAACAACAGCCAGGGCAAGCGGATGCCGGCGACCTTGAAGGAACGATCCTGGTAGACCAGTTCGTCATCCGAGGTCCCCACCATTTTGAAGAAGTCTTCCGTGGCCTCGTCTTCGATGACGTCGATGATGTCGTCGAGAGTGACGATACCCACCAGGTGATTGGATTCGTCTGTGACCGGTATCGCCAACAGGTTGTAGCGAGCTGCCAGTTGGGCCACATCTTCCTGATCGGTATCCGTGTTGACCTTGATCAGGGACTTGGCCATGATGTCCCCAAGAGTCCTCTCAGGGGCGGAGAGGAGCAGCTGTCGAAGGGACGTGACTCCTACCAGATGGTGATCCGGATCCACGACATACAGGTAGAAGACATTATCCAGCTCGCCTACCTCCTGGATGTAGGAGATCGTCTCCGCCACTGTGGTGTCCTGGGACATGGCCAGCAGATCGGTGTCCATGATGCGGCCGGCCGTGTCGTCGCCGTAGGTCAGGTGCTCCTGGACCTCGGAAAGATCCTTGCGATCGACGATATCCACCAACTTGTCGCGCAAGTCGTCGGGCAGAGAATCGACCAGGGAAACCGCGTCATCCACCGACATCTCGTCGAGAACGCGAGCAATGTCCTGTGTCGACAGAGCCTCCAGAAGCTCCTGCTGGATGGGCGAATCGAGCTCGATCAGAACTTCGCCAGCGGTCTCCAGATGATCGTCGATGAGGATCCTGAACACTTCCATCTGCTCGGTTGGAGTCAGCCTGGGGAAGTGCAGGGCGACATCTTCCGGTCGGGTCTTCCCCAAAAGCTTGGAGATATGAGGGCGGGCTCCCCGTCGCACAAACCGACGCAGGGTATCGCCGATCAAATCGTTACGACGCTGCCCGTTCATAGACCCCTCCGAAGGCCTTGAATCGTAGCACAGGGGAGGCGATCGTTTGGGCCCGCAGGACCGCCAGATCGCAGCTACATATGGGCCGATCTACCCACTCGATTTCGGCGGATCTTGTACAATTCCGCTGGTGGCAGACTGTGCTCGCCGGATCGACCGACGACCAAGCGGCAGGCGACGCGGACGAAGGTAGTCGATTATCCACAAAAGATTGATCCATGGCAGGCCCCACAGGCGACCCCGAGTGTCGAGCTCTCGTCGACATGCCGGGTGGTTCGACCTGAGCTTCAACCCCACTACCGTAGTCGGTCTGCTCCTCTGGCTGGTAGCCCTCCCTGCCAGCAGCCAGTTGCCGGAAGAGGTGTTGTTCAAGCCTCGGGTGGAGTCACCTGAGGATTCGGTCTTTCTGGCGCCCTTCGTCAACGTCAGTTTCTTGCGCTCCTTGGAGGACCTCCTGGCGGAGATTCAGCTCATGCAGGAGCGCAGTACCGGCATCTACCTAGACCCCAAGACCCATCTGATCTGGACAGCGAGGGACAACGGCCGCGATATCGATTGGCGACGGGCCAACGACTACTGCTCCCAGCTCGAGCTCGCGGGCTTTGACAACTGGCGGCTGCCCATCCTCGGCGAGCTCGAGGACATCATGGACCCCCTGGCAAGCGGCGGCTACAGCACACCGAGTCCAATCAATCTGACCGCCTGCTGTGTCTGGAGCTCCACGAGAAAAGACGATGTGGGAGCGTGGAACTTCAACTACCGCTATAGCAAACGCTTCTCCGGATCGCTGACCCACACCTTCGACCTGCGAGCGCTCTGCGTGCGCGCCTGGAGCGAAGAGGACGGCTGGATACCTGGAGAGGAAGAGACCACTCGCCATCCCCTAGAGAGACACCGCTGCGGGACCCACCCACAGCGACCGTACATCTCAGTGCTGCAGGACACCTGGCTGACCGACGCGCGGCTCTCTGTCACCCTCGGTGAAGAGCAGCTTGCCATCACGAAACGAGCCGCCGCGGATCGCCGGCCCGAGCACTTCGCCCAGCTCGTCAACAGAGACGACATCGAGCTTCTCCCTCACTTCGGCAGGGCAGGTCCTCGAGATCTGGCACATTCTCCGACGGCAGGACGATGGTGAAGATCCCGGCCCGTACCGCACCCAGAACCTTCTCCTTGACACCACCGATGGGCAGGACCCTACCCGACAAGGTGATCTCCCCCGTCATGGCGATATCGTGCCGCGCCGGTCGTCCAGAAAGCGCCGATACCAGGGCCGTGGCCATGGTCACGCCGGCCGACGGACCGTCCTTGGGGATGGCACCCGCAGGGCAATGAATGTGAGCATCGGTGCTGGCGAAGATATCCGGCGGGATTCCCAGTTCGTTGGCATGGGAACGGGCATAGCTCCAGGCGGCGCGGGCCGACTCCTTCATCACGTCACCGAGCTGACCCGTCAGCACCAGCTCACCCTTGCCACGCATGATGCTGACCTCGACGAACATGATGTCGCCGCCTACCGGTGTGTAGAACATTCCAGTAGCCACACCGATCTGATCCTCCCGGGCCTTCTTCTCGGGATGGAGCTTGGGCCGGCCCAACAAATCGCTGACGATCTCCGGCTCGACGGTGACCGAGGTGGCCTCTGCCGCCGCAATCTGGCGGGCCACCTTGCGGGCCAGACGACCGATCTCGCGTTCGAGCTGCCGCACTCCCGACTCCCGAGTATACGAAGTGATCAACGTCGACAGTGCCTCATCCGTCAGCGAGATCTGGTCGGCCTCCAGAGCATTGCTGCGAACCTGCCGGGGCACCAGATAGCGCCGCGCGATTTCCAGCTTCTCGCGTTCGGTATAGCCGCTGAACTCCACGACCTCCATACGGTCCAGCAGCGGACCGGGGATGTTCTGGATGAAATTGGCGGTGGTGATGAAGAGGACCTCTGAGAGGTCGAAGGGCACTCCCAGATAGTGGTCGACGAAGCTGTCGTTCTGTGCCGGATCGAGAACCTCCAACAGAGCACTTGCCGGGTCGCCCTGATACGACACACCCAGCTTGTCCACCTCATCGAGAAGAAAGACCGGGTTCCGGGTACCCGCTTGCTTCATACCCTTGAGGATGCGCCCCGGCATGGCCCCCACGTAGGTGCGTCGATGCCCGCGGATGTCGGCCTCGTCCCGAGCGCCGCCCAGTGAGATCCGTACATACTCGCGACCCATGGCCCGGGCAATCGACTTGGCAATGGAGGTCTTCCCCACTCCCGGAGGTCCGACAAAAAGGAGAATGGGACCACGGGCACTGCGATCGTCTTCGTTGCCGGCAATCGACTCGGACAAGGCCTTCTCGATGACCTCGGAAGGGTCGACATCTGTCTCTTCGATCGGGGCTTCCTCGATTTTCGCCGCCTCGAGCTGCCGCACCGCCAGAAACTCGAGGACCCTGTCCTTGACATCCTGCAGTCCGAAGTGATCTTCATCGAGCACGGTTGCGGCCCGCTTGAGATCCAGGTCGTCATCGCTCCGCTCGTTCCAGGGTAGCTCGGCGACGGTTTCGAGATACGTTCGGATCACCTGGTATTCCATGGATTCGCGGTTCATTCGTCCCAGTCGATCCAGCTCGCGATCCACCTCTTTGCGTGCTTCGGCCGATAGCTCCAGCTCGGCGATCCGCTCCTTGAGCTCCTTGAGCCCCGAATCTCCACCCTCGTCCATCTCGCCCAGCTCTTCCTGGATCGCTTTCATCTGCTCTCTGAGAACCATCTCGCGCTGTCGATCGCCAAGCTCCTGCTGCACTTTCGACTTGATGTCCTGCTGCACATCCAGAACGCCGATCTGCCGTTGAACATGCAGCAGAACCTGTCGCAGACGCTCTTCCACCGACAGGGTTTCCAACAAGGTCTGTCGCTCGTCGTGCGGGATCTCCAGATAGGCCGCCACCAGATCGGCGAGCCGGCCCGGCTCCTCGGCACTGTTGAGAACCTGCTTGACGACCTCTTCCGGAAATCCTGCCTTCTGGCCGAGCTCCACCGCCCGCTCCCGAACCTCCCGCTGCAAGGCCTCATAGGCCGCGTCCGCTTGATCGGTAGCTGGCATCTCCTCCGCCACCCGCACGACCGCCTCCAGAAAACCGTTGCTGCTCTCACCGACGCGCAGGGCGATGCCCCGATCTTCCCCATGCAAGAGAAACTGCACCCCGCCCGTGACCCTTTGCAGCTGACCGATCCTGGCGATCGTACCGATGGTGAAAAGCCGATCCGCGCTGACTTTTTCGCGGTTCTCTCGCTGGGAGACCGCGAACACCAACTTGTTCTCACTGGAGGACGCCGCTTGTATCGCCCTCAGGGTGCCGGGCCTACCAGCTCCGATGGGAGTGGTGACCCCTGGAAAAACCACGGTGTCGCGAAGGGGCAAGACAGGGAGCGTAAGAGTGTCTGACATACGTGTCTGGTACCTCATTCTGGTTGATTGGGAAGCGGGGGGCGTGCCGCCGCTCTGGAACCTCACTCCTAGAAAACGCCGAAAGGCCACTCAGGTATTCCCCGGGCGCGTTTCAGTGCAGCCAGGGATCGTCGTCGGGCTTGTCACCCTTGACGACATGCAGACCCCGGCGTCGGCGCAACCAGGCGAGTCGGATCTTGAGCCACTGCTGCTGAGCCCGCAGCCGCGTCTGCAGCCACCAGCCTTGGGTGCGCCAGCCGGTCAGCGATCCGAAGGTGAAACCGACCGCCGCGCAGATTCCCAGGAAACCGGCCAAATCGTGTGAGCTGAGGAAAGCCAGAAACGCGAAGACGATCTCCAGCAGGAGAAACCAGCGTGCCTGGATCGGAACGACAAAGAACAGCAGGATGGTGGCATTGCGATTCAGCGTCGCAAAGGCCGCGATGAGAATGGTGACGATCATGCGCTGACCCTGCATCAGCAAGAACGCGCTTCGCAGCCCCTCCAGCCCCGAGATCAGATGAATGAGAATGCCGACCAGGCTCGCGACCACGCCGGCCACCGCAGCGGCGGCGATGAGCAGCTTCCAGAACTGTCGACGCCCCAAGCGCCTGAGGACATCGCGACCGAACATGAACAGAATCACCATCTCGATCAGAAACCAGATCGGGCTGGTGGCCCCGACGCTGACAAACGGATAGGTCACCAGCTGCCAGACGAAGCCACGCAGCCAAACCAGAGGTGTCAGACGGAACCACTCGTGATCCCACGCGTGGCATCGAAGGAGCCCAAAGTCAGAGTGAACAGGACCAGACCGAGCAGGGCCCACAGATCGTTGGGGATCGGACCGCTCAGTCCACCCCCGAGGCCTCCCTGTCCGCGACCACCAAAAGGATTACGTGAGCTCATTGCGCCCCTATTCGACGATGGCACCTGCCGCTCGAGCCGCAGCGATCTGGACCCGTTTGGCGTCCAAACTGGCCAGGAGAGCATCGTAGGGCTGGGCGAACTTCTCCACCCCTTCCGTCTGCAGATCCTCGGTAATCTGATCGAGATCGATTCCCAGAGCCGCGAGGGCCGCCAGTTGCGCCTGCGCTTCCCCCACCTTCACCATCAAGGTGGACTGCACCTCTCCATGATCCCGAAAGGCATCGAGGGTCTGGGGCGGCACCGTGTTGACGGTTTCGGGCCCGATGAGCTCCTCGATGTAGATCACATCGCGATAGGCCGGGTTCTTGGTGCTGGTGCTCGCCCAGAGCACCCTCTGCGGCCGCACTCCCTGGTCGCGCCAGATCTGGAACTGCGAGTTGCAGAACAATTCCTGATAGCGCAGATACGTGAGCTTCGAGTTCGCAATGGCGACCTTGCCCATCAGAGCTCCGGCCTCACTCGTACCCAGAGCTTCGAGGATCTTGTCGGCCTTGCTATCGACCCGGCTGACAAAGAACGAGGCTACCGAGGCCAACTTCTCAGGTTGCGGACAACGCGGCACGGCCCGCAGGTAGGCCTGCGCCACCGCTTCGTAGTGGGCCAGGGAGAACATGAGGGTGACGTTGACGTTGATGCCCTCGCTCAGCAGTTCTTCGATGGCCGGAATGCCCTCGGCGGTGGCGGGAATCTTGATCAGAAGATTCTCCCGTCCCACTTTCGCCCACAGCCGCTGAGCCTCCTGGACAGAAGCCGACGTATCGCGTGCCAGATGGGGAGAGACTTCCAGACTCACATAGCCGTCCCTGCCATCGGTTTCCCGATACTTGCCCAGCAGAAGATCGGCCGCCATCTGGATGTCCTCGACCGCCAACTCCTCGTAGAGAGTCTCGACGGACACCTCTCCATCTTTCTCCAGAGCCTGACGGATGGCATCGTCGTAGAGATCGCTCTCGCCGATGGCCTTTTGAAAGATCGCCGGATTGCTGGTCAGACCGCTGACTCCATCCTCGGCGATCATCTTCGCCAAGGTCCCGTCCAGCAGGATGTCTCGTCGGATGTAGTCGAGCCAGATCGCCTGGCCGTACTCCTCCATTGCCTGTAACCGACTCATTCTTCCCTCCTCGGGTTCGGGCAATGGTATCAGGCAGAATCCATCCACCCTTGTCCCCATTGCCAGCGAAAGGTAAGCTGCTAAAGCCGTCATGCACGCAAAGCCATAGATTTTTCGGGGAAGGGGACCCGATGCGTCGATCATCCTGTGGCGAGGCGGACACAAGGGGGAAGGTATGAAGGAGAAGATTGGAAGCCTGTGCATCCTGCTGCTCTTGCTGGCCACCTTGCTGCCGGCCCAGATCTGGCGCGGTGACGAGGCCGTCGCCGTCCAGGTCAACGATTCCAAGGGACGTTCAGTCGCCGACGCGAGAGTGGTCTTCACCTTTCAGGGGACCCCGGGACAGGCCGGGCCAGATGTCGTGGCCACCAACGACCGCGGTCGCGCCGTGCTGGTGGATCTGGCTCCTGGCCCGTGGCAGGTGGAAGTCAGCCACCCCGACTATCTTTCCTATATCGCCATGGTCGATGTCCGCAGAGGCAAGAAGCCCCTAGTCAACGCCTCGTTTCTCGAGGCCGGCGGACGATCCCTGTCGCCGGTCAAGGTCAAGTTCTCGAAGGGTGACCGGCAACAAGCCAGCCCTGTCCTCGAGGCCCGCCAAACGGTCGAGCCACCCGCAGCCATCACGCCGGCGGTCGAGGAATCGCGAGAACCCGCACCCCAGATCGCGGAGGCCCCAACCCCTGTGCCACCAGCTCCAGCCGAGCCCGAACAGGCGCCCGAGGCCAGAGCCAGAGCCCGTTGTTGAAGCAGCTCCACCTGCAGAACCGACACCAGTCCCCAAGCCCGTCAAGGCTACGCCACCGCCGCCACCGAACCGGAGCCTGAGCCTGCAGTCGCGGCATCCGGAGGTCGTCGAACCCGCCGCCCCACAGATCCCGGCCGCCGAGCCGGAGATAGAAGGAGCCTCCTGCCCAGCCATCGAATCGCCGGCCCCGGAACCGGTCATCGACGAGGTGGCCCCGAGCCGCCGCTGCTGCCCACCAGTCCCCGAGTCTGCCAGAGCCCGTCGAAGCCAGCGCAGCCTCCGGAGCCTGCAGAGCCTGACACCAATCGCCCGAGTCCGTCAAGGCCATGCCCCAGCCAGCGGAGCCTGAGCCGGAACCTGTCCCCGAGCCCGAGCAGGTGCCTGAGGCGATGGAGACCGTTCCTGAAGAGATCGTGGCGCCCGAGCCGAAGACGCCTCTACCCAGCCCGCAGCAGCAACCCTCCGCACCACCCAAGGTGGCAGCGCCCGCTCCGGCGCCCGCGGCGGCCGCCCTACCACCGCCCCCTGATCCCGGAGCGCTCGTCACCTCGCACAGCGACGGGTCGTGCCAGGACTGCGAATCGGCGGAGTGGACCCTACAGGTCAGCGTCGCAGCTCCGGCGATGGATCCCGGGTCCACCGGTCGGTGCGGCGGTGAGGTCCTGGAAGCCGCGCGAGCGGCGATGCAGGGTCTTTCCACCTCGATTCAGTTGGAGATCGATGGGTTTATCGGACCCGTGTCCGGTGGCTCGTCGCAGGAGGCCATTCGCCGCGTCGAGCCCGACCTGGCAGCCCCCTTTGAGGATGAGCTGGCCGCCTTCACCGGCGGCGCGAGCCCGTGTCAGGTTGTGGGCCTGGTACTGCCCAAAGCGGTCCGTTTCTCCCGGGTCCGCCTCGCCGCCGGGGATCGAGAAGAGGTGGGCGGTTGCGCACCCGGTCAAACCTGTTCCATTGGCGATGCCGCTTGGCTGGGCAGCGTCCTGGTAGAGCGCGGTCCCAGCGCCACTCTGGTCTATGGTCTCTTCGAGAATCGCTCGGCAGACCGCGGCCGGCGAGCGATCTTGACGGCCTACTACCGTCCACCGAACGCGAACTGGAAACCACGTCTGCCGGCTGCCGACTGAGAGGCTACTCGGCCTGCGGCCAGGGGACCGTCAGCTCCCCCATCATGACGGTGACCGCTTGACCCCCTAGAACGACTCGATCGTCCACGAGCCGGGTGCGGACAACCCCTCCCCGCGCCGAAGCCTGGAAGCCGACTAACTCGACCTTGTTCAGCCGCTGGGCCCAGTAGGGTCCCAGGCAGCAGTGCGCCGAGCCTGTAACCGGATCCTCGGCGACACCCGCTGCCGGTGCAAAGAATCGGGACACGAAATCGTAGCGATCCGCATCGGACAGGCTGGTCACCATCACACCCCGTTCGCAAATCTCGCCCAGACGATAGATGTCCGGATCGAGATCCAGCACCTGCCGCTCCGAGTCGACTTCGATCAGCCAGTCGGACTCGTTCCTGCCCACAAACCGGGGATCCGACGCCGACAGCCCTCAAAAGGCCGCCGACCGGTTCGGTCGCGACGGCTGGCTGGGCAGGGAAGTCCATCTCGATCCAGCGATCCTTTCGCACCGCCGTCAGCAGGCCGGAGCGGGTCTGGAATCGGGCCTCGCTCCCGACCGCGAGCTCTCCAGATTCCCAGAGGAAGTGGGCGGCCGCCAGCGTGGCGTGACCGCAGAGATCCACTTCCACGGTGGGAGTGAACCACCGCAGCTCATATCCTTGATCGACCGGCCTGAGAAAGGCGGTTTCGGAGAGATTCATCTCGCGAGCCAGGGTCTGCATGTCACGCGCTTCCGGGTAGGCGGTCAAGCAGGCAGACGGCAGCGGGGTTGCCGCGAAAGGCACGGTCGGTGAAGGCGTCGATCTGAGCGATTCTCATGGCAATTCTCCACAGGTTCCTGTGAACAAGTTCACTGCGCCCCTTGTGCCCCCGGACTCAGAATGTCGTTGCACGAAGCCAATTTGTGGATTTGAGAAAGAGGGTTCCGGTCCATGGAGCAGACAAAGAAAGTCCTGGTGATTGTTCCGCAACAAGAGCTTTTCCTCAAGCTCGAGCCGATTCTGAAGCGCGACTCGATCGAGGTCAGTCGATCTGCGAATGCCACCAGCAGCCTGATCCTGGCCACCAACGTGGTCTACGATCTCATCGTGGCTGAATATCCCTTGCCGGACCTCAGCATTGTCGACTATCTGGGGATTCTGCAGGCTCCGACTCTCCCCAGCGCCGAGACCCAGATTCTCTTGATCAGCAAGGAAGATCAGATCGCCGGCGCTGCAGCAACATACCCAGGGCGACGACCGGGTCACGGTCGTGCCGCAGCAATCCTCCGCCCAGTTCCTGCACAGCGCTCTGGCTGGCAGTCTCACCAGCGTCGCCGACCGCAAGGCCAGTCGCCTCATGATCCAGTTCGAGGCCAAGCTCGGGGCCGGCAAGCTCATGCGAATCTGTCAGACGTCCAATGTCTCCGAGAGTGGCCTCCTGATCCACACCACGCGGCTGATCCCTCTCGAGACCGAGATGGATGTCAGCTTCTACCTGCCAGGCGATCCACGCCCCATCGACGGCAAGGTTCGGGTAGTTCGCCATTCCAACCCCGAGCAGCGAGGAGAAAGCCGGCATGGGGGTCGAGTTCGTCAAGTCTGCCCGCAAGCAGGACGGGAGAAGCTGCGCGACTTTGTGGACGGCAAATGGGTCGAAACCGAGGATCTCATCGCCGACGCCACCGACGGGCTTGGCCGGTCTCTCGAACAGCGTCCCATGTGACGCCACCTTCGCATCCCTTCGAATCGATGACGATCTCTTGACTCGAGAGTCCGTCTGCGCCAGAATTTGAACAATGGTTCAAATTTCGCTCCGCAATGAATCCGCTCCCGATTCCAAGGCCTACCGCAGAAAGAAAGAGATCCTGCAGGCTGCATCCCGAGCCTTTCGACGACAAGGACTGCATGCCACCGGCATGCGGGACATTGCCAACGAGTCGAAAATGCATGTCGGTAACCTCTACTACTACTTCCGCAACAAAGAAGAGCTGCTGGCGTTTTGCCAGGAGCAGACGCTCACCGGTCTGATCGATCTGGCCGAGCAGGTCCAGCGCCAGCCCTGGCAGGCCGACAAGAAACTCCACCGTCTGATCACGGGTCACGTGGTCCGCCTCAACGACGAGATGCCCGGCTCCCTGGCGCACCTGGAAGTCGAAGCCCTCGAGGGACCCTGGAAAAAGGACATCCTGAAACAGCGGAATCGATACGAGCTCATCCTGTGCCAGATCATCGAGGAGGGTATCGAGGCGGGTCTCTTTCGGCCCACCGACTCGGGTGTCGCCGCCAAAGCGATCCTGGGTGCCACCAACTGGACCGTCAAGTGGTATCAGCCGCGAGGTAGTCACACCAGTCGCAGAGATCGGACAGGAGTTCGCCCTACTCCTGGTTCGGGGTCTACTGGCACCGGGTCGAGAACCCTCCATCCCGGAGACTGATCCAACCCGAATCCGCGACCCAGCTCGGAGCGGAGGACCTGATGTCAGAGAACTGGACAACGCTCGGACCTACGGGTCAATGGTGAGACCAGGAAGGTCACCTTCCCCACGCACCACACCCTGCTGGAAGTTCTCCGGGAGCGCCTGGATCTTACGGGCACCAAGCACGGCTGCGAGTTGGGAGAGTGTGGTGCCTGCACGGTGCTTGATCGATGGCCAACCCATCCTCTCCTGTCTGTTGCTGGCCGCTGACCTCGAGGATCGGCAGATCGAAACCGTCGAGGGCCTGCAGGAGGGCAATCAACTGCATCCCCTCCAGGCGGCGTTTGCCGACCTGGGTGCGGCCCAATGTGGCTACTGCACACCGGGTATCCTGATGGCCTCGAAAGCCCTTCTGGAAGCCAACCCAGAAGCCGACGCCAGCGAGATCAACGAGGCCTTGTCGGGCAATCTCTGCCGCTGTACCGGGTATCACAAGATCGTCCAAGCCGTGGAATGGGCGGCGGCCAAGAGCCTGCGACCCCGACGCCGAGCCGCGCCGTGAACACCTCTTCGGTTCCGACCCGGCCGACAGGGACGCCTGAGGAGATCTCGAGCATGACAGACCGCAAGACTCACCTCATCGGCACCCCGTTTCGACGCGTGGATGGCCGGGCCAAGGTGACCGGCAGCACCCGATTCGCGGACGATCTCACCTTTCCACGGCTCTGCTGGGCACGCCTGGTTCGCTCGACAGTGCCGCACGCCAAGATCGACAGGATCGACTTCTCGGGTGCCGAGAAGCACCCCGGGTTCCTCGGTGGTCTCACCGGCGCAGGAGATGCCCGAGACCTTTGGCATTCTCCCCGTCTCCCAGGACGAGCATGCCCTGTGTACGGACAGGGTCAGGTTTGTCGGCGACCCCGTGGCCGCGGTAGCCGCGACGACGGAGGAAGCAGCCTACGAAGCGGCTCTGCAGGTACAAGTGGACTATGAGCCCTTGAAGACCATCAGCAGCGTCGACGATGCCCTGGCCAACCCCGAGCCGCGAATCCACGACTACGGAACCGAGGGCAATACCCACAAGAAGGTCTCTCTGCGGTTCGGTGATCTGGACACCGGGATGGACGAGGCCGACCTCGTGCTCGAGGACACGCTGTTCTACGCCGGCAGCAATCACCTCGCCCTGGAGCAACACGCGGTGGTGGCCGTGCCCGAAGACGAAGATCGAATCACCGTGTATTCCTCCACCCAGACACCGCACTATGTGCATCGCGCCCTGACCCGGGTTCTGGGCCTGCCCGCCTCACGCATTCGTGTCGTGGCGTGTTCCAACGGCGGTGGATTCGGCGGCAAGAGCGATCCGTTCAATCACGAGATCGTCGCCGCCACGGATGGCGCTGAAGCTCGGTCGCCCGGTCAAGATCGCCTTGGATCGGGAAGAGGTCTTCTACTGCCACCGCGGACGCCATCCCGTCCTCATGCATTTGCGAACCGGGTTCAAGAAGGACGGCAGCATGACCGGTCAGCACCTGAAGACCGCGCTCGACGGAGGTGCCTACGGCAGCTACGGCGTCGCCTCCACCTACTACACGGGCGCTCTGCAGACGACCACGTACCGCTTGCCCAGGTACCAGTTCGACGGCGCCCGATTCTTCACCAACAAACCACCGTGTGGCCCCAAGCGCGGGCACGGAACCCCCCAGCCCCGGTTCGCGCTGGAGGTTCACCTGGACAAGGCCGCAGCGCAGCTGGGTATCGACCCGGCAGATCTCCGATTGAACAACCTGGCCGAGCCCGACAGCATCACCTCCAACTGGCTCAAGCTCGGCACCATCGGTCTCGAACGGTGCATCGAGGCTGTGGTCGAAGGGAGCGGCTGGCGAGAGCGCTATGGACGCCTGCCCGCCGGACGCGGCCTCGGCCTGGCCTGTGGCGCCTATATGTGTGGCGCCGGTCTGCCCATCTACTGGAATCACATGCCCCAATCCGGCGTCCAGCTGCAAGCTCGATCGGTCCGGCGGCGTGGCGGTCTTCTGTGGTGAGACCGAAATCGGACAGGGATCGGATTCCGTCGTCGCGGCCCTGGTGGCCGAGGTCCTCGGGATCGATCTCAAGGACATCCGACTCTGTGTGGCCGACACGGATCTGACGCCCGTCGATCTCGGGAGCTACTCGTCGAGAGTGACGTTGATGGCGGGCAATGCTGCCGTGCAGGCCGCCGAACGGGCTCGCGAGCTCGCTGGCCGAGGCCGTCGCGGCTCGTTTGGAGATCCCGGCCGATCCGCCTCGTCTTCGCGGAAGGACGGGTCTTCGACGCGGAGGACCACGGAACGGGGCATGAGCTTTCAGGAGGCGGTCATTGTCGCCGAAGCCAAATTCGGCACGCTGGGCACCGTCGGGTCCTACACTCCACCACGATCGCCGGGACGCTACCGAGGTGCCGGCGTCGGACCTTCTCCGACCTATTCCTACACGGCCGCGGTCCTGGAAGTCGAAGTGGATCCGGTCACGGGCATGTACCGACCGGTTCACGTATGGATTGCCCACGACATCGGTCGGGCCTTGAATCCCGTCCTGGTCCTGGGCCAGGTCGAGGGCTCGGTCTACATGGGCCTGGGCGAAGCCATGATGGAGGACCAGGCCTTTCGACGCCTGCCCGCTCGGCTCTCCAACGCTCTGGTTCACAAGATGCCTTCGCTGCTGGAATACAAGAGCCCCACCTTTCTCGAGATGCCGCCGGTCACGACCTATCTCATCGAAGATCCGGATCCCGCAGGTCCGTTCGGGGCCAAGGAGGTGGGTCAGGGACCTCTTCTGCCGATGGCTCCAGCCTTGGCCAATGCTCTCTACGATGCCGTCGGTGTCCGCATCGACCAGGTCCCGATCGAGCCCCACATGGTCCTGGCGGCCCTCGAGGCCAAACAGAAGGGGCAGGAAGCTCGATTCGGCCCCCGGGAGTTCCCGGAAATCGACTTTGGCGAGACCCTGATCGTGCCAACTCCCGCCGACGGGGGTGACGGTACCGCCATCAACGACACGCATGCGGCAGAGACAATCCAAGATGCGGGGCGCGTCGGGCACCATGTCCACTCGGGAGGAAGCTCTGCGAGAGAAGGCTGCGGATCTGACCACCCGATAGAGGGCATCTACAATGCTGAGACTCCCACCCTTCGACTACCATCGCCCTACCTCCGTGGGCGAAGTGGCCGCCATTCTCGCCGATCAGGGGCCCGACAGCTCGGGTTGTCGCCGGCGGTACGGATCTCTGGCCGAACATGAAACGTCGACACCAGCAGGCGAGAACGGTGGTCAGCCTGATGGCGATTCCAGAGCTTCGCTCCGATCACGCCGGACCCGCACTCCCCGGAAGTGCGGATCGGTGCCACCACCACCCTCAGCAGCGTGCAGGACAACGAGATCGATTCGATCCCGCTTCCCGGCCCTGGCCAGGGCGATCGGCTCCATCTCTTCTCCACCCTTGCGCAACATGGGCACCCTCGGCGGCAACCTCTGCCTCGACACCCGCTGCACCTACTACAACCAGACCGAAGGGTGGCGCCGATCCATCGACTACTGCATGAAGGAAGCGGGCACCATCTGCTGGGTCGCACCCAGCTCTCCTCGCTGCTGGGCCCACACGGCCTCGGACAGTGCGCCGATGCTCTCGGCGCTCGGCGCCCGAGTCCGTCTCGAGTCGAAGGACGGGGATCGCATCCTGCCCGTCACCGAGCTCTTTCTCGACGACGGCATCGACTACCTGGCCAAACGACCCGAGGAGCTTCTCACCGAGATCCACCTGCCCTCGGAGAGCTCGACGCGAGACTTGCCGGTCCAGCTTCTGGAAGCTCCGACGTCGAGGCTCGATCGACTTCGCGGTGCTCTCCGTGGCGGCGGCTCTGTGGTTCGACGCGACCATGTCACCCGGGCTTCGGTCTATCTCGGCGCGGTCGGTTCCCATCCCATGCGCGTGGACGGACTCGACGAGCTGCTCGTCGGCAAGCCGCTTGACCGAAGAACGCATCCTCGAGGTCGCGCAAGCGGCCCGTCGCGTTGCGACACCCATGGACAACACCGACTTCAAGGCCCAATGGCGCGGCGCCATGGCCGAGCGCTACACCCAGGCCGCCCTGCGCGAGATCGCCGGCCTCGACCCCGGCCTGATGCCGCCCAATCACTCATGCTAGGTGTACGGCTAGCCCCGGCCTCTCTTCGAGTGGATTCAGCGGCCGTTGATCGTCGACGCACCGACGTAGTGGCGGCGACCATCTACGCCCGCCTCTCGGCGATCGCACAGGATCGGTTCGCGCTCTGGCGATCTCCATGATCGCGAGGAAGACGTTGTCCCGCCAGCGCCGCGGGCCGGCACAGAGTGCACGGCCCCTACAGACTGGCCATCCGAGTATCCGCCAGTGAGATCACGGCCGGACGACGGCCGAGTTCACAGTGCAGTCGCCGACAGCGGCCCCTGAGCAGCACCTGACTGGCGCATGGCAGTCATCGCCAGTGAATCAACGGCCGGCACAGAGGCACGGCTCCTACAAACTGGCCATCAGTATCGCCAGTGGATCAACGGCCGGCACAGAGGCCGGCCGTCTACAAGACGAGGGTGCAGCCTGCTGCACCTGTGGTTACATCTTCATTCGGTACGACAGGCTGACGTTGATCTTCGGCTGGGGCCGGAAGAAGGACGAGTTCGAGGCTTCCGCGTAGAGCTCGTCGGTGAAGTTGTCGATGACGATGCCGAACATGTGCTTGATGCTCGCCTGCGGGAAGAGCGTCACGCCTCCTGCCAAGGTGTGAATCTGGAAGGACGGCAGAATCAGACCCACGGGCGAGACCGGTTGATCCGGATCCGAAACCGTGTCCGCTTCGCCGTTGACGCGCAACCTGTACTCGGCCCAGTAGCGGCCCCGCGGTTGGTCGTAGCGAACGTGGAAGTTGAACTTGTCGGAATAGGTATCACCCGTGGGCGGATTGTCGGCATCGATGAACTCCGGATCGAAATAGGTGTAGTTGGCACCCAGACGACACCCCGTTGTTGAACCGATAGCCGATCAGCGCTTCGACACCCTTGAAGACGACCTGGTCGAGATTCCTCTGCTGCACCACAAAGCTCACACCGAGCATGTCGATGAGATCCTTGACGTCATCGGGAAGATCCTCGATCTCGTCATCGCTCAAGAAATACTGGACGATACCGTTGTCGATCTCGTTGCGAAAATAGACCAACTCCAGGATGGCATTGCGCCGGCGATACTTGAGACCGAGGTCGAAGTTGTCGCTGGTCTCGGATTGCAGGTTCGGGTTGAGAATCTGGAATCCGGAGCCTTCGGGAGTCAGACCACTGAACAGGCGCTCGACAATACTGGGCATCCGGAAGGCGGTGCCATAGGTGCCGACAAGATGCAGATTATCGGTAGCCTGGTAGACGAGATTCACGGCGCCGACCGTCTGGCTGTCACTGAAATCCAAAGGCAGGTCCGGGATTCCTGGTGTCGGTTTCGTCTTCGTGTCCCCGGCTGAGTAGCGCAGACCGATCGTTCCCGAGAGCCGGCTGCCAATCAGGAACTGATCCTGGATGAAGACACCGTAGTTGGTGTTTTCGGCATTGGGCGTGTTGGCCACGCTGTCCTCTTGCGAGAAGATCGGGGGCCCCGCATCCATCGGCGGCATGGTCGGATCGAACTGTAGAGCGATGAAGCCTTGCGTCAGGCTGAAGTCGGTGTTGAACGAATCGTCACCGTAGTACTCACCACCATAGGTGAGCAAGTTGCTGTCGTTCAGCACTTTGCTGAACTCGCCCCGCAGACCGAGTGTCTCGAGGTCGGTGAAATTGGACGTGTTGATGGCCACATGGAAAAACGTCGGACCCCCGAAGGGCGTATACGCGTCGATGTTGTTGGCCAGCTCGCGCTCGTTCTTCTGATACATGAGGCTGGCATTGACTGTATTGGCCAGGACATTCTGGAACGCCGAGCCGCGATAGTTGAGTGTCGCCCGGTCGAAATCCTGGAACGGATAGAGAATCTGCACCTTGTCCAGCTCGCCCAGCAAAAGCGGATCCACCCAGCCGAAGCCGGTCTGGTCAGCCCGGTAACGATTGAACCGGAAGGACAGCTCTTGACTATCGGTCAGGTCATAGCCCAGAAACCCGAAAATCGTGTCATCGGTGATTCCCGTGTCGTTGACCGTGACCTCTTCGTCGAAGGTGATGTCACCAAAGGTCCCAGACGGTGCTTTGTAGGCTTCGGTCTCGCGATAGGTCGCGCCCAGGTTGAAAGACCATTTGTTCTGCCGGCCCTGGAAGAAGCCGTTGACGCGCTTCAACTCGGTCGCTGTCGCATATCGCAGTCCCAGATCGAATCCCATCCAGGATCCATCCCGGTAGGCGGGGGTCTTGGTGACCAGATTCAACACGCCACCGATCGCATCCGTACCATAGAGCACGGACGCCGGGCCGCGAACCACTTCCATGGTTTGCACGTTGTCCAGATCGACCAACCCGGACGCCTCACCGAAGTCGCTCTGCCGGCGGGCGTTGTTCATCCGCAACCCGTTCTCCATGAACAGGACACGGAGGCCCCGCTGCCCGCGAATGATCGGACGGGGCTGATTGGGTCCGACACCATTGACGTCGACGCCGGGTTGCTCACGAAACAGATCGACGGGGTTCTCGGGCATCTTCTGCTCGATCACCTTCGCCGGAATGACAGCCACGGATGTCGCGATATCGAAGACATCGATCTTCTCCCCCGTGGCGGTGACGGTGGTGGATTCGAAGAAGGACTCCTGCACCGGTTCCGTCAACTGTTCGCCGGTGGCCTCGTCCTCTTCCTGCTGTTGCTCGGTGGCGACAGCCTCTTCGTCCTGTGCTTCTGCCCAACCGATGGCCGGTGCCAACGCGACAAGAAGGCAGATCGCTAGAAAACCTATCGATCGATGAAACATGGTCATTTGTCCTTTCAAACGGCAGGCTCACCAAAAGTGATGAGGTCTCTGCCTGGTATTGATTGCTTTCTTTCGTTCCACTCGAAATCCGAGTTCCACACAGGCGAGATCTCGGTCCATATCCGACCCTCACCACCCGTTGTCGAGGCCTGATGGTTGAGCGAACACCCTGGGTGTGCGCTCAGGATTCAGCTGCAAGTCGATCTACTAGGAGAAGAGCTGGAGGCGGTCGGCAGGAAAGGACGGGGCAGAAAGCCAGCTCGTAGTCGCGTACGACTGGCTATCTCTCGACAAACGCGACATCGGGGAAGCTCGCGAGATTCGGCATTCTCGAGTGCCCGCGCCAGCAGCTTCCGAATCGACGGGAAGATGATTCCGAAGACGATCGAGAATGGCGGGCAGTGCCAGGAGCAGACCGCCAGCGGCCCAATCTTCAAAGGTCGAGGTCGCGGCGGGCAGCGGGCCCCAGAAACTGACATGCAGCAAGAGCACCAGAAGCCAGAGCACGATCGCGGTTCGGCCGCGCAGCGGAGACACGCCCCGGCGGCGCAACCGGTAGAGCCCGATCAGCAGTGCGGCTGTGGCCAGCCAGCGAATCGCCGGCACCGGCTTGAAGAGACTGAGATCCAGAACCCGCTGCCAAAGCAGAACCGCGTGGAACGCGATCAGGAGGGCGGTCAGCAGCGTCGCCGACAGCGAAACCAGTAGTCTGCGGCCTCGAGAGTGGGCGGGTGATGGACGCGACATCCTCATGGGCTGCGACAGCATACACGAACCCTAGACGGTTGCAGGTGGAATCTGAACATCTCATGGGGTAGCTAGCCGAGCTATCCCTAAAGGTAGTTCACCGACCGCCCCTTCCTAGCGGACGCCCCACCCCTTGTGTTGTTGTACAGATATGCGCCAAGTCGGATGTCTGCGGACGAGATCCAGACACCATTCCATGGTCTCGCTATCGACCCGATCGCCGTCGAAAGCGGGTGATATCAAATAATGCCGGGCCTGTACGACAGTCTGTGGGATGCCCTGTCCCACCGCCCGAACGTACTTGACCTCATCGGCCTGGCGCTGCCGCAGGGCGTCTTCGGGCACCTTCGGGCTGACGGTTATCCAGTCCAGGCCCGAGGGTAGCTCCATCGTACCGTTGGTTTCGATGGCCAGTCGGTATCCGGCCCCGTGCAGAGCCTCGATGAGAGAATCGTCGACCTGGAGTGCCGGTTCTCCTCCGGTGAGGACAATCCACCGGCAGTCCGGAGACAGACGGGCGAGCTCAGTCATGATCTCCTTCGCTGACATGTCGTGCCCGGACTCGAACTCGGTGTCACAATCGAATCCATGCGTCTCGACCGTGCACAGCAGGTTGCACCTTGAGAAACGCACGAAGAAGCTCGGACAACCCGCCCGCACGCCCTCGCCCTGCACGCTATAGAAGATCTCGTTGATCCTGTACTTCTTCACGGAGCCCAAGCCCGGGAGCTAGCGAAGGAGGGTCCCGGTTACGGCCACCACCAGTACCGCCAAATAGTGGAGTGCCAAGGGTGCCAGCAGGCCCCCTGAACGCTCTCTGGCGATGCCGAGACCCACACCGACAACCGCGGCTCCCAAAGGCACCGAAAGAAACGACGCCAAGGGCCAGAGGGCTCCGGCTAGCGTGAACGGAAGAAAAGGTAGGGTCCAAAGAGCGTAGAGCAAAGCGGAGATGGTCACCGGCCAGGAGAGAAACCACCGCCCTGCGGCATGCTGGACGCTGAAGGTCTCCACCATGATGCCGTGCGCCAGGCCACGGAATAGGATCTCGGCCAAGAGAGGAAACCCCAGCAGGGTCAGCCAAGAAGCCAACCCCCGCGGCCCCGGAAGAAGACCCGCAAAACTGATGGGCCAGAAGAGCCAGGCGCCCCCTGCCACGGCCCCCAGGAGAACCGCCGGCATCACCAAGGTCCACCGGTACCCCTCGGGCCACTTGAAACCGTACAGTCGATATCGACCCCGTCGTCCAAAGATCAAGAAGACTGCCAGAGCCACCGACAAAGCGGTCGCCAGAAAGAGAACAGCGTTTTCCAACAGGAGTCGGACGGGCGCTACCTCCCCGGTGGCCAGACCCCAAATCACCAGCCAACCAGCGAGCATGGGTGCGGCGCTGACGCCGATCGCCAACGCCACCGACTTGAACCGATCCCACGCCGTCGGCCGGCGATAGGCCAGACGCAGGGCATCGGCGATATCCACCGGGCTCAGCGCCGTGCCCGATTTGCGCGGCGACCCGCCGATCTCTCCCGATCCACCCCACCGATCGGCGGCCCCGCCCCCTTCCACCGCCGGATCCAGTACATTCAACTTCTGGTAGGCGGTCTTGAGATTCACGGGCAAGAAAGGGTCGACCTGGCGGAGGGTGTAGGTCCCACCACCCTTCTCCAGAACCACGACTCCGAGCCGCCGGCCATAGAGGCGCTTGAGCTCCTTCTCCAGCTCATAGATGCCACAGTCGCAGCGGCAGACCACCGCGATGCGACTGTCGATCAGCTCGACCTTCGCCAGTTCCTCGATGCCGCGGAAGGCCTCGAAGTGATCGGCAGGATAGATCATCCGGTCCAGGGCCTGGAGCTGACTGCTGACGTAGTCCAGCGGGTCCATCTCTTCCCACTGGCCCGTCTCCTTGAGCGCCTTCTCGGTCTCGTGCAGCCGGTCGATTCGGCGACGGGTCTCGGCCAGCAACTCGGGCGGAAACCCGGTCAGCTCGGCCATCTCCAGCCCGTGGGAATCGATGGTGCCCTCCAGGCGCACCAGGGGAGTCACCGCCTCGCGGATCGCGGATCGATCTCCCTGCAGATGCATGCTGTTGAGCAAGACCCAGATGGCCATGAGGGCAGTCCAGGTCCGGTTCGTTGACGAAGACCTCCCAGGGTTTCTCCCGCATGTCCAGACCCCGGAACCATCAGAACCAGGGCCTGCTCACACGTCGCCAGCGTGAACGGACGCACACAGCCCTCGTGATGATCCAGGTTGTAGATTCGCCGCTCGAGATCGAGAAACGGCTCGCCCTGGGCGGCACCATCCAGAAAGATGGTCCCCTCGTCCGCCTTGCGTGCCGCGTTGGCGGTGACCGCCATGGAGTGGTCGATACGGACCTTCAGTTCGGGCGCCTCGAGGCAGCTCAGGAACTTTCCCCTCTTGTCCTCCCTGATCACGTACCGGTTGGGGACTTCGGAGGCCTGACGCGGTTTGAGCGGCCTGATGGGCCGGTGGAATCGGTTCCCGCTGCCCGTCGGTCGAGCCCGCTTCGGCTATCAGGGGCGACGCTCGGAGACAGGGGTGTTGGGGATTTGGCTTCCATAGAAAACCCGGCTGCGGCTGGGAGAGCCTCATTTTACCAGGCAGAGGGATCTGCCGCTCGAATGCTGTCGGTCCGGCTCGGTTTGCTCGCGGGCCTCTGCTACGATCAGCCGATCATGTCGGAGAATTCCAGCTCCGGGGTCGAGTTTCGCGAAAACACGCGAGCCCCATTACAGGCTCCCGCCACGATTCAAATCGACGCCTTCAGTCGAACCGGTAACAGGCTTCACCGCGAATGTCTCCAAGGGGGGGATGTTCGTCGAAATGAAGGATCTGCCGCCAGTAGGATCGATCGTCAAATTCCAGGTAGAGATCGGAGAGCCCACCCAGACCGTCAGCGGCACGGCCGAGGTCGTCTGGATACGAACGCAGGCGAGACCCAAGGAGCCCGTCGGCGTCGGTCTCCAGTTCCGATTCATCGAGAAGAACGGTGCGCCCGCGCTCAGCGCCGCTGTCCACAAAGTGCTCGCGCGAGCTGGGACCCGAGCCGGAGCCGGCCCAACCGGTCAAGAGAAGCCACGCCGCCTCGCCCGCCTGGTGCCAAACCGACATCCCAAACGCGACGAGAAGAGCTCGAAGAAGAAGCAGGCCGCCGATGATTCCAAGCAGATCCTCGGGATGCCGGCTGAAAAAGCGAAAATGATCCTCCTGCTCGTCTTGATGGCATTCCTGTTGCTTGTCTTTCTGCTCTGATTCGACGGATAGGAGCGAAAATGAAACGCCTCCCCCTCATGGCCACCGTCTTCTGGGCCACCCTGGGGGCACCCTGTGCCTCCCTTCTCGCGCAATCGGCGACCGGCCAACAAGCCCGGGGGACCCCGCCGGTTCTGACGGTTGAAAAACAGGTCGTGCTTCTGCCCGAGACGACCACCTCGGATCTGGCCATCGATCCCCGAGGACTTTCTGTGGTCTTTGACGGTCGACCCCAGGAGGTCGTGAGCGTGGGTCTCTCGCGGGAGTGGCGCACTGTCATCTATCTGGATCCCGCTCTGTCCACACCCGATGGCATTGTCGGTTCCATTGCAGCGCTCGTCGAGAGTGCTCCCCGTCTCACTGAGATGGGTACGGTGGAGATCGTCGTTGCCGATCCCTTCACCGAGACCTATCTCGAGGCCACTCGGGACACCGAGGAGGTGCAAGAGACGCTCGATGAACTCGAGGAGCTGGCGGATGCCGCGGGAGAGATCCTGGCACTGCGCGGCGAGATCGTGGACGCCGTTACCGACTCTGGATTGAGCGCCGAAAGCCGACTTCTGGCTCTCCAAGAGGAGGCGGAGCTTCTCCAGGAGAGCCGGCTGGAGTTGTTGCGGTGGATCTCGGACCGCACTCCCAAGGGCCCGACCTGCCTGATTCTCATACAGGACGGCTTCGATCTGGGGGCAGAGTTCGCCAAGCAGCTGACAGCCGAACCCAGCGACGTCTTCGCCGAAACGCTGGCGCAGACGACCCAGGCTCATGGCCGATTGGCCGCGACGCTGGCGTCGGCCGGGTGGACCGTGTTGCCGATGGGCCTGGAAACCGCTCAGTCCGATCTGCTGCCGGGACGATCCGAGACGCTCGCCCTTCTTGCCGACTCCACCGGGGGATCGTTGGTGGCTCACACAGAAGAGCTCGGTCCTGTCCTGCAGCAACTCGGCAACGCTCTGGTAGTCACGGCTCGGGTGGCCAGCATTCCCGATGGCATACCCAGACCCTTCGAAGTTCGGGTCTCCTCTTCTGAGTCGACTTTCAAGACACCTCGCTGGGCCAGCGTCGGCACGCCCATCGGGCTCTCCGACATTCGCACCCTGCAAACCCTCGAGGAGGCCGACCTGTTGGTCGGCCCTCTGTCCACGACAGGCATCATTCGACCCGACGCCGAAGCGGCCCCGCAGCCCGAGGGATTCCCCGGCGTCCTGGAGGCGATGACCGATCTGGACCGGTTGGATCGCCGCGATCCGGTGTTTCGCATCTCGCTGCTGCTCATCCAGGTAGATGGACCCCCGTCAGTCCGTTCACGACCTGGTCGCTCCTGGCGATCTGGGTACCGCCGACGCCTGGCTGTACCGTCATCGCCTGCTGCTAACGGACAATCTGGCGGCCGGCGCCATCGTCGTAGAAGAGCTCAAATCGGGTCTTTGGGGCTCGAGCCCCTTGGAGCTGGCCGAGCAAGGACTGCCCACCGTGGGGCGCAATGTGGCGATCTGGGATGCGCCCGAGATCTCCCGGCGCCCACCCACCACCATCGCCCGCGGAGCGCCCGCAGAACAGGCGGTCATCCGCGTCTTGCCGCCAAAGCGACGGCCCGTGGTGGGCAAGACGCGCTTCCAGACCCTGGTCAGCTCGCCCATCATCACCCGCGTCGCCTTTCTTCTCGACGGCAAGGAAGTGGGTACAGACGACAAGGCGCCCTATTCCGCATCCCTCGACCTGGGGCCCGAAGTGGAGATGCACCGGGTCGGAGTCGTGGCCTTTGCCGCCAACGGCGCCCGACTGGGTTCCCACGAGATCACTGTCAACCCGAGAGACGACAGCTTCCAGGTGCGCATCACCGAGATCGCCAGTCCTCTTGGCGGCATTCAGAATGTCACCGCCGAGGTCCGAGCATCCCGCGCGAATCCGAGCTCGACCGCGTGGAGTTCTACTGGAACGAAACCCTGGTCGAGACCCTGCAGCAGCCGCCTTTCCAGATCGAGCTGCCGACACCCGACCCCGGTGCCCAGGCATTCGTGCGCGTGGCGGCGTACCTCACCGACGGCACCTGGATCGACGATGCGCAACTTCTCGGAGAAGGATCGATCTCGGAACGGGTCGAGGTCAACCTGGTGGAGCTGCACGTGGTGGTGACGGACCGCGACGACAAACCGGTCGAGGGCCTGGACACCGGAGATTTCACGGTTCGTCTCGGTCGTCAGGAGCAGGAGATCCAGCGATTGGGCTTCGCCGAAGATGTGCCCCTGACCCTCGGCGTCGTCATCGACACCTCCGAGAGCATGTACGCCTTGATGGTCGACACACAGAAGGCCGGAGCCCAGTTTGTCGCCAACACCTTGACCGACGGCGACGCCGCGTTCCTGGTCGATTTCGACACCCAGCCCCGACTGGCCCAGGACACCACGACCGACCTGATGACCCTGCTCAAGACCTTCAGCAGGTTCCAGCCCGATGGCGCCACCGCCATGTATGACGCCATCATCTTCTCGATGCTGCAGTTCGAAGAGCGCGCAGGGCCGCAAGGCCCTGGTCCTGCTCACCGATGGGGACGACTACAAGAGCCGATACGGTCCGCGACGCTGTATCCAATACGGCAAGAGACTTGGGAGTTCCCGTCTACATCATCTCTCTGGCGGGCATCCACAACGCCCGGCGCAACCTACGTCGAATCGATCTGGAGGGGATCACCGAGGGCACCGGCGGCCAGGTCTTCTACATCAAGGAGCTCGGCGAGCTGACGGACGCCTATTCGCAGATCAACCAGGAGCTGCGCAGCCAGTACATCATCACTTTCGCCACCGATCGTGAGCTCGGGGAGATCGAGCTCGAGGAGATCAAAGTGGACGTGGAAGGAAAGGGACTCTCGGTTCGGGGTGTGGTCGGCGGACAGAGAGTGCAGTAGCGAATTCGGAATCTCAGTTCAGATTCTTGGATTGCAGGCGAACCCACTGCTTGCAGACCTGCGTGACGTCTTGAGGTGAATCCGAAGCGAACGCTTCATCGGAGAACTCGCTGATCTCTGAACGCCGAACGTGGGCCAGACGTAGCGCTTCGCGCACGGCAGCGACCAGCGCGAGAGGATTCTGGCTCTCGACCTCAACGAAGATCTTTGGGTACCGCGGCTCGCTTGCCATGGCCATAGACATCATCGGGTCCTACTAGTAATAGACGCCCGAGACAACCAAAACGTTTCACTTCTCCTCAAGATAAAATCGAGATCCGGTTAGTCGATGCAATTGCTGGACCAGATATTCGGGCTACGGGCCCAGAAGACCACCGTGGGGATCGAGCTGCGGGCGGGCGTGGTGACCTTCCTGACCCTCTCCTACATCCTGTTCGTCAATCCCCAGATACTCTGCTCAGGCCGGATTACCCCAGGAGGACGTCGTTTTTGCTACCGCGGTGGCTTCGGCTGTTGCCACCTTGCTCATGGGACTCTGGGCCAACTACCCTTTCGCCCTGGCACCGGGCATGGGCCTCAACGCCTATTTCACCTTTGGTGTCGTGGGAGCGATGGGGGTGGAATGGCAGGTGGCTCTCGCAGCGGTATTCGTCGAAGGCTTGCTGTTCCTCGTTCTGGCCGTAACAGGCATTCGTGGCGCCCTCCTGCGTGCCATTCCGGCACCCGTCAAGATCGCCACGATGAGCGGCATCGGCCTGTTTCTAGCCATGATCGGGCTGCAGAATGCTGGGGTCGTCCAGGACGATCCCGGCTCTCTGGTCACCATGGGCGACTTGGCGAATGCCGGCGGACGCTACTGGCCTTGGCCGGCCTCCTGCTGATGGCGGCGTTGATGTCCCGCCGGATCAAGGGCGCCGTGCTGGCGGGAATCCTGGCGGTCTCGCTGGCCGCGTGGCTCAGTGGGGTCGCGCCCCCACCCTCGGAGCTCTTCACGGTTCCTTCTCTTCCCAAAGAGACTCTGCTGGCGCTCGATTTCAGGGGTCTGATGACCGGCAAGCTCCTGACCGTCATCCTGGCGTTTCTCTTCGTGGATTTCTTCGACACCGCCGGTACCCTCATTGGGGTCGGCCGTATGGCCGGATTCGTCGACAAGGAGGGTCAGCTCCCGCGGGCGAACCGCGCTTTCACCGCCGACGCCGTCGGTACCTCGATCGGGGCCTTGTTGGGGACGAGCACGGTCACCAGCTACGTGGAATCGGCCACGGGTGTCGAAGAAGGAGGACGCACAGGTCTCACAGCGGTGACAGTCGCGGTGCTTTTCATTCTGGCTCTGTTTCTGACACCGCTCTTCGTCGCGGTGCCGGCCATCGCCACCGCCCCGGCTCTGGTGGTGGTGGGAGCCCTGATGATGCGCGGCGCCAAAGACCTCGACTGGGGTCGACCCGATGAGGCCATCCCGGCCTTTCTGACCCTGGCGATCATGCCCTTGACCTTCTCCATCGCCAATGGCATCACGTTTGGCATCGTGTCCTATGTGGGCATCAAGATCCTGTCCGGACGCTTTCGAGAACCTCACCCTCTGATGTATCTGCTGGCCCTCCTCCTGTTGCTCTTCCACGGTCTGAAGTAGAACAAAGAGGGCTCGAGCCGGCCCGTAGCGATAAGATCGGGTCAGGAGGTCGACGTGGAGCTTCAATCCCTCATTCGGTTTGCCCGCGGTGAAGCACCGGCCGAGCTACTCCTCGCCAATGCCCAGGTCATCAACGTGCTGAGCGGCGAGATCATCCCCACCAACGTAGCCATCGTCAGCTCGCGAATCGTCGGGCTCGGCGACTACGAGGCCCAGGAGGTTCTCGATCTGCAGGGTGCTTACCTGGCCCCAGGGTTCATCGATGCCCACGTCCATATCGAGAGCAGCTTGGTGCCACCAGCCGAGTTCGCTAGAGCCGTGGTCCCCAGGGGCACGACGACGGTCATCACCGACCCTCACGAGATCGCCAACGTCCTGGGGCTCGAAGGGATCCGGTTCATGCTCGAAAGTGCCAAGGACGGGCCCATGAGCATGTTCGTCATGGCCCCCTCCTGTGTCCCCGCTACGCCTATGGAGACCAGCGGTGCCACCCTTCGCAGTCACGAACTGGCACCCTTGAGATCGGATCCCTGGGTTCTGGGACTTGCCGAGGTGATGAACTTCCCCGGCGTGATTCACGGCAGCAGCGAGGTGCTGGAAAAGCTGATGGCCTTCGAGGGCACGGTCATCGACGGTCATTGCCCGGCACTGACAGGCAAAGATCTAGCGGCCTATATCGCGGCCGGGATCGGCTCGGATCACGAATGCACGACCGTCGAGGAGGCGGAGGAGAAGCTGCGCATGGGCATGATGATCTTCATTCGCGAGGCCACCAATGCCAGAAACCTCGAGACCCTCCTGCCCCTGATCACGCCGGCAAACCACCATCGCATTTGCTTCTGCACCGACGACCGGCAACCCCGCGATCTCCTGGACGAAGGACACATCGACTTCATGGTCCGCCGTGCCATCGCCGCCGGGATCGACCCCATCCAGGCGATCCGGATGGCCACCTCGAACACGGCCGACTATTTTGGCTTGCGGGATCGAGGCGCCATCGCTCCCGGCCGGCGCGCCGACCTCATCGCCTTTCGAGATCTCCAGGATCTTCAGCCCCACATCGTGATCAGGGGTGGCACGCCCGTCGCCCACGAAGGCCGGATGACCATTCGACGGTTGGCGAGGCAGCCCCACTCGTTGCGCAGCACCATGAACGTGGCCTGGGAACAGGTCGATTTTTCCATCGAAGCCGGAACAGGCGAGGGCCGGGTCATCGGCGTCATCCCCGATCAACTGGTTACCGAGCACCTGGTAGAAGAATTGCCCATCCGCGAGGGGCAGGCGGTGGCCGACCCGCAGCGCGACCTCCTGAAGATGGCCGTGATCGAACGCCACCGTCGCTCGGGCGCCATGGGTCTGGGGTTTGTTCGGGGAATCGGCCTGCGCGAGGGAGCCCTGGCATCTTCCGTGGCCCACGATCATCACAATCTGGTGGTCATCGGCGCCGACGACCTTTCCATGGTCACGGCATCTCGCCGCGCGGCCGATCTGGGGGGAGGCATGGTGGTGGCCAAGAGCGATCGGGTGCTGGCAGAGCTGCCGCTGCCCATCGGGGGCCTGATGACCGACGAACCGGTGACGACCGTTCGCGAGAAACTCGAGGACGTCCTCGCTGCCGCCAGAGATCTGGGCTCTGATCTCCACGACCCCTTCATGGCCATGAGCTTTCTGGCGCTGGAGGTCATTCCATCTCTCAAGCTCACCGATCAGGGACTCGTCGACGTGGAGCGTTTCGAAAAGGTGCCACTATGGGTGAGCTAGATCCGCAGAAGATTCAGATCGGCGTCAGCAGCTGTCTGCTGGGCGAGGAGGTGCGCTTCAACGGTGGTCATAAACGGAGCCGCTACGTCACCGACATCCTCTCCGAGTACTTTCAATTTGTTCCCCTTTGCCCCGAGCTGGCTATCGGTTTGGGAGTACCCCGCCCACCCATTCGGCTCGTGGGCACAATCGACTCCCCCCGGGCGATCAGCCCCAAAGACCCTTCAATCGACGCCACCGAGGATCTGGACAATTATGGACGGGAGATCGGCCGCACTCACGCCTTTATCAGCGGCTTCATCCTGAAGGCCAAATCCCCCAGCTGCGGCATGGAACGGGTCAAGGTCTACGACAAGAATGATGTTCCCTCCCCCAACGGCCGCGGTCTTTTTGCTGCGGCGCTGATGGAGACACAGCCTCTTCTACCCTGCGAGGAGGAAGGTCGCCTCAACGATCCGGGCCTGCGCGGCAGCTTTCTGGAGCGCGTCTTCGCCTTTCACCAGTGGCAGTGCATCGTCGCCAAAGGCCTGAAGCCCCGGGACCTCGTCAAATTCCACACCGAGCACAAGTTTCTTCTGCTGGCCCATGACCAGGAAGCCATGCGCCGGCTCGGACGCCTGGTCGCGGAGGCCGGCAGCGGCGACCTCGAGCAGATCGGCCACGAGTACATTGCTGGCATGATGAAGGCTCTATCCAAGCCGGCCAAGAAGAAGGCCCAGGCCAACGTGCTTCAGCACCTGGCAGGATACGTGAGTGACAAGCTGGATGCGGGAGATCGTGCCGAGCTCGACGAGACGATTCACGCCTATCGCACTGAGAAGCTGCCTATCATCGCTCCCCTGACCCTGATTCGCCATCACCTGCGGCGGCTCCCACACGACTACCTGGAAAAGCAGAAGTATCTGGAGTCCCGTCCGCCCTCGCTGGATTCTCGTCGCTAGACTGCCACTCACTCGCCTCCGCACCGCACTCGAAAGCCCGCCAGGCGAGATCCGAGAGCGTCGCGTCGATGAGTCTGTCGTAACGGGGAAGCAGCTCCTGCTCCAGAGCCAGAAGCTCCTCGGGTTCGGAGTGGGTGCGTGGACGCTGGGCCAGCAACGCGCAGCAGTCCTTGTAGGGTTCGATCGAGATCTCATAGGTACCGATCCGCCGGGCGGTATCGATGGTCTGCTGCTTGTTGGCGCCGATCAGTGGGTTGAAGATCGGCATCTCTGTAGCCTGATACACGGAGGTCAGGTTTTCCAGCGTCTGCGAGGCGACCTGCCCCAGGCTGTCGCCCGTCACCAGGGCTCTCGCCCCGAGTCTTCGAGCCAGCATCGTGCCGACGCGGACCAGGAACCGACGGAACAGAATGGCCTCCAGGCCGGTCGACGGGCCCGTCAAGGCCAGATCCAGATGTGTGGCCGGTGCCGTGAAGAGACGCGAGCGCAGAGTGTAGCGACTCAGCGACTTTGCCAGCCGGACGACCGGCGTCGCATCGTCACGCTGTTGGGAGTAGGTCGCGCTCAGGTGGAAGAAATCGACGCGACACCCCCGCTTGGCCAGCTCGAAGGCGGCGACCGGTGAGTCGATGCCGCCGGAGAGCAGCGCCAGGACTCTGCCTCCAGTGCCGACCGGCAAACCCGCAACTCCGGGAATCTTGCCCACCGTGAAGTACATGCCGTCCGCATAGACATCCATGGCGAACAGACGATCGGGATTCTCCAGATCGACCCGATCCCAGCTTGTCTGATCGCGCACGGATTGGCCCAGTCGCCTCTCCATGTCGATGGAATTCAACGGGAGGCGCTTGTCCACCCGGTTGACCCGAACCGCAAATGTACCCCCCTCCACGAGGTTCCGGCGGGCCAGCTCGACCATGGTGTCTTCGATGAGCTTCATGTCTGGATTGTCCGTGTGCTGCCGAGTGACTCCAGACTTGAGCCAGATAGCGGCGGCTACCGACTCGGCACCTGTAACCTCGGCAAGAGCCTGCAGCACGGCCTCGAGGTCTTCGGGAGATTCGGCGCCCACATCGACATAGACTCGCCCGTGGGCACTGCGCACCCGCCACCGAAGACCGAGGCCGCCGAGCCTTTGGGCGACGTTCTGTAACAGAACCCTCTCGAACAGGCCGCGATTCCTGCCCTTGAGGGTGAGCTCGGGGCAACGAAGGACGATGCGATTCGGTTTCACCGGCCTCAGCCTAGCACTCACGCCACCCTTCCACACCCCGGTCTCTCCTTCATTCCAGGGCGCGGCCGGGAAGACTAGGATTCAGGAATCATGGGCCATTCTGGAAGACCATAGATCATCGGCGAGCGGAGACCACCGCTGAAGATAGCTCAGTCAGGATCACGGATGGACAGCGCTCTCTGGCGGTGGTAGCCGGAAGTCAGGTCGCGGCCCGAGAGGATCTGGAAGCTCTGGTTTCGGCCCACCCGGGACCCAAACCGCGGAGGCCATGACATACGGAGGCGCCATCCCGGTGTTGAGCCAGGCCTCGAGCATGTTGACGCCCTCGTTGGCCAGAAACTCATTGCTCCTGGCCGTTGGCCAGCCAGAGAAACTGGATGTACTCCCAGCTAGTGGGCTGATACATGAGATCGATGGTGGCGTAGGTCAACACCGTGGTCGAGTGTGGTCCCAACTCGACCTCGTCCCAGTAGGCGTAGGCGCCTCCGGGCCGCTCCTCCGTATTGAGTAGCCGGTACCGGCAGAGCGTTGCGTTTTCGGGCCTCCTCGTAACTCATGCCGTAAGGCGGGATGCGATTGTCCTGGACACCGTGTTGTTGAGCACGAAGTGAAGGGTCTCATGAGTCGTCCCAGGTGGCTCGATCGCCAACTCGCCCAGGGTGGATCTCCGGAGCACCGGTATACCGGTCGAAGCGAGAGCCAGGTCGGGCGAAGTAGCCGAGGTCGATGAGCTGCTGGGCCCACTCCTGGGTCACCCCGTAGTGTGCCTCGTAGACCCTGGTTCGGGGATCGTCCAGATCCAGAAGACTCTCCACCTGGACGGGCGGTCCGCCAGCCGGATTGGCCACGGTGACCGGCTCGCCTTGATCATCGAAGAGCGGACCATACGCTCCATCCTCCCTGATGAGATTCCCTGTGGGGAGTACCACTTGATGTTCAACCACATCCGTCGACCCTCGGGATACCCCGAGATCAGTTTGTGCCCGGTGAGATTGACGATGCGGAACGGTATCGCCCATCACCGTACGGATGCGGCCTGGCTCAGCTGCTGACGGGCGCGAGCACACCGTCATCCATGGCGGCAATCTGTCCTGCCGGTCAGGCCGCCTCCGAGCCGCAATTTGTCCAGCGCATCGAGATACTGGATCGCCTCCGGCATCCAGTAGTTGCCGCCGGTCATGTCATGGAGCGGCAGGTCCCCGCGAATCGGTGCTCCCTGTCTTGTTGCAGCCCGAGCCGTTGACCGGCCGCAGATGACAGGTCTGGCAACTGAAGTAGCGCAGGGTTCCGTCCTGATAGTCGCCATTGGTTCCTGCCAGCAGCGCAGCTCTCATAGGCACGCAAGATGCGCTCCGTCCTGGAGATCCGCCGGGAGACTCGAGAAGTCCCGCACCCGCGTTCTCGGTAGGAGACTGGACTTGTACTCGCTGAAAGTTCTCTCCACGATTCCGTACTGATAGGGGAAATTATTGAAGGCGGCCTTCTCCTCGACCGGTGCGCCCGGGATACCGCTCGAGATCACCCCGTCCGCCGTCTCCTGGATGCCGTGATTGTGAGCCAGGTCGCCGACCACCGGATTCGACACATCGTGACAGGTGCCGCAGAAGTCCACCGAGCGATGGAACAGGGATTGCAGGATCTCGATGTCTGGCTACGGTTTCGTCATACGGGCCCAGCTTGTCGTCTCCGCCCCAGATCGAGGTCATACCGCTGCCGTAGTAGCCGATCGGCGGGAAGCCGCCGTCATTCGCGATGAAGGGTGCGTACTGCTCGCCGAGTGTTCGGAGTTGTCCGGGTTCGTCATCTTGTGGCAGAAATCGCATTCGACTCCATCGGCATCACCAGGGGTCAGGGCCGATCCGTCCGTGGGTGTGGAACGCTCCGCCAACCACCCGCCGGTACTGTGGCATCGTATGCACAGATCCCCAGCCCCGTCGAAGTCCTGCTCGGCGATGGCGAGCGTGGCCCAGAAGATCGGGTCCCGACCGGCGTTGGCCATCATGCTGCCGCGCCAATTGTGGGCTGGCTCGACGTCGGCGTTGTAGCCTCCATGGCAGTTGTCACATTTGTCTGGCGACTCGAGATTGCCGATCTCACCCGGCTGTGTTCCCGGCTGCTGCACATCGGTCGGGTACAGTCTCGGCACCGAATCCAGGGCCAGCTTGAGACCCCGATACCAGCAGTGCCACCGAAAATGCAGCGATTCTCATGACTCCCCCTTTTGGCCAACGGATGGATCGCAACACATTGCCTGCCATGCTAGGGCTGGCGCCGCCGAAGTGCACCACCCAGTGGGGTGGGTAGGGGCCCTCTCCCGTGCCAGCCTCGGAGAGACCGACGTATGCAGTCTCTCCCGGACGGAGCCCACTGACCACCACTGTGGTGTCCTGCCTCGCTACAGGTGGCACTGTATTCACCAAGGGGAGAGCGGCTGCCACCGTGAGGCGCTGATTGACAGCCACCTGGTCGATCTTCGTCGCGAACCCATCGAGCCAGGACGCGGTCACATCGACCATGCCGGCCACGCCGAGGCCAAAGTGTGCGACCTGCTCGCTGCCACACAGATAGTTGCTGCCGCCATTCGATCGGACCCTCTGCGACTTACCGCTCCAGCTCACAGTGATATTCGCACCCCGACCGTCAGGAGCCAGTGCCGGGTCTCGGCACTCCTATCCAGATCGATCTGGAGCCAGTTGACGTCGGTGCCCGTCAGGTCGTTGCGGAACAGATAGAGGTCGTCGTGGTTCGACAGGATGACGAAATTCCGATCGCCATCCTGAAGCCGGGGACCACCTCGCATCCGGCAACGTATCGGGTCACCGTTTCCTGGTCGTTGCTCCCGAGCGGGAGGTCTTTCGTGCAGATCGAGATGGTGAGCGAGGGAACGCACGAAACGGAGCCACGGACGCAGTGAAGCTCCTGCTGAATCCGTCTGGCTGAGGCGCGGACGAAAACGTTGCGGCCCGGACTCTTGCACCACAGGCCCAGGGAAGTCAAGGTCCCGTTTCCCAAGGGGTTCCGCTGAAGGCGCGCCGCTGGAACCGCAAAACGATGGACAGCCAAGTCCACTGAGCATCATGCCAATGGCCTTGAATAGGCCAAAGGAACTGACAAGACCTCTGCGCTGGTCATTTCGTTCATCTCGCGCTCGGCGACATCCTCCAAAAGGCACACGAGGACTTCCTCTGGGAGGACATTCTTGAACACAGAGACTCCAATGGCAGCCAAATAGATCCCTACACGAATCTCCTGCTCTGCTGGGATACCGGTAACCGCCCTGGCGGGAGGCGTAACCGAGAGTAATGTGCAGTACCACTTTCGGCGCTCGCCGTGGCCAGCAGACCTGGAACAAGTGGCGCTGCGTGAGGCCCGTCTGAAGAGAAAACAGGCCTGCTGCGAGGTAGGCCGTTGGAGAAACGCGCTATTCTCTCCACGAGATGGCTGCAGTAGACCGGAAGGGACCGCCCTCTGCCTTTGCCTTCCTCTTGATGGGAATCCTGGCTGCGTGGCCGTTTCTGGTCTTGGACCTCTTACTAGCTGCCAGAAACTTGAGAGTCGGCCTGGAAGAGGTCTTTCTACTCAGACAGGGACGTCTCGACCTCACTATCGCCAGCTATGATTTTCTCTTCTTTGCCCTGGCTGGACTCGTTATCGCCTGCGGGAGCTACTTCTGGATCCGCCTGCGCGGAAAGAGCCTCGACGCGGCGGCTCAGGCAAACCACCTTCTGGTCTGTCTCGCGTGTCTGGCTGTGGTCTTTGGGGTTCTTCGGTCCTACCTCTTTGTGATCACCCAAGGACGATCCATAGGCGTCGTTCTTACGAGCCTGGCCGGTCTGCTCGTCTTCCTGACGCTCGTTGCCTTGATTCTGCGGCTCGTGTCGAGAACCGATGTGCTGCCGCTGCTTTACCGTCGACGCTTCGCTCTCCCCCTGTTCGTGGCCTTCATGTCGAGCTTTGCCGCTTCATTCCTGTGGCCTGAGTTTCTTATCCGCCTTCGGTCTCCGAATCGACCTCAGACGCACTCCGAAGCTACGGCACCCAACGTTCTCCTGATTGTGATGGACACCGTACGAGCTGACTACGTCTCATCGTACGGCTTTGCCGAGGAGACGACACCCAACATTGATGCACTGGCCCAGCAAGGGGCCCTTTTCACTCAGGCCTTCTCTGCCTCAGCCTGGACACTACCCGCGCATGCGTCCATGTTCTCTGGACTCTACCCCTCCCAACACGGCGCGGACTGGGGACACCTGCGCCTCGAAAGTGAGCACCTCACACTCGCCGAGTATCTCTCGCAAGTCGGTTACCAGACGGTGGGGTTGAGTGAAAACCCCTTTATCCGGAAATCGACAGGGATGACGCAGGGGTTCGCAGACTTCCATCGAACCGACCCGGGGAAAGAACCGATCGGTTTTGCGGTCGCAGAACGCCTTGGGAGAATATTCCTCCACTGGAAATGGACGGCAGAACACACTCGGCACACGATGAGTCGGTTCAAGACCTGGCTGCTCCTGGAGCACGACGAGAGACCGCCCGTTCTTCGCATTCCTCAACCTGATGCCCGCTCACTTGCCGAATTACCCTCGTGCCGACATTGCCAGACGCCGCTATACCCAGGAGACCCTGGATAAATCGACCCCATCAACCGGGTGCCGGAGCTCTACTACCTGGACAAGTATCGGCTGACAGAGCCGGAGCTTGCCGTGATGAGAGAGCTCTATCGGATGAGCTGACGTTTCTGGACGCACAGATTGGCAGGCTCGCCGACTTCCTGACCAGGATGGGGATCCTGGACAGCACAGTGTTGGTCGTCACCTCCGACCATGGCGAGAACTTCGGCGACCACGGAATGATCGAGCATCAGCTCTGCCTCTACAACACACTGCTCCATGTGCCACTCATGATCAGATTCCCGCCAAGGTGGGAGCAGGCGTCGGCTGATCGACGCTCCGTCTCCACGACTTTCTTATTTCAGACCATCGCTGAGCTCATTGGCTCAGAGCCAGTAGAAAGCCGACCCGATTTCGAGCGACGCTCACTCTTCCGATCCGCCACCGGGCAGTACATCTACTCCGAGCACGACAACGCTGTCGGGATGCTTCGGGGCGCGATCGGTAACCAGGCAGGGACCTTCGACTTCACCCCTTTCGACAGAGCCATTCAGTCGATTCAACAGGGCAGGTACAAGCTGATCCTCTCCTCGGACGGCAGGGAGGAGTTGTACGAGGTGGCAATCGATCCGACAGAGCGTCAGAATCTGATTCACCGAGAACCAGGAATAGCCAGAGAGCTCGAGGAACAGCTACAGCGGTGGCAGCATGGCCTCATCCTTGCGCCGGCAGATAGGACCGAACCCGAACTCGACCCGAAGACTCGCGAAGCGCTGCGGGCACTCGGATATCTCGAGTGAGTGGTGGGAATAGCGGGAATCGGGTTCAGTGGAAAGCTGACCTGCGATGCGTGCCAAGACCGGCGTTGTTGCGTTATTGTCGTGCTCAGCCGATACCTGGGCGAGGTCTCCGTCACCCGAGAGAGCAACTTCGGTAAGCGGTTGCTGTCGTGAACGCGACTGGTAGTGACTTCCACGGCGAACAGGCCCGGCCGGGAGACACGCGAAAAACCCAGCAAACAATTGGTGT
>CAVRAU010000011.1:0-20826 GCA_963719055.1 uncultured Acidobacteriota bacterium | reverse complement strand
GTGATCGGTGTGGTGATGATCTCGTCTCCCGGCTCCGGGTCGAGCGCCGCCACCGCGGCGTGAACGGCCGCGGTGCCCGAGCTGACGGCGCGACAGAACCCGAGATCGAGCCAGGCGCCAAACCGCTCTTCGAACTCGGCAGTCACCGTCCCCCGCGTTCGGGTCAAAGTCCCCGAGTCGAGCACACGCCGCAGCATCTCGAGCTCTTCCCCACCAAAGCTCCGGCCGCTCGCTTCCCCGTCACTAGGTAATGTCATGGGCTCCGGTCGTTTCATCGGCTCTCCTCCAGGCCTTGCAGCCGGACTTCTCTTTGTTCAGTAGCCTCGAAGGGCTCGGGTTTCGATCCCATGCCGAAGCGATGAAGGATCAATTGGCGGATCCTCGATGCGGCTCTACCGTCACCGAAGGGATTGAAAAACGGCCGGCCCTCGATGTGGGGCGGCGGTTGACGGAGCTCGGTCTCGATGGCGCCGATGACCGCTTCCGGATCGACACCCACCAAGCGGTTCGAAGAAACCTCCAGCGCCTCGGGACGCTCCGTGGTCTTCCGCAAGATCAGAGTCGGCACGCCAAGAGAGGGAGCCTCCTCCTGAATGCCCCCTGAATCCGTGAGGATCAGTCGCGCTCGAGCCATCAGGTGGGTGAAGCATCGATAGTCCAACGGCTCCACCACCAGGAGATTGGACTGACCACTCAGGTAGCGGGAGGCGAGGCTGCGAACCCGCGGATTGGGGTGCGCCGGATACACGAACATCTGCTCGGGGTGGCTCCGCGCGCTGAGACTCAACGCCTCGAAAAGCCCCGCCAAGATGGTCGAGGATTCGTCCTGATCCTCTGGGGGCAACCAGCTCTCGCGACGATGAAGAGTGATGAGAACCGGTCGGGCCTCGCCGATTGCGGCGACCTCAGGAGGCATCTGGGGACGAATCGGGCTCGCCAGAACCTGGAGCAGAGCGTCGATTCCCGTATTGCCCGTGACGAAGACCTCCGACTCCGAGACCCCCTCTCTCAACAGATGCTCCGCCGCTCGCGATGTCGGCGCAAGTGCAGATCGCAGAGACTCGCCAAGATCCTGCGGTTGGTCTCTTCCGGAAACGGGTGTTTTCGATCACCGCTCCGCAAGCCCGCTTCGACATGGGCCACCTGGATACCGAGGTGGAAACCCACCATGGCCGTCGCCATGGCGCACGTCGTATCGCCCTGGACGACGATCAGGTCTGGCTCGACCTGCTCGATGACCTCCTGCACCGCCGGGATCAGTTGCGCGATCAGCTCGTTGAGTCCGTGATCGACGCGAGCGAGCTCGAGATCGATGTCGGCTTGGAAGCCCAGGGGGTCCAAGACCGAGTCGAGCAGCTCTCGATGTTGCCCGGTGCAGAGAACCGTCATCTCGATCGGGTCCGTATTCGCCAGCTCCTGGATGACTGGCCACAGCTTGATGGCTTCCGGTCGTGTCCCGAAAGCGACCAGTGCCTTGACTTTTCCTGGCTTCGAATCGCTCATGGGAGTCGCCCGGCGTCGAGAACGGACAAGGTTGGAGCCGTCGACTCGAGAAGTGCCTGGCTGTGCTGGCCGAGGTTGACGATCTTGAATCGCCTTTTCAGTATGGCCAAGACCGAATCCAGAAACAAGAGCTTCTGAGGAGTGGCGATCGTCATGCCAGGGAAGAAGGCGAGGTCATCGACATCGTCACCTCCCAGAAAATCCAGAGGGATGGAGCAGGAACGACGGCTCCATCTTCAAGCCGTCCGGCACAGAGACAAGGCCAACTCGAGATACAGCAGACTCAGCCTGCTTTGAAAACTTCGAGAGATACAAAAGGTAGCTCTGGTGAAAGGGTACCCGCAGGATCGGCATCGTGGTCACAGGAATCTCGAGCAGTCGCCCTTGGGCAGCTGCCAGAAGTAGGGCCGGAGCGGTTGCCGACCATCGGCAAGCGTGCCGAATAGTCGACCACGCTTCTGACGTTCCTCCTCTGACAGCCTGGGCGCAGACTCGCAGATAGTAACGCCGAGCCATCGGTCCCAGGAACGTGGGAAACGTCGTCGCATCGTATTGGTATCCAGCCGTGACCAGGATCTCGAGCATGCTGCGACTCAAGCTGTAGCCAGGTCCTCGGAAGCCGCGAGGCTGTCTGCCGGTAGCGACCTCGATCGCTCGATCTGCCGCCAGGATCTCGCTCTCTGCATGGGACCTCGAAAAGCGTTGCGCCCAGGGTTCATGGCTGTAGGAGTGATTCCCGATTTCGTGGCCCGATTCGCCGAGGGTCGCGACACACGGCTTTGTGTGCCTCGTGGTCGGCATCTCGACCCACGACGAAGAAAGTCGCTGGCAACTGATGCCTTTCGAGTCGATCCAGGGCCAAGGGACAACCTGCTCGAGAAAGCTCGGGTATTCGATCCATCCCGGGTCACCGTGAACCTTGAGGTAGGTCCACAGGTTGTCCAAGTCGAGAGACAGGCTGAGAAGCGGCTTTCGGGCCGGACGACGACCATCAATTCTCCTGCTCTCGAGAAACGGACCTGTCATGCCACTTGCCGGCCCCGATGCAGACGCAGGTCGTAGAACAACCCCAAATGCCCGAGAATCGTCGCTCATGGTGTTCATCTTTGATACGCCGAGGGCCCGCGTACCCAACGTAGCCGGGAACTCGACGATGCGACAGCCCTTCTCTTGCAGTCGCAGCACCAGCTCGGCGACGCCGATGAAGCCTGTCCGCGAGAGCTCCACCTCCTCGACCACGCTCTTGCGATAGACCCGACAACAACTGGTATAGGTGAGAAGACTCTGCGGCTGTCGATAGTTGTAGATCCTGGACAGATTGCGCGACAGAAACAGACGCCAGCGGGGAACATTCACGACCGTGCCGCGGGGATGATAGGGCGAAGCGGTCACCAGATCCGCTTCCTCGATCATCGGAATCATGTCCACCAGAATGCCGGGATCATACGTAAGGTCGGCATCGAAGGAACAGACGATCTCGTAGGGTAGCAGACCTCGAGATCCGGCGAGAATCGCCCCGGCGACACCCCGATTCTCCCGCAAACGAAGTAAGTGACAATCGCTCACGTCACCAAAGACCGCTTCGAGTCCGTCCCAGGTCTTGTCGGTGCTGCCATCGTCCACCAGGATGAAATCAAAGAGATAGGATTTCGCGGCATCCTCCCGCAGATCGATCAGCCTCTGAAACAGAGGCTCGATGCTCTCGGCCTCATTGAAGAGGGGCACCACCACACTCACCTGAGTGGGCAGCGAACGCGGTCTCGCGGAGTCAGGACTTGAGCTGTTCACTTCTTCAGGCCCCTCGGGTTCCGAGGCTATGGACCAATTGGCTCATCCTACCGATCGTCTCAGATTAGACAAATCGATGCATTGAAGTAAGCCACTGGATCTCCAAACGGCCCGACCCTGGGGGCTCAGCCATCGTTCGCGCCAGCGACACCTATCGTCATGGCAGTGGATCAAGTGGCTCGGGAACGTTGCCTGATTGACTCCAGGTCGGTCGAGACGAGTCTGGCAAAGGCGGGTTCGTCGCGAACGATCGTCTCCTCTCGGCGAGGTCCAGTGGAGACCAATCCGATGGGGGCCCCGACCATCTCTTCGATCGCCATGACGTAGTTGCGGGCTGCTTCCGGCAAATCATCGAAATCCAGGATTCCGACGGTGCTCCGCTGCCAGCCGGGGAAGGTGCGATAGATCGGCTGGGCCTCTTCCAGGGACTCGAAGCGAGCTGGAATCGTGGTTCGCTCCTGCCGACCGATCCGATACCCAGTACAGACCTTGATCTCATCCAACTCGTCGAGGACATCGAGCTTCGTCAGCGCAATGGAGCCGACCCCACTGATCATTCTCGAGTGTCGAGCCACCACGGCATCGAGCCAACCACAGCGTCTCGGGCGGCCGGTGGTGGTGCCGAATTCATTACCGCGCTCTTGTAGATGCTCTCCATGCTCACCTTGGAGCTCGGTCACAAAGGGACCTCCGCCCACCCGAGTGGTGTAGGCCTTGAGCACACCGATGACCCCCGAGATGCGGCTCGGTGGAACTCCCGATCCGGTACAGGCCCCGCCGGCGGCTGGGCTGGAGCTGGTGACAAATGGATAGGTCCCATGGTCGAGATCGAGGAGAGCCCCTTGGGCCCCTTCGAACATGACGCTTCTTCCCTGATCGATCCAACCGTTGATGAGCTCTTCGGTATCCGTCAGATACGGTTTCAGACGCTCTCCCCAGGCGCGAGCCTGGTCCACGACCGCTGAGGCTGAAGTCTCTTCCCCACCAGCCTCCAGGTCTCTCTGATGACGATCCAAGAGAGCCTCGATCCGGCCGACCAGATCTGCCGCCAGCAGATCGCACATCCTGACACCGTAGCGAGCCGCTTTGCTCTCGTAGGCCGGGCCGATACCGCGAGCTGTCGTGCCGATCTTGCCCTTGCCCATCGCCGCTTCCCGCGCACCGTCCACGACGCGGTAGAGAGGCAGCAGAACGTGCGCCCGATTGGAGATATAGAACCGCTTCCCGAAGGAGATTCCTGCCTCCTCCAATCCAGACATCTCATGGAAAAGAGTCTCGGGATTGATGACCATACCGCTGGCCAGGACACAGTTCATCCCGGGATGCAGAATCCCGGAAGGCACGAGATGGAGGGCAAAATGGCGATCGGCGAACTTCACCGTGTGACCGGCATTGTCGCCACCTTGATAGCGGACCACCGCCTCGAACGCCGGGCATAACAGATCGACGATCTTGCCCTTGCCCTCATCACCCCACTGCATGCCGTTGACGATCGTGTTTGCCATAGCTCCCTCCACCCCGAGGCTATCCGATCTCGCGCCGCCCTTGCCACCTGAAACCACTGTTCAGGATCTCCGTAGTGATTTAGTGGAGGGTACCCTATGAAGCGCTTCTATTCCGTGCTCATCCTGTCGGGCCTGCTGTGGGCCTGCGCTGTTGAAGCCCGCGAGACCCGAGACATCGAGCAGGTCGTCGATCTCGAGACCGGTCAGATCATCCGCATCGACATTTCGGTGGCCGAGTTGAGGGTCGAGGCGACTGACCGAAAGGACATTCGGGTTGAGTTGACGGTTCGGTGCCGCCTGGCATTTCAGCGAATGCGAGAACGCTCTGGAGAATCTGGAGATCTCCACCAGGTCGTCTTCGCGCCGTGTGACCCTGGAGTTGACCGGCCATCGCCGCTGGTACACCTCGCTGTTGGATGTCGAAGGCACGATCGAGGTGCCCCGAACCTCGGCTCTCGAGGTCAAGATGGGAGTGGCCGATCTCGAGATCCGTGGAGTCGAGCAGGATCTGCGCGTCGACCTCGGCGTCGGGGAGCTCGATCTGCGCCTTCCGGAGGCGAAGATCGGCGAAGTTTTCGCCGACGTGGGCATCGGCAGGATCCGCTTCTTCGGGGGTGGCGAGCCTCAGGATGAGCGTCGCTCGTTCCTGATCGGCAACGAGATCCACTGGGCCGCAGGCACGGGGAAAGCCGAGCTCGACATCGAAGTAGGGGTGGGAGAGGTGAGAGTCCACCTGGAGTAGACCCCGCGACCCACAGATTGATGCGAGAATAGGAACGACGGCTTCTGCGCCGCCTGCGGGGATTTTGTATCGAGACCATTTGATGATCGAGCCGGAGGCCAACCTAGCCACGTCCCATTCCGAAGAGGAATTCGAGGTCTTCAAGGAGACCCGGCAGCGGGGACTCATCCGGCGCCTCTTTACCATCTACCGCCAGTTCCTGGGTCTGGTCTTCGGCGGCCTCGCCGCCTATTTGCGCGAGCTGCCGAAAAAGAAGCGACGGGGGCTCAAGTACTGGACCCTGAGGCTTATCTGGATACCCACCCGCCCATTCGTCGATCGCGACCTGGTCAAGCTCCCCTTCCCGGTCCAGCTGCGCAAGCGTCTGGAGGCATTGGGTCCCACCTTCATCAAGCTCGGTCAGATTCTCAGCCTGCGCGTGGATGTGCTTCCCAAGGACATTACCGACGAGCTGAAAAACCTCCTCGAGCGCCTTCCCGCTCTGCCTTTCGAACGCTTTCTGGAGTTGGTGTCCGACGAGCTGGAACAGCCTGTGGACGTGCTTTTCACCTGGGTCGAGCCCCAACCCATGGGCTCCGCATCCATCGGACAGACCCATCGGGCCACCACCGTCGAGGGTGACCAGGTCGTCCTCAAGCTGGTCAAACCCGGGATCCGCACCACCATCAAGCAGGACGTCATTCTGCTCAAGATTCTGGGCAGCATGTTGCAGATCTTCCTCTCCAGGTATCAGCCCAAGCGGCTCGCTGCCGAGTTTGGTGAGTACACCCTGCGCGAGGTCGATCTGCGCAACGAAGCTGAAAACGCCGAGACCTTCGCCGCCAACTTCAAGGACCAGCCCGACATCGTTTTCCCCGATATCTATCGGTATCTCTCGACGCGGAATCTTCTGGTCATGGAGTATCTTCCCGGCGCCAAACCCAACAGCGCTCTGGTGCAGAGCCTGGCCAAGGAAGAGAAGGATCGCATCATCGATCTGGGCGCTTCGGCCATCATCCAGATGCTGTACAAGGACGGCTTCTTCCACGCCGACCTGCATCCCGGGAATCTCCTGGTACTACCCGGTCCCAAGGACGGATTCATCGATCTGGGAATGGTCGGTCGATTCGACGAGGAGCTCCGCCGTACCCTGCTCTACTACTACTACTGCCTGGTCATGGGAGACGCGGAGAACGCGGCGCGCTATCTCGCGTCCATCGCCGAGGCGGGTCGAGGGGGTGACCGGAAAGGATTTCGGCGCGATGTGGAGGAAATCTGTCGCCGCTGGCAACGCAACTCGAATTTCGAGTCCTTCTCCGTCGCTCAGCTGATCATGGAGTCCGTGGGCCGCGCCGCCAAGTACCGGATGTATCTACCCGTGGAGATGGTCCTGATGGTAAAGGCCATCGTCACCTTCGAAGCCGTGGGACACATGCTCGACCCGAGCTTCGATGTGGCGGCGGTCTCCAAGTCCTACATCAACAGGATCTTTCTGAATCAATTCAGCCCGCTGCGAATTGCTCGCGACACCCTGCGAGGGGCACCTGAGCTCGTCGACGCCCTGGTCAAATCCCCGATGCTGGTGACCGAGGGCCTCAAGGTCCTCGAGCAGTCGACGAACAGGGATCCAGAGAGCCCATTTGCCGGCATCCGCGGAACGGTCTTCGCCGGATTCTGTGTCGTGGCCGGCGCCATCGTCGTCGCCACGAATGGCCCCTGGCCGTTAGGGGTGGTCTTGTTTGCGACCGGAGTCATTCTGGCTCTGCGGCGCAGGGACTAGGAAGGCCGGCGCAGAGGCCGGCCACTACGACAGGCCGGCGCAGAGGCCGGCCACTACAAAGCGCGAGCCGAGCCGACGGCTACGTCCAGGTACCGACGTCGGTGGCCGACACGACAAGGTCGCGGCAGAGTCCCGACTAGCCGGCTTCGTCCAGGTAGTCTTCGAGACGATTCAGGAGGGAGTCGAGATCGTTGAGCACACCCGGGCGGTGTTCGTAGCGACCCAGGCCCACCCCGTCCCAGAGGTCGCGGTCGGCATCCTCGAGAACATCCTGGCGCAAGGTCAGGCCATGGCGAGCCAGGATCGGTGCCAGCTCGTCGTATCGTTCCAGCAACTGTCGTGCGGGTCGACTCATAGGCATGTTCGCAGACCATGCGGCGCGACGAGAAGCTGAACACGTTGGTGAAGAACATGTCGTAGTCGTCAGCGGGAGGTTCGAAGAGCACCACCTCCGCCGAGGGGAATTTGCCGTCGTAGGCGGCCAGACCGGCACCCAATCGAGACCGGATCATGGTTCGCAGACTCTGAGACAGGACTGTGGGCAACCCGCGGTCGATGAGCTTGCCACGCCGCATGACGCCCTCACTGACCGCCTCCGCCGTGTCCACCGGCACCAGCGGATTGAGACAAATCAGCAGTTCCGCCCCTTCCTCGAGCGCCACGGAACCGTGCATGGTCTTTAGCAGAACACCGTCGACATAGTGTCGTCCCTCGATCTCGACGGGTGCGTAGACACCCGGCAAGGCCGTGCTCGCCTCCACTGCCTTGGAGATCGGAACGTGCTCGTGCCTATCGTGACCAAAACGCACAGCCTGTCCCGAATCCAGATCCGCCGCCACGATAATCAGGTTCTTGCTCGAGCTGGCGAAAATCGTTGGTGCGGTTCTTGAGCGAGAAGATTCTTGCCAAATATTCGCCAAGATGCCGGTTGTCGAAGAGACCCGTCGGCAGTGCCCTACCCATCAGCATCAGGGAGCCAAACAGCCCTTTGTCGAGAGGGTCTTTCAGGAAGGACCAGATCCCCTGACCCAACAAACCCGGCACCGCGGCCGTCCGTCGCAAAAGCTCTCCAGTGGCCACAGCATAGAAGGTCTCGGGCACGAAGGGGTGCTCACCGGGCTCGTGTTTGACGATGGCCCGGCACATCTGCTTGGGGCTGATGTCGTTGGCCAGATTCGAACAGATAAAGGCACCCGCACTGACACCCACATAGACATGCAGGTTGTTGAAATCGATCCCGTCGATGGCCTCATCCAGCGCCCGCAGGGCACCGATTTCATAGATGGCTCCAGCTGGCCCGCCACCCGCAAGGGCAAGACCGATCTTGGGGTCGGTCCGCCCGCCGTTGCCTCCTGGCATGGTCATTGTGACCGGCTCTCGAGTTCGACTACTTCGACTTGGCAGTTCCGGTCTTCAGCTGGTCGACCTTGAGAGTGAGCTCTTCGACTCGCTGGGTCAGATTGGTGATCTCTTCGCTGCTGGGCACCCCGAGTCGCTTGACGGCGCCGGCGACCTTCTCATCAAAGGCATCGCCGAGCTTTTCCCAGGAGCCTTCGGCCTTGCCGAAGGCGCCTTCCACCTTGTCCTTGACCTTGGCTAGCTCTTCCTTACCCCGGCTCTCATATCCCTCGCCCTTCTCTACCAGGGTGTTGAAGATCTTGCTGCCCTCTTCCTCGGCGGCTGCGAGAGCGCCGAGACCGGCCAACCAGATCTTGTGTGCCGATGCCTTGATTTCCTCGTGTACCTTCTTGTTTGCCTCGGTCATGGGATGGCTCTCCTCGTCTTGCAGATTCTTGTCATTTGGCGCTGGTGCGACTCGCAGTCGTCTTGCGGGCTTTCTTCTTGGCCGGGGCTTTGCGGGCCTTGGCCGGAGCCTTCTTGGGCTTGACGCCACCGGTCACTTCGAGCTCCACCAGAGATTCCTCCAGCTCTTCGAGGCGAGTCCGCAGTCGAGTCATTTCTTCGCGGGCCTGGCGGACCGGTCCCAGGCGATCGATCGACGCCCGAACCACCTTGTCGACGCTCTCCTGGACATGCTCGACGCTGCTCGACAGCGCCTGCTCGCCAAACCGCACCAGATCCCGCAAGACATCCGTGGGAATCTTGGAGCTGCCGTTGCGACCCTCCTCGAGAATGATCTGTGTCAGGGTCTGGGCGGTGACATCATCGGACGATGCGTTGTCCACGATTCTGACCTCCTGGCCGGCCCGCACCCAGGTGGCAATTTCATCCAGTGAGACGTAGCGGCTCTCCTCGGTATCGTAGAGCTTGCGGCTTTCATATCGCTTGATCAGACGTATCATTGGCCTCTCCAACTCCAGAACGGTTGCGACCCCTGTTTGTCGGGAATGCACCACTCCCTCGACACATCATTTATACCGCAGTGCGGCAAAACTGTCAAGGGAATTACCGCGGTGCGGCAAGCGAGGCCGGGTCGGACTACCGAGGGTTCGAGGAACCGCACCGCCTCGTCCAGAAGCGAAACGAACATCGATCCCAGGGCCTGCAGAGACGCCAGGTCCGAGGGTTCCGAGGCCAAGAGCGGAATGCCGATCAGCGGTTGATCTTCGGCGATCAGCGACGCCAATCGTTGCAGGCCTCTGGCGTCCCTCTCACCGAGCCAAAGCAACAGCTGCCGACCGTCAAGGGGCTCTCCCGCGTCGAGATCAAACGCAGCGCACGGGTTCCTCTGGGAGCCGGGTGCATTCGATTCACCGCGATGGGACCCAGAGGGTAGCCGGCATCCTGCAATCGGCGAGCAAAGAACAGGGTGTCGGGGATCTTCTCTTCGCCAGGCCCCGAGACCAGGGTGAACAAGGTCTCTTCAGAGCGCAGGAGGGCTTCCACCTCCTGGGCGCGCTCTCGAAAACCATCATAGAGAGGACCAAATGCCTGAAAAAACTCCACCATGTCCCGCAGGAGATCGAGCCCCACCACCTCGTCCAGATAGCTCTCGAACCGTCTGCCAAGACTGCCGAGATGCCGAGTAGGCCGCAGATGCCCCTCCTGGTCGAACCAAGATCGCAGGGCCAGTTTGAGGGCACCGCTGTCGAGAAACCCGACGATCCTCTCCGGCGCCTCGAGAAAGTCCAAGGCCTGTCGAGTCGGTGGCGTGTCCAGGATGATCCGGTCGAAGTCGCCAGAGCTGGAGACCTCGAAGAGCCTCTCCACGGCCATGTACTCGAGGATACCCGCCAACCCGCCTGCCAGATGACTGGTAGTAGCGATTCTCGAGGATTCGGCGACGGGATCTGCCGTCTGGCGCATAGCGACTGACCAGGCGATCGAAAGTCAGTTTCGCGTCGAGGAGGCTGGCATAGAGACTGCCGGAAGATTCCAGTTGGACTTCAATATGGTCCTTGGAGGTTTCATCATCGACACCCAGCGCGTCCTTGAGGCGCAGGGAGGGGTCGAACGTCATCACCAGCGTGCGGTTGCCCTCCTCGGCTGAGACCAGGCCGAGGGCCGCTGCCAGGGTGGTCTTGCCGACCCCACCCGAGCCGACGACCACCACCAGACGGGGCCACGGGTAGCTCAGAGCTCACCCAACCTTTCTCGCAGAGCCTCTGCCAGAGCCGGCCCTCGATCCAGCGGTAGAAAGGGTGTCTCACCGACCGGGCCGGGCCACCCTTCGGCAAGACGCTGCAGCTCTCGATCATTGAGCCCCCGACGGTCCTTCCAAAGCGAGGTAAAAGGATCATCAGTCTCAGCCCGGGTGTCGGGCGGTATCGGAGGATAGAGGGCATTGGCGATACAGAACTCCGGTTGCCGATCGAGACGGTCCCTGAGCGCCGCGATGAGCTCCAGCGCCTCGGTCACCGGCATCTCCTCCGCTAGCGTCACCACGACGACCCCGCATCGTTCAGCGCTGGCCACCAACTCGGCGACCTCCGCCGTCATGGCGGCGATCGGACCCTGGCGAATTACCTCCGCGACCAGCAGGGGTGCCAGTAACAACGAGACGCCATGGCCGGTGGCTGGAGCATCGAGCACCACCACATCGATTGCCGGAGCCTTGGGCACTTTTCCCTGCACCAGAATCAGCGAGTGCCCCAGAACCGCCATTTCCTTCAGCCCCGGTGCCCCTTCGGAGAAGTGATGGTAGACGGGACTGTCCAGAACCCGCCGAATCAAGAATTCGACCCGCACTCGCTCGCGAACGATTTGATCCAGGACCTCTCTGGGCTGAAGATGCTGCAAGTAGAGGCGAGGCCCGACCTTGACGATCTCTCCACCCGAAGGAGGAACGCCGAGCATCTGATGGACGCTTTCCCGCGGATCGATCTCGAGGATCAGAGTCCGTCGGCCGGTCGCCGCGAGCCTGCTGCCAATCGCCGAAGAGATGGCGGTCTTCCCTACCCCACCCTTGCCCGTCACGACGACCAGCTCTTTGGAGCCCAACGAGTCGAGAATCGACATGCGAACAGAATACCCCGTCCCCGAACTTCCTGTCACCGATTTGAGGCTTGAGGCCCGCAGACCGGTAGGTATAATAGAGCCACAAGGCCGCTGACGGTCTTGCCTTGAGGACTAGAGGAGCTACTGCATGACTCATATCATCGCGGAACCATGCGTTGGAGTGAAGGACAAGGCCTGTGTTGATGTGTGCCCTGTCGATTGCATCTATGACAACGACGACTGGGAGGCGCTGTACATCCATCCGGAAGAATGCATCGACTGCGGTCTGTGCATCGACGCGTGCCCCGTGCAGGCGATCTTTCCCCTGGAGGAAGTACCCGAGAAGTGGACGATATGGATCGCCAAGAACTACGAGGCTTTCGATATGGAAGCTCCCTGACGTCTCATTCCAACAAACCTGCGATTCGAGGGACGCGCTGCGGCGCGTCCCTTTCCTTTTCTGGAGATCGGGAATGAATCACGATGGCAATTGGTTTAGAGACATGAGGGCTGCGGACTAAGATCTTCGGCACATCTACTGCAACTCACCTCAAGGAAAAGGCGGTCCTCCGGATAGGATGCGTCCATGATCGAGGTACGCGCAGACGAGCGAAAGGGCTAGCCACGTGGATTACAAGGACTACTATTCGATACTGGGAGTCAGCAAGGATGCGGAGAGCTCCGACATCCAGAAGGCCTATCGCAAGTTGGCCCGCAAGTACCACCCAGACGTCAACAGAAGCCCCGAGGCCGAGGAGAAATTCAAGGAGATCAACGAGGCCCACGAGGTGCTCAAGGACACCGAGAAACGAGCCAAGTACGACCGATTCGGCTCCGCCTGGAAACAATCCCAGAGCACCGGCGCTCCACCCCCGGGATTCGAGGACATCTTCTCGACGTTCAACTCGGGCGGTGGCCAGAGACCGAGCGGATTCAGCGGCTTTGGTGGACAGGGATTCAGCTCGTTTTTCGACATGCTGTTCGGGTCTGGATTCGGCGCCGGCGGCGCAGGAGATCCGCGAGTGACCTGGTCGGCGCAGGGTCCCGGGGGAGCCACCGCAAAAGGGGCAGATCACGAGGCCACCATCAGCCTGGGACTCGAGGAGGCAGCCAGCGGCGGGGAGCGCGAAATCTCGCTCACCGACCCGACCACGGGTCGTCGGCGAACTCTGCGAGTCAAGATCCCGCGCGGCATTCGCCCCGGGCAGAGGATTCGACTTTCCGGTCAGGGCGGGCTAGGAGGCGATGGACACACCCGAGGTGATCTCTATCTCAGCATCGAGATTCTGCCCGATTCCCGGTTCCAGCTCGAAGGCAATGATCTTCACACCACCCTGCCGATCACACCCTGGGAAGCGGCCCTGGGAGGCCAGGCACAAATCCGGACGCTGGCGGGGGATCTCACCGTCAAGATCCCTCCGGGATCCTCCTCCGGCCGCAAGATTCGCCTTCGAGGCAAGGGCTACCCCAAGACGACCGGCGACGCGGGAGATCTCCTGGCCGAGATCCGGATTCAGGTTCCCGAACGGCTCACGGACGAAGAAAAGGAGCTTTTCGAGGAGCTCTCGCGAGTCTCGAAGTTCGAAACAAAGCACTAGATCTAGATTTTTGGGGTCAGATATCAGCCCTGATATTAGGGTTACACACTAAGATAAACAGAAATTATGGGAATATCGGTCGATACCTTAGTGTTCTCTACTACGAAACAGGCGATCATCGCCTAGATCCAAAGGAGGAACACAACCCATGACCAAAGCATCGATCGTTCGACGATACCCCCGGAGACCCGCGGCTCTGGCTCGCCAGCCCTTCTACTCCGACGTAGATCAGCTCTTCAACAGCTTTCTCGGAGCCAATAGCCTTTTCGGCCGCTCGGTCGGCGAGGGTCTGCGAGACGCGTGGGTCCCTGCCGTGGATGTCCAGGAAACCGACAAGTCGTTCATCTTCACAGCGGAGCTGCCGGGTATGGGCAAGGACGATATCGGGATCACTCTCGAAGACAACTTGCTGACCCTGAGTGGCTCACGGGAGCTCGACGAGAAGGCAGAGGACGAAACCTACCACCGGATCGAGCGGGCCTATGGCAAGTTCTCGCGATCCTTCACCTTGCCATCGCAGGTGGACAACACACAGGTTGAAGCCTCATTCAAGGAAGGACTTCTCAGCATCGAGGTCCCCAAGAGCGAGCAGGCACAACCCCGCAAGATCGAGATCAAATAGCACCGATCACCCAACAGCGGTGACACCTTCGGCCCCGCCCAGTGCGGGGCCCTTTTTTTGGATCCCTACCTCGAATAGAGATCGATGACCCGCTCGATCGCCCGGCTGCAGACGTGGCAGAAACCGACCTCGTCACGGGTAAACATGATGCAGTCGGCTTGCGGACGAAAGAGCCCAGTCGGCTGGTAGCTGGCCCCTTCGAAGGCGCCCACCTGGCCGGCGTACTCCTCTGACCCCAGCATCTCGGTGAATCGAATCTGCGCCTCCCGAAAGAGGACTTCCATCTCCCCTTCGGGAGCCCCTTGGCGGCGCAGGTCTCGGCGCTTCTCTTGATATCCCAGCGAGTACTCTTCGAACTCCTCCTTCTTCCAGGGGGTCGGCAGCGGCGTGCTCGTCTCCACCAGATCCGCCCACTTCAGATGTTCCGGATCGTGGAGAGCCGTCACATTGGGCTCCCAGGGCTCGACCTGCTCACCGTGAAAATCCTCGTAGGCCACCGACGAGGTGTAGTACTCGTCCCCGAGGCCGGCAAAGTGATGTCCAAACTCATGGACTACGAGATACCGACGGAATCCCGAATCGACCGCAGCCGTGGAATAGAGATTGAAGATTCCACCGCCACCGTACTTCTCGCTGTTGACCAGCATCAGAACAAAGTCGTAGGGCGCTGAGGCGGCGACATCCCTCCAGCCACGATCATCCAGCGACAAGATGTAACGTTCGGAGTCGAAGGAGTTGTAGCTGGCGCCCAGGGGTGTCTCGCGGAACAGATCCGATCTGGGGCGTGAGATCCCCGACTCGGCGGCGGGAGAATCCACGGTCCAAACGTTGAAGTCACCTTGGCGAGAGGCGAAGGGCTCGTGCGAGAAGAGATCCTCAGCGGCGAGGGCGGCATCCCGGTGATACTTCTCCATCTCGTTCGCGGTGTATCCGTCACCAAGAATCACGAGATCCACCTTGGTGGATGGGTCGCCGCTCTCCAGAATCGTTCCAACGGGACGCTTCGCCACAGCGGCTCGATGCACAAACCGCGAGGACGGGTCGATGGGAGTCGACCAGATCTCTCGAAAGAGCTGATCGCCACCGCGTTTGAAAAGTCGAACCTGCACCGGCTGCTGCGGCTCGGGGAACCGCAGTGCCTCGGGGATGGTTCTGACGACGCCGTCGGCAGCCTCGCCTGTGGTCTCCCATTCGCCGTAAATACTCGCGAAGCCGCGCGAGTAGATGACATTGTTGGAAGCGACATCCACGACCTCGAATCGATACTTGCCCAGATTGGTGTCATCCAGGAGTTGCGTCCGACTCCCGGGCCAGGGTCCCTCGACCCGTGCCCGATCGAGGCTGAGGTGCTCGAACTCGGCGGTACCCGTGTGAAAGTAATCCAATCGCAGGGTTCGCCCGGTAAACAACTCATCGAAGACCGGATTCGCTGCCGACACCGCGGACGCGAGCACCAGCATGACCGCCAGGTACCCAGTGAGTTTCATGTCTGCTCTCTTCTCGCGCTTACCAACGCCGCCCGCTCGCGATCAGATCGCTTGCCGCGATCTCATCGAGGGGCCGCGAAATATAGAAGCCCTGGCCGTAGTCGCAGTCTAGGCTGCGCATGGTCGAGAGCTGCTTGGCTGTCTCGAGACCTTCCGCGGCAGCATGCATCCCCAGACTGCGCGCCAGCGACACTATGGTGGCCACGATCTCGGTGTTGTCGTCGTTGTCTCGGATCCGACTGACGAAGGAGCGATCGATCTTGATGGTGTGGGTGGGCAGCTGGTGCAGATGGCTGAGCGACGAATACCCCGTACCGAAGTCGTCGAGATGCAGCTGCACCCCGGTACTGCGCAACTGCTGCAGCTTGAGCACCGCCGAGTCCGCTTCCTCCATGATCATGCTCTCGGTGATCTCGAGGCGGAGTCTCGAGGGGTCGAGTCCCGTCTCCTCGAGAACCTGGCTGATCTTGTCGACCAGGTCGGGCTGCAAGAACTGTCGACTCGAGAGGTTGACGTTGATGGACATGGGCTGGATCGAGGGGAACTCTCGGTGCCAGAGCGCCATCTTCTGACAAGCCTTGCGCAACACACACCAGCCGATGGGAACGATGAGTCCGTTATCTTCCGCCACGGGTATGAAGTCATTCGGGTACACCAGACCCCTGGTGGGATGCTGCCAGCGCACCAGGGCCTCGAAACCCTCGATCTCCCCCTGAGCCAAGGAGATGATGGGCTGATAGTGCAGGCAGAATTCGTCTCGCTCCACGGCTCGCCGCAGATCCGTCTCGAGCTGCAGGAGTTGCACCGCCCGCTCATGCATCCGCTGGTCGAAGATGGAGTGGCGATTCCTGCCCAGACTCTTGGCCCGATACATCGCGGTATCGGCATCGCGCAGAACCTCTTCGGGTCGGTGGTACCCATTGCCTCCCATGGCAATACCGATGCTGGCGGTGGTGAAGACCTCGTGACCCTCGAGGTCGAAGGGACGACTCAGCTCATCGTGAATTCTCTCGGAAATGCGAGTGGCGTCCGTGGGTGCCTCGACCGCGTTGATCAGGACCGCGAATTCATCCCCACCCAGTCGGGCAACCGTGTCGCCGGGTCGCATCATCTTTCGCAGCCGTCTAGCGATGGCTACCAGCAACTTGTCTCCCAGAGTGTGCCCCAGGCTGTCATTGACGTTCTTGAAACGATCGAGATCGAGAAACAAGACGGCAAAGAGGTGCTTCTCGCTGCGCTTCGATTGCGCGATGGCAATTCCCAGCCGGTCCATGAAGAGGGCCCAGTTGGGAAGACCGGTGAGGGCGTCGTGCATGGCATCGTGGAGAAGCTGTTGCTCGGTCATCTTGCGAGCGTGGACATCGGTCAGGGAGCCGGCCATCCGGTGGGGCGGTCCGGCCATCTCTCGAACGGCCAGACCGCGACTGAGCACCCACCGGTAGGCTCCATCCCGGTGCTGGATCCGATGCTCGCTCTCAAAGTGCCGTGTTCTGCCTTCCAGGTGAATCTGGATCTCTTTGCGCAACCGATCGATGTCGTCGGGGTGAACCCGATCGAACCACACCTCGACTCCACCGATCAGATCTTCATCCTGAAAACCCAACAGGCTCTTCCACCGGTTCGAGAAGTAGATCTCATCTGTGCTCAGATCCCAGTCCCAGACTCCGTCATGGGCGCCGTCGACCGCCAGTGCGTACCGTTCCTCGCTGACCCGAATCTGGTCTTCGAAGTGCTTGCGCTCGATGGCATAGCGGATCGATCGCACCAGGAGATGAGTGTCTACCTGACGCTTGACCAGATAGTCCTGAGCTCCATCTCGGACCGCCTTGAGGGCCAATCCCGAATCATCGATTCCCGTCATGACGATGATGGGAACGTCCGGCGCCTCGGCCACGGCCGTCTCGAACGTGTCGATTCCCTGGCTGTCTGGAAGCGTCAGGTCCAGCAGCACCACATCGATCCCACCCTCTGCCAGCCGCTTCAAACCCTTCTCGAGTCGATCGACCCGCTCCAGCGAGAACTCCGGAGGCTCAGCGCGACGCAGGTAGGTGTCGACCAGGCGGGCGTCCCCCGCATTGTCTTCTACCAGCAGAATCTGGATGGGGGCCTCTTGCATCAGGGCTCACTCGCTACAGCTTCTGATTCCTTCCCGGGCATCGAGAAACGGAACCGGGCTCCATCCTCGGGCGTGGTCTCGGCCCAGAGACGACCTCCGTGGCGTTCGACGATACGCTTACAGATGCTCAATCCAATCCCCGTGCCGGGGAGCTCGGGATGCAACCGACGAAAGATGACAAAAATGTCTTCCAGCTCCTGGGCATCGATACCTATGCCGTTGTCTTCGATGGAGAAAACCCAACCGTCCTCGGTTTCCTCGGCGGTGATGTCGATCTTCGGTGATTCCTCCCTGCGGAACTTTATCGCATTGGAGATCAGGTTTCGCCACAGCTGGACGAGTTGAAAGCGATCTCCCATGACAGTCGGCAATCGGTCGCTGTGAATCTCGGCATCGCTCTCATCGATGACGTCCTCGATTCCCAGGATGGCCTCATGCAGCACTTCGTTGGCATCCACCTCGGCAAAGTCCTTGCCTTCCGTGTCGATCCGGGACAGCTCCAGGAGATCGTCGACGAGATCCTGCATTCGGGAAGCGCCTTCCGTCACACTGTGGAGCAGCTCCGCGCCTTCACCGCCCAGCTGGGGTCCGTACTCCTCGGCCAGGATGGCCCCGAACTTCTCTACCATTCTCAGAGGCTGCTGCAGCTCATGCGAAGCCATGTAGGCGAATTGACTGAGATCGGCGTTGGAACGCTCCAGCTCTCGCAGGGTCTTCTTGAGTGACTCCTCACGTTCCTTCTGTTGGCTGATGTCCTGAACCAGGATATCGATGACGATCTCGTCATCCACGTCCAGGAGCAGGACCTCCGTCAGGTTCAGCCAGACTGTCGCGCCATCCGCCCCGTGGACCTGGACTTCCCGAGAACGCAAGGCCTGATCGTGGCTGAGCCTCGCCAACAGATCCTCCTTCTCCTCGGCGAGGAAGTGCGGCTCGGGCAGACTGACCCTGAGAGCATCTTCGAGGTCGGTGACGCCCGAGGAGGCGAAACAGGGCTGGCGTCGACTCGATGAGCCGTCCATCGAGTGTCGAACGATAGACGCCGATGTCGGCCCGATCCAGCAACGTGCCCAGCCACGGCTCGCTGCGGGCGGCCAGAATTCGATTCCGTGACTGCTCCCAAGCCGTCTGGACCGCGACTGGAAGCTGCAGAAACCCCTTGGATCCCTTGAAGACAAAGTCGGCGAAGCCGGTCTTCATGGCCTCGACCACGACCTCTTCGTCACGCAGCTCGGTAAAGGCAATCACCGGTGTCTGCGGCCGCGCCTCTCGAATCGCCCGGTAGACCGCGAGACCATCGGTCCAACTCATCAGGCATTCCGTGATGACCAGGTCGTACCGACTCTGGCGCAGCAGAGTGGCAAAGTCCTCGGCATCCTCGACTTCACGGATCTGTGCTCCAGGAAAAGCCCGTCCCAGTACCAGACCGGCAAGGGCCCGATCGTGAGCGTTCTCGTCGATCAGAAGCAGCCGGAGCTTGCGTGGCTCAGCCATTGGATGTCCTCAGGTCCCATCTCCCCGTATCCGGCCCCTCGAGTCCTTACCAAACCGCTGTAGAGTCTTCGATCTGACGGCCCGCTCGGGGGTGTCTCAGCACTTGGGTTGACGATACATGAACACTTCCAGCCCTCCAAAGCGGTAGCCAAATTCGAATATCTCAATGGGCTAAGCTAGAGACGCGGGAGGAACGATGATCAAGGAGCTGCAGATCGCGGTGGAGGGACAGGGCCTGCATGAGATCACCGGCCAGGTGAGCACGGCCGTGCGCGAGAGCGAAGTCGAGGAAGGGCTCTGTACCGTCTTCGTCCGACATACCTCCGCCAGCCTCACCATCCAGGAGAACGCCGACCCCTCCGCCAGACGAGATCTCGAGAGCTGGCTGGTGCGTCTGGTACCCGAAAACGACCCCCTCTACACCCATACGGCCGAGGGTCCCGATGATATGCCCTCCCACATCAAGGCAGCCCTGACCAGCACCTCGCTGGGAATACCTGTTCTGGAGGGACGTCTGGCCCTGGGAACCTGGCAGGGTATCTACCTTTGGGAGCATCGGAGTCGGCCGCACACCCGGCGGGTCGTGGTGCACGTAGGCGGCGCTTGATCGGTGACTCCAGTCCAGCCCGCGCTAGACGCCGTTCGTGACCCTAACTCAGACACCTAGCCATTCAGCCATGTGCGCTTCTATGCGTTCGGCTGCGCTGCCATCCCAGCCGGGAGGCACAGAGTGTTGCTTCCACTCGCCGATCTTGGCCTGTCGGACCAGTTCCACGATTCGCGCCTTGTCCTTATCAACCAGGATGTTCGTTCCCAAATCGATGGTTACGGGTCGCTCGGTATTGGGTCGCATTGTGAGGCAAGGGATTCCCAATACGGTCGTCTCTTCTTGAATCCCCCCGGAGTCGGTCAGTACTACCGAAGCCCCCATCATGAGGCTGAGAAACCGCAGATACGACTGCGGTTCCAGCAGGTGCACTCCAGCAGCCTGGAGCCTGGCGCCAAGGCCGAAGCGCTCGAGGCGCTGCCTCGTTCTGGGGTGGATTGGGAACAGGGTCGGCAACTCCGCTGCTCACAATGTGGCCCTGTTTATGTAACTTACTGGTTCCGTTGCGTATTGCTATAACAAAGATGTAGCGAAACGGCTCACTGAAACGGTTAGAACTCCTGCAATCACAACGCCTGCGAATACCACGAGCAAGATTTCCTATGTAGAAATGGCCGTCAGGCGTCGAGAGCTCCCTCCGATCTTGCGGACGGTCTCTATTCCACGGTGCCGCAGGCGAATCGACAGCAGAAACACCAGTGCAGCCGTCATCAGCGTCGCCACGCCCACGCCAACACTTCCGAGAATCACGTAGTTGCGTACGGAGAACATCGTCTCCAATACCTCGTTGACCACCTGCGACGGAACGAGCATCCGCGCCGCAGTGCCCTCTTCCTCATATCGCCCTCGCAAAAGGATGCCCGATTTGCGGTCCGTCGGTACGACAAGGATCTCGTCACAAAAACTCAGATCGCCATGGAAATGAAACGAGTCAATATTCTCCTGCGTAATCTCCGTATAGGACAGGAGCGTGGCATTGGCCACGACATTTCCGTCTTCGCATCCCAGTACCGCCTCGTCGCCTTCCCGCGCCGCGTTCACGTTGTCGTGACCATGTGCCAGGCCGGAAATTACCCACGTCGTCTTGACATCCACGAACACCGCTTCGTCATCGACTGTGCCGATTGGCTCCAACACTCCGACGACAGGCATCCTCAGGGGAAACCCACCCGCCACATCAAATGAGCTACCGGCCGATGAGAGTGGT
>CAVRAU010000010.1:0-54210 GCA_963719055.1 uncultured Acidobacteriota bacterium | reverse complement strand
GCCTCGATTTTCGCCACATACGGCGCGATAAATAGATGAAGCACAGTGCCCCTGGAGCCGAAGACTTCCCGCGGGCTCTTCGCCAGGGTACCCGCGAGGTCGAGGTCGATCTCCAACAGGCCGTCAGCGCTTCCCCGGCCAGAAACGGGTTGAGCAGAACCGCGGCCAGAGTTCCGTGGCCCTGGATTGCCAGCGACTGGACCAGGGAGAGAACCGAAAGCTCCGAGGTCCAAGCGCGATCGAGCTCGAGCGCTCCGGTCAGCAAGAACGGTTGGTCGTCAGCGAGAAGATGGAAGCGAAGTGAGCTCGAGGCGGCCGTCGGTGAGATCGACTCGGAGCGGCCCCTCGTTGCGGACGACATGGCCTTCGGTCGACATGGAAAGAGGAGAGATCTCGATCCAGCCTGCCGCTTCCAAAGGTCGGTTGGGTGGAGAGCTATTCCCCACGCCCTGCCACCACCAGCGATTCTGGTGGCTCCGCTACCCCGAGCTTGGAGAGGCTTGTAGCCCAGTCGGTTTCCGGCATCTCCCAGCGCAGAGTCAGCGGTTCCAGAGGCTGCTCCGACAGTCGGGATTCGGCGTCCAACAGACCGAGCAGGGTCGCGAGCGGAATCTCGCCCGTCGCGAGGATCTCACCCTCCTCGATCTCGAGCCCGGCCCGGTCCACCCGGATCCGATCGCCGGCGAAAACCACCCTCGAGAGTCGGGTTCGAAAGGCGCACCCCTGCGGGATCTCCGATTCGAAGCTCCGCCCCGAGACCGTGAATCCTGGCCTCACCGGTGAGCTCCTCGGGGGTGCCGGAGACCGACAGGGCCACCTGCAGATCACCATCGGTGTAGAGATCGTCGACAAAGTCCTGGAGGAGCGCCAACGGTGCCGCACCGTTGGCTTCGATCCTGAAGCGCTCGAAGAGGCTCCCCAACGAGCTTCCGGGTTCCCAATTCGTGACCAACTTCGTCCAGGCTTCGACCTCCAGCAGACCTCCACCGGTTGCAAGGCGAGCGGCCTCCAGAATCAACTCTCCTCTTTCCAGGCGCGCTTGGATCGGGCCCTCGGCGACGACGGTCAGTTCCTGGCTGCTGACTTCCAGAGGATCGAGAATCATGCGGCCGCTGCCGGCCAGCGGCTGCGACAGGTCGAGCTGCAGAGAACCCCGCGATCCCAGGCGCAGGCTCGAAAGGGGAAACTCCTCTTGGAATTGTGAGATCCACTCCGCCCACTCCGCTTCCGGAACCTGCCACGCCAACCGCAGCGGACCCGCGGTGCGCACCAGCGGCAGGGCGTCCAAGGCCTCACCGACCTTTGGCAGATCGCCCAGGCTCGCCAGCGGGACCTCAGCCGTGAGCGCGGGCGTCACGCCGTTGGATGTTTCGGGTTGAGCTTCGATTTTGGCGACGCCGCCTGCGAGCACAACCGAGAGATCGATCTTGGGCACCTCCGGCAGGAGGTCCATCAGCTCGAACCGAGCCTCGGCCCGTTCGATCGGCGTCGGCAGATCGACTTGTGCACTGCCGCTGAATCGGCGTGCCCCGATCTGGCCGCTGATCGATTCGAGGGTCACCCGCTCGGCGGTGGCAGTGGCCCGCAGCTCGACTCTGTCGCCATCCGTATGGCTCCAGGACCCCTCCACGTCGGCCTGCAGGTCCTCGATTGCGCCAGCCGCCATCAACTTCGCCTCGAGTAGACCGGCCAGGCTTCGATCGACCGCCTCTGGCAAAGGCCCGGGCCAGATCGACGCGACATCCTCGCGCAGGTCGGCCAGATCGGTGTCGAGAATCTCGATCTCACCCTCGCGCAGGGTCAGCTGCTGGATTTGCGTCCATTCCGGCACCTCGACCACGGCTCGAATCGATCTCTTCCCCGGCCGATTCGGAAGCACCAGACCATCTATCCTTGCCGCTACCCCTGCCGGTGCAGTTGCGGATAGAAGCTCGATCTCACCGGTCGCCCAGGTGTCGTCCTGCCGAGCTAGACTCAGTTGACCGATTCCCGTGAGACCAGAGCTCTCTCCGCCCAGCTCTAAATCGGTGTCCACATCGAGACTCCAGCCCTGGAGCAACGCGTTGTCTTTTGAATCCTCGGCCAGCCACGGCGATGCCAGCTCGACGGGTAAGCCGAGAGCGCCTACGTGCAAGGTGCCGGTCTTGCGAGCCGTATCGAACTGACCTCGTACCTCCATGGGGCCCCGTGACGGCGGCACCGGGATCAGGAGATGGGGCTCGAGCTGGGCCTGGAAGCTGGCAGACACGGGATCGCTAGAGGACGAACCCAGACTCGCCGTCACCTCTGCTTCCAATCCGGGACCACGAGAGTCATTCGAGTCAAATCCCAGGGGCCGTCTCGAGGGCCTGCCAGCTTGCCGTCCAGCGAAATCTCGACCCGCTCGCCATCACTGCGGCGCCAGAAGAGCTGCGATGCGAGATCCAGATCGAGACCTGGAGGACCGTACCACCCTGCGAGCGTCACATCTTCCAGCCACCACTCATCGATCCAGCTCCGAAGCTCGGAGCTGACAACCGGGCCGTCGACCCGACCCTCGCCCAGCTCGAAGTGCTCGATGGCCAACGCAAAACCGGTACCGGTCTGCTCCGAGGCGGGCGGGAGCTCGGGCAACGGGCCTCTGAGGTCGAGCTCAGGCGTGGAGATCGCCAGTCGCTTCAGGGTGAAGGGTCCATCCCATAGCGAGGAGAGACGCCATGTAGCGGCGATGTGCTCGACGGTCAGAATGGGCGCTGCCTCCGGACGGCTCAGGGTCAGACCGTCGATCTCCACCGAACCCGCAAAGAGACTGGCCCGCAGGTCGTCGATCGCCAGCGAGAGTCCAGTGCGATCGGCAACGGCATCCGCGAGACGTTGGACGACCGCCTGCCGCACCGCTGGCTGGCGCACAGCGACCTCGAGACCGACCACCATGAGGGCTGCCAACGCGACCAGACCCACCAAGGCCCAGGCCAGGCGTCGCGGCCATCGACGTCGCTGCGGATTCGTTTCGCTCATTCCTTCAAACTCTAGTCCGTGGCTGTTATCCAGTCGGCATACAATTCCGGCCTCCGGTCCCCTAGGAACAACTGCCTGGCGTGCGACGTTTCCACCTCGCCCAGGTCCAACTCGGCGTAGAGAATATCCTCTTCCACTGCGGGCGATCGCGCAATCACCCGTCCCGCCGGATCGCAAACAAACGACTCACCACCAAATGTCAGACACTCCTCCTCCCCCACCCGGTTGCAGAGCGCTGTGAAGTAACCGTTCTGAAAGGCCGCGACCCGCATCTCCGCTTCATAGAGCCCCTCCGGCCATTCTCCTACCGCTCCGGCCTGCGGCACCACGACGATCTGAGCTCCCTTCACAGCCAACGCCCGCATGTATTCTGGATAGTGCCTGTCGTAACAGATGGCAACCCCTATTCGGCCCACACGGGTCTCGTAGACTGGTGCCCCAGTATCCCCTGGAAGGTAGTAGCCCTTCTCGTGAAAGCACGCGTAATCGGTGATGTGAATCATGCGGGTCCGACCGAGCAGCCTGCCGTCGGCATCGATCACCGGCGAGCAATCGAACGTCCGATCGCCGTCGCGTTCGAAAAGATTGAGAATCACGACGACCCCCAATTCCGCGGCCAGTTCCTGAACCGCCGCGGTGATCGGGCCAGGAACGGGCTCGGCCAACTTGGCAGGATCACCGGTCGCCTCGGTGTTGGGGATAGAACGGCTCGAAAGCGAGCTCGGCAAAACAAACCATCCGGGCCCCCTTCTCTGCCGCGGCCCTGAGCGACGCCAACCCCTTCTGGAGATTCGCCGCCCTGTCGGGCGTCGCGATTTGTTGAATCAGAGCTATCTGCATGCCATCCTCCGCTCTCAAGTTGTCCTCTGGCACGACTCATGGTAGAACGCCGGCATCATTTCGGCGAGCCTTTTCGGCCGCTCGGCAAGTAGGTGCGCGTGTCCCTGAATCGATACTCCATCCTCTGGATCCTGGTCCTCGCAGCGGTTCTGCGATTCGTCCAGATCGATGCACCTCCGGTCGGACGACACGCCTGGCGACAGAGCGACACGGCCAGCGTCGCGCGCAATTTCCACCGTCATGGGAATCACTTGCTCTATCCCCAGATCGACTGGGAGATTCCCGGCTTCGTCGAGATGGAGTTTCCCATCTATCCCTGGATGACCTCTGTCGTCTACAGCGTCGTCGGGGAATCGGAAGCCGCTGCCCGGATGCTGTCGGTGCTCGGATCGCTCGTCACCATCGGCTTCTTGTATCTCCTCATCCTGAGGATACTGGGAAGAAGGGCCGCCCTGTGGGCAGCTTTCTTCTTTGCCGTTCTGCCCGCCAGCCTCTTCTTCGGCCGCGCCATCATGCCCGAATCGTGGATGTTGGCGGCGTCGGCTGCCGCTGTGTACTTCTTTGTGCGCTGGACCGATGAGGATTCGTGGTTCTTTTACTGTCTCGCCCTCCTCGCCACATCTCTCGCCTGTCTCTTGAAGCTGACCTCTCTCTATCTCGGCCTGCCCTTGCTCTGGCTTGTGTGGCAGAAATGGGGTCGCAAGACATTGGGGCGTTGGCAGTTCTGGCTCTTCGGATCGGTCGTCGCCATGGTCTTGCTGGCCTGGTACGGACACACTTATCGCCTGGGCCAGGAGTACGGTGCCAGCTTTCACATCCTCACCACAGCCGGCACGGACAAATGGGGCACCTGGGAGCTACTCGCCGATCCAGGCTTCTACCACCGGGTCTTCGTGGGTTACCTGGGAGAGCGCATCCTGACGTGGATTGGACTGCCGATCTTTGTGGTGGGGCTCTTTCTTCCGCGGCAGTCTCCTCTCGAACGTCTTTTCGACATCTGGCTCCTCTCGATCATCGTGGTACTGCTACTCGCCAGTGGCGGCAGCTATCAGCACGACTACTACAGCCTTCCCCTGGTGCTGCCGGCGGTCGCCTTCATGGGCAAAGTGTTCGACCGAGGATGGGAATACAGCAAGCCCTGGCTCGTCGCGGCCAGTGCTTCTGATCCTGATCCTGAGCGGCTATCGCCACCTCGGTGCCCTGGCTGACGAACGCGAGAGAAGGGGTCCGATCTCAGGATCGCGGACGTCGTCGGCGCAGAGACGGCGCCAGACGACCTGGTGATTTCGTGCAATGGCGCCAATCCGGTTTGGCTCTATCTCTCAGATCGGCGGGGATGGGGCCGCGACTGCAGCCGCCTCGACAAGTCAGAAGCTCGATGGGCTCGTCGGTCAGGGTGCGCGATATCTGGTGGCTCGGGGCGCCTCCGGCGCGACAAAGCTCCATCGACGAGCGGCTGGGAACCTACCTGCGCGCTTTTTTCGAGCTCCGCCACCACGACGAAACCACCTTCTTGGCCCGCTTGGCCTCTCCAAGACCCTTCGAGGATCTCCCCTGGCAAAGCGTCCTACGGGAAGACTTCTCCAACGACACTTCCTTGCTCAGCTGGAAACTCTCGGGAAAGTCGTGGAGCTTCGAAGAGGGTTCGCTCGTGGGAATCCGGACGCAGCGACGCAGCGAGGCTCGCACTCGGGTAGCCGTGCCCCCATGTCGAGTCTGCGATGTGAAGCTGTCTCTGTCTCTCTCGCGCCCGTCTGGACAGGAGCGCGGTGCCGGCCGGTCCCACTCCAGAGCCTCGATTGACCTCTGGTGGCGGCAAGAAGGGACGGGGGTCACCCTCACCCTTTCCACCCGGAAAGGGCGAATCAGTCTGCATCAGACTGAAAATGGCAAACGGCTCGATTCCAGAACGATCGGTGTGCCGCTGACCGAAGATTCGACTCACGACCTCGAGCTGCGCTCCAACGCCTACGAGCTCGAACTGTGGTTGGATGGCGACGTGGTGCTCACGACTCCCAATCGACTGACCACCCCCCTCTCAGGCTGGGTCGCGATCCGGCCGCGGCGCGGGTCGATTCAGCTCAATCATCTCGAGCTTCAGAGTACCGACAGCCTCCCTTCTTGGACCTCGACAGATCTCGATGTAGAGAACGTGGCGGCCGGCCCCAACTGCCACCGCGTCACCGTACCGGCAATCTCGAAACCGTACTTCTCACCGACGCGCAAAGCCGGAGCGTTCCACCACGCGCACAAAGCGACCATGCGCAGAAACCCACTATCGCTTGCCCGCCTGAGGGAATGTCGAGCCACGTTGCTGTGTACGCCCTCGCACTCGTTCTGAAGCCAGGGTGAACACCTCGAAGAGGAGTAGATCCCCTGTCCTGCGGTTCAAAGTCGAGACCGAGAAACGGCAAAGAGGTGCGCACCCTTGAAAACCATCGAAAGTGGACGATCCGGTCGTCCAACCTCCAGATCTCGCAGATCTGGCCCGCCGCTATTCTCCGCTCTATCTCCGCCTCACTCAAACGCCGATCAAAGGAGGCGAGCTCCGCCGGCGAGCTCGACTCGAGCCCGTGACAGCTGTAGTCAGAAGACGCCACCGCTAGATCGCTGACGTCTGTGAGATCTCGAACGATCACGACATATCGCTTGGCCATTGCCCACAGCGGTGCAATCCAGAGTGCCTTCCGATCGCCGACGGTGCGCCGCAGCTCGGCGAAACGCAACCTGCTCCGTTGGGCGCTCGGTCTAACCAATGGAGTTGTCCGCCAGGGGTTGGTCGACCCTGATCCAGAACCAAAGCGCCGCGGCCAGAAGCGCGAAAAGGGAGCCCGTGGCGAGAGCTATCAACCAACCGAAGTGATGAGCCAGGACGGGCACCAGGGGCGAAGCGATGGCGCCCGCCAGATTGCCCCCGGTGTTCAGAACTCCCGTGGCCGCGGCCGTGTGATGTCCGGCCACGAACGTCGCGCCCGACCAATAGGCCCCTTCGGTGAATTGCGTCGCTCCAAAGCAGATGGACAGAAAGACCACAGCCAGATACTCGTTGGTCGCCGTAGCTCCAGCAATCAGGAATCCAGCAACCAGAATCAGACCGACAACAGCGGGTAAGCGGCACCCCCAGCGGGGACCGATGCGCCGACACAAGTCGTCGCAGACCCAGCCTCCGACTCCGGCTGCCAAAGAACCCACAATGAACGGTAGGGAGGCGTAGAACCCGCCTTCGAGAAGACCGAAACCCCTCACATCCACCAGATAGATGTAGAACCACGAAAAGAAGATGTAGAAAACATAGTTCATGCAGAGATAGCTGAGGCTCAGCAGGAGAACCTCTCGGTTCTCGAGAAGTCGGCGGAGCACATCCTTCTCCGGCGCGGCAAGAGACGGAGGTCGATCCGCGGTGATCAGCCTGAGCTCGTGCCGTCCAACCCGGTCATGCTCGGCGGGGGTGTCAGTGGCGAACCACCACCAGACGGCGGTGATGATCAGGGCTATTGGCACCGCCACGTAGAAGGCCTCTCGCCAGCCCAGGGTCACCATGACCCACGCCACCAGCGGCGGTGTGAAAGCCGCCCCCAAACCCAGACCGGCCGAGGTCAAGCCGTTGGGGAACGCCCAACCGGCAACCGGAAACCACGAGGCGATGGTGCCGGCGATCACGGGAAACAACGGCGCCTGGAAAGCACCCATCAAGAACCTCAGAAGGATAAGGGATACCAGAATCCCTCCGGCAGAGACCGCGACCTGACCCGGAATCAACCCGGTGAGCACGGTCAAGGCCACCCAGAACAGGGTGATCAGGGTCAGCGCTCGACGCGGACCCACTACATCTCCGAAGACCCCCCCGGGAAACTGGAAGATCGCATAGCCCCAAGCGAAGGCGGCGAAGATCCAGCCCATCTGGATCTCGGAGATTCCCAACTCGGGCATCATGAACTTCGCGGCCACGGAGATGTTCATCCGCAGCAGATAGGCCACGAAGCTGACCGAGAACAGGATGGCCAGAATCCCCCACCGCACCGAGGTGGGTCTCGGATCTCTTGGGGGCATGGCCACCGATTCTAGCGGTTGGGGTTCTACGGAGTGATGTTACTGCGACCCTGGAGCGACTCTGAGGGCTGGCCGTTGCGCCGGGGAGGATAGGGCTCGCCACGCTGAGCCTCGCGCCGGTCGAACTCCCGACTCAGAGCCTCTTCCACCAGACTCGCCACCGTCACTCTGTCAATCGAAGCAATGTCCCAACATCGGTCCATTATGCTCTTGGGCACACAGACCTGTAGCCTCTCGAGTCTGGCTCTGTAGGCATCCTGATTGACCACGGTTCCCTCCTTACCGAATTCGCCGACCTATGCGCAGGAACACATAAGCTACTGCTAAAGCACTGAAAAGGCAAGAGCTAGGCGAATGTATTTTGACATCTTCCGGAACCTTGTCTTTGTCGATCAGACCTTGTCCAGGCCAAGGACAAGCCTTTCGAAGACCTCAGACGCGATTCTGAAGGATCCTATGAGAAGGAATGCGTCACCTTCTCGACGAGAAACTCATGGATCGATGTCCCGTTGGTCAACAGAAACCTATCGTTATCGTCCGGACTTCTGGGTTTGCCCTGAAAATCGGAGATCCTCGCTCCCGCCTCGAGAGCGATCAGTTTTCCGGCGGCGTAGTCATACAGCTCGGTGCCGTCGTTGATCACCGCCTCGAGCCTGCCGCAGGCCAAGGCGCAGAAGCAGAATCCGGGGCCCAGAGATCCAGCGATCGTTGAATACCGAGCTCGAAGTTGTTGGTGCCATCCAATGGATCGATAATGAAGGAATACGGCGATCCTTTGTCTATTCTTCCGTGTTCTTCGGCAACGATGTTGTATTCAGGAAGGTTTTTCTCGATCGCCGAGATGAGAATCTCCTCGGCGGCCACATCCGCCTGCGTCCGAAAGTCGGCGCATTGGTCTTATAGGTGCGCTCGAGCTGCTTGCCGAAGTAGTCCATCAAGACGACGCCCGCCGAGCGGTTGCCGCATGCAGCCATTCGAAATTCGATGCCCTGACGGCCGCCACTGTCTCAAGCCGTACCGCTGTTGGGGTCCTTGATGCGATCGGATTCGCTCAGGCCTGAGACGATCTCGATCTGGATACCGTCGGACAGACCAGTATCGATGCGGCGGATCTCGAACTCCTGATCGCCGGTCTCGACCTCGACGAAGGCGCCGTCGTCGTCAAACTGCAGCCAGCTCTCTTGGATGGCCAGCACGTCGTCCCGGCGGTCGAGGACGATGTCGGCGTTGGCACTGTAGTTGGCGCGCACGAAGACGTCGTCCTTGAGCTCCATGGCGGCGCGGATCTCGAACTGGATGGCGCCATCCTCCTCGACGCCCTTGGGGGCGATGTACTCGAGGTCGGCTCGAAAGTTCTCAGTCTCGAGAGCCCCCACCGTTAGCAGCAGCTCCATTCCCTCGCGCAGCTTGCCGACCTCCGACTCGTCGACCCGGCCCTCGAAGATCATCTCGTCCATGTTGGCGATCGTCGCGATGGTGGTGCCGTCATTGAAGGTGTTGGCTTCGATGACCGAATCCCCCTCCTCGACCGGCACCTCCAGGACCATGCCGGAAGCGGTCGCCTTGACCAGGGTGTTGGTGGTGTAGACCGACTTCTTGCGCGGCCCCTCGCGGATCAGCGGCCAGGTTGTCCTCGGCGGCCGCGACCTCCTGTCGGGCGGTCTTGAGATCGAGCTCCTAGACCTTGAAATTGGCCTCGGACAGGACACCTTCATCCCACAGCTGCTGGTTGCGCTCGAACTCGGTTTCGGCGTTCTCCAGATTGATCTTGGCCCGGCTGAGTCGGTTCTCGGCGGCGGCGAGGCTGATCATGTTCGGCACGATGGTGACCTTGGCGATCAGATCGTCTTCGGTGACCATCTTCCCGGGCTCGATATAGATCTCGTCCAGGATGCCCGAGACCTGGGGCTTGACCTCGTTTTCCTTACGAGGCACGACCGAGCCCGTCGCCACCGTCTTCTTGATGATCGTGGCCGTAAAAGGGCTTTCGGTCTTGTAGACGATCGGCTCCTCCTGAGACTTGTCCCAGAGAAACCACAGGGTGCCGCCAAAGGCCGCCAACAGCGCAATGGCGAAGAGAATCAGTATGGTCTTCTTGATCATGATGGTTCGCTTGCTCCTTTTCAGGGACCTAGCTCGGCAGCGGTATCGCCTACGCGTGAAGCGCCTCGACGGGGCTGATCGCAACCGCCCGTCGGGCCGGAATCAGGCCCGCCAGCGCGCCGCAGATGATGAGAATCGCCAGGGCCTGCAGGGCGTTGCTGAAACTGACGCCAGGGTTCTGGAACATATCGGCGTTGACCCCGGCCGTCTGCATGGCGATGCGGCTCCCCTCGACCACCACGACGCCGGCCAACAGCCCGAGATACCCCGACAAAGCGGTCAGCGCCACCGACTCGAGAAGGATCTGCGCGATGATGCTCATCGGTGTGGCGCCAATCGCCCGACGCAAGCCAATCTCCTTGGTGCGCTCCTTGACCACGATGAGCATGATGTTGGAGACCCCGATCACCCCGGCGGTCAGCGTTCCCACGCCGACGATCCAGATCAGCACTCGGATGCCGCCGAAGAGCCCCTGGAGCTGGCGAAACTCCTCTTCGGTATTCCAGTGCCCAAAAGCGCGCCTGTCTTCTGGATGGACTCGATGCCTTTGGGCCAACAGCTCCAGCACTCTTTCCTCCACGAGCGAAGCGGAGATTCCTGGCTTCGAGGTGATGGCAAACCACCCGACTTCGTCGCCGACGTTGAAGGCTCGCTGGAAGGTCGTGAACGGGATGTAGATCGTCTCGGCGTCCCGCAAGGCCTGATTGCCGCGCGAGGTGGGCGAGAAGACTCCGATCACCTTGAAGTAGACACCGTTGATGCGGACGAAGTCGCCGATCGGTTCCTCGCCTGCGTCGAAGAGCAGCTCCTGAACGCGAGTTCCGATCACCGCCACCTTGCGGCCCTCCTCCAGATCGAGTGGATTGAGGAACCTGCCATGGTCGATTCGCACATTCTGGATCCCGCGAATCTCCGGGTAGTCCCCCATGACCGTAAAACCCCCGGCCCGGGTGCCGCGCGAGACGTTGTTGCCCCGGCTGAATCCACCGAGCTGATTGCGCGGGGCGATGACGCCGGCCTCCGGGACCTCACGTCGAACCGCTTCGACATCGCCGTTGTTGAGCTCGAAACGGCGACCAGGCGGCAGGCCCCGATAGGCCTTGCGTCGTCGCGCGGGTCCAGACGTAGAAGCTGTTGGTAGCGCTGCCGGCAAAGTCCGCCTGAGTGCCGTTCTCGAGACCGCGGCCCGATCCCAGAAGCAGCATCAGCATGAAGATGCCCCAAAAGACCCCAAAGGCAGTCAGCGCCGTGCGCACGCGGTTCTTGTCCAGCGAGGCCCAGATCTCGTACCAGTTGTCGCGATCGAATACAGACATCTCTACTCGTCCTTGAGGGCTTCGACCGGCGACACCCGGGCGGCTCGATAGGCCGGCACCAGACCCGCCAGTGTTCCCGCCACGACCAGCAACAAGGTGGCGGCCAGGGCCAGCCGCAGGTCGACCCCGGGGTTGACAAAGAACTCCGAGTCCGGCAGATGTTGAGCTCCAAACTCGAGCAACGCGACTCCCAGCACCAGACCGATATAGCCGGCGATCGCCGTGATGAAGACGGCTTCTTGCAGGATGAGGCTGACGATCGAGCCAGGGGTGGCGCCCAGGGCCTTGCGCACGCCAATCTCCTTGGTTCGTTCCTTGACCACGATCAACATGATGTTGCTGACCCCCACGACGCCAGCGAGGATGGTGCCGATGCCGATGATCCAGACAAAGATGCGGATGCCGGCCATCAGATCGACAAAGCGCTGGAAGAACTCGTTGGAGTTGTTGACAAAGACGGCCCTCTTATCGTCCGGCGAGAAGCTGTGACGCTGAGCCAGCAGGTTCTGGACGTCCGCGGCCATGGTTTGGGTCTCTTCGAGCGGCGCCGTTCCGGTCGTCATCATGAACATGCTGATCCTGTTGGCGCCGTTGAAGATCCGCTGGGCCGTGCTGATCGGCAGATAGATTCTCTCCTCCTCGGATTCTGATCCGATGTCCCGGAACAGACCGACGACCCGAAACGGAATGCCGTTGACGTTGATGTACTGACCCAGGGCGTCCCCCTCGCCGAAAAGGGCCTCTTCCACACGGACACCGATTGCCGCCACCTTCCTATACTCGGAGACATCGAGGTCATTCAGGAAGCGCCCCCTCGTGACAATGGTCTTCTCGAGGTGCTGGTGATCGGGATGGACCGAACGGATGTCGAAGGTGCTCTGTTGCCCGCCGGCCGTGACCACCAGCTCGCCGCGAGGATAGAAGCGCGAGGACATGTACTCGACGCCATCGATGTCGAGCTTGACCTGCTCGTGATCGTCGTTGGTGAAGCGAATCTGCCGGCCAGGTTTCAGTCCTTTGTAGGGCATCGAAGTCTGGCCGCTTCGCACCCAGATGCTGTTGATCGCGTCATCTCGAAACTGGTATTCGATGCCGTTCGCCAGGCCAGTCCCCGAGCCCAGCAGCACCACCAGGATGAGGATGCCCCAGGCGACGCTGAAACCGGTCAGAAAGGTACGCAGCTTGTTCTGCCGGATGGTCTCCAGGATCTCCTGCCATTTGTCGAGATCGAACATCGCTAGGTCCCTGCGACGACCCTGTTGTCGTGGGTCTGCTCGTGACCGATCACGCCGTCGAGCAGATGGATCACGCGATCGGTCATTTCCGAGATGTCATGTTCATGCGTCACGATCACCACTGTGGTGCCTTCGCGATTGATCGATCGCAGGAGCTCGACGACCTCCTCGGAGGTGTGAGAGTCCAGGGCACCGGTAGGCTCGTCTGCCAGGATGACCTTCGGCCTGGTGATGAGGGAGCGGGCGATCGCCACCCTCTGCTGCTGGCCGCCGGACAACTCGCCCGGCAGGTGCTTGGCCCGGTCGGCGAGACCCACCCGCTCGAGGTACTCCATGGCGACCTTGTTGCGTTTGCGTCGCCGAACGTTCTGGTAGTACAGCGGCAAGGCGACGTTTTCCATTGCGTTCTTGAACGGCACCAGATTGAAGGACTGGAAGACGAACCCCAGCATACGGTTGCGATAGAACGCCGCCTTGGTCTCCGACAGATCCTTGATCAGGGTGCCACCGAGGTAGTAGTCGCCGCTGTCGTACCCGTCAAGAATGCCCATGACATTGAGCAGCGTCGATTTGCCCGATCCCGAGGGGCCCATGATCGAGGCCATTTGCCCTTCGCCGATCTCCAGATCGATCCCCTTGAGCACCTCGAGCTTGTTGTGGCCGACCGTATAGGACTTGCTGATGTTATGCAGCTTTAGCATGAGAATATCGAGTTGTCCCCGCAGATTCACAAAATGCCGGACATTGTCCGATCGGTGACGACTGCCTGATTATACGGATGCGGGCTGAACCGGGTTGCCAAAGAGTCACCAGGCTGAGCTATCGCCTGATTCGAAGCCGTCGATAAGGAGTCATGGGGGCACCTCGCCCGGTGCCGACATGGACCGTCTCCGGGTTGCTGGGATCGAGAGCCACAGCCCTTACAGAGGTCTGATTCATCGAGCCGAGCCTCAGCCCCGGCCTTTTCAATGGGCCGCCGGCGCCAGGGGCCTGCACCCGGAAAACCGAATTCCTACTCTGCCTTGTCCGGGATGATGATGCGCACATCGACGCCCCTCAAGGCAGCCAGATGGAGGGCGTTCATCAGCGATTCATCGGGCACGAAGTAGGGGCTGGCGATCCAGATTCTCTCGCTGGCCAGATTGATGCCACTCAAGAACATCAGGGTTGCCGACTCCAGCCGGTCGGCGGGACCGGTCGGGAAGATCAGCACATCCTTGCCCTCCCCTTCCGGGAGATGGGGCGCCCAGCCGAATTCCGGGGTCTTGCCGGTGGCCCAATACCAGTCCTCGAGAAAGGTCAGCTGGACAGCGAGCGCCGCGGGTCCCGTTACCCTGACGTGGGTGTCTCGCCAGTTGCCGAATTCGGGGTCCTGACCCATGTACTCATCACCCACGTTGTGACCACCGACCCAGGCGGTGTGGCCATCCACCACCACGATCTTCCGGTGATTGCGGAAGTTGATCTGAAAGCGATTGCCCGGGCCCTTGCGGGTGTGAAAGTCGAGGATTTGAGCTCCGGCCTCCCGCAGCTCGTTGATGTAGGTCTTGGTCAGGGAGTTGCTGCCGACCTCGTCGTAGAGAAAGTAGACGCGCACCCCCTCTTTGGCCTTGGCGACGAGTCGCTTGTGGAGGTCGCGGCCGATCTCGTCGTCCTTGACGATAAAGAACTGCACCAGGATGTACTCCTTGGCAGCTTCGATGCCGGCGAAGATGTTGTCGAAGGTCTCGTGCCCATCCACCAGCAGCTCGACTTCATTGCCGGTCAGATAGGGAATTCTCGCAATCTGCTCCCCAGCGAACGACGACTGACTCTCCTGCGATCGAGTCGAGCGTAGATGCTTCACCTTCTCCCGGCCTGCAGGGCCAATTGTCGGATCTCATTGTCGCCCTCCTGCCGGGCATCGACGTAGCCCTCGAAACGACTACGCCCCAGCACCCAATAGGCTGGCACCGCCAGATAGGGGAAGGTGTTGAGTGACACCACCCACGCCACAGCTCCCTGCGCGGTACGTGTGCTCATCACGGCATTGACGGACGACAAAAACCCGAGCACATGAAAGACCACCATCACAGCAATCACGATCCACATCTTCTTTGTCCTTCGTTTCATGCTCCGATCCGCTCTAGCACCAGATATCGCTGGGTTCCAAGACTATCCGACCCGCCGCATCAAGATCTCTGCGAGGACCAGGAAACCGAACCACACCCACATACCAGCCGTCGGTGAAACCAGCGCGACCAAGCTCGATACAACCGCCGCTCCCAGGATGCTGTACATCAGCACCCGCGGGAAAGCCTCGGGTTCTGCCTTACCGCCCTCGGTCCCCTCATCCCGCCGCTCAATCATCAACATCGCCAGCAGGGCGATCCCTGCGACGGCGAGTGTGGCTGAGAAGATGATGACCGAGAGCGCCTGATCGTGATGCTCGCTCAGCAGCGAGGTCGGGAAGGGCACGAAGGAGACCGCCCCGAGGAAGACGAATGTCCAGCCCACGAAACCGCGAGACCGCGTGTCCCCGGTGGCCAGCATCGCATGCTGCACGATCCCAGAGACGCGCGAGAATGGCGAAGCTCAACAGCCACGACACGAAACGCGGTGCCTGCCCAACGATCGCGGCCGTGAAGGCCTCGCGGCTCACGCCGGTTCCGAGATCCGGCAGCTTGAGGTCGAGGACGAGCAACGTCATGGCGATGGCGAAGACACCATCGCTGATGGCGCTGACTCGACCCGAATCGAACTGGGATTGTCTCATCGGGCAATTCTCCTTGGTGATCGACCTGCCAGCGCTCAGCTCCTCTTTGGCGAGTCGAATCAGTCTGGTCAGGATCTCTTTCCAGCCCGCGGCGAGTAACGGTGTCAGGACGGGCGGGCTGGACGACAGCGAGGGAAGCGGCACATCGCTCGGATAGCTGCGCTCTGAGTTCTGGTCGCTAATGGCGCCTTCGCTCGTCAACAGGTCATCGAGGATCCCTCCAATCGTCGCCGATGGCAAGGTGGGCAGCACCTCGGTGTACCCAGCGCTGCACCGCCGCGGTGTCGCTTGCATCGATGTCTCCGTAGCGTGCGGCGATATCCAGAAACGAGGTTGTCGGTGTCGGCATGGCAGATCCGTCTTTAGCGCAGATCGTCGAGATTCTTGCTGGCCTCGAGGGCTGACTCTACAGGTGTAGTAGCAGTAGCGACCGTCGCTCGGCTTGATCAGGCGTCGGGGACTGGGGGGTAGCCTCTGATCGGCAGGCAAGACGGACATTCCTTGACGCTCGTACCACTCCAGCAGCCAATCTCCGCCATCCGTGTCCGCGTAGAGGGCGGTCCGGCCCCAGCGGTGCTTGTTGAGAGAGTGGGTCACCGCGACATCGAGGGTGATCGATCCGAGTCGTTTTGGCAAGCGGTCTTCGGCGAGCGGATGATCCTCGACAGTGAGCAGAGCCTCCTCGGGAGCCGTGGAGAGAAACCAGACAAAGACGCTCTTGCCGCGCGGCACATTGAGGGCCGGAAAGCGACCCAACAATTGAATCAGCGCGCAGGGGATCAGGCGATCGCTTCCCTCGACCGGAATGCCGATGGTGCAGCCCGGCCGGTTGGCGCGCCAGAACGCCACCCGCGAGCGTCGAGAAGGGCACGTAGAGGAGCCAGTTCCAATCTCGATCAGCCCGCTCTGGATCCTGGTCGATCAGCGGCTGGACATGAGAGTGCCACCAGAGAACGTGCGGCAGGCTCATCCGAGTGACGCGGATGTCGACGAAGTCACCACTCTCCGTGGGGGCGCGGCTGACGAATCGGACACCTCGCCAACGTCTCAGGTCCATCGTGGTGCCCTATCCCAGCTCCGCAGGCTCACTGCTCTTCCGTGGTCTCCGCTACGATCCGCCCGACCGTGTCACCGTCGATGACCTCCTCTTCCTGCAGAACACGAGCGATCTCGTGGAGCGCGGCTCCGTGGGTCCCGATGAGATCGAGAGCTGTCGCTTCGGCCGCATCGAGCAGTCGCCGGATCTCGGCGTCGATCAGGTTCTCGATGTCGGGGCTCAGGTTTCGGCTCGCCGCCTGGTGGCCCAGGTAACCGGAGCCAGCGGGCCCCGCATAGCGCACCGGACCCAGCGCCTCGGACATGCCGAACTCGGTGACCATCCGCCGCGCCAGTCGCCGTGGCGCGCTCGAGTCGTTGGACGCACCGGTGGAGGTCTCCTCGAAAGATCAGGAACTCGGCCGCGCGCCCGCCGAGCATGACCGCCAGACGCTGCTCGAGCTCCGGCTCGCGTCATCAGCTACCGATCCTCCTCGCGGCATCTCCATCGTGTAGCCGAGGCGCCCTTGGAGGTCGGAATGATGCTCACCTTGTGAACCGGGATCGGTATCAGGCAGCAGCTGCGACACCAGCGCGTGGCCGCCTTCGTGGTAGGCCACCTTCTTCCGGACCTCCCCATCGAGCGGCATGTCGCGCTGCAGCCCGGCGACGATGCGCTCGATCGCCAGGTCGAAATCGACCTCGTCGACCGACCTGGTCGCCCGTCGACGTTCGCCAGCAGGGCCGCTTCGTTGACGATGTTGGCCAGATCCGCGCCGGAGAAGCCGGCGCGTGATCTGCGCCAGCCGATCGAGATCCACATCCGGCGACCATGGCGACGGTCTTGCGTGTGGATGCCGAGGATCTGGCAGCCGGCCCTTCTCGGTCGGCAGCGGGACCTCGATCTGGCGGTCGAAGCGGCCGGCCCGCAGCAGCGCCTTGTCCAGGACCTCGGGTCGGTTGGTGGCGGCCATGATGATCGACGCCCTCGTTGGACTCGAAGCCGTCCATCTCGTAGAGGAGCTGGTTGAGCGTCTGCTCGCGCTCGTCGTTGACCGCATCGCCACCGCACCGCGGACCGGGACTGTCCGATGGCGTCGATCTCGTCGATGAAGATGATGTCAGGCGCCTTGGCCTTCGCCTGCTCGAACAGGTCGCGCACGCGCGAAGCGCCGACGCCCACGAACATCTCGACGAACTCGGATCCGCTGATCGAGAAGAAGGGCACGCCGGCCTCGCCGGCGGTCGCCTTGGCGAGCAGCGTCTTGCCCGTGCCGGGCGGGCCGACGAGCAGCACGCCCTTGGGCAGCTTGGCGCCGACCTGACGAATCGGTCCGGGTGATTCAGGAACTCGATGATCTCCTTGAGCTCGACCTCGACCTGGTCCGCGCCGCCGACGTCGGCGAACGTCACCTTGGTCATCTCGCCCGTGATCTCCGTGGCCTTGCTCTTGCCGATCGACAGCATGCCCCCGCCCCCCTTGCCCATCCGCTTCATCAGGAACCACCAGATCAGCACGAACGGGAGAACCGGAAGGATCCACCCCAATAGAGACGTCAGTAGGCTCTTTGACGGCGCCCGCGCCTCAAACTCGACCCCGGCTCGACGAGCTCCTCGACCAGGTCGTCGTCCTCGATGCGGACGGCCTTGCGGGTCTTGTGCCGTCTTCGTCGGTCTCGTCACCCGGATCGGAGACCGTGTAGAGAATTCGTTCCGGTTCGACCGTGACCTCGGCGATCGCTCCTGCCGGCCAGATCCTGGCGGAACTGGCTGTACGGGACCTCTTCCTCGTTCGCCATCATCGGCCCGATCACGTACTCCTGCAGGAGCAGGACCGCGAGCACCGCTCCGACGGCGTAGATCAGTGAGAACCGGGCCTGGAGCTTCTGTTGACTGTCCATGAATGGCGCCTTCCTTTGATCTCGATTGCGAGCCGCGCTCAAACCGCCGGTGGTAGCGGTGGCTTCGGCTTCTGCAAGACGGAGCGCCCGCCGCACAAAGACCAGGTACACCAGATACCAGGCCGACGACGCCACTCCCGCAACATAGGTCATGGCGGCTGCCCTGAGCACCTTCTCTGCGCCTTCGCGTCCATCGGGCCGAGATCAGGTCGAGCTGGTCGAGCTGACGCATGCCCGCTTGCTGGCGTTGAACTCGACGGGCAGGGTCAGGAAGGTGAGCAAGATCGAGCCGACGTAACCCAGGATTCCGATCTGCACCATCATCGGCGATCCATAGAACGACCCGAAGATGGCCAGCGGCAGCCCGAAACGGGCACGCGGCGTTGGCGATGGGAATCATGGCGGTCCGAAACTCCATCGGCCGGTAGTCGTCGGCGTCCTGCAGCGCATGTCCGCACTCGTGCGCGGAGACCGCTGTCGCCGCCACGCTGTTGCCGACAAAGTTGTCCTTGGCGAGGCGCAGCTGCTTGTGGCGTGGGTCGTAATGGTCGGTGAGCTCTCCCTTGACGGGCTGGACCGGTACCGACTGAGTCGATTGGCGTCGAGGATGATCCGCGCCACCTGCGCCCCGGGCCTGCCGGTGGCGCTGCGAACCTGACTCCAGCGCTTGTAGGTCGACTTCAGATGCTGCCGGACCCCGAGCGAGAACAGAAAGACCAGCCCAGCTACGACATAGAAGGCCATGGATCCCCTCACTCGGTCTCAGGCGTCACACCGGCTCGCTCCAGAAAATTCCGGATCGCGACGATCTCGTGTTTGTCATCGATATTCTTCTTGCGCGGAATCGGGAAGCTCGCTTCTTGTCCATTGAGCTTCACCTTCAGATTTCCCTTCCCCGTCTCATCTATCTCCGCTCCCAGGTCTTCAAAAAGATTCTCGACCTTCCAGAAATCGATGTTCATCGCGATGGGGTGGGCGAACAGCTCCTGCAGGGTTCTCCGATGTTTGCCATCAATACTCATTTGAGTCAAAAGCCTCCAGGTCTGCGTTGTCTTCCGTGTCTTCGGCGCAATCGATGCACAGGGTGGCGAAGGGCATGGCTTCCAGCCGGGCAGCGCCTATCGGATTGCCGCACGACTTGCAGTTGCCGTACTCGCCCGCATCGAGGCGGGCCAGCGCGTCGTTGACCTGGTTGAGCTCCTCAGCAGCTTCATCATCCAGCCCGTCTCTGACCTCTGAGACTTCCCACAGCTGCGCGTTGGAGTTCAGGCCCTCTTCGACCTTCGTGACCCTCGGTCGCCTGGGTCGCCTTCAGCCGGTTGGCCAGTTCCTGCTGCTTGGCGAGCAGCTTGGTCTTGATAGCGGAATGGTCGGTCATCGATCCCTCTCTTTCATCGCAGATCAAGAAAGAAGGTGCCAGCCGAATGTCTCGCATCGGCTGGCACATTGGGTACTAAAAGGCCCGGTAACTCTACTCGTTGTTGAGGTTGCCGTCTTTCCAGTACTTGGTGCCGGCGATGTCGGCGTTGACCATCAGCCCTCCATCCGTCATCTGGAAGACGGCAAGACCGTCGATGAAATTCGGTCTGTCGTGTTCACACCACTCTTCCAGGCCGCCGCGTTGGCGCTGGCGTTGGCCTCCCAGCCGTCGTTGACGAACTTGCGAAGGTGCTCTTCGGTCTCGAAGAGAAAGATCACGTCATACTTCTGACCACCCAGACTGACGCCAACACCGACAGTGGCCATCTCCATGTAGACACGATCGTCGGTCTCCCTGCTGACGGCGACTCCCTTACCTCCACCTGCGGTAAGGCCGGCTGCGAGCTTCAGGTTGTGAAAGCCGGCCCAACCGTAGGACAGCTCGAAGAGCTCCGCTGCCTTGGGGCTCGCGGCCAACAGGGCCTCGAGGTTCTCAGCGGCCCGCGTGTCGATCTTCTCTCGCTTCTCCTCCTTCTTGAGCGTCTTCCACTCTGACTCTTCCGCAGAAAGAGCCGAGGTCACAGGCAGGACGACAGCGAGGATGGCCAGTACGATGCACGATGACGGTACAGATACTTGTTCATGTTTCTTCCTCTCTTCAAAAACACTACGGATTCGTGCATCTGGGCAGGCCCACAACCGCCCCTTCGGCAGCCGACAAGGTCCCCACCTGCAGATGTCCTCAACAGCCAAAGCATAGCTGAAATGCGATATCAGAGCCTAGCCACTTCCTGCCAGAAGACCCGAGCTCTCGCCCAATTCTCCGCACGGGCCAGAAGGTGCCAGCCGATTCTTCGCGGTGGCGCCAGGCAGTAGAGAAGGAGACGTTGTACTCGATACGAAAGCGCTTGCCGTCTTCCAAGGCGGTATCCCCGGTTCCAGCAGCTCTCCGAGAACCGAACTCAGTGCCCAGAGGTCGCAGCCTCTGGGCACTGAGTCCAGATCGCGTCCTTCTCCTTGGGTTAGCCGAGCAGGTCCAGGGCCTGGTCGTAGTAGCTCAAAGCGCTGTCATAGTGCTTTTGCGCGCTGTCGAGGTTGCCGCTGTCGTACTCGTCGACGACCTTGCGCATTTCCTGGTTGCCCTTGTCGATCTCGGAGCCAGCCTTGCTGTAGGCATCGTCTTCGGCATTCGCCAGGTGGTCCATGGCGGAGGCAAACTTGTCCAGCCCCTTATCGTAGTGCCTGGCCGCTGAGTCGACGTTGTCGTTGTAGAGCTCTTTGTCCGCCTTCTGGAATTGGCGGAGTCCCTTCGAAATGTCTACAGAGGCTCTGTGAAGTTGAAAATCGATTCCCATGTCTGTCTCTCCTATTTGGTGTTTGATTGACGCAAACTGGTTCTGTAGTCTGCTGTGATTCGTAAGCCGGTATGGAGTCCTACGCCTTCTTCATCGCCTTGCGCAGCGCCTTGATGTCGTCCTCGTTGAGATCTGTCTGGATCACTTTGCCGCCACCGATGGGCTCCATCGCGGCGGTGAACTCGGTCAACGCGGCATCATCGCCCACCAGGATCAGAGACGAGGAGTCATTGACCAGAGAGTCGGCGAAATCATCCAGGCGAGGATCGTCGAAGGCCATGTCGGCCGAGGCGCCAAAAAGGAAGCCCAGCGAGCCACCGGTCATCGCACCGGCGATATCGCGCTGCCGGTCCGAAAAGCATGCCCACCACAGCGCCGGTCGATACTCGTACTGTGCCCGCTCCGACAACGCTGTCGTCCTGGGCCCAGGTGCTGTGTACACGGATGGAACCATGCTTGCTCTTCGTGACCACCGCCACGTCGTCGATCCACACGTAGGCCGGCGTGTAGTCCTCGAGGGTGTCCAGCGCCTTGCCTGCCGTCTTCTTGCCATCAAAGATGAATGCTTTGAATCCGTACATTTTGCTTCCTCCTTAGTTCCGTTGCCTCTCCGAGGCGGTTCAAAAAATATGACTAGAATTTGTAGCCGATGCCGATCGAACCGATGATCGGATCGATCGCGATCTCGCGCGGTCCACCGTCTTCTTTCAGATCGCTGATCAGGTACTTCACAGCGACAGTGATAATCCAGGGGCTATCAGCCGTGAACGGAATATCGAGCCCGGCGTTTAAGACCGTAGGAGAACTGATCGTCGAAGTTGATCTTGATCTCTTGGTCGATATCTGGCAGTCGAAACGTGACGCTGTCGTAGGAGAAGACACCCGCAAAGGCGCCCAGATAGAAGTCGACTCGGCTTTCCGGGGTGAAGTGGTAGTTCACGCCGCCATTGATGGTGTAGAAGTCCACGGTGTTGGGGTCCGAGGAGAAGGTGTTCTCTTCGCCAGGATTGGTGCCATAGATGAAGTTCCCCTCCATGTCCGTGAAGATTCCGGTCAGGACCAACCCGACCTTCGGCTTGATCTTGTATTCGATGTCGAACTCGAACCCTTGCCCGCTATCGAGACTGACTCGTTGAAGATGGGCGGTAGATCCTCGAGCACGCTTTGCGTCTGGTACGAGTCCGTGCTGGGCCAGGTCTAGACGTACTGGCCGCGCAAGATCCATTTGTCGTCCGACGCTACCACGACTGTGCTGGCAGCCGCTAGAAGGGCGAAGGTCATGCAGATTGTGATCGTTCGTTTCATTTTCGTTTTCCTTTCGTTACTTTTCGGGAACCTCATTAGATTGCAGGTTGCGCGGGCATGGTCGCCCTGTACTTTGCAGGTGTCTGGCCGGTCCAATTCCGGAAGGCCCTCGTGAAGTGAGAAGGGTCGGAGTAGCCAACCTCGAAAGCGACGTCGACGACCCTCGCCGAAGGATCTCCGAGCCGTTGGCGGGCCAGTGCCAATCGTGATTCGGCCAGCAGCTCACGAAACCCCCATCCTCGATCCGACATCCTCCGATGCAGGGTGCGTGCGCTGATTCCGAACACACGCGCGACACTCGCGAGGTCGGCCTGCCCCTGGACCACCAGGGAGTTGAGGGTGACCCGCAAGCAACCAGCAAGGTTGAGCACCTCGAGCTTGTTGTGGCCGACCGTATAGGACTTGCCGATGTTATGCAGCTTGAGCATGAGAATATCGAGTTGTCCCCGCAGATTCACAAAATGCCGGAATTGTCCGACCGGTGACGACTGGCTGATTATACGGATGCGGGCCGAACCGGGTTGCCAAAGAGTCACCGGGCTGAGCTATCGGCCGATTCGAAGCCGTCGATAGGGAGTCATGGGGGCACCTCGCCCGGTGCCCTCTCCCTCCGAGCCTACGGGTCCATGCCCATTGAAGCCGGAAGTCCGTCTCTCTCCGGCCCGAACACACACGCGCCTGGAGTTACCGTGTAAGGCTGATCGTCCTGAATCTGAGTCAGATTGAAGCTCGTATCGTGTACCCATAGGTCGAAGGTCCTGGTATCGACATTCACGTTGAAGCTGACGGCCTCCAGGCTGGCGAAAGGATCCGCAGCCATCCAGGACAACCTCGGCGAGACGTCCTTGCCCGAGTAGCCGCCAAGCATCGGGGCGTCCGAGCCGGCACAGTCGAAGTTCTTCCAAGTGCCCACCACCGTCTTGTCGGGCAGAACGTCCAAGACCTCGATCCCGTCGCACAGAGATTCGACCGAGAAACAGTACAGGGCCTCTGTGCCGCCGACCAGGTCGGCAAGCGAGGCCCGCCAGGTGCCCCGCCCGTAAGTGCCGACAAAGACCGTGCCGTTGTCCGAATCGACGACCAGGTCACCGACATTGACGTTGGGCAGATCCGTCGCATCTTTGGTCCAAGAGGTGCCGCCATCGATCGACCACCAGACTCCGGCTCCCGATCCCAAAAGAAGAGCCGGTGGACTGCTCTGGAAGTCGATCGCCAGCGCCCGGGCAGCGACTCCCGCCGGCAGATCGCCGGTGACATTCATCCAGCTCGCGCCGGCGTTCTCGGTCGCCAGAACGCGAGGGCCGCTAGTGTTGTAGAAGCCGACCCAGCCAACATCCGGATCGACGGGTGAGATGACGATCTCGCTCACCTCTCCGCCCGGCAAACCGGTGCTGCGATCCAGAAAGAAGCCCGCCCCTGGCTTGACGAAGACCTTGCCGTCGGTGCTGCCCGAGTAGATGAACTCCGAATTTCCCACGGCTACCGCGATGGCGTTCAGCCGCCCGCCGACAGTGAGGTCGCCACTGATCGTGCCCCAGGTTGCCGCGGTGCTCGCGTTGTTGGTGCGCCAGATACGATAGGTGCCGCCCAGGAGCGTATCGGAGTCGTTGGGGTCCATCACCAGAGGGGCTATGAAGTTCTTGCGGTCACCGCTCCAGGGTCCGGTGATGTTCGCGACGCTCCCGCCCACCAATCGATAGACCGAGAGATAGACATACGTGGTGTAGCGCCGGTTCGGGTCGTCGAAATCGTACGCCAGATAGCCACCGTCGCCGCCGAGAACTTGAGGCCAGCCCTCGATGTCCTGCTGCCGCTCTACCGTGCCGTTGTCCTGGGTGCCCCCCAGCACCTGGATCGGGTTCAGTGGATTGACGGCAATCTCGTAGTTCTGCGTCACCACCAGAGTGCTGCTGGTGTTGATCCAGTCATCTGTGCCATCGGGACGCTTCCAGACACCGCCATCGCAGCCTACCCACATGTCGAAATCGGCGTCAAAGGCGATCGCATGCATGTCGGGATGGACGTTGGGGCTGGATAGGCAGGAGCCAGGGTTGCCGGGTACAGAGCAAGAGATGTCCACCCAGGAGTTGCCGCCATCCGTGGTGCGGATAATGCCCGCCACGGCGTATGTGGGAAAGACCCCACCGCCGTACACGACGTTCTCGTCGCGCGGGTCCACCCCCAAGAAGACGTCGTACCAACCCTGCGGTGAGGGAAAGTTGGGAGTGTTGGGCTTGACCACCCAGGTGTCGCCACCGTCATCGGAACGGTAGACTCCCCGCAAACCAGCCGAACCATCGATGATGGCCGTGTAGACGACATTCGGTGCCGATGGGGCTGCCGCCAGGACGATGCGATTGACACCCGTCGTCGGCAGCCCACCCGCCAGAGGCGACCAGGTGGCGCCGCCGTTGGTCGAGCGCCACAGGCCCACACCGTGCTCACCCAGCCAAAGGGTGTCCGGGGTGCCAGCCTTCATGGCCAGGTCCGAGACTCCACGGAAGGTGACGAAGGGCATCGTCCAGGTAGCGCCACCGTCCGTCGAGCGGGCGTAGCCTGGGTCACCGGCGACATGCAAGGTCAGGGAATCCGAGGGATCTACCAGAATCCTGCTGCATGTCACCCCGACCTGAGAGGTGGTGGCGAGACGCTCCCAGGTGGCCCCACCGTCGGTCGAGCGAAAGAGGCCGTCACCGGTGCTGCGCATCGAGTACTCCCCGGTGCCGACATAGACCGTCTCCGGGTTGCTGGGATCGAGAGCCACACAGCCGTGATTCAGAATGGAGAGCTCGTCGGTCAGCGGTGTCCAGTTCACGCCGCCATCGATCGTCTTCCAGATGCCGCCCGAGGCGGCCGCGGCATAGACGGTGTTGGGATCCGTAGGATGGGGCGCCAGCGAGACCACTCGCCCAGAAGCGTCATCGCTACCGCTCCAGTACTCGTCGACGATCGGCCGAGGACCGAGGGGCGTCCAGATATTCGGATTCGGCTCCAGCATGGCGGCCGGCGTCCAGTCGGGTACCGGCTCGCCGGTGATCTTGATGTAACCCGGGGGCGGCGGCCCCATTCTCATCTCGCCCTCCGGTGCCACAGAGGGCGCGCCAGCGGTCAGCGCGAGTGCGAAGAGTCCAAGGAGAGTGTATCTGCGGCATGAGAAAAGACCTCCTCTGAGTTATGACTGATCAGCCAACTCTAGCAGGCCCTTGCCCCCTCCCCGAGGCCAGAGAGAGCAGGGGCGAGCGAGGGCCCCGGCCTTTTCACTGGGCCGCCGGCGCCAGGGGCCTGCTCCCAGAAGACCGAATTCCTACTCCGCCATTTCGACCTCCGCTGGGGAGAAGCATGTTGGTACACTGACTTACGCTCGAATGAGCGCCGGTTACCCGGTGATACGGAGATCGATTGTGCGGAATCCCACTGGGATCGTCCGAAATGCCATCGGAGAGGACATTCCCCGTTTCCTTGTGCCCTGGATTTTGACGATGGTTTCGGCGGTGGCGGTGGCCGTGTGGGAGTTCTCCAGCCGATACGGCGATCAGTTTCGAGTTACGGTGGCCACCGTCGTCGGGCTTTTCCTCATCGGCATCGGATTGCCTGTCGTTCTCGTGGCCGTGGGTACGCTGCGGGGGTCGTATTCCTCGACTCTGGTCATCAGGGAAGATCATCGACTCGTCCGGCACGGCATCTACGGGCTCGTGCGACATCCGGTCTACTGCGGAACGATTCTGGTGTTGACGGGCCTACCACTGTGCCTCTCGAGCGTGTACGGGACCGCCATCATGCTGTTGGTGATTCCCCTGTTCCTCAACAGGATCAGGATCGAGGAAAGGCTGTTGATCGAGGAGTTCGGGGCGGAGTACGAGGCGTACATGGAGGCCACCGAGAAGCTCATGCCCCTCATCTACTGAGATCGAGACATCTCACGTAGGGCTCTCCTGTCCGGGTTGACCGCAGCCCCCTCCGTGAGGCCTCAGGGGTTGTGAAAAGAGGCGAGGGATGTGTGCCAACCTCCCCCGCTATTCTGGCTCAGCCACGCTCGAGTGAAACCGGATCGATGGAGCGCCCAGGGAAGGCAGAAACAGTGGCCGGTCGCTTCAAAGGTCACGTCTGCAGACTACGGCCGGCACAGAGGCCGGCCGGTTCAATTTTCAGGGGTTGGAGGCGACGGGCGGATTCGAACCGCCGAATGAGGGTTTTGCAGACCCTTGCCTTACCACTTGGCCACGTCGCCCTGGAAGGCGGGAAAGGGCCGCTGCTTGCGCCGGCCCTTGGAAAAGAACGCTAGTCTTTGGAGCGGGAAACGGGATTTGAACCCGCGACCCCAACCTTGGCAAGGTTGTGCTCTACCACTGAGCTATTCCCGCTCGCGGCATAAGAGGATATGGACACCCAAGGGGACTGTCAAGCTATTCCAACTGGAAGGCGTCCCGCAAGAGTGTGAATCGCCAGCCTTCCTGGGTCCCGTCCATGGCCAGCACATCGAAACGGCAGGGCCCCTCGTGAGGATGGGCCGCAAGAAACAAGGTCGCAGAGGCCGCGATCTGCCGTTGTTTACGCCGGGTCACCGCCCGGACGGCCTCACCGAACTGGGACGTGGCTCGTGCCTTGATCTCGACAAAACACAGGGTGTCACCCTCCAGGGCCACCACGTCGATCTCTCCAGCTTTGTACTCCACATTGCGCTCGAGGATTCGGTATCCCTGACCCTGGAGCCAGGCGACGCCTTCGGCTTCAGCCAGCCGGCCCCGGCCGCGCGTGTGCGATTGCTGCTGGAAGTCTTCGAGAGGCGTCACTGACGCTTCCAGCGGGTACCGTCCCGAGCATCTTCGAGGACGATGCCTGCGGCCTGCAGCTGGTCGCGAATCTCGTCCGCCCTACCCCACTCGCGATCGGCTCGAGCCTGTTCGCGCTCGGCAACCAGCGCATCGATATCGTCGTCTGACAGCCCTACACTCTCGGCTTCCGTGCGCCAAGCCTCGGGATCGAGAACGCCCAACACTTCGTCCACGCGAGCCAGCGCCTTCAAGACGTGCTCCTTGTCCCCGTCGACAACCGCGCCGCCGTCGATGGCGGTGTTGACTTCCCGAACGAGCCCGAACAGAGCGGCCAGCGCCTCTGAGACATTGAGATCATGCGCCAGAGCCGTCTCGAAAGCCTCGAGCATCCGCTCGACAGAGGCCGCCAGTTGCGACTCTCCCGGACTCGCCGCTGTGTGAGCCAGTCGAAACCGCATCTCATCCAAGCGCTTCAAGGCACCGTTGGCTGCCTCCAGCGCCTCGAGCGTGAAATTCAACTTGTCGCGGTAGTGAACGGAGAGCATGAGATAGCGGATGGCTCGTGGGTCGGCCCCCTGCTCGATCAGATCGCCCAGGGTGAAGAAGTTGCCCAGGGACTTGGACATCTTCTGGCCATCGACGATCAGATGCTCGGCATGGATCCAGGTTCGGACAAAGGGCTTGCCCGTTGCCGATTCGCTCTGCGCGATCTCGTTCTCATGGTGCGGAAAGATGTTGTCGACTCCCCCACAGTGAATATCGAAGCTCTCTCCCAGATACTTCATGCTCATGGCGGAGCATTCGATGTGCCACCCCGGTCGACCCGCACCCCAGGGAGACTCCCAGGATGGCTCGCCGGGCTTGGCTGCCTTCCATAAGACGAAATCCCGCACGTCTTCCTTGTCGTAGTTGTCGCTGACGACCCGCTCCCCCTGGCGCACCTGCCCCAGATCGAATCCCGACAGCCGGCCGTAGTCGTCGTCTTCCGCGATCCGGAAGAAGATGGAGCCTTCGGACTCGTAGGCGTATCCAGCCGCGATGAGACGCTCGATCAAGGCGATCATCTCGGCGATGTGCTCGGTGGCCTTCGGGTACTGATCGGCGCGCAGGATCGCCAGTGTATCGAGGTCGGAGAAGAAGGCCTCGGTGACCGGAGCCGTGATCTCATCGAGGCTCTTGCCCATGTCCTGCGACCTTTGAATGGTGCGGTCGTCGACATCCGTGAGGTTCATGACCTGGGTCACTTCGTAGCCCATGAACCGTAACGATCGGTTGAGCAGATCCTCGAACAGAAAGGTCCTCAGATTGCCGATGTGAGCCCGATCGTAGACGGTAGGACCACAGGTGTAGATGCGCACCTGGCCTGGCACCAAAGGTTCGAGCGGCTCGAGTCGGCGCCCGAGGGTGTTGAAAAAGACAGGTTGTCTCATGGCAGTCTCAGTCCTAGCGGACGGTGACAGAGCCGCTGACCCAGGTGACATCCACCTGGACCTCGCCAAAGGAATCCAACGCGTCGTGGTCCATCATGTCCATCCGCCCGGTGCCGGCGCTCCTGCGGGTAAACTCCAGAGACAGGAGCAGCCCGGATCCCGTGGCTCCCGGCACCTCACCGAGTCGACTGATTCCCACGGTCACCTCTCCGGCTTGGCGCTCACTGGCCTGGAGGTCGGTGGCGACCGTTCCATTCTCGCTCAGGAACGTACCTTCCGATTCGCTGTTTCTCGAGTAGGCCAGCAGATCGTTCGGGTAGTGCAGGATGAAGCTCACACCATAGAGATCGGTGACACTGGAGGCATCCACATCGAGGATGAAGAGCGATCCCGAGCCGCCACCGGAGCTCAAGGAGATGGAATTGGATCCGCCGCCGGAGTCGGGGTTGAAGCTGATTCCCGACGATGGTGGCGGCGGGGGCGAAGTCGGTCCGCCACCACCCCCTCCTCCTCCACAGCCTGTGCTCACCCAGCCGGAGCCCAGAAGGAGTACCACACCCAGTGCGAGGATCCCCCATCGCCACGTCATGCCACCACCTCCTGTTGGCGTCCCAGGCGCCGCAACTGACGTCTCACTCTCTCTTTCCTCAGCCCCACGAGGCGATCCACAAACAGAACGCCATTCAGGTGATCGACTTCGTGGCAGATGACCCGCGCAAACAGACCGTCAGCCTCGGTCTCGAACAAGTTCCCGTCGAGGTCCCTCGCCTGGACTTTGATGGCAGCGGGACGACTCACCTTGTCGGTGATGCCGGGAATTGAGAGGCAGCCCTCCTCATCGACGTCTCGGCCTGCCGATTCCACGATTTCAGGATTGACAAACACGTGAATCGCTCTTTCAGACTCTCCGGCGGTGATGTCGACGACAGCCAACCGCAATTCGACCCCGATTTGCGAGGCAGCCAAGCCGATCCCGGGGGCCGCGTGCATCGTCTCGACCATATTCTGTGCCAGCTCTTTCAACTCCGTATCGAAATTTTCAACCTCGGGGCAGCGCACCCTGAGCACCGGATCTGGATAGACGCGAATGGGCAGTATCGCCATGATTCAACTGTCCAGGGTCTTGCGAACGGTGGCCGCGACTTCCGCATCGAGTCGTTGCTGGCGCAGGGCATTCAACAGACTGACGGGATCCGGGTTGCCTTGCAAGGCGCTTTCCAGACCCGTTCGGCTGAGCTTCAGCAACACCACGGGATCGACCGTCCGATAGGTCGCCGGCCAGGGCGTGTGCTCGAGAAGAGCCTGGTCCCCGACCACATCACCGGCCTCGAGGGTGCGAATCGCGATGGTCTGGCCGTTGGGTAGAACGATCTCCACGTCCACCTTACCGCGAGTCACCAAGATCAACTGATCGTGCCGTTCCCCCGCATGAACGATCACTTTCTCCTTGCCCAGCCGCTCTAGCTCCATGACCTTGAGGAGCCGGGACAGCTGATCGTCGTCCAGTCGATCCATGAAGTCGCTGAGGGCCAACTCGCCCCACACTCGACGCAGCTCCAAGTAGGAGGAGGTGGTCGCTGATCCGACTTGACCTTCCAAGCTCGACAGCGATCGCATGATCGCCGTCAACCGCTTCTCGTTGTGGCGCATGCGCTCGAACGCCCGGCGCTTGAAGATGAGCTTGCCCTCCTGTGGCGCCATCTTGCTGGCCTTGGTCAGGGTGGCAACCGCCTTGTCGAAGTATCCGTCCGCCGCGTACCTGTCGGCCACATAGGAGTACTCTTCCACCGCTTCCCGTCTTCGCGAGGTGCTCTCGTAGACCTTGGCCAACTTGATGTGGGCCTGAAAATCGCGCGAGTCCTTCTTGAGCCTCTGCTTCAACATCTGCTCGGCTTCATCCCAGCGCTCCAGGATGATCAGGTCGTCTACATGGACCTTCTCGGGTCCTTTCGACTTGCCCTGCTTCTCAAACCAGTTCTTGATCGACACCGGAGCTAAGCCCTATCTAGACTCAAACAAAATCCCAATTGACACAACCACACTGGTACGGGACGAAAAGAGTCCCGCACTGAGGAAACAATTGATTATACCGAAGCCTCGCCTGCAGGTACTGCCAAATTGCAGAATTCGCAGCGTGGCAGGTTTGGCTGGCCTCGATCTTGCTACAATCTCAACGAAAAGAGGAGCTCATAGTCATGACGATCCTGACCATTCGCCGCCTGAACCGACTCCCGGTCGGCATCGGACGCGGATTCGGATATGTCGGTATTCTGGTCTTGCTGTCCACGACGCCAGCGGCCGGCGAGTCGAGCCTGGGTCATATCCGAACCGTGGAGGGCAATGCGGACCTGCTGAGAGGCGGCTCAGAGCCGGCTGTCGAGGCGTCCGCCAACTATCCTATTCAGGTAGGAGATCAAGTGCTCGTGTCCCCTGGAGGGCGAATGGAAGTGGTGCTCCCGGACGCCAGCCTGGTACGAATCGACGAGAACACCGAGCTGAGGTTCGCCCGTCTGGCGCAATCTGCGGACACTCGCGATGACCGCAATGCTCTCGAAATCCTGCAAGGTCAGCTACAGGTGTCTCTGATGTCGGATCCGATCGACCCGGAGGCCTTCCGGCTTGATACGGCGAATTCCAGTCTCTTTCTGCTGAGCCGAGGCTCGTATCGGGTGTTCACCGACGGCAAGACGTGGACCCAGATCGTGGTTCGCGAGGGATTCGTCGAGGTGACTACCGAGGGCGGCACGACTCGTGTCGGCACTGGGCAGCAGGCGCTGGTCGACGGCGATCGCTCGCCTCGGGTGACCGTGCAAGCCGCTCCTGCAAGGGACAGCTTGGAGCAATGGGCCAGTCGGCTCGACGCTGAAGGCAACACTGTCGAAGCGCAGACCCCCTATCGCCGGGAGACTCTCTCCCCGAGTCTCGGCTACAGCGCGGCCCGTCTTCATCGCCATGGGCGATGGCTGCCGTATCGAGGCTCTCAGGTCTGGAGACCCAACGTCCCCCTCGGGTGGCGCCCCTATCATTCGGGATGGTGGGTCTACACGCCTGTCGGTTTGACCTGGGTCTCGACCGAACCTTGGGGATGGGTCCCCTACCACTACGGGGAATGGGGCTACGCCGGTGGCCTGGGCTGGGTCTGGCATCCAGGGCATCGGTACACCCCGGGAGCTGTGTACTGGTATTGGGGGCCGACTCACGTGGGATGGGTGCCGACTGGTTACTATTCTCCCTGGTTTGGACCTCGTTTCTGCGCCATGCCTCCCTACGGCCATTTCGGGGGCTTTCACAGCCGGGAGCTCCACCGTGGGCAACGTCCGCACGCCACTCCTCTGCCGATCCAGGAGCAGGCCGGCGGTGATGTCAATCGCTGGCGCGATTGGACCTTTGCTTCCTACGAGAGGCTCGGCTACCGAAGCAGTCATCGCTTCCTCGAGACAGGCGCCGAGCTCCAGAATCGAGGCGTGTTCCAAACCGAGATGCCCAGGGGCGTCGTGACCACCGATACCCGAAGCCTGACCCCCAACCTCTGGCATGAGCCGGGGCGGGCAATGGCGACTCTGGATCGCCCCAGCTCCACGAGACCGCGGTCAACCGGGCTCAGCCGATTGGGTGAGGCTGCCCTGTCAGGGATACCGACTCACCCGACAACCTTCGAGGATCGCCAGATCACCGGCACGCGACAGACTCATCAGCCGGTGCGGCAATGGGATCCGAAGCTCTGGCAACGAGACCATCGAGCTCGCACCCGACCCGCAACGCCATATCAACGGGACACTCGCAGCTCGTCGTCCTTATCGCGGGGCTCCACAAGCTCGTCTCGGGGCAGCCGTAGCTCAGGGCGCCCGCAAACACCGGGTCTGTCAGGTCGCTCGAGCGCCGGCAGCTCTCGATTCTCGAGACCTGCGACACCGGGAACCGGTCGATCCACGATTGGCGGATCCCGGTCGCCATCCCCCTCACCCAGATCCGGGATCGACAGGGGACGCGCTCCAGCGCCCGGCCGATCGTCGGCTGGAGGGTCGGGCCGGGTCTCCGGTTCGGGCCGGCCTGGCCCGTCCATGCGAGGCGGTGCGAGTCGCTCCCCCTCGGGCGACGACGGTTCGGGCTAGAATCGGGCCGCTCATGCGGCTCGATCTTCTCAGTCGAATCCTCTTCATCATCTACTGCGTCGAAGCCGGCGCAGTGTTCTTTCTGGTGCCCTGGGGGGCCGCCTGGGATCGGACCATCGTGCAGATTCCCTTCGAAGGACTGAGGGATCTGCTTCTGCACCCGTTCTTTCGCAGCCTGGTGACAGCCTTCGGGGTCGTGCATCTCGTCTGGGCCGTCAACGACCTGGATCAGCTCCTGCAGCATTGGAGATCTCGTGCCCGGCACAGGACCCAGAGCTGAGAGGCGATACAATCAGGGGCCTGGAGTCGTACGATGAATAGCATTCTTGGAGTCGGTATCGATCTGGTCGAGTTGGAAAAGCTCGATCTCAGTCTGCGACGACATGGTCAACGACTGATCGACCGGATTTGCCGACAGGGTGAGGTGAATACCGCCCGTCAAGGCAAGGCCATGCTGCAGCATGTGGGCGGACTGTTCGCGGCCAAGGAGGCCGTCCTCAAGGCTCTGGGCACCGGCTGGGGACAGGGTCTGGGGTTTCGCCAGGTCGAGGTCGTGGGAGGCGAGAGCGGCCCTCCTCGTGTCCGCTTGCACGATCGAGCGGCGAAGAGAGCCCAGTCGATGGGTATCCGGGTCATCCATCTTTCCATCTCCCATGAACGCCACTACGCCATGGCCATCGCGATCGCGGAGGGCGACCGGGGCGATGTCTGAGTCCGATGGCATCAAGCGCAGATTCTTGCTCCTCAGCCTCCTGGTACTGGTAGCAGACCAGTGGAGCAAATGGATGGTGGAGCGCCACCTGCCGCTGCACCAGCCAAAGGAAGTCATTCCCGGGTTTCTCAATTTCACCCACGTCCAGAACACCGGTGTCGCCTTTGGCATGTTCGCCGCCAACGGCAGCAGCCGTGGCACGCTGATCTTGACGGCGCTGGGGATCGTGGCCCTCGTGGTCGTGGGGATCTACTTTTGGCGCACCTCGAATCAGGATCGGCTCATGCTCAGCTCCCTCGCCTTGATCCTGGGCGGAGCGGTGGGCAATCTGTTGGATCGCATCGCCACCGGCTCGGTCACGGACTTCATCGATGCCTATGTCGGCACCTACCACTGGCATACCTTCAACGTGGCGGATAGTGCCATCACAATCGGCATCTGCCTGATGGCGCTGGAAATCTTCCTGGCCGGCAAGAAGCCCGCCAGCTCCGACAGTTGAAGCTCCAGAGGTAAACGTGCCGAAGACAATCCAGGTGCAGCCGGACGAGGCTGGACGGCGGCTCGACCGACTGCTCTCGGAACGACTGCAGGTCCCGCGCAATCAGATTCAGCAGTGGATCCGATCCGATCGGGTCCTCCTCGACGGCAGGCCTGTCAAGGCCTCGCATTCCGTGGTCAGCGGCGAGATCCTCGAGTGCGATCCGCCAGTAAGGGACCTGGCTCGAGGCATCGAGCCCGAATCCGGCGAGCTCGAAATCCTCCATCAAGACCCTGATCTGGTGGTGATCGACAAACCCGCGGGGTTGGTGGTTCATCCAGGGGCGGGCCGAGATCACGGGACTCTGGTCCATCGACTCCTGTGCCCGCTTCCCGGAGATCGGCGAGGTCGGCGGACCCGGTCGGCCCGGCATCGTCCACCGGCTCGACAAGGACACCAGCGGCCTACTGGTGATCGCGCGGACTCCACGCGCGTATGAGGCTTTGACCAGGGCCTTTGCAGAACGTCGGGTGGACAAGCGGTACCTGGCTCTGGTCTATGGCACACCCAAGGAGGCCTCCGGGAGCATCGAGGCCCCCATCGGTCGACACCCCCATCGACGCAAGGAGATGGCGATTCACTCGGCCGGAAGGCCGGCCTTGACCCTCTACAGGACCCTGGGCGCCCGCAGCGGTATCTCGGCGCTCGAGGTGAATCTGGCCACAGGCCGTACGCACCAGATTCGAGTGCATTTGAAGTCGGTGGGACACCCTCTCATCGGTGACCCGGTCTATGGCGAGGCCCGTTGGAAGGGACTCGACAAGGCGGTGCAAGGGCCGCTCCGGCGATTCTCTCGCCCAGCTCTCCATGCTTGGAGTCTCGAGTTCGAGCACCCCGGCAGCAAGGAGATCCTGAAGATGGAGACTCCCCTCCCGGAAGACCTACGTCTTCTCTGGGAGGAGGTCACTGAGACGGACTTTCCCGACCCGAGCTAGCTCAGCAGCTCGGACAGGGGTTTGTAGGGCTGGCCCTGCGAAGCCGCAACCGGTTCGCAAGTGATATGCCCATCGTAGGTGTTGACCCCGTTGTAGAGACCTGCATCGTCCTTCACCGCCTGCTCCACTCCCTTGTTCGCCAGCGCCAAGGCATGGGGAATCGTGGCGTTGTTGAGGGCAAAGGTAGAGGTTCGCGGCACCGCGCCGGGCATATTGGCGACGCAGTAGTGGATGATGCCGTCGACCTCGTAGACCGGGTCGGAATGAGTGGTGGCGTGGGTGGTCTCGAAGCAACCTCCCTGATCCACAGCCACGTCCACAATGACCGCACCCGGCTTCATCTCCTTGAGCATCGCACGGCTGACGAGCTTGGGAGCGGAAGCTCCGGGATCAGCACGGCGCCGATCAGGAGATCGGCGCGATTGAGTGCCGCCATCAGGTTGTGATGATTGCTGGCCAGGGTGGTCAAGTCGCCATGGAAGATGTTGTCGAGCCAACGCATCCGGTCCAGGCTGGTCTCCAAAATCGTCACCCGGGCTCCCAGCCCGAGGGCCATCTTGGCCGAGTTCAGGCCGACGATTCCCCCACCGATAATGACGACGTCACCCGGCGGCACCCCAGGAACCCCGGAAAGAAGAGTTCCCCGGCCACCGTAGGCGCCCTGAAGATAATAGGCTCCCCAAAGCACGGCCATGCGGCCAGCCACCTCGGACATGGGTGTCAAGAGAGGCAGACCACCGTGCTCGTCGGTGATGGTTTCGTAGGCCACTCCGGCGACCTTCTTGTCGCAGAGGAGCTGGGTGAGCTCCGGGATGGGGGCCAGATGCAGATACGTATAGAGCAGCTGGCCCTCCTTCAGCAGGTCGTATTCGGGGCCCACAGGCTCTTTGACCTTGATGATCATGTCGGCCTGGTCGTAGACCGTGGCCGCATCGGGAACCAACTCAGCTCCAGCCTGCGAATACTCCTCGTCTGTGATGCTGCTGCCGACACCCGCTGACGATTGCACGTAGATCTGGTGGCCGGCCTGACTGAGGGCATGAACACCAGCAGGAATCATGCCTACCCGGTATTCGTGATCCTTGATCTCCTTCGGGATTCCGACTTTCACAGGGTGTCCCTCCGATTGGTTTCAGGGCAGCCTACTGGCCGCCAGTCATCTCGACATTGCCCTTGAAGAAGGCGCCCTCGGCGATGACGACCCGGGGCGCTGTCACATCTCCTTCGATGCGACCGGACGCCTGGAGCTCGAAGGTCTCGCTGGCCTTGACATTGCCCAGGACCTTGCCTCCGACAGAAACCGACTTGGCCACGATATCGCCGTTGACCTTGCCATTGGGGCCCACCACGACCGCGGCTTGAACATCGAGTCTGCCCTCGACTTCGCCGTCGATCACGATCTCGGCTCGACCGGAGATCTGGCCCTTGAATTTGACTCCTTCAGTGATGTGGGTGGCCTTGCCACCGGCGCTCGAACTAGGTGAAGAGGTTGTCACGGACTGGTCCTCGCTGGTTGGTTTTCAGGTTGTATGAAAGTCGGTCTGGAGCGGGCAACGGGACTCGAACCCGCGACATCAAGCTTGGGAAGCTTGCACTCTACCAGCTGAGTTATGCCCGCGCGAACACCCTCAAAGCTCACAGAATCTAGCCGACCGCAAGAGCGACCGTCAAGGGGAAACGCCCTGCTATACTGGAAAAGATGAACTCGACCTCGAACAAACCCCCGGACACCGGCGGTGCCGAGCCTCTCTATTTTTTCCCGGATCGTCCAGTCACGCGTGCCGAATTGGAGGCCATCCTCGCGGACGGGACCAGAAACGGAAAGGGCCTGGGCCATCTCGCACATGCTCCGCTACGCGCAGTGGGACGACATCTGGCTTTATGTGACTCGTGACCAGGTACGCCAGATCTTCCCGTCCCTCGAGCTGCCCGAGACCCTCCGACAGGCTTGGGCCCGAATGCTGAAGATCGAAGCGCCCGTCACCACCTAGCCGAGCTCTCGAGCCCGACTTCAGCGGTCACCGCCCCACCATCGCTGGACGTGTCCTTTGATGTAGGTGGGATCCGTGACCGCCGACCACAGACGCATGCCTACCCATTTCGTCGGCCGGTAGACCTTGCCCGGGATGCCGAAGAAATGGCGATCGAGCTTCTGCATGAATTCCCGTCCCCGCAGATAGACCGCCTGCGACCTGGGCAGCGCGCCTGCATGGCTGTCCTTGCGCACGATGGGGCACGACGGCGATCGCAGGCAATAGACATGGAAGCGGCCCTGGGCCAACTCGGACCGGATCTCCTGAACGATCTCCGAGTTCCAGGCGGCACCGTGGCCCTCCATCTCGGCGATGGGATGACCGCCGTAACAACATGGCAGAACCCCCCGTCGAAGAATGTAGAGACTGGTCCACGGCTCCATGCAGGCCGGCAGCTGCTCTTCACCTAGACTCTCCGCCTCGACCGGACTTCGTGGCTCGGCTTCCGGCGCGCGAGGCGATCGAGCGCGCTCGGTTCGGCTCGGCTCCATCCGCGTCACCGTAATCCTCGGCAAACATCTCTTCCATGGCCACGCCAAAGTCCAACTGGTCGGACAGCGGAACGTTGTGCTCAGCACACAACTGCGCTGCCCGGGCGCTGACTCGGATCAGCTCCTCGAAAGGCAGGAGCTCTTTTGGATAGTCGAACACATAGCCCGCTCTGTCCCACTTCAAGCTGATCGACTCCGAGAAGTTCAGGGGCCGCAGGACCAGACGATCCACTTCCAGATCGGCGCACAGCTCGACAAAGGCCTCGAGCTCGTGGACATTGCACTTCATCGGCATGAAAACCAGATGCACTCGGGGCAGACCGTCGCGCCCTCCCTTGGCGGCGATCAGTCGGCGCAGATTCGCGAGGATGCGCTCCAGGGTGTCGTTGCGCAGCTGAGCGTACGTCTCGGGGGTAGCGGCATCCAGCGAGATATACAGATCGATCTCCCGATCCAGGAGTTTCTCGATATTCCGATCGGTGAGAATCTGACCGTTGGTCGTCATCTCCAGCGCCTTGCCACCATCGCCATAGATATCGAAGATCTCGTCCAGATTCTTCATCATGAACGGCTCGCCGATGGAACAGTTCACCAGGGTGCTGGAGTGGGAAAACGTCTCGCCCCATTCCTCCAGCGTCTCGCGGGTGAAGGGCGCGTCGACGTTGTCGCCTTCCATCTCCTTGGAGATGTCCCACTCGCAGTAGACGCAAGGAGGCTTGACGTTGCAGACGCCGTACATATCGATGCCCAGAGTCGGCGGCGTCGACTCCAGATGGCTCTTGCCCTCCAGCATCTCCTGCCAGTTGTGGATCTTGTTGGTGTACAAGGCGTGGATCTGCTGGTGGCGATCCGCGTCATCATGGACGTAGGCCCCTTGGCGCACTCGGATGGCCAGGGTTCTCGTATCCTCCGGATAGTAGCTCTTGGGGAAGGGCTTGTTGACGCGCAGGTGAACGCGATCCGTCCCCTCGGGCACCGGGACCGAAAGCCGTGACCAACCACTCGCCAGAACCCGGGACTCCTGCCAATCCTCGCCCGCTGCCACCAGCTCCTGAGTCAGATCGCGAAAGTTGGAAAAGATCCAGACCTCCAGGAATCGAGGTCTGTCCGCCGCCGCCAGCCGCAGATCGCCCTCGAGTCGCATCCAGCGAAACAGGTAAACGTCGTCGCGCTCATCCCCGTAGAAGCCATCACCGAAGCTCACAGGAGCGGCGGTGGCTCGATATCGAGCCAGATCCCTGGCAGCGTTGTCCGACACAACCCTCAGCATGACGACTCCCTATCGTTCCGTTGGGTCGTGAGACTACCAGAGGGGTCCAGAAGAACAGGCATCTCAGTCGCCGTCCCCATCCACAAAGCGCACTGCGTAGAGCTTGGGCCACAGCTTGCCGGTGAGGTAGAAGATCTGGCGGTCTTCATCGTAGGCGATGCCGTTCAACACATCGGCTCCGCGAGTCTCTTGCGGCGTCAGGAGACCGGAAGCATCGATCAAGCTCTGCACACGACCGGTTTCAGGATCGATCCGCACAATCCAGTCGGTGGTGTAGACATTGGCGTAGATCGAGTCCTGCACGCACTCCAGCTCGTTCAGGCGCCCCACGGCACCGTCACGAAGAAGGACTTCGACTTCACGCACCACCTCGAAGGTCTCGGGGTTGCGAAAGGTCAGCACGCTGCTGCCATCGCTCATCACCAGATGCAGACCATCGAAGCACAGCCCCCATCCTTGTCCCTCGTAGGAGAGGCGGTCCAACTCGGTGAGTCTCTCGCGGTCCCAAAGCAGTGCAGTGCCTGCCCGCCAGGTGAGTTGGATCAACCGATCTTCCACTCTGGCCAGTCCTTCGCCGAAGAGCTCCGGCGGCAGAGCCCGTGAGGACAGGACAGCCCCAGTGGCGAGATCGACCCTGCGCAGTGTGGACTGGCCGTATTGGCCAGTACTTTCATAGAGAAATCCGTCGTGCCACAAGAGGCCCTGGGTATAGGCCTCTTCATCGTGGGGCATCGTATCGAGAATCTCCACGGTCATCGACAGAGGGTCCCGACTCTCCACCGGCGCAGACCCTGGTACCGGGTCAGGTGTGCTCGACAAGATCCAGGCTGCCGCGAGCAGGGCGGCGACAAGGGTCATGATCAGGACGATGCGCGTGCGGCGTGGACGGTTGCCCCTGGACAAACAGGATCCCCCTGGAAGTTGCGGGAGTCAGGCATCCGGTTCGATCTTCCGAGTGGCCACAAACACGAGACAACCCAGAATCGCCAGGACGGTGAGGAAGGCCAGGGCCTCCGCCATATGATCAGAAATCGCCGGTGGGAAGCCCACGATTCGTTGACCGCCGCGAACCCCGACCCAGACCGCCAGCAGGACGCCTGTCAACCCTCCACCGCCCACCAGGCCCGAGCCGAACAGAACTCCCCGCTCCCGTCTCTCCTCAGCCACCTCCGGCGGCACGTTGCGGGTCAACAGCCAACGCATCAGACCCCCGAGAAAGACGGCCGCCATCGTGGAGAGTGGTAGATACACACCCACCGCAAAGGCCAGCACCGGGATCTTGAAGACCGAGGCCACGGCGGCGATGCCGACTCCGATCAGGATCAGAGCCCACGGGAGATTCTGATCCAGGACCCCGTCGATCACGAGCTTCATCAACACAGCCTGAGGTGCCGGCAGCTCTTCGCCACCGAGCCCACCCTCGACGTTCTGGTTGAGCATGATCACCACCAGGCAGACAAAGCCGGCCGACGTGATGACACCGATCAATTCACCGATCTGCTGCTTTCTGGGCGTCGCCCCCAGGAGGAAACCCGTCTTGAGATCCTGCGAGGTATCCCCGGCGATGGAGGCAGCGATACAGACCACGGTCCCCACCATCAGCGCCGTGGCCTTACCCAGGTTGTCGGTCCAGCCCATCATCAGGAAGATCAGGCTGGTACCCAGAAGAGTGGCAATGGTCATTCCCGAGGTCGGATTCGAGGTGACTCCGACGAGACCCACGATCCGGGAGCTCACCGTGACAAAGAAGAAGGCGAAGACCGCGATGAGAATCGAGGCCAGCGCCCGGACCGCGATGGAGTCCAGATAGCCCAGAATACCCGGGAATGAAGGTCAACAGACCGAGAATCCCAAGGAGAATGACCAGGACCGTCTTGTACGACAGATCTCGATCGGTCCGTTCGACCCCTGCGTCCCCTTCCCTCTTGCCAAGCTGGGCAAGCCCCAGCTTGAAAGACTCGATCATGGTCGGAATCGATTTGACCAGGGTGATGATGCCGCCTGTGGCCACCGCACCGGCACCGATATAGCGCACGTACCGGTTCCAGATCTCTCCAGCCGACATATCGCTGATCAGCTTGACGGTCTCCGGGAAGACCGGATCGCTCAGGCTGCTCCCCCACCAGTTGATCAATGGGATGATCACGAAGGCCGACAGGGCACCGCCAGCGACCATCACGGTGGCAATGCGGATTCCCAGGATGTACCCGACGCCGATCAGTGCAGGCGAGACCGCGATGGATAGGTTGGCTTTGTACGCCAGGGCCATCTCGAACTCTCCACGGACGAACCTGAACCCGTCGGTGATCAGCTTGAACAGCATGCCGATACCGATACCCCAGAAGACCGGAGCCGCTTGCCGGCCGCCGCCCTCCGCCGCCACCAATACCTCTGCGCAAGCGAGCCCTTCGGGGTATGGCAGCTTGCCGTGCTCCCTCTTGATCAGGTAGCGACGCAAGGGGATCATGGCCAAGACGCCGATCAATCCACCACACATGGCCAACAACGTGATCTGGCGCCAGGCCGGTGACATCCCCCAGATAAAGAGCGCCGGAATCGTGAATAGAACACCGGAAGCCACGGATGAGCTGGCCGAACCGATGGTCTGCGACATGTTGGCTTCCAGAATGTTGTGCTTGACGCCGAAGGCACTGAGAATCCGGAAGGCCACCACCGTCAGCACCGCCACGGGAATGGAGGTGCTGATCGTCAGCCCGGCTTTGAGCCCCAGATAGGTGTTGGCGGCGCCAAAAACGATCCCCAGGATGATCCCGGAAAGGGCTGCCTTGAATGTGAACTCCGGCAGGCTCTGACCGGCGGTATAGGGCTCGTAGACCTCGCCCTCTTGCATCTCGTAGGCCTTGGAAGACAGCTTTTTGGAACTCATAGGGCTACCCGAGGTAGAGAGATTGTGGTTTTGGTGACATCGGCGACCTTACCATGAGCAGGAGCTCCAGCCGGCGACGGGACTCGCCCCGCCAATCGGCTGCCCGGGAGGCATTTCCGTCGCCACCGGAGCTTCTTGACCCGCTGGCACGACCCGGTTGTCGAAGCGCTCGATCCTGCGAGCCAACTGGCTGCCCGGGTCTCGACGCTCCAACAAGCTGCGGATCTCCTGCAAGGCACCTTCGGCGAGTCCGCGCACCTCCGGCGTGGCCCCCGGATCGGCCGCCAGGTCGATGAGAGCGACGACGATTACATTCCGAACGCGATGACGTATCGCCGATTCTCGCTCGGCGGACGAGTCCGCGGTGAACGCGACCTCCCGCAAGGCCTGGAGCACTTCGGTGAAGTCGGGCTGGCCGGCATCTCGTCGGTGGTGATCGACCATACGGGCGGCTCGCTCCCGTTGCACCAGGCCCCGAACCGTCGCATCGGCCGAGGTCGCAGCCGCCGCCAGCGGATCGAAGACAGGTGCCGTCTGGCCCTCGAACATCTCCCGGTGCGACCGGTAGCCGGCCGGCCGCGGCAACAGCACCTCCAGAACCGCGTCCGGAAGATCCAAGAACTCCGGTTCGAGGGTCCGCAAGGCCACCTGGAGGGCGCGGCGCTGCTGCTCCGGTGCGATCGGTCGAGCCGCAGGCTGGGCATCGCCCCTCAGGTTGTAGCGATAGTCCACGCCGCCAAGGCTCTTGATCGCGGCGGTCAACTGATAGCGATGATGCAAATACAGCGGCACCAACACCTCCTCCAGCAGTGCCAATGGGGTCCCTGGAGTGACGTTGTGCTCCCCGAATCGTGACAAGGCCAATCGCCGGACCTCCAACTCCTCCTCGAGTTGGGTCACCGGATCCGCGCCGTTGTCCCAGAGATTGGCCAGCGGCTGAGCGGCACCGGCAGGCCTGGCGTCGTGATCGGTCAAGAAGATCAGACCCTCTTCGAGTCCCCGGTCGATGAGCTCTCCCAGGGCCGCCGCCTCGTCCGCACCCGGTGCGAACTGACCGTAGGCATAGCGAATGGAGTGGATATCCCATGACCCGAGACCGACACCGTAGGCATCACTGAAATCCAGGTCTCCCTCCCCGTCCACCCGGACCAAGGGTGCCGGGTAGTCCATGACCGAGGCGCGGCCTCCAAAAGTACTCGCGGCAAAATTGTGGGACAGACCCAGGGTGTGCCCGACCTCGTGTGCGGCCAGCTGCCGGATGCGAGCCAGAGCCAGCTCCACCGGGTCGTCGGCTGCTCCGGTCCCGGTACTGGCGGTGCCGGCGAGTCCCTCGAACAGCAGACGATCCTGGCGCACTCGGAGCGAACCCAGACGGACGTGGCCCTTGAGCATCTCGCCAGTCCGCGGATCAACGATACCGCCGCCGTAGGACCAGCCCCTGGTCGACCGGTGGACCCACTGAACCACGTTGTACCGGACATCCATGGGATGGGCATCGGCTGGCAAAACCTCGACACGAAACGCGTCCTCGAAGCCGGCTTTCTCAAACGCCTCTGCCCACCAACCCACTCCATCCAACACCGCACTCCGGATGGGTTCGGGTATCGCCGGATCGACGTAGTACACGATGGGCTCGACGGCGGGTGAAGAAGTCGCTTCGGGATCCTGCTTCTGCAATCGGTGGCGGACGATCCAGCGCCGCTCGATGGTGTCGGCCAGCGACGCGGCATAGTCCGCGAACTGGATCTCGAAGGATCCGGCGCGGGGGTCGAAAGCTCGGGGCTGATACCCGTCATCCGGGAGTCGAATCAAGGAATGATGCTGCACCAGGGTCACCGATTTCGGTGTCGGCGTGGTCTCCCAAACCAGATTCCCCGGCTCTTCCCCGCTATAGGTCAGCAGCGCTTCGAACTCCAGATTGTCCGGGAATGCCATCGCGGACTCCAGATCCAGGACACTGCGATCGAGCATCCAGCTTGAAAGCGCCCTGCTCCGCTCGGTCCAGGCGAGAGGAGACGTTGTGAGCATCGCGGACCAGAAACGGCGTCAAGTCCACCAGATCCACCCCTTGCAGACGCTCGCGGTCGATCTTTCCGGCCCACAGAACCGAGGTGGCAAAGGACTGCCCGACGGCAGACTGTTCCTCCGGGGACCCGGTATCCGCCCGATACCGCAAGTTGGGTTGGACAAACAGGAGTCGCCCCCCGAGCACGCCGGAGCTCGATCACCTTGCTGTCGCCCAACTCGCCCCGGTCGAGACCTACCGGGTTCGAGCCCAAGCCCGCCGCCAGACCCTCCACGTAGAGAAAGCTCTCGGGGTCCTCTGGAACCGCCAACCACACCTTCCCCTCTTGCCAATCGAGATAGTGGGTCAAAAGGCCTTCGCCGCTTCTCCAGATCCTTCTTGGAGGCGGCCTGCTCGCCCCTTTTCGCCGATGTCGATTCGGTCTCATGTTGGACCGCGTTCGAGCCTACCGATACGCAGGCGCTGTTGAGCAGCAAGATGGATACGAGTCCGATCAGTCGTCGCATGGCGATCCCCTTGGTTGAAATCTTGGTTGCAGCAGTCTCAGCGATCCACGCCGCGTCGACTTCCGAGGCGTAGACGGCGCGATGCTATCGCATCAGACCGTGGGTAGAGTGATGGTGACTTCGAGGCCGCCGGAATCGCGATTGCGGGCCGTGATCTCGCCACCATGTTCCTCGGCGATCCGCTTGGCGATGGGCAGACCGAGACCGGTGCCGGCATCGTGGGTGGAAAAGAACGGATCGAAGATCCTCTTCAGCAGTGACTCTTCGATCCCGGGGCCGTCGTCCCCGACGACGATCCTGGCTTCTCCCGCGCTCTGTTCCACCAACACATCGACCTGGCCCCCTTTCGGAGCGGCTCGCAGGGCATTCTCCAAGAGGTTGCGCACGGCGCGCCCCAGCAGTTTGGCGTCGAAGGTGCCCTCGACGACTCTCTTAGGAGTGTGAAGCCTCACCCGGACCTCATCGGGTGAGACCGGTCGGTAGGCTTCGACGATTCTCTCGACGACTTCGACCAGATTGCCCTGACGGGGCTCGATCTTCGGAATTCGACTGTAGGTGGAGAACTCGCTGGCAATCTCTTGCAGCTCTCCGACCTGGGTCAGGATGTTGGCCGTGCAACTCTCGAACACCTCTGAGAAGCCTTCCGGATCGGCCTCGTAGACCTCCTGCATATGTTCTGCCGAGAGCCGGATAGGCGTCAGGGGATTCTTGATCTCGTGCGCGATCATGCGCGCCATCTCGGCCCAGGCCTGCAGTCGTTGACCCTGCAGGACCTCGGTCACATCCTCCAGAACAAGCAACGCCGAGGGCTCGCCGGCTCCCGGTATCGGCACCCAGACCAAGGTCCACTCCTGCTCCTCGCCCCTCAGGATCCTTCAGAACCACGGTTCGTTGCGTCAGCTCGCCACTCGGCACATCGGCGAGGAAGCTAGCCAGGGGTGCCAGCCGCTCAGTCTCGTCCATCACGGTGTCGAGCCCCTGACCCACGTGCACACCCACCATCTCCCCGGCCACCCGATTGACCATCAGGACCTGCCCTCGCTTGTCCAGCGACACGACACCGGCGGTGATGTTCTCCACCATTCGATCGACGACGCGCTTTTCCCGCAGCAGCTCCTGTCGCCCCGCGTGAATCCGCGCCGCCATGTCGTCGATGGCCTCGACCAGGGTGGCCAACTCCAGCTCCGCGGGTCTCAGATTCAGGGACGCCTCGCCGGCCGCGATCCGCTGGGTCCCCTCGACGATGTCCGTGATGGGCGCCGTGAACCGCCGGGCCAGCCGCGCTCCGAGCGCCATGACGACCAGAACCATCGCCGCGGTGCCCAGCAGGGACCGACGCCGCAAAGAGGCGATCTGTTCGGCGGTCTCCGCTTGCTGAGCCAACAAGGGCAGCGAGACGATCAACCGGGTCTGCCCGAAGGAGATACCGGGGACCGTCAAGGGTGCATAGAGCTCCAGATATTCCGACCGACCCGCCTGATTGGTCCGCATCGAGACCTCGTGACCCAACAGTGTCAATCCCGAATAGATCTCTCCTGGAATCCGCCTCGGCAAGAGACCGGCGGTGAACAGCTCTGCTTTGCTGGAGGCGTAAACCAGACCGCGCCAGTAGAGATTGACATCATGATGCACGACACCAGAGAGCCAATGAAGAAGCTCGTCGTCGAGCGCCGCATCGATACCGAAGCCGGGTTCGAGGGCCAACACATGCTCACCCAGAACTCCTTGCGCCGACTCCACAGCCAGCAGACCCGCGGCCTCCTGCTCGCGAACCAGGCGCTCCTCAAAGGCCCTGATCACGAGAAAATTGATGATTCCCAGGGGGACCAGCAACAACACCGAATAGACCAGAGCCAGGCGCCGAGAGTAGGAGTGCCAGAGGTGGAACCAGGAGGACCTGAATCCAGCTCGGGCCCAGCGTGGCAACTGAAACATCAACATCAAAGCACCCAGGAGCAGCAGGGAGGGCAGAGCGTGAGTGCCGACTCTCTCCAAGGCCTGCAGAAAGGACCTATCGGGAAGGAAGAGAACCCTGACCCCGTCGGCGCCGACCGCGCTGACTGCCGTGGCACGACCATCCGGCGTCAGGAGCGCTCCTTCGCCGCCCGCCAGAATCTCGTCTGACAACTTCGGTGGCCGGGGCCAGGGAGACACGATGGGCTGACCCTCGGCCCCAAACAAACCATACAGCGCCCCGCTGAGATCCTTCAGAGCGGCTTCGCCGGCGTCGGGCCCCGCCCTCAGCAGTACCTCCGCCAGATCACCCTGGTACCTCTCGCGCAATCGAAACCCCGGCTGCAACGCCAGGGCATATTCGGCATAGGCCCAGGACTCCCCACCCCGAGGCAACTGACCGTCACCGACCAGAACCGCATCCTGCCATGCCGGCACGGAAACCGACCCCAGGAGCGGCGATGACCAGTCCACCCATCTCTCTTTGTTCAGCGGCAAGCCAAAAGAGAACGAGGAGAGACCGCCGCCGTGTGGAAGCACGCGCAGAGCCGACAGACCACCATACTGCGACAGAGGGGAATGGCGCCAGATTTCAAAGGCGAGATCCTGACGGGAGTGCTCTTCGAGAGCGGCGGGCACCAGACCATCGATATCCCAGGTCCGGAGAAAAGACTCCATCTCATCAGCCAGGGATTCGATCTCGAGGGCCGTCGGTGGTGCCATCGCCGGCAGAAGTGTCGCTCTGATCATCTCCTTCTGAGTCCAGCGATACGCGATCTCCCAGCCCGTGGCCGCCATCAGAGCCGCCACGACACCGAGCACGATCCACGGCGAAGCAGTCTCCTCAGGGCCCCATTGCCGCTTCCAGATTGCGATCGCGGCACCCGACACGAGCAACAGAACGAAGGCCGCCCAGGTGTGTTCGAGAGTCGTGGCGGCGGCCAACAGAGCCGTGAGCGAGACTCCCAGAAAGATCGACGATCTGTCTTTCAGACGCCCGTGGAATCGAGGGACCATGCTGATCACAACCCAGACCAACAGCGCCAAAGCGACACGCCTTGCCAGATCTCCAGGGTTGGACCAGAGTTCACTCCCGAGGTCCGCGATCCCAGTGGACCTCTCTTCCAGAAGGGCCAGGGCCGGTGCCAGTACGGCAGCCGTGACGCCCAACCCGACCGCTCCCAACCCGGAGCTGCCCCACCGCTCGTTGAACCGACCGCAATAGGCAAAAGCTCCAGCCACGGCCAGCAACAAGGCTGCCCAAGGTGGCGCGTGCGAGGCCAGACCCAGTAGGAACAAGCCGCCCGCCAGTCCCAGCGAGACGGCGAGGCGCGGCGCAGAGGCGCTCCACCCCCAGGCAAGAGCCAGCATTCCGAGGCCCCAGAAGAGCACGGCGGCGCGACGCCAACCGGTGGGCGCTAGAAAGTCTTGCACGGGTCGACTCAGCTCGGGCTCCTCGTAGACCAGAACGGGGCCACCGCTGGAGGTGACGCGCAAGACCCCCTCTCCGATCTGCGCCCCAGAAGCCACGACCGTCCACGTTGGAGCGGACCCGGCTACCTCAGCAAACGGAAAGGTCTCGGTCCGTAAGCTCGAGCCCGCCGCCACGTGCCAGACCCGGCCGGCCACCCCGAGGCGCTGCACCGCCACCAAGGTGACTGCGCTGAAGCTGGCTTGATGGTGCCTGCCGGCCGTCATCGACGGCAAGTCTTCGATCTCGTGCAGCAGTCCCTTGCCAGCCCAGGCAAAGACCGTGCCTCGGTCGTCGAGGAGCAGAACCGTGGAGGTGAGAGGGAGGGTGGCGTCCGTTTCCGATTCGAGGATCTCGAAGATCGCCAGGGGCTCCGCAACCGACAGCGGGTAGGGTTCCAACCGTTCGACGATCCTCTCGGCGGTCTCGTCGAGCTGCTGCCAGATCTCGTTGTAGCGTTCGGTGATTTGATCGTGCAGGCGGCTCGGTTCTGAGCCCACCGTGAGGGTCACGGTTTCGACTCCAAGACACACCACGACGACGACGGGCCAGAGCGCCTGCCAGGTCGACCGGCCCTGTTGCCGCCGGCTCAGCCACCAGAACACTGCGAGGACAACGAAAGCGAGAAGGGCTCCGAGCCCCGGGAGCAGCAGACTCGCCGCCATGGCGACGGGGATCAGAGCTTCGAGCCTCGGGATGGACCGCATGCTGGCTAGTCGAGCATCGGCAGATCGATTCCGCAATCGCGGGCGTGGGCAATGGCCTCTTCGTAACCGGCATCGGCATGACGGACAACCCCGAGACCGGGATCGCCTGTCAGCACTCGCTCCAGCCGCTGCGCACTCTCCTCGGTGCCATCGGCCACAATCACCATCCCGGCGTGGAGCGAGTAGCCGATCCCGACCCCGCCTCCGTGATGGACCGAAACCCAGGTGGCCCCGTTGACAGCGTTCAACAAGGCATTGAGAACAGGCCAGTCGGCAATGGCATCCGAACCATCCTTCATCCCTTCGGTTTCCCGGTTGGGCGACGCCACCGAACCGCAGTCGAGATGATCCCGGCCGATGACCACGGGTGCCGAGATCTTGCCACTGGCAACCAGGTCGTTGAATGCCCGGCCGGCCTTGGCGCGCTCGCCATATCCAAGCCAACAAATGCGGGCTGGCAGGCCCTGAAACGCGACTCTTTCGCTCGCCATGCGAATCCAGCGGGAGAGCGCCTCGTCCTCCGGGAAGAGCTCCAGAATCGCCTCGTCGGTCGCCGCCAGATCCGCCGGGTCCCCAGAGAGGACTGCCCATCGAAATGGACCCTTGCCCTCGCAGAACAAGGGACGGATGAACATGGGCACGAACCCACCGATATCGAACGCGTTCTCGACCCCTGCTTCGAGAGCCTGGCCCCTGAGGTTGTTGCCATAGTCGAAGGTCACAGCCCCCATATCCTGCAGGGTCAACATGTGGCGGACGTGCTGCGCCATCGACGCCATGGCCTGCTCGACATAGCGGTCGGGGTCTTGCCGCCGCAGCTCCACTGCCTGCTCGAACGTGATCCCGTGGGGCACATAGCCCTCGAGGGCGTCATGGGCTGACGTCTGATCGGTCAGCGCGTCGGGAACGATTCCCTTCTGCACCAGCGCCGCCAGCAGGTCCACCGCATTGGCCTCGACGCCGATCGAAACGGCCTTGCCTTCCACTTTGGCTGCCAAGGACATCTCGATGGCCTTGGTCGATATCCGGCGCCACTTCGTCCAGGTAGCGGGTCTCGATGCGACGCTCGATCCGATGCGGGTCCACCTCGGCCACCAAACACACGCCCTCGTTCATCGTCACGGCCAACGGCTGTGCTCCACCCATTCCACCCAGACCCGCGGTGACGGTGAGACGGCCCCGCAAGGAGCCTCCGAACTTCTGCCGTGCGGCCTCGGCTAGCGACTCGTAGGTTCCCTGCAAGATTCCTTGGGTACCAATGTAGATCCACGAGCCGGCAGTCATCTGGCCGAACATCGTCAGCCCGAGTCCTTCGAGACGGCGGAACTCGTCGGCCGTGGCCCAATGCGGCACCAACATGGCGTTCGAGATCAAGCACTCGCGGCGCGTTCGGATGAGTCCGAAACACCGCCACCGGTTTGCCCGATTGCACGATCAGGGTCTCGTCGTTCTCCAGACGCTTCAAAGTGGCCACGATCGCTTCATAGCACTCCCAGGAGCGGGCCGCCTTGCCGGAGCCTCCATAGACGATCAGATCCTGCGGCTGCTCGGCCACTTCCGGGTCGAGATTGTTCATCAGCATGCGCATGGCGGCTTCCTGCTGCCAGCCCTTGCAGGTGAGCTCTGTCCCCCGTGGGCGCGCGAATGGTCGGTGCTGTGGTGGTCATGGCAGGCGCTGCCTCCCTTCACAAGAGGTCTTGAATGACGGGATCGATAGACGATTGGAGATAGGTCTCGCTCGGGCGATATCCGGGGCCAGCTCCCGATCGTCACCCCATTTGTCGACGTGAGCACGGATTCCCGGCGTGTAGCGCTTCCAGTGGCGGGCTCGACCGCAGCGGCCGGCGCAAATCGATGCCCTGGGCCGCGGCGAGGAGCTCGATGGCGAGAACGCTCCAAACATTGGAGATCACCTGCTGCAATTTCAGGGCCGCCCCCATGCCCATCGAGACATGGTCCTCCTTTTCGGCGGAGGTGGGGATGGAATCGACACTGGCCGGGTGAGCCAGACCCTTGTTCTCGCTCACCAGAGCTGCCGCCGTGACCTGAGCCATCATGAACCCCGAGTTCAGACCCGGGATTCTCGGTCAAGAACGCCGGCAACCCAGAGAACACCGGATCGGTGAGCTTGTCGATGCGACGCTCGCTGATGGAACCGATCTCGGCGATGGCGATGGCGAGGAAGTCAGCCGCCATGGCCATGGGCTCGCCATGAAAGTTGCCACCCGTGAGGATCTCTCGGTCTTCAGCGAAGACCAGGGGGTTGTCGGTGACCGCGTTCATCTCGATGGTCAGACGCTTCTCCACATCGCTCAAGACGTCCCGTGCGGCGCCATGGACCTGGGGCATGCAGCGAATCGAGTACGGATCCTGGACCCGTGAGTCGCCACGGCGGTGAGATTCCCGCAGCTCGGAGCCCTGCATCAGTTGCCAGAGATTGGCCGCGCTGGCCACCTGGCCGGCATGGGGCCTCAGCGCATGGAGTCGAGGATCGAAGGGGGTGTCGGTGCCCAGCAAGGCGTCGGTGCTGAGGGCACCCACCGCATCCGCGATCTTCAGTTGACGTTGCGCGTCCATCACCGCGATAGCCAGCAGCGAAGTCATGGCCTGGGTGCCGTTGATAAGGGAGAGGCCCTCTTTGGGCTCCAGCTTCAACAGATCGAGACCTGCCCGGTTCATCGCCTCCTTGCCGTTCATTTCCTTGCCATCGAAACGGGCCTTGCCACCCCCGATCAAGGGCAGGGCCAGATGAGCCAGAGGTGCCAGATCCCCACTGGCGCCCACCGAGCCGCGACTGGGAACGACCGGCAAGACCCCCCGAGCGAGCATCTCCAGAAGTCGATCGATCAACTCGGGTCGCACGCCGGAGTGACCCTGGGCCAAGGTATTCGCCCGCAACAGAAGCATTCCCCGAACTGCCCTTTCCGGCAGCGGCGCTCCGACCCCAGCGGCATGGCTCCGCACCAGGCGTCGCTGCAACAACCGGGTCTGATCACTGGGGATGCGGACCTTCGACAGATCGCCGAATCCTGTGTTGACACCATAGACCGCCGGGGTGTCCTCCCCATGACTCGTCACCTCCTCGATCAAGTCACGGGCTCTCTGGACCTTCTGCCGGGCCGACTCGGACAGACTACAGGCTCCACCATGATCCACGATCGACCGGAAGTCTTCCAGGGTCAACCGGGTGCCGTCGATATCAATCATGGGATCAAGACTCGCCTTGAGATAATTCGACCGTCTGACGCGGGTTCAGATTACCACTCCGTGCCACATTTCTCCGGCCGTCTCCTTCACCTGATCTCTGATTCGTGTCTGGAGGCGTCGAATGCTGGCCAGAATCTTTCGAATCCGCTGTCTCAGATGACAGGCAGAGACTACTACTCATAATCAGGAGCCTTGAATTTCCCGACGAGGATTCTGCTCGGGGCAAGCGAGAACCCAGACATCGCTCGAATGGAACAGATCTCATGAACACTTGGATTCTTCGCCTCAATTCGAAAACGGGCCGGGCCCTCCGGGCTCGCAGTCGAGATTCTCCAAACGACCCCTGACGGGGAAGAGTCTGACCTCGAGGTCCTGAAGCTCGAGCGCGACGGTCGTCCAGAAGTCTTGGCGAGCGCGAGTCTCCTCGAAACGCTTGTTCAACGACAGATCGAAAAGGGACGACAGGGCCTGATCCTGGACCTGCGCACCCTCGAGAAGGTGGACTCGTCTGGCATAGGGGAGGTCGTCGCCGCGTTTCGGCTCACCGCCGGAGCAGGCTCGAGGTGGTGCTTGCAAACCTGACACCCAAACTCCGCGAGATCTTCCGAAGAACCGAGCTCGACAGAATGATCCCGATCTACGACTCGGTCGCAGAAGCAGTGCGCCACTTCGGTCGACTCAGACCGCCAGACTTGAGGCGCGGAACGCCGTCAACCTGTCGCCCCAGGAACGAAATGGGGCTTCGCCCCACCTGCCCGCAGACTACTCGAATAGGTATTGCACGTACCCGGGCTCGTCCTCGAGAGCGTGAGTCTGGAGAAACCCCCAGCTCTGCTTGTTAATCTTCGTGGCCAGATCGTAGTACTGGTGAGTGTGCCCTTCGATCTCAGTCAGCTCGACCGGAAAACCGCGCTCCGCCAAAGCGTCGCGTGTGGCCCGGACCCGTTCCAGCGGAAAGTACCGGTCCTCGGTCCCGACGACAATCTTGATCGGGATCTTCCGCTTCGCCTCGTCGGCCATCGGATACGACTCGGGATGCAATCGGCCGGCGTGCACCGCCGCCGCGGCGAAATACTCCGACTCGGCAACCGCCATCTGGAGCGCGAAGGACGCCCCTCCCGAGTGACCCCAGATGTAGACCCGCCTCGGATCGATCGGCAAGCTTGCCTTGAGGCACTCGACGATGTCACGCAGTAGGTCGGGGCCGTCGGCCGGTGCGATCCAGACCTTTGGCTCGAGCGAGTTGGGCGCCGCCACGACGACTCCCTCGTTGGCAGCGAGCTTTTGCCACTTCTCCATCACCGACATGCCGTCTCTACCAGATCCGTGCAGGATTAGAAGAAGCGGCATCGGTTCGGGGTCTGGCTCCTGCTCGGGTACGAAGAGGAGGTACGTGCGCTCCCTTCCCAGGTACTCGATGGTCCGCGTCTCGGGCTTCTCGGCAAAGGCGCTGGAGGCGAAGATGAGTATCGCGAGTCCGATTGCGACACTCAATCCAGTTCCTGAACGTCGCTTCACTCCCCGAGTCTAGACTCGTCGGTGCCTGGTGAGCAAGTTCGTGTCCTAGCTCAGGACATGTGAGACAAGTGGTGGTAGGCGGACCCCGGGCAGTAGTTTTTGAAGATAGCGTGCGGGAGTTTGTCGTTGCAAGCTTTGGTGTGGCCTGTAGGTGTTGTAGAGATTCTGGAATCGTTGGACGAGGGGTCTGAGCTCGGTGACGGTGGTGGGCAGGTCATAGGCTTCGTAGAACTCGCCTCTCCAGGTCTCCTGCATGCGTTCGACCGTACCGTTGAGTTTGGGGCTCTTGGGTGGCAGCACATAGAGGGGAATGCCATGGTTTTGACAAGCGGTTTCGAAAGCGGCCATGAATTCACTGCCCCCGTCGACTTGGATTCCCTCGATGGGGAACGGAGTTTGTCCGAGGACCTTGGTCAGGAAACGGGCTGCCGAGGTGCTGGTGGCTCGATCGTAGACATCGGCGACGGTCCAGCGCGACACCGGGCAGGCGGCCGAGAAGTGTTTGAGCCAGCGGCCGGGCTCGAGGCCCAGATGCAGGGTATCGATCTGGATGCGTTGGCCCGCTTGCGTGGGCTTGGGGCAGGATTTGGGCAGTCTCTGGGCATAGAAACGTCGCATCCGGCGAGCCCGGCGGTATTTCTGGCGCCGGGTGCGCACGCGCAGGATGACTCCGCGATCCATCAGATGTCGGAGGATACGTCCGACAGTGGCCTCCGAGACCCCGAAGCCCTCGGCCTCGAGCAGCGGGCTGAGCGACTCCTTGCCCCAGGCAGGAAACGCCTTCCTCAGGGCTTCGACGCGGGAGACGAGCTCGGGAGACCAGGCAGGCCGGCGAACCGTACGGGGTCGCCGCGAGCCAGGCTCCAAACCGCGAGGCCCCGAGCTTGCCAGGCGCTTCTTCCAGCGGTAGATCGTGGCCCGGCTGGGTCCCAGGACCTCGGCGGCCTCCTCACCGCTGATCCCCCGGCGACGCAGCCGCTCGAAACCCTGCACGAGCCGCAGCCGCTCGCTCGCTTCGGGGCCCAGCTGGGCGATGTCTTGTCGGTAGAGCTTGTAGAACGAACGGTCGAGTGCGAAGATTCTCAAGGGGCCTCCCTTTCCCAGAGTTCTGCTCTGGTTTGGTTTTTCGTCAAACCCAAGGGTCGGCCCCCTTTTGCTGTCTGTCAAGGGCTGTGGAAGCTGACAGGCCTGATGGAAAGCGCGGCAGGCCCCACACCCTCCCAACCGCCTCCCACCCTTCCCACAGCCCTTTGGAAATCCCTGACGGGATTCCCACAGCTACACACAGCCCCGACGACGACTACCGCTGTCTCATATGTCTCTGATCCAGG
>CAVRAU010000009.1:0-124982 GCA_963719055.1 uncultured Acidobacteriota bacterium | reverse complement strand
CTGGGTCCTCTGCCTGAAGAGTTCGAATCTGGCGGCGTGGTCCAAGACGATCGAGGTCCGAGGCAGAGTCTCCAAGACGGCATTTGATCCACTGGCGATTCCGATGGCTAGTCTGTAGTGGCCGGCTTCCACGCCGGCCTCGGGCGGTGGGCCCCTGTGCCGGCCCGCGTGCTGGGGGACAAGCCCCGCCCCTACGCCGAAGAGCAGATCCCGGTATGAAGGCCGGTCGCTAGCCACCGAGTTGGCGGAGTAGGTTCTTGGCCCGTTGGATGTCGGGACCGTACTGATCGGCGGGGGCGATGGCGATGAAGCTGTCGAGGGCTCGGCGGGCGCGGGCGCGATCGCCGACTTCCGAGGCCACGACCGCCATGTTGTAGAGGACATCGAGATTGTCAGGTTCCAGAGCCAGTGCCTGGTCCCAGGCATCGAGCGCCTGCCGCGGGGAGCCCAGGTTGTACTCGGCAGTACCCAGGTAGTTCCAGGCCAGAGGCAGATCTCTGTTGAGCTCCAGAGCTTTGTTGGCCTCGTCCCGTGCCCGGGCCCAGTCGCTTTCCCTCAGGGCCACCAGAGAGAGATGTTGATGGGTGACCGGATTGCGAGGATCGGTGTCGAAGACCCGCTCCAACACCCGCCGTGCCTGGACCTGGTCGCCGCCTTCCGACAAGATCAGCCCCAATGCATTGAGGGCATCGACGTCGCCGGTTTCCGCCAGCGGTTGCAGCAAAGGAACCGCCTCTCCGGCCTCGCCCACTGCCGCCAGGGAAAGCCCCAGCTGTCGCAACAAGGCAGGAGTTGCCACACCGAGATCCCGCGCTCTATTCATGACCATGATGGCCTCGGGCAGGCGTCCCTGCTCCAACTTCACCTGTGCCCAGAAATAGTACGCCAACCCCATATCGGGCCGCTCCTCCACCACCTCTCGCACAACCGTCTCGGCTTCGTCCAGTCGTCCCTGATGGTAGAGGTCTACGACCTGGTGCATCTTGGTGTCCAGGTGCACCAGGTTTTTCGGATCGTCGGCTTCGGTGTAACGCTTTTTGGCGGGCGCTCGACCTCCCAGATAACCCAGCGACTGCAGCGCGGCCGCGGTTTCGGGGTCGACTTCGTCCTGCTCGGGAGGCCACACAGATTCCTCGGGGAGCTCTCGTGCCAGCTCGTCGGCCTGCTGTCGCTGCTCAGTAAACAGATTTCGCGACTCCCCTGGATCCGCCCGCAAATCATAGAGCTCCGGCACGGGCGTGGAGATGTACTTTCGACCGTCGCTCAAAATCCCGCGCAGAGGCGCCCAGCCGCGCTCCAAGGTTGGCGTAAGCGCTTCGAAATAGGTGACTTGGCCCGCTGGCTCGGACCCTGAGCGGAGCAGCGATTCGCCCGGCAGACCCAGCTGGAACATCGACTCCTGCGGCGTCGAGAAGGGTGGGTAGAATATCGACATGACCTGCCGGCCTCTGGCTGCTCGACGGCTCGATACCGGGATGCCAGACAATCAGCGGTACCTTCAGGGTCGCCTCGTAGGCGAACAGACCGTGGGTCGACTCGCCGTGGTCGCCCAGAGCCTCGCCATGATCGGAGGTCAGGACGATGAGAGTAGACGCCTCCTCGCCCTGGAGGTGACGCTCCAAGAGTGGCCACAAGTAGGTATCCACCGCGGCGACCTCACCCAGATAGGGGTTGTCCGAGAACTCGGAGGCAAAGGGCTCGGCTGGCAGATAGGGCGCGTGGGGATCGTAGAGATGAACCCATAGGAATCGACGCTCGCCCGCATGGCTCTGCCACCATTCGCTAGCCAGGGATACCACTTCGTCCCCGCGGCGCTCAGCCGGCACCATCTCCGTCGGACGCGAGCCCTCGGGGACCTCGTCGTCATAGACCTCGAATCCTCGGTCCAGACCAAAACGGGAATCCAGTGGAAAGGCGCCGACAAAGGCGCCTGGTGCGAAAGCCCGCCGCCGACAGAAGCGTCGCCTGCTGTCGGAATCGACTCGGGCAACACGAACCCCTTGTTGTCTCGAATCCCGTTCTGGTAAGGGTAGAGACCGGTCAAGATGTTGGCGTGGGAGGGCAGGGTTACGACATTGTGGGCATGGGCGTCACGAAACTCTAGTCCGCTGGCCGCCAACCGATCGAGATGAGGTGTCCGACTCCTGCCGTTGCCACTGAAACCGAGGGCATCCCAGCGCAGGGTATCGATGGTGATCAACAAGATGTTGTCGACCGAAGGGCTGGCATCTCCCGTCGAGACCTCAGCGGTCGTGCACCGGCCCAGGCCGATCGGCATCTTCCCGCTCAGGACTCTCAGGGGTGGGAGAGCCACAGGCCCAGATGAGCAGCCCGACCAGAGCGAACTGGCCCCAGAGGTTCCGGCGCATGATCAGCGTCGGGGCTCAGCCCACCACCTGGAGATCGATGGCGCTGGTCTGCTGACCGCCGCTCGTCGGATCCTCCAGCGTGACCTCCAGCTTGTAGAAACCCGCTCCAACATCCGGTATCTCGCAGGTCGCTCCATAGCGGGTCATGCCTGGATCGTCTCCTGCCTCCTGACGTTCCAGAACGATGGGCACGTCTCCGAGTCGATTGCCCTCGAAGTCGAAGATCGCCGCTTTGGCTTCGGGTATCCCGTCGCCCAAGTTGTAGGTCACGAGGGAAACTCTGGCCGCCTGCCCTGACTGCACCGCCGGCCGGGCCGCGGGGATGTAGGCCGCGCCCTGATCCATGAAGGGATAGGGGTAGTTGCCTTGTCTCGACGCGTCCTCCCGTCCCATGAGCCATTTGCCCGCCGGCTCGGGAAAGAACGGCGGCAACATCAGAGATTCCGCCTGGTCGAAATCCGGCACCGTGATGCGGGCGTTCGCGACCCCGCTCGCTCCGGTCGTGCCGTTGCGCACCAACGTCCGAATCTCGTAGTCATCGGGGGGCAGATCGAAGTGCATGAAGTACTTGAAGCCGGACTGCTCGAGAGCAGCTCCAGCCTTGGACAGATCCATCGGCAGGGCTTGAGCCAGAAAGTCCCGGACGGTGCCCTGGGAAGCGATCGCGTAGATGTAGATCTCCGTCGGCAAGACGTTTCCCGAGGTCCCCGCCATCAGGCTCGGGCCATCGATTTCGAGCAGCACCGGCACATAGGCGGTGGCCGCACCCACATTGAAGGGCGCCGCCAGAACACTGCTGTCAACCAGTCCGCCGGCGGCACCCATGATCGCCGAAGCCCCCGCCATCTGACGCTCCAAGCCGTTCATCTCGCTGTACTCCTTGGCGGCGAAGTAGCCAGGTCGATGGACCACCCGCGTCCCCTTGGGACCGCCCACGAGCTTGACCTTCAGCTTGCGAAACCTGCCGTCATCTTCGAGGTCCTGCGGTTGAAACGCGAGCACATAGGTCACACTCGTGCGCTCCAGCATGGTGTTCATGGCTTTCCCGGGGTCGTTGAAGTTCTGGTAAAACTCACCACCCGTGTCGTTGGCCATGATGAACAGGCTGTCCTGCGTGTTGCTCTGGCGAACCACCGATGCCTCACTCGCTGCCAGACCCCCGATGTCGACTGCCTGGATGGTGCAGTCCGCTTCGATGAACCCGCGGATCATCTGGGTGAGCTGGTTCTGCATGTCGGTGTTGCCGAACCTCTCGTCGGAATCGACCTCCCAATAGCGACCGGCCATCGCGGCCTCATTGGTCTCCGCGATCTTCGCCTGTTCCGCGGCGGTGCTGCCGCGCGCGCCCAACAGGATGGAGCTGTCGAACCCTTCGACAGTACACCACATACTTGCGACCATCGATGTTCTTCATGAACTCGGTGAATTCGGTCAGGGCGCCCGTGAGAGCCAGGATCTCGTTGCGATTGGTGGCCCGTCGATCGATACCCTCCATATTTGCCAGAATCTCCTGGATCTCGGCTTCGGGGTCCGGTCTCCCGGCAATACCTGTCCCCGCCCCCGCCCCAGGGGTGTCAGAGCCCCCGATGGGATCTCGATCATCGGTCAGAATCAGTCCCAGAGGATCGCGTTTGGCCTCGACGAGTTGCGGCAACCCCAGGGTGTCGATGGCGAACTTCGCCTGCATCCGGTCGGGGGTGAACCCAAGCACCAAGCGCGCCCCTGTGACCCGAGAATAGGACGCTACGGCCACCAGATCGGACGGATGTAAGGCCGTGTCCAGAAGATCCGTCGCCGCCTGTCGCGCTCGCACGATGGCCCCCGGATCGGAGAACGACAGGTCGAAGAAGAAGAGGAAATGTCGCCTCGCCGCGGTGCTCGGAACCGTTGCCGGTCTACCCGCCGCGTCGGTCAGGGTGAGATCCATGACGTCGAAACCGATGATGTCGCGCTTCTTCCCGCCATCGAGAATCTGGAAGTTGTCGGCCGTCAGTCCCCGCACCGGCTCGCCGTCCCGGATCACCTGCACCGGCACCTCGACGACCACGACATCGGTCACATCCTCGAAACGGCTCGGTTGTTGACCGGAGCTGGCCATCGCACCGGCCAGTACCAACGAAAACACTAGCGATAGAATCCTGAGCATATCGACCTCCAGAACAGGGTATTGTGTAGCGACCGTCGGTCGTCACAAGCAAGAATCGGACCCGAGAGTATCGCGGGTCTAGTTGCTGACGCCCCAGGCAAAGGGGATCGAGTTGGTCTCGATGGCCCCTGACGAGAGGTTGCGCAATGCCACCTCGAGGGTGTAGTTACCGGCCTCGAGGCCGACCGGACGAAACGTGGCCAAGAGCTTGTCGAGGCCCTCAATACCGGTGATGGTGCGCTCGCGTAACGCCAGGACATCAGAATCAATGATCTCGCCGTCCTCCGCGACGATGGTGCTGTCCAGGTGAATCTCACCCTCCCCGATATTGTAGGCCACCAGGCAAACCGCGGCCTCCTCCCGCTCCGTCAACGACGGCGAGGCAGCCGGGATGTAGGGTTCGCCGTTGACCGTGAACGGATACACCACAGACTGTCTGCGGTCTGGGCGCTCGAATTTTCCCGCACCAGGAACCAATCCTTGCCCTTGTCGACAAAGAACGGCGGCAGCAGGACCGGTTGGGCGTCTTCGTACTCGGGAACATCGACGGCCAGCGTCTCGACGCCGGATCGACCGGTGCGGCATTGCGCACCAAGGATTCGCAGCAGGTACTTCCCTGGTGGCAGATCGAGGTGACCGTAGTACTTCAGCCCCGTATCGACAAAGGTATCGCGACCCTTCGACAGATCGAGGGTCACCATCTGAGTAAAGAAATCCTTCATCTCGCCGTGTTGATTGGAGGCGTAGGTATAGAACTCCACCGGCAGCTGGGCTCCATCCTGACCGGCCAGCAGATCGCGCCCGCTGACCTCGATGATGATCGGCAGGTAGGCCGCTTTCTCGCTGGCTGGAAAAGCGGCTGTCAGAACATCGATCCGCAGGTCGTGTCTCGCCTCCGCGCCGGCGATGGCATCGGAGGCCATCAGCTTCTTCTCGAGCGGATGGAGAGCCTGCCAGGGTCGGGGCGCATAGTAGCCCTGTCGGTAGCTCAGCTTGGCGCTACCGGGCACATCGGCCTTGACCTTCAGACGGTGGAATTCGCCATTCCACTCGACACCTGCCGGCCGGAAGGTCAACAGGTAGGTGACCGCCGAGCGCTCCAGAATCTTCGATAGCTGGTCACCAAAATCATTGGCATCCTGAAAGAGAGCCCCGCCGGTATCGTTGGAAATGTAGAACAGGGCCGCCCGGGTCGCCTCTCGATTGCGCTCCGCCTGTGCCGGATCCGCCGTCAGACCCGAAATGTCCACCGTCTGGATGACGCAGTCGGCGCGTCGAAACTGTTCGATCATCTCCACCATATCCATCTGCAGCTGGGTATTGCCGTACAGATTGTCGGTGTCGACCCACCAGTATTGCCCGGTCTGCAACGCTTGTAGGTCCTCCCGAAACGCGGGGTCGTCCATGCTGGGAGTGCGGCCAAACAGCAATGTGCCGTCCCATCCTTGCGTGAAGTAGACGACGTGTTTGCGTCCCTTGATGTTGTCCATGAGCCGCGCCAGCCCGCCCATCGACCGAGACCAGGATGAGATCCTCCCCCGGTTGAAGCTCTTCTCGGTCTTGGCCATCTCGTTGGCAATGACCCGGATATGCTCGACGAGGCTCTGCTGATTGGCACTGAGGGCGCTGGTATCGCTGACGCCGGGGCTCGCGCCGAATCCCTCTATTGTCGGATCTTCGATCAAGAAGCGCAGGGGATCCTGCCGTGCGAGCTGCATGAAGCGTGGCGCTCCCAGGGTATCGATGGCGCGGATGACCTGGGCACGATCGGGGGTGAACGTGACCAGCAGGCGTCCGCCGTTCTCGACCGTGTGGGTCGCGACGGCAGCCAGATCCGTCGGATGAAGCTGCTCCAGCACGAATTGCCGGGCGGCCTCCCGGGCCCGGACGACAGCAGTCGGAGTCGAGAAGGAGAGGTCGAACAGAAGCAGGAAGTGCCGCCGCGCCGCTGGCGGGACAGCTCGTTCGATCTCCAACCGAGTTCTGAGTCGGCTCGATGATGTCCAGATCGACCACCCGCATGCCGACGATCTCCTGCGGCTCGCCCTCGTCGAAGATCTTGAAATCCTGCATGCCGAGATCGCGAATCGGCTCCCCGTCCTTGCTGATGACGTTGACGGGCACTTCGACCTCGAGGACTTCGGTGGTCTCCTCGAAGGTCTCGTCGGGGTCTTGCGCCAGGGCTGGGCGCGCGAGGAACGGCGAGCCCGCCACCATGACCAGGAGAAGGCTCGCGAGAACTGCTTGTCGGGGTACCTCTCATGCCATGTCTCCTGATTTACCGGGCGGCACCACCCGTCACTCGAACCGCCCGCCTTCAAGGTAGACCTGAATATCAGTCTACACCATCCCTTGGTCAACCTATTCCAACCACACTTCCGTCTGGGGGTAGAAGCCATACCACCCGAACCACAGCGCCACGTGACCCGCGAGCCTCTCCAAGACCGATGTCGTTTGGGAAGCCGTCCAGGTTGCGTAGGCCCTCCTCTTCTACGGACCATCGACCCCCAAGGTTGTCTTCCAGCCACCCCTCGCGGGTCCTTTCGAACCGGTAGGTGCCGCGCCGATACGCTCGCACCGAGCCGCTGGCCCTGTCCCCGATTACCAGGATCGGCTCGGTGCCGATCCGGTCGTTGACAATGCCAGTCTCGAGGACACGATCCACCGGATAGGCCTTCGCACCCTCTGCCAGTCGCAACGTGAAGACCTGCGTATCGCGCTCCAGGATGTCGCTCTTCAACCAGACCGGGAACGAGACCCCGCGTCGAGACCTCTCCGCGGCTCCGGGACGATAGTCATAGCTGTACCGGGGTCGCATCTGGGCTCCGGATCGCCTCCAGGTCCAGAACCGTGGTCTGCGGATTCTCGCGCAGCCACGACTCCCAGGTCGTCAGCGTGCCGGGAAGCATCTGGAGCCCCTGTGGAATCCGCGCCAGCCTGCCCAACACCGGCTCCCCCGTCAGATTGCTCCACAGGGTCCGAGACTGCCGATCGACCATCAGTTTGTTGCTGCGGTAGAGCAACCCGGAGGTGTCGAATCGGTGGGCACCCCCATTCGGTGTCCGCGTCGAGTAGAAGATCCCGGATCCACACAGCGTGCAGAAGCTCAAGGCGATCGGCTCTCCACCCAAGCGATCGTTGAGTAGCTCATGCCAAGAGAGGATCCGGACCGGGTAGGCCCGCGCCTCACCATTCAGGACCAATCCGAAGACCCTCTCCCGCTTCTTCAGATACCGAGCCGCCGATCCGGCGAGGGTCGGCGGATCGTCCAGCGCGGGAATCCCCGCCAGAGGCACGCCACCCCAAACGATCTCTTCCAGGCGAATCCGTGTCGGGGCGCCCTGATAGAACACGGTTCGATACTGGGGATCGATCCGAGCCAGCAGAGACAGCTTCCAGTCCCAATAGCCAGCCGCGGGCTCGATCTCCCCGTGGGCACCCACCCACTCCACCCATTCGTAGTAGTCCTGGAGCTCCTCACCGGTCAGCGATGCCAGCAGACCGAGGATCTGCCGCCGCGAGGATCGCGGTGTAAAGAAGACCGCGTCCACCAGGGCGGGCACCATCGACAGACTCCCGTTGTCCGCGAGCGCATCGGCTGCGGATTCGCGTACGGACCGCGTCGTCCGACAGCATCGAAGCGACCCAGGCGTAGGGATCGCCCGGCGCCGCTTGAGCGATCAACAGAGGGTTGCCGAACAGAGCCCCGACCACGATCCAGATTGCTCGTCGGGGCTAGCCTCATGAATCGCCTTGGGGCCTCGGACCAGCGCCCTGCAACATGGCGGCGTACTTGCGCGCCTCCGCGTTGGTCGCGTCGAGCCGCAGAGCCCGCTCGCAGATGGTGGCGGGCGCGCTGCATGTCGCCGACGGCCAGAAAGACCTTGACCAACCCCAGGTGAACCTCCGGGAACTTCGCTATCGGTGCGCAGGGCCCTGCGCATATAGGTGAGGGCGGTCTGGGTATCCCCCTGGCTCAGCGCCAGCTCGCCTCGGTAGATGTAGAAGTAGGGATTCGACTGGTTGACCTCTTCGATCTGGTCGAAGATCTCGGTCGCCCGATCGAGTTGCCCCAACTCCTGGAGGGCCCGGGCCTGATTGCTCAGCAGCGGCACGCTGGCGGGATGGAGATCGAGACCACGCTCCAGGAGATCCAGGGCTTCCTGGGTCTCGCCGGTTCGCAGATACACGACGGCGAGATTGTTGATGGCCTTTTCAAAGTCGGGCTGCCAGAGCGTAGGCAATCTGCAGATTCTCCCTCGCGGTCTCGATGTCCTCGTCCAGAAGGGCTTCGGCACCCAGATTGTTGTAGAAATGAGACATCGCGGTGATGTCATCGATGGGATCGAAATCGCGATAACCCTTGGGACGATAGGGCAGGAAATCGAAGGTGGACAGCTCTCCGTCGACATTGATACCGGCGACAATGTGGCCCCGACTGATGACCACACCCTCGCTGTAATTCCAGCGCTGGTAGTCCTCGACCTCGACATAGAACGGATTGAGGCGCTGACTGCCGGGCGATACCCACAAAGAGATTGACGAAAGACAGGCAATTGCCCGACCGGCGTGACAAAGGTCTCGTTGGCATCCTTGGTGGGGGTAAGAACATACTCGAGATCCAGGTCGCTAAAGATGAAGCTGACGATCTGCTCGGTGCGCCGCGTCTCGCTGCCGGCCGGACTGAGCACCCGCTGGAGCTCGGCCAGCGTGGTCTCATCGAGCTCATATGGGATTCGCACCTGGTCCCGGAGGTCCGCTGGAACGCGCTCCAGACCCGTCTTCTTGAGGTGGGCCTCCGTATCGAAAGGCTCATAAGCGGTGCAAGTGACCGCCAGAAGGCCCAAGGCGGCAAACCAGGTTCTTTTGATCTTCACTCTCCGCACGACTCTGCTCCTTCATACGAACGGATCGGAGAAAAGGTCTCTCCCGTCGCCTGATACGCTAGCAGAAACTGGTCGTTTCTATCTCGACTGTCCGGACCGGAAGACCACGAAACAACACGATTCTCAACCGTCTCCGTTCGTTTCCAGAACCCATTATCCAAAATTCTGGATAGAACCGGTTCAACATTCCGAATCCCCTCCACCAGGCGGTCTCTGATGAGCGCTCGAACAGTCATCTAAGTATCTGCAAAAGAACGTCTTACAAGGTTCATACCAGAAAACTCAAGAGTTGGCAGACCCCTTGCTTGACAGGGTGTACGATGCTGAATAAACTTTGCTCATCCAGAAAGACTGGCTGGGCTTTTACCGTGGCAAATGTGGGGGTGTCAATGCATCCTCGATCTATCAACAAGCGTGAAATAAGGGGACCCGAGTGTGTCGGAACCCCAAATCGCACATAACCAAGGAGGTTTGTGTATGAACCGTAGTAAATGGCAAAAGTTCGTTGCCTTGGGAGTCGTCCTCCTGCTCGGCAGCGCGGCTGGCGTACTGGCTCAGGAAGAGACCGGTAACGTCTTCGCCAAGATCAAGGACACAGGCGGCAACTCGCTGCCCGGTGTGACTTGTGAGCTGAGCGGTGGCGGCGCCCCGCGACTGCAGGTCTCGAACGCCGCTGGAGAGGTCCGTTGGCTGGGCTTGGATCCAGGCAACTTCGCTCTCCGTTGCTCCCTCGAGGGCTTCTCGACCGTCGAGTATCCGACGATCAATGTCCGCGCCGGGAGAAACGTGAGCATCGAGGTGGCGCTGGCCGAGGCCATCGGTGAGGTCATCACCGTGACCTCAGAGAGTCCCTTGTTGGACGAACGGCAAATGAAAACCGGTACCACGGTGACCCAGGTCGAGCTCGAAACGATCCCGACCGCGCGTGACCCGTGGGCGATCGTCAGCCAGACACCTGGTGTGATGGTCGACCGGATCAACGTCGGCGGCAACCAGAGTGGTCAGCAATCTGCTTTCCGCGCCCCTGGCGTCTCCGACGACCGAGAACGCCTTCTTGGTCGACGGTGTCGAGACGACCGACATGGCGGCCGTCGGTGCCTCTCCCAGTTACTGGGACTTCGATCAGTTCACCGAGATGCAGTTCACGACCGGCGGCAGCGATGTCACCAAGTCGGCGGCCGGCGTCTCCGTGAACCTGGTGACGAAGCGTGGCACCAACGAGTTCCGTGGGTCGGCCCGTTTCTTGCGGACCCAGGGCGACTACTTCGGCGGCGTTTTGGAGCAGGAGGTACCGTTCATCCAGCCGCCAGACGACCGTTTGGCCGAGAACCAGAGCGGCTTCGTCGGCAACAGCGTCGGCAAGATCACGGACTATGGCTTCGAGGCCGGCGGTCCCGTCTTGCGTGATCGTCTGTGGTTCTGGGGCTCGTTTGGCCAGAACCAAATCGCCAACAAGACCGGTGGTGCTGACCCGGGTGCCGTGCAGAACGACGACACCATTCTCGAGAACACCGCGTTCAAGTTCAACTGGCAGATCGCCAGTCCGAACTCGTTCGTCGGTTCCTGGAACAACGGTGACAAGCAAAAGTTCGGTCGCAACGCCGGTCCCACCCGTCCGGCACCTACCACCTGGGATCAGCGTGGTCCGACGGCGATCTACAAATTCGAAGACACCCACGTCTTCAGCTCCAGCTTCTTCCTTGGCGGTTCCTGGTCCAAGGTCGATGGCGGCTTTTCACTGGTTTCCAAGGCCTGCATCGCGGCCGGCAGTTGTGCCGACGCCACCGAGACGGCCTGGGATGCGAACGGTGTGTGGCAGAACAGCTACCTCTCCGGTCCCGCCAGTCGCCCGTCGACGGAGTTCAAGATCGACGGTTCCTACTTCTTCAACGCGGGCAACTCCTCGCACGAGTTGAAATTCGGTGGACGTCTGCGGAACTTCGAGGTCCAGAGCACGTTCCACTGGCCTGGTCGTGACCTGTTCACGGTCGACGGTGGTTTCTGGGCCGGTCTGGACGAGCCGACGATCGCTGTCGTCGCCCGTCGCGGTGAGTCCTCTGCTCCGGGCAACCAGGACTACACCTCACTGTGGATTCAGGACACGATGCAGTTCGGCAAGTTCACCGTCAATGCCGGTTTCCGGTACGACCTCCAGGAGGGTGCCAACGAAGCCTACGAGATCCCTGGCAACCCGGCCTTCCCGTGGCTGCTGCCACCGGTTGGATACGAGGGTTCGGACGCCGGCTTCGATTGGAGCACTTTCGCCCCGCGTGTCGGTGCGACCTACGCCCTCGGTGAAGAGCGCAAGACCCTGTTGCGTGGAAGCTACTCGCAGTTCGCCGAGCAGCTGTCGACCGGCAATGTCGACCACATCAACCCGCTGGGTTACGCCTACGCGACGTTCTACTATTCCGACCTCAACGGCAACCTGCTGTACGACGACGGTGACGCTGGCTGGTTGGACCAGGGTTGTGACCCGATCCGTCCCGAAGGCTGTCTGCGGGACACCTCGGGCTTCGATCCGAACAATCCGGACCAGGCGATTACCGCCAACATCACGAATAACTACATTGCTCGTTCGCAGCTTCTCGCTGCCGCCGACTCAGCACGCTGAGCTCCCAGCGTGTCCCATCGAGCTCATACGATTCGAACTGTCTCGCAGGTGCGCAGAACGCGCTCCAGACCGTCTTCTTAGTGCCTCCGTATCGAAAGCTCATAAGCGTACAAGTGACCGCCAGAAGCCCAAGCGGCAAACCAGGTTCTTTTGATCTTCACTCTCCGCACGACTCTGCTCCTTCATACGAACGGATCGCAGAAAAGGTCTCCTTCGTTGATGGATACGCTAGCAGAAACCGGTCGTTTCTATCTCGACTGTCCGGACCGGGAGACCACGAAACAACACGATTCTCAACCGTCTCCATTTCGTTTCCAGAACCCATTATCCAAAATTCTGGATAGAACCGGTTCAACATTCCGAATCCCCTCCCCCGGGCGGTCTCTGATGAGCGCTCGAACAGTCATCTAAGTACCTGCAAAAGAACACCTTGCACAAGTTTATACCAGAAAACTCAAGAGTTGGCAGACCCCTTGCTTGACAGGGTGTACGATGCTGAATAAACTTTGCTCATCCAGAAAGACTGGTTGGGCTTTTACCGTGGCAAATGTGGGGGTGTCAATGCATCCTCGATCTATCAACAAGCGTGAAATAAGGGGACCCGAGTGTGTCGGAACCCCAAATCGCACATAACCAAGGAGGTTTGTGTATGAACCGTAGTAAATGGCAAAAGTTCGTTGCCCTGGGAGTCGTTCTCCTGCTCGGCAGCGCGGCTGGCGTACTGGCTCAGGAAGAGACCGGTACCGTCTTCGCCAAGATCAAGGACACGGGTGGCAACTCGCTGCCCGGCGTGACTTGTGAGCTGAGCGGTGGCGGCGCCCCGCGACTGCAGGTCTCGAACGCCGCTGGAGAGGTCCGTTGGCTGGGCTTGGATCCAGGCAACTTCGCTCTACGTTGCTGCCTCGACGGCTTCTCGACCGTCGAGTACCCGGCGGTCAACGTCCGCGCCGCGCAGAAACGTGAGCATCGAGGTCGCGCTGGCCTCGGCCATCGATGAGGTCATCACCGTGACCTCCGAGAGCCCCCTGCTCGACGAGCGGCAAGTCTCCACCGGTACCACCGTGACCCAGGTCGAGCTCGAGAACGATCCCGACGGCCCGTGACCCGTGGGCGATCGTCGGCCAGACCCCGGCGTGATCGTCGACCGCATCAACGTCGGCGGCAACGAGAGCGGTCAGCAGTCCACCTTCCGCGGCCCCGGCGTCTCCGACGACGAGAACGCCTTCCTGGTCGACGGCGTCGAGATCACCGACATGGCGGCCGTCGGCGCCTCCTCGACCTACTTCGACTTCGATCAGTTCACCGAGATGCAGTTCACCACCGGCGGCACCGACGTCACCAAGTCGACCGCCGGCGTCTCCGTCAACCTGGTCACCAAGCGCGGCACCAACGAGTTCCGCGGGTCGGCCCGCTTCTTGCGGACCCAGGACGACTTCTTCAACGGCGCTCTTGGAGCAGGACGTCGCCGTTCATCGAGCAGCCGGACAGCCGGTTCGGCGACAGCCAGAGCGGCTTCATCGGCAACAGCATCAACAAGATCGAGGAGTACGGCTTCGAGGCCGGTGGTCCGGTCATGCGCGACCGCTCTGTGGTTCTGGGGCTCGTTCGGTCAGAACGACATCAAGAACCTCACCGGTGGCGCTTCGCCGGCCGACGTCCAGGCCGACGACACCATCCTCGAGAACACCGCGTTCAAGTTCAACGCGCAGATCTCCGCGCCGAACTCCTTCGTCGGTTCCTGGAACAACGGTGACAAGAAGAAGTTCGGCCGTAACGCCGGCCCGACCCGTCCGCAGCCCACCACCTGGGATCAGCGTGGTCCGTCGGCGATCTTCAAGTTCGAGGACACGCACGTCTTCAGCTCGAACTTCTTCCTGGGCGGTTCCTACTCCAAGGTCGACGGCGGCTTCTCGCTGACCTCCGAAGGCCTGTCATCGCGGCCGGCAGTTCTGCCGATGCCCCCGAGACGGCCTGGGATGCTAACGGTGTCTGGCAGAACAGCTACCGCGAGCGGTGCTTCCAGCTCGCCCGTCGACGGAGTTCAAGATCGACGGCTCGTACTTCTTCAACACCGGCAATTCCTCGCACGAGTTGAAGTTCGGCGGTCGTCTGCGCGAGCTTCGAGACCACGAGTACCTTCCACTGGCCTGGTCGTGACATCTTCACGGTCGACGGTGGTTTCTGGAACGGTCTGGACTCGCCGACGATGGCTATCGTCGCCCAACGCGGTGAGGACTCGACTCCGACCACCTCAGGAGTACGCCTCGCTGTGGGTCCAGGACACGATGCAGTTCGGCAAGTTCACGGTCAACGCCGGTTTCCGGTACGACGCTCCAGAGTGGCGCGAACGAAGCCTCCGAAGTTCCTGGCAACCCGGCCTTCCCGACCCTGCTGCCAGCGATTCAATACGAGCGGTCGACGACGCCGGAACTTCGACTGGAGCACCATCGCCCCACGCCTCGGTGTGACCTATGCCCTCGGGTGAGGAGCGCAAGACCCTGCTGCGAGGCAGCTTATCGCAGTTCGCCGAGCAGCTATCGAGCGGCAACATCAGCCACATCAACCCGCTGGGATACGCCTACGCCACGTTCTACTACTCGGATCTCAACGGCAATCTACTGTACGACGACGGTGCCGCGGGCTGGGCCGACCGGGGCTGTGCGCCGAACGGTCGACGGCTGTCTGGTGAGTTGGTCGGGCTTCGATCCGGAGAATCCGACCGCGGTCGATCACCGCCAACCTCACGGATCCCGGCCTGGATGCTCCGCTCACCCAGGAGTTCCTCCTCGGTGTCGAGCATGCCTTCCTGCCCGAGTTCGTGGTGGGTCTCAACTACACCTACCGGCTGACCGACGACATCATCTCCTTCGAGCGTGAGATGATCGACGACGGCAGTGGCGTGCGGGCGGCAACTGCAGCCGACTTCGTCTTCGATGGCACGATCACGGACGACACACCGGGTGGCTCCTTCACGCAGGACACCTACGCCATCGGGTGCCGGCGACTATCGGCTGCCGTCTGGGTGGCAACCTGCAGGAGAACACCAAGCGGGACGTGACGTACAACGGCATCGCCCTGAACTTCATCAAGCGGCTCTCCAACCAGTGGATGCTGCGGGGTTACATCAACTACGGCAGTGCCGAGTACAGCCTGTCGGATGACTACAACTCCAAGTACGATCCCAACGATGAAGAGTTCGGTTTTGACAACGACGGTGCTCTGTACACCATCCGTCAGCCGGCTCGGGTGCCTTCGAGGAACGCCATCATCCAGAGTACCTGGACATGGAACGTCAACGGCATGTACCAGGTCGCCCCGGATCGTCCGTGGGGATTCAACGTTGCCGCCAACCTGTTCGGTCGTGAGGGTACCCCGCTGCCCTACTACTACCGAAACGTGCGCTGCGACCGCATATCGCGAGACATGCAGATGACCGGCGATATCGATGCATTTCCGGTCGGAAGACGTCGTCCTCCATGGATTTCCGTCTGGAGAAGGAGTTCGCAGCTACCAGCAACGTGAGCTTCACCTTCAGCTGGGATATCTTCAACGTCTTCGACGAGAGCTACGCAGCTGCAGACCGAGCGTCGCAGACCAACACCAGTCAGTACAACTGGCTGCGGGAGACCCTCAGTCCGAGGATCCACCGTCTGGGTGTGCGTTTGAGCTGGCGTTAAGCTCGACTCGTATAGATCAGTTCCTTTCCGCCGGGGGGCAACCCCCGGCGCTTTTTTTGTTGTAGACTGCTGCATCACCGGGTCGGCTCCAGAGCCGGACTCGGTAATTCCGCGCCTGATAGGCACCTTTATTGCTAAAGATCTTCGAGGGGGAATTCCTCATGACTGGACGAACGACGACCGTATTCTCATTCGTACTGCTTCTGGCCGTCAGCCTTCTCGCCGCTCGCGGCCCAGGACTGGGCGGGGAAAGGACGGGCCCAGGGTCTGGTCAAGGACGAGGCCGGCAACCCGATCGAAGGGGCCACGATCACGCTGCAGTTCCCGGCGGACAGCCCGATCGGGGGTCCAGAGCCCTTGATGACCAACAAAAAGGGGCGCTGGAGCTTCCTGGGGATGCAAGGAGGAAACTGGAAGGTGCTGATCGACAAGGAGGGCTTTCTGCCCTCCGAGGGTGCCCTCTACGTCAACGAATTCCAGCCTGGACAGGCTGTCGTGATCACCCTGGAGAGAGATCTCGCCTCCTCCATCCAAAAGGGCGAAGAGCTGCTCGAGGCCGGCGAATTCGCTGCGGCTCGGGTCGAGTATGAAAAAGCGATGCCGGCCATGGACGACGTCGGCAAGGCGCGGTTGCGGTCACGGATTGGCGACACCTATATGTCCGAAGGGGATTTCGCCGCAGCGCGAGCCGAATATGCAGCCGCTCTTCCCTTTATCGCACCCGAGGAGCAGACTCATATCCGTCTGCAGATGGCCAATTCCTATCAGCAGGAGGGCGAGTATTCAAAAGCCCGCACCGAATACGAGGCTATTATCCCCACCCTGTCGCCTGAGGGCCAGGCATCGGTGCTGCGCACCGTCGCCCAGGGCTACGGCATGCAGGGCAACAACGCGGCCGCTATCGAGACTCTCGAGAAGGTCGTCACGCTCGCTCCAGGTGATGCCGCGATGCTACAGCTCTTGGCCGACCTCCTCATGCGGGAAGGACGCAATGAAGAGGCCGAGAAGTACATGGACATGCTGCCCGAAGATGTCGAGCTGCCCACCGACATGGTCCTCAACATGGGGATTCGGCTCTACAACGAAGGCGAGATGGGCGAAGCCCTCGAGTACTTCGAACGGGCCGTGGCCGAGCACCCAGAGAGCCCCGAGGGCCTCTACTATCGCGGTCTGACCTACTTGAGCCAGGGACGCAACGACGACGCCAAGACGGATTTCCACAAGCTGTTGGAGATCGACCCCGACTCGTCTCACCGGGCAGAGGTCGAAGAGTTCCTGAAGTTTCTGGAACAGGGCTCCTAGAGCCCGAGGACCTGACGAAGTTGTCCAGAGCATTCCGGGGCTTCCTGCTGCTGTCGGTACTGGCCGCCGGGCTGTCCTGTGGTCGAGATCGGGACGAGAGTCGACTTCCCGGCCGGCACACCCATCATCATCGTGTCGGTGGATACGTTGCGCTCCGACCGATTGCCCTTCTACGGCTACGGAGCCGTCGAGACCCCGGCGTCTCACCCGGCTGCGCAACGATTCGATCCTCTTTCGACATGCCTACTCGCACATCCCGTTGACGTTGCCGGCGCACGCCTCGGTCTTCACCGGGCTGCTGCCACCCGAGCATGGTATTCGCGACAACAGTGGTTACATTCTGGACACGCAGGGTGTTCCGTATCTGCCCAAGATCCTCAAGCAGCTGGGCTATGCCACCGGCGCCGCCGTCTCCTCCTGGGTCCTGCGGGGAGCGGTCGGGTTGGATGCGGACTTCGATTTCTACGAAGATCTGATCGAGGACCCGGCCCCCGGTATCGGACCGGGCGGGGCCCAACGACCCGGCGGACATACGCTGGAGCGATCGACAGAGTGGCTCCGCTCGGTTGCTAACGAGCCATTCTTCTTCTTCTTTCACATTTACGAGCCTCACACGCCCTACAGTGCGCCCGAACCGTTCCGGTCCCGCTACCGCTCGTCGTACGATGCCGAAGTCGCCGCTTCCGATGCGGTGATCGGCGATCTGCTCGAGGAGCTCGAGGCGCTCGACGTCTACGAGCGCGCCATGATCATTCTCCTGTCCGATCACGGGGAGGGTCTGGGTGAACACGACTATCGCGAGCACGGTCCCTTTCTCTACCGCGAAGCTCTGCAGGTGCCGCTCCTGGTCAAGCTACCCCGGTCGCAAAGGGCCGGCACCGCCGTCAGCCGTGGAGTGCAGCTCATCGATGTCCTGCCGACCGTGGTCGATCTGCTGGATCTGGACCCAGCCGGAGGGGATCCGCGGCCAATCGCTCCTTGCAGAGGAGCCCGAAGACAGTCCAGGGAGGTATCTCTATTCCGAGACCTACTATCCGCGCCTGCATTTCGGTTGGAGCGATCTGGCCTCGGTGATCCGCTATCCCTATCAGTACATCCACGGTCCGGACCCCGAGCTCTACAACCTGGAGATCGACCCGGAACAGGAGCAGAACATCCTGAGCACCGAGCGTCGTGTCTACGGCGAGCTCAAACAAGAGCTCGAGACGTATGACCGGGCGCTGCAGGCTCCGATGGAGGTGGACGAGGAGACCCGGAGCAAGATGGCGGCCCTCGGCTACATCAGCAATGTCACCACGGTGCTCGAAGGTGACCTCCCCGATCCCAAGTCCCGGGTCCACATCCTCTCCTTGATGTCCGAGGGCGTCAAGCTCGCCAGCCTCCAGCAACACCAGGCCGCCGCCGAAATCTTTCGACAGATCCTGGAAGAAGAGCCCCAGATGCTCGATGCCTGGCAGTATCTGGGCAACGTCGAGGTCAAGCTGGGAAACATCGAAGAAGCTCTGGCAGTCTATCGTCAGGCCTTCGAAATGAGCAATGGCGCCCTAGCATTCGCTTCGGTGATTCGCTATCCCTATCAGTACATCCACGGACCGGACCCCGAGCTCTACAACCTGGAGATCGACCCGGAACAGGAGCAGAACATACTGAGCACCGAGCGTCGTGTCTACGGCGAGCTCAAACAAGAGCTCGAGACGTATGATCGGGCGCTGCAGGCTCCCATGGAGGTGGACGAGGAGACTCGGAGCAAGATGGCGGCCCTCGGCTACATCAGCAATGTCACCACGGTGCTCGAAGGTGACCTCCCCGATCCCAAGTCCCGGGTCCACATCCTCTCCTTGATGTCCGAGGGCGTCAAGCTCGCCAGCCTCCAGCAACACCAGGCCGCCGCCGAGATCTTTCGACAGATCCTGGAAGAAGAGCCCCAGATGCTCGATGCCTGGCAGTATCTGGGCAACGTCGAAGTCAAGCTCGGAAACATCGAAGAGGCTCTGGCGGTCTATCGTCAGGCCTTCGAGATGAGCAATGGCGCGCCGCGGTTTGCCATGGCGGTGGCCAACGCGCTGATCCGGTTGGGTCGGCTGGAGGAAGCCCGCGAACACGCCGAGTTGGCCGTCGAGCTGATGCCCATCGCCAACGATCTGGTGGCCGAGATCGTTCTGCAGCAAGGCAAACTCGACGAGGCGGAGGAGATCCTCCAGGCCTCGCTGGCGCTGCGGGGCAATCGCGCCGGACCGCAGATGACGTTGGCCGAGCTGCGCCTCCAACAGGGCCGGCTCGACGAGGTCCTGCAGATCACCCATGACGTCGAGCTCCAGTCCGGCAACTCCAGCGACCCGAACGAGGCGGAGAGACTCAAAGGTCTGTACTTCATTCGCGGCCAGGCCCTGGCCCAGCTGGATCGTCTGGACGAAGCCGAACAGGCGTTTCGAACGGAGATCGCGGCCTTCCCCGATCTGCTGGGACCCTATGCCCATCTGGCCTTCGTCCTGGCCCTGCAGGACAGGTCTGCCGAATCCGGTGCAGCTCTGCGAGCGCTGGTCGAGACGAACCCGACACCCAAGGCCTACGTCATCGCCGTCGAGACGCTGCGATCGATGGGTGACGCTCGCTCTGCAGCCTTCGTGCTGCGGGACGCTTTGCGACGCTGGCCCGAGGACACCGAGCTCAAAGAACTGACCGTCGGGTAACCTGCGTCGCGACCCTACAGAATGACTCGAAAGGGAAGCGGTAAGCCCTAGTTCGGTTCCCAGAAGTGAACGTACCGGCCAGTGGGTAAGCCGACGAATCTCTGTCGGGCTCCTGACGGCCAGACCACATCCAGACTTTCCAGAACGCTGTCTCGCGGCAGGGCGAAGAGCGACCGACGATCGTTGCTCGATTGGTAGCTGCCGCCTGCCATGACCCACCGCCCCTGCCGACCCGTAGAGGTCGATAGGGTCACGCGGGCACCCAAGACCTTGGTGTTCGGCGCTCGACCGTGCAGCTGGGAGCCCGACCAGCCGGCACTGTTGACACCATTCTCGAGCAGGCGAAAGGGTCCGCCACACTCCTGCAGGGCGAGGTCGGTGTCACCATCATTGTCCATGTCGGCATCCGCCAACCCTCGCCCAACAGTTCGCCTCTCCTCCAAGTCCTGCAGCGCAGCTCCGTGAACTTGCCGGCACCGTCACCGAGGAGGATCTGATCTCGCTGGCGAAACGAGACATTCTCCCGATGAGGGTGCTCGAAGATGTGACCGTTGGCAAAATAGAAATCCAGGTCGCCATCCTGCTCGAGATCGATGGCGGCGATACCGAAGGCGAGCTGGTTGAAAGATGGCAAGCCGAACCCCGAGCCGGAGGAGATGTCCTCGAAGCTCATGGCCCCCAGATTCCTGTACAAAGTGTTGGTCTCGACGTCGAAGTTGGTGACCGCCAGATCGGCATCGAGATCGCCGTCGACGTCGCCGATGGCCAGCCCCATCCCCGCCTCGGGCCGGCCTTCGCGGTTGACGCCGATCCCTGAGAGCAGGGAGTAGTCCTCGAACGTGCCATCACCGCGATTGTGAAACAGGAGGTTGATGTTGAGATCGTTGGCGACATAGATGTCGGGTGAGCCGTCCTCATCCAGATCGGTGAACACCACACCCAGACCCCGACCATCCGCCGGTAGGATCCCGGCTGCCTCTGAGTCCTCCCGGAAGACTCCGCTACCGGTATTGCGATAGAAGCGGTCCCCGGCGCCGACGTAGATCGATGGGTCACAGTAGCGCTTCTCACCGGTCTCGGGGTCTCCACAGAAGATCGCGGCCTCGACGTCGTACTCGACGTAGCGACTGACATACAGATCGAGATCGCCATCGCCCTCCGCATCCGCAAAGGCCGCCGACGAGCTCCAACCGTCCAGACCCAACCCCGAGTCGGAAGTCCGGTTCTCAAACCCGGCCTGGGAATTGTTCAGCAGCAGGACATCGGGTCCGAAGTTGGTGACATAGAGATCGACATCCCCATCGCCGTCGACATCGGCCGCCACCGCTCCCTGTCCACATCCGCGATCTCCACTGCCACTGGCAAGGGTCACCTCTTCGAACTTTCCCCCACCCAGATTTCGATAGAGCTGATTGGTGGCCGCTCGACTGCCATCCGGTGGGAACGGACCCGACTGCACCAGATAGAGATCCTGCCAACCGTCGCCATCGTAGTCGAGCCAGGCGATCCCACCCCCCATGGTCTCGACCAGGTGCTTGTCTCCCGCGGCTCCACTGACATGCTGGAAAGCGATGCCCGAGCTGGCGGTGATATCAGCGAGCTTCACCGGTAGGCAGCTGTCATCGTCTGCCGCTGCCCTCGCGAACGGTGAGATGGCCAGCAGGACCGAAACGATGACAGCGACTCGAGCTCTGCTCATGGATCCCGACTCTCAGCCAGTCGAGCCGCGGCGAGCTGTGCTCTTAATTCCTGACGCTCGGGCCATCGGGCGACAGCGGTCTCCAGCGCCGCGATAGCTACCTGCGGCCTTCCCGCCTGTCGATAGGCCGAGGCCAGGGCCACCTGTCGGTCCGCCGACATCGCCAGGCCTTCGAGATGAGCGATGGCGGCTTCGGTGTTTCCCTGGCGCAGATAGTCGTACCCCAGATCGATTCGAGATCGCTCCAGTCCTTCCTGCTGGGTCCGCTGCTGGTCCTCCTCGAGCAATCGACGGTAGATCGCGAGCTCCCGCTGGGCGCCCTCTGTGTCACCGGTCCTGGCCAGCGTCCGGGCCAGACCGTAGCGCACCTGATAGTGATCGGGCGCCAGGTTCACCGCTCGCTGATAGGCGATCAGCGCCTCGTCGTATCTCTCGGCGCCATCCAGAGCACCCGCGAGATCGAGCCAGAGGTCCACCGAGCGGGGACTCATGGCCGCCGCTTTCTCGAGCCAGACCGACGCCTCCGGGTAGCGACCCTGCCACAGATAGAGACTTCCCAGTAAATGAACCAGCGGCAGCTGATCGGCTTTGGCGTCCAAAGCCGACAGACAGATCTTCTCCGCCTCGTCCAAACGACCGTTCTCCCACAGGGTCGACGTCAGATAGTAGTAGGTGGTGAGATCTCGCTGCCCCAGCTCCACTGCTCGGCTCAAGGGCTGCTCCGCCGCCAGGTATTTGCGGTTGAGATACCGAGCTGCACCCAGGAGCGCCAGCAACCGTGGCGTGTCCGGCTGTCGATCCAGCGCCGTCACCAGCAGGGTCTCGGCAGTCTCCGTCTCACCCTTTTCGAGCAGCGTCAGGATCTCCTGCATCGAGGGAGTCGGTGGAGCCACCTGGGCCCCGGCGATGCCTCCCAGCGCCAGAATGCAGACGATCACAGGAAAATGCGGCGACAGAGATTCTCACAGCATGAGGATATCCGAATCGCGCTCCCCATCTCGAACCGTCGTCGCTTGGCTGCGGTATCATCGCCGGGTGCCACGGGAAGCTTTCGCCCCGACCCTCATCCTGCTGCTGGCGATGGCCTCCAACCTGCCAGCGGCCGTCTCTCACCCCACTCCGGTCGAGACCCGGCAGGAATTCGAGGTGATCTGCCAGCGTCTGCTGGATGACAACATCTATTTCGGCGACGCCAACCTGCGTGGCGTCCTGGCGCGGCTGGATGCTGGCGACGTCGAGCCGGCTCAGGAGGTGCAGCTCCGGGGACAGGCCGGCTGGGAGATGGTCCGTCTCGGCAGATTCCTGGAAGCCATCGAACAGCTCGAGGTAGCCCTGGCCCTGGTGGAGTCACAGCCCCCGGCCAAGGTCCAGGATCCCCATCGGCGGATCTCGTTGACCCTCGCCATGGCCCACTTCCAGGTCGCCGAAGACGCCAACTGTGTCGAGAACCACTCGGCCCGCAGCTGTATCTTGCCCTTTGCGCCGGAAGCCATTCATCTGCGCAGAGAGCACACCCAGATCGCCGGCGACCTGTTGGCACAACACATGCGCCGACACCCCGATGACCTGCAGGCCCGGTGGTTGCTGAATCTCTCGCGAATGCTGACCGACAGCTTTCCCGACGGAGTACCCCCGGCCCTGCGCCTGCCCGCGGACGCCCTGGCCGACGATAGTGGATTTCCAGAATGGCGCAACCTCTCATCCGAGCTGGCCGTCAACCCCTTGGATCTGGCGGGCGGAGCGGTGATCGAGGATCTCGATGGCGACGGTCTGCTCGACCTGGTCACCTCTTCTTCCGATCCCTGCAAACCGATGCGGGCCTTTCGCAACGACGGCGAAGGCGGTTTCGAGGATGTCAGCACCCAGTGGGGATCTGGATAGTCAGTGGGGTGGCCTCAACCTGGTTCACGCCGACTACGACAACGACGGAGCCCCCGACATCCTGGTCCTGAGAGGGGCCTGGCTGGGGAATGACGGTCGGATTCGCAACTCCCTGCTGAAGAACGACCTGGCAGGCGAGACCGGTCGATTCGTCGACGTCACCGCCGCTGCCGGGCTGGCCTACCCCGCCTATCCGACCCAGGCCGCGGGCTGGGCCGACTACGATGGCGATGGCGATCTGGACCTGCTGGTCGGCAACGAGTCGGCGGCAACCTCGACCGATCCTCTGCAGTTCCTGGGCAAGGCAGGCAGTGTCTTCCCCACCCAACTGTTCCAGAACAACAGCGACGGCACGTTTTCCGATGTCACCCGTCCATCCGGGATCGTCAACCGACAATTCACCAAATCGGTCGCCTGGGGTGACTACGACAACGACGGCGACCCCGATGCCTACGTCTCCAGCTTTGGGCCCAATCGGCTCTTTCGAAACAACGGCGACACCACCTTTACCGATGTTGCCATCGATATGGGAGTGACGGAGCCCTCTCGAGAGAGCTTCGCCAGTTGGTTCTTCGACCACGACAACGATGGGGATCTCGATCTTCTCGTCGTCGACTACAGCAGTCCCCGCGAGCAGGTCTCCGCCTCGTATCTGGGTATGAAGATCGAGACCGGTCATCCGGTGCTCTATCGCAACGATGGCGATCGGTTCCGGGATATCTCGGCGGCCATGGGTCTGAACCGGCCCCTGCTACCCATGGGCGCCAACTACGGCGACCTGGACAACGACGGCTGGCTGGACCTCTTCTTCGGTACCGGGGTACCCGAGTTCGACGCCCTGATGCCCAACGTCGTGTACCACAATCGCGGCGGTACCAAGTTCACCGATGTGACGTTCGCCGGCGGCTTCGGACACCTGCAGAAGGGACATGGGGTCGCTTTCGGCGACCTCGACAACGACGGCGATCAAGACCTCTACCACCAGCTGGGCGGGGCGTTTCCATGCGACGACTTCAACAACGCCCTGTTCGAGAATCCCGGGTGGCCCAACCGATGGATCGTGCTCCGGTTGCGCGGTCGGCAGGCGAACCGATTTGGTGTCGGCGCGCGCATAGAGGTGCGGGTGAAAACGGGCGATCAGCAGCGTTCGGTTCACCTCGTGGCCGGCACCGGCGGCTCCTTTGGCAGCTCCAGCCTGCAGCAGGAGATCGGGCTTGGCGAGGCGGAGGCGATCGAAAGCCTCGACGATCGTCTGGCCGGGCAGTGGTCTCGAGCAAGAGTTCCGCGGTGTCGAGCTCGATGCCTTCTACCTGGCAACCGAAGGTGAAGGCGACCTACTGAAACTCGAGGTTCCTCTACTTCGGCTGACTTCGCAGGGCTCGGGAGGCACTCACGATCACCATTCAGGCGGCGAGGAATGAGCACAGAAGGAGCTTCTCGAGTCTCTCTGCTGGGAGCACTTCTGCTGATCACTCTGGGATCCCAGTATTTCCTGGCAGCTCAGCTAGCGCCGTCTCCAGAGGAGACCCGGGCCGAGTTCGCAAGCCTGTGCCAGCGCCTGACCGACGGGGACAACTACTTTTTTGGCCACGCTGCGCTGGCAGCGGCCCGGGCCAAGGTCAAAGAGACGCCAGTCGACGACGAGAAGAAACGAATCGCCCTGCTCGAGCTCGGCTACGAGCTCGTCCGTATCGGCAATCACCAGGAAGCCATCGATGAGCTGGAGCGTGCGTTGGCGGCCGCCGAGGCCGCCAAGATCCCGGGATCGGATCCGATTTCTCTGGCAACGCTGTCGACTCTGGCCATCGCTCATCTACAACTGGCCGAGGACGAGAACTGCATCGGACTGCACTCTCCCGGCAGCTGCATTCTGCCCATCGTCGGCGATGCCGTGCACAGTCATGCCGGAGCACAGCCGGGCAGCAGGGGATCTGTACCAGCGATATCTGGAGCTGGTTCCCGAAGACATTCAATCCCGCTGGCTCTTGAATCTGTCCAGGATGATCTCCGGCGACTACCCCGCCGGTGTGCCTCGGCCCTGGCGTCTGCCGATCGATGTCCTGACGTCAGGAGGCGACTTTCCCCACTGGCCCGATATCGCCACCGGTCTCGGGGTCAGCGCTTTCGACCTGGCGGGCGGCGCCGTCATGGACGACTTCGATGGCGATGGCCTTCTCGATCTGGTCAGCTCTTCCTGGGACCCCTGCGAGCCCATGAAGGCGTTCCGCAATGATGGACAGGGTGGTTTCCAGGATGTGACGGCCGACTGGGGCCTGGACGCCCAGTGGGGTGGCTTGAATCTGTTCCAGACCGATTTCGACAATGACGGTCACCTGGATCTACTGGTGTTGCGAGGGGCCTGGATGGGAACGGAAGGTCGCATGAGGAACTCCCTACTGCACAATCGACTGGCCGGGCCAGAGACTCGGTTCGTCGATGTGACGGCGGCAGCAGGCCTGGCCTATCCGGCCTATCCGACCCAGGGCGCCGCTTGGGGCGACTACGACGGCGATGGAGATCTGGACCTGTTCATCGGCAACGAAGCAGGCTCCAGCACCTACATGAGGGCCGGCAAGGTCGAGGACCCCTATCCCTCACAGCTGTTTCGCAACAACGGCAACGGTACCTTTACCGACGTCGCCCGGCAGGCGGGGGTCACCAATCAGCGTTTTGCCAAGGGCGCCGCCTGGGGCGACTTCGACAACGACGGTGATCCCGATCTCTATGTCTCGAACTTTGCCGAGAATCGTCTCTATCGCAACCTGGGGGACGGTACCTTTGTCGACATCGCCCCGGACGCGGGTGTCACCGAGCCCTCCGGCGGCAGTTTCGCGACCTGGTTCTTCGACTACAACAACGACGGCCGGCTCGACATCTTTGTCAACGACTACACCGCGCCGATGGCGGACGTTTCGGCCTCCCTGCTCGGCCTGCCTACCCAGGGGGGCCATCCCGTCATCTACCGCAACGAGGGTCAGCACTTCACGGATGTCTCTAGAGAGCTAGCCCTCGAGAGACCCCACCTGCCGATGGGCTCCAATTTCGGCGATGTGGACAACGACGGCTGGCTGGATTTCTACCTCGGTACCGGGATTCCCGAACTTCGACGCCCTGATGCCCAACGCGATGTATCGCAATCGGCAGGGACAGAGCTTCGAAGATGTCGCGTTCGCCGGTGGCTTCGCCCATCTGCAGAAGGGACATGGGGTCGCCTTCGGCGACCTGGACAACGACGGGGACCAGGATCTGTTCCATCAGCTCGGCGGCGCCTTTCTCTTCGACGGTTACGGGAACGCCCTCTTCGAGAACCCGGGAAACGAGAACCATTGGCTGGTCCTGCGTCTGGAGGGGCGACAGAGCAATCGACGCGCTGTCGGTGCCCGTATTACGCTTCAGGTGATGGATCGAGAGCGAGCCCGCACGATCCACCGCCAGGTGGGCAGCGGGGGCTCGTTCGGTGGCTCCAGCCTGCAGCAGGAGATCGGGCTGGGGACGGCAGCAGAGATCGAATCCCTGATCATCGACTGGCCAGGTAGCGGCCAGCAGACAACGGTCACGAACGTGGCAGCGGATCGCTTTTATCTGGCCATCGAGGGAGAATCGCAGCTCAGAGCGTTGGACCTACCGCGCCTGCAGTTTCAAGACCACCGCCAAGGCCACTCGCACGACTCCAAAGGAAACACGCCATGAGAATCCCGTACATCATCCTCTCCCTTCTTGCTGCTGACCTTGCTTCTGGGCGTCGCCTGGGGGCAAGACGAGGACCTGCAACTGGATCCCCGGGTCCAGGCGATCGCGGCCAAGGTCGAAGAGGGCAAGATGTCCGAGGCCCTGTCGATGCTCGAGGCCCTGGAACAGGAGGCTGGACAATTGCCCGGTCCCCTGCAGAGCCTGCAGGGCACCTTGTATCTGGAGACCGGCAACCCGCAGCGTGCCCTGGAGATTCTGGCACCCCTTTGCGAAGGCCCGGAGGCCGATCCGGCGGCACTGTACAACGCCGCCCGGGCCCATCTTGCCGTTGGCCAGCCAGAACAGGCCATGGCCCTGCTCGAGCGCTCTGTGCGCCTCATCCCCAACTCGGTAGCCTCTCGAGACCTGGGACTCCTCCTGGCACAGCAGAGTCGCTATCGAGAGGCCTACCGCTATCTGCGACCCTGGGCGGCGGCGGCACCCGACGATTCCGAAGCCCGATTGGTGGCAGCCCTCTGTGCCGTGCAGCTCAAACGACCCAACGAGGCCGAGGAGCTCCTATCCGATCTCGATCAGAGCAACCCGCGGGTCCGGTTGCTGTGGGGCAAGCTGCTACTCGACAAGGCCGATCCCTACGGCGCTCTGGCGACGCTCAAACCGCTGGCGGAGAATCCGCCCCCGCAGATGGAGTTGGATGTGCGGCGTACGCTGGCCGACGCACACGCCGCAGTAGGACAATCTGCGGAAGCCGTGGAGCTGTTGCAGGGTTGGGTCGGTGAGAGCCCGGCCGTGGCACTGCAGCTCGCTCAAGCCCAGTATCAAAGCGGCGATCTGGCGGGCGCCACGACCACACTGCAACCCTTCGCCGGGGCGCTTCTGGCACAGCTGTCGTCCTCCGACCCAGCGTCCGTCCCCGGCCTGGTGGTCGAGCTCATCGTCGAATACGGTCGGCTGCTGGCCACAGGTGGGCGCCACGCAGACGCTCTGCCCTACCTCGAGGCCGCGACGCGACTCGACCCGAGCAACAAGCAGAGCTGGCACCAGCTCGGGCAGGCCTACGCAGCCACCGGACGAGTCGAGGAAGCGCAAACGGCCTTGGCGAAGATTTCAGGAGATCGTCAAACAAGAGGTCCCGGCCGCGATGAAAGAGGTGGAGCTGGAGAAGAACCTCGAAGACCCGACCGGCCGCGAGCTCCGAGACGCGATGAAGCTGCAGGCCGACGGCCGCACAGCCGAGGCCCTGGCGCTGATCCGGCAGGAGATGGAGCTGGCTCCCGACGATCCGCGCCCCGTGCTCCTGGAGTCACGCTTCCTGATGTTCGATCAGCAGCTCGACGAGGCCCTGGCCGCCGCCGAGCGAGCTCTGCAGATGGCGCCCAGTCCGGATGCCTTCTATCAGCGCGGCTCCGTCCTGCTGGCGATGCAGCAGGTCGACGAAGCGGAAGCCAGCTTCCGTCAGGCGCTGGAGCTGATGCCCGAACACACGGCGACCCTGAACGACTATGCCGTGCTGTTGATGGGTCTGGGGCGCAACGACGAGGCACGGCAGATGCTCGAGCGAGCGCTGGAGATTCGCCCTGACGATGCCCTGGCGGCCGCCAATCTGGAGAGCCTTGGTCAGCCCTAGGCTGCTGCTTCTGCCACTCCTGCTGTCGGAGGTGGCTGCTCTCGAGCCCGCCTTCGGACAGCCGGTCGTCCTCCGGGAGACCGCTGAAGATTGGCACCTGGAATTTCGCCACCGTCACGGCGGCTCGGGGAGACGCTTCATGCAGGAGACGACCGCGGGCGGGCTCATCCTCTTCGATTTCGATCAGGACGGGGATGTGGACGTCCTGTTCGTCGACGGCGGATCTCTGCCCGGCTACGAGGGACCCCCGGCCAGGTCACGGCTGTTCCGGAACGACGGCGGCGGCGTTTTCGTCGACTTCACCGATCGCTCAGGGGTCGCCATCGACAACTACGGCTTCGGTGGCACCGCGGGTGATGTCGACGGCGACGGCGATCCCGACCTGTATCTGACCGCCGACGGGCCCGAATCATCTGTTCCGCAACAATGGGGACGGCTCCTTCACCGAAGCCACAGCGGCAGCTGGAGTCGGGGGCGATCACTACAGCGCTTCAGCGGCCTTCGCCGATGTGGATCGCGACGGCGATCTGGATCTCTACGTCGTCAACTACCTGCAATACCCCACGGAGAACCCGACGGTCTGCAAGGATCGCGAGAAGGGAATCGAGGCCTTCTGCCATCCGACAGTCTTTCCGGGAGAGCACGATCGCTTCTACCGCAACCGTGGCGACGGAACCTTCGAAGATGCCACCGATGCCGCGGGCTTCTCGACTGCCAACGGCAACGGGTTGGGGCTCGCCTTTGCCGACTTCGACAACGACCAGTGGCCCGATCTCTACGTCGCCAACGACTCGACTCCCAATTTTCTCTTCCGCAACACAGGCGACGGCAAGTTCGAGGATCAATCGCTGTTGTCCGGGACCGCGTACGGTGACCGCGTCGTACCGGAGGCCGGCATGGGGGTCGCGGTCGGTGACGTGGACGGTAACGGCAACCTCGATCTTCTGGTCACCAACTACGCACTCGAGACCAATGCGCTCTATCGCAACTTCGGATCGGGTCTCTTCGCGGATGCCAGACACCTGTTTGGCGTCGCCGAGCCCTCCATCATCAATCTCGGATTTGGCGCGACGTTCACCGATTTCGATCAGGATGGAGACCTGGATCTAGCCATCGCCAATGGGCATATCCAGGACAACATCGAGATCATGCACCCTGGACTGACCTACAAGCAGCGCAATCAACTGCTGCTCAACGACGGTAATGGCCGGTTTCAGGAGTGCTCCGACTGCGGTCTGGATCTCGTTCGGGTCAGCCGAGCGTTGGCCACCGGAGATCTGGACGGCGACGGGGATCTCGATCTGGTGATCGTCAATGCCAACGATCTGGCCGAGGTCTACGAGAACGCGACACCTCCAGAGGGTGGCTGGCTGCTGCTCGATCTCGCGGATCCAGAGCACAAGTCCCGCGGAATCGGCGCCCGTCTGACGCTCGTCACCGGCGACGCTGAGCAGACTCGTGAGATCCACACTGCGTCTTCGTTCCAGTCCCAGAGCGCCCTGACGACACACTTTGGCACCGGCGGGGCACAGACCCTCGACGAGGTCCGCATCGCCTGGCCCAGCGGGGCGCGGCAGATCTTGCGAGACCTCTCACCGCGGCGACGCTATTCCCAGATCCGGACTCGCTTGTCGACAGGCAGCCCGGCAAAGCGCTGACGAGTCCCGCTGGGCCAGACAACACCCAGTTGCTCCACTGTCTCCTCCGCCCCGAGACCGAAATGCAAGGTCAGGTCGTTTTGCGACATGTAGGAGGATCCCGTCTTCTGCTCCCGTATCTGACTCCGCCTTGGCGGTCCGCAGATCGAGGCGCGCACCGATGCCGTAGCGGTTGGCTGTCGCCCCTGACAAATCGATCATCAGCCAGTGGCCCAGAGTACTACCGGTCAGGTTCTCGTAGGCCTCGGCGATTTCGTTGGAGTTGCTGATGGCCAGATCGAGATCACCGTCCCCGTCCAGGTCGCCCGTGGCGAGTCCGCGACTGGGGCGCACGAGCTCGAATCCCGCGGTCGTCAGCTCCTCGAATCGACCCTCGCCATTGTTCTCCAGCACCTGGTTGACCTGGGCGTAGCGGCTGCTCTCGTGGAGCTGTTGAGCATTGTCCAGGATATGCCCATTGGCAACGGCCAGATCGAGATCGCCGTCGTGATCGAGGTCGGCAAAGGCGACACCGAAGGCCAGATTCAGCAGCGATGATTCCGCCACGTTGAGGGCGTACCGGCTGTCGATGAACAGACCCGAACCCAGGTTCCGGTAGAGCGCATTGGTCTCGAGCTCGAAGTTGGTGACCATGATGTCGAGACGACCGTCGCCGTCGGCGTCCCCCATGTCGACCCCCATGCCGGCTTCCGGACGACCCCGGTCGCTGTACGCGGTACCTGCCAGAAGCGCCGTCTCCTGAAAGGTCCCGTCACCCCGATTGCGAAACAGATGATTGGGCTCGGCGTCGTTGGCGACATAGAGATCGGGCCAGCCGTCGTCGTCCAGATCTCCGAACACCACCCCCAGACCGGCCCGATCGCTGTCCGTCTGCAAACCCGCCGCGTTCAGGGCATCCTCGAAAGTGCCGTCTCCGCGATTGCGAAAGAACCGGTCCGGCACCCCGCCATAGGCACCAGGATGGCAGTACACCTCGTACCCCAGGGTGATACAGGGCCGATGGGTCTCCACGGTAAAGCCCACATAGTTGGCCACATAGAGATCCAGGTCGCCATCCCGATCGACATCGGCGAAGGCGGCCGAGGTCCCCCAGAGCGGGTCCCCGACACCGGCACGAGCCGCATCGTTGGCAAACGTACCGTCACCCTTGTTGACCCATAGCTCGTTCGCACCCAGAGCCGTGACATACAGATCCAGATCGCCATCGCCATCGACATCGCCGGCGGTTCCTCCCTCGCCGTAGCTCTGGACATCGATGCCGCAGTGGTCGCTGAAGTCGATGAAGGCCCCGCCCCCCTCGTTGCGATACAGCCGCGATCGTGGCCTCTCACCCTCATGGCCCGGCAGCTCACCCCCATCGACAAAGAAGACATCCACATCCCCATCGCTATCGAAATCGAACAGCACCAGACCGTTGCCCATGGTCTCGACGATGTAGCGCTTGCCTGAACCGGCCGGATGATGCCGGAAAGCCAGGCCCCATTCCTCTGCGACCTCGCGCAACACGATGCCCTCAGCGGAACCCGATCTCTCGGCAGCCCCGGCGGCAAGGCACACCATCATCAACACCCACACAACCTGGCTCCGGGTTGGAGTTCTCATGATCGTCATTCGTAGAGCTGCAGTCGATGGCTCGGGGCGAGATCCAGAAAACGCTGCTTCTTGCCGCTCGACCAGCGGACCTCGAGAGGACCCAGCCCGGTCGCGCGAGCCCAGCCCGAAATGAACGGTCAGGGCGTTCTGCGAGAGGAAGGAGCTGGCAGTCCGAGCTTCACGATGCAGCCGACGGTCGCCGACGGTCAGCACGAGCCGCGAGTCGATCCCGAACCGATTGCTCGGGTCGCCCACCAGATCCACCTGCAACCACCCTCCACTGGGGGTACCCCCCAGGTTCTCGTAGCTCTCCGCCAGGTCGTCGGTGTTGTTGATGACCACGTCGAGATCACCGTCCAGATCGAAGTCGGCGCAGGCCAGACCCCGGCTGACGCGCACCTCGGTCAGACCCACATCTTCCCCGTCCAGTCGAGCCCGCAGCCCGCTACCGCACCTCGGTCAGACCCACATCTTCCACTTCCTCGAAGCGCCCGTTGCCCTCGTTCTCCAGCAGCTGGTTGCCTTGCGCAAAGTGGCTCTCGCTATGGAACATCTCTGCGTTGTCCCGGACATGGCCGTTGGCGATGATCAAATCGAGATCCGTATCGTGATCGAGATCGGCGAAAGCGATGCCAAAAGCCAGGGACAGCAGCGACGACTCGGCCACATTCAGCGGGTAACGACTGTCGATGAATAGACCCAGACCCGTGTTCTTGTACAGGGCGTTGGTCTCCATCTCGAAGTTGGTCACGACGATGTCGAGATTCCCGTCGCCATCGACATCCCCGATATCGACGCCCATGCCGGCCTCCACCATGCCCCGCTCGCTGACCGCTGTACCCCAGAGAAAGGCCTTGTCCTCGAAGGTGCCGTCGCCGCGATTGTGAAACAGGAAGTTCGGCTCGGTGTCGTTGGCTACATAGAGGTCGGGCCAACCGTCGTTGTCCAGATCTCCGAAAGCCAACCCTAAACCGGCCATGGGTTCCGCAGGCGACAGACCTGCCGCTTCGCTGGCGTTTTCGAAAGTGCCATCGCCCAGATTCCGAAAGAAGACGTCGGGCAGCCCTGGGTAGGTCGCCGGCGGACAGTAGATGGGAATGCCCTGATCGTCACATACCTGGCGCTTGTCGGGTCGCATATCCACATAGCTGGCGACATAGAGATCGAGATCGCCGTCCCGGTCAACATCCGAATAGGCCGCGGAAGCGCTCCAGACGACCTCGGTATCCGGCAGGGCCCCGCCCGAGATCTCACTGAAGGTGCCGTCGCCGTTGTTGCGCCAGATCTGATTGGCATAGTAGGCGGTCAGGTACAGGTCGAGATCCCCATCGTTGTCGATGTCCCCAGCGACACCGCCACTGCCGTAATCATCCATCACCAGGCCCGACAAATCGGTGACATCGAGGAAACCCTCCCCACCCTCGTTGCGAAACAGGCGAGTTCGGCCCGGCTCACCGGTGTAGCCCGGCAGAGCTCCACCGTCGACGAAGAGCACGTCGGGATCGCCGTCCCCATCGAAGTCGAACACGACGACTCCGCCTACCATGGTTTCCACCATGTATCTCTCGCCGCTCGCACCATGGTGATGACGGAAGTCGAGACCCCAGTCGGTTGCCGAGGATCGAAAAGCGAGTTCGCTCGACACCGGCGAGGTCGCCAAGAGGATCCAGATCAGAACGAGACCGCTTGGTGCGCGGTTCTTCATCCGCCTTGCCACGGTGCCCTGACAGGCTCCCCCTGTTGATACTTGGCGAGTCGACCCCGGGCCCGAGCCGCGACATCTGACCAGACCGGCCCGCTCTGCCTCAGCCACGACCCGACCTTGGAGAACCACGGCTTCCTCGAAACGCCCGCTCTCCGCCAGCGCCATGGCCACGGTCTCCGCATGATCGAGAGTCTGCTCGCGCTCGAAAGACCTCCTGGGCCAGAGCCAACGCCCGCTCTCCATCCCGGACCTCGGGGTCGGGGCAGCCAGCCAGCAGCTGTGCCAGCACATGCTGGAAAGCGAGAGGTGCGGCAGGCAGCGCCATGACCTCCTCGAGTGCGGTCACGGCTTCCCGGTACTGCTCGCCGAGGATGAGCGACGTGACTCGGCCGAAATAGGCATCCTGGCGACCGGGGTCCAGGGCCAACACCCGACCATACTCTGCGGCTGCGGCAGCGAACTGTCCTTGCCGTCCCAGCGCCGCGGCCAGACCGAGATGCGCCTCCAACGATGTCTCGTCAAGAGCCAGTGGCCGCCCGGTAGTGGTTCAACGCCACCTCTTCCCGGCCACGCTCCGCCTCGATGGTGGCCAGCCTCAGATGGGCCTCGAGCTGGGCGGCCGGATCCTCTTCCACCTGAGTCAAGCGCTCGAAGACCTCCACCGATTCGCCGACCCTCTGCTGCTGAATCAAGAGAATCCCGAGATTCTGCAGTGCCTCACCATGCAGGGGGTGAATCGCCAACAAGGAGCGGAGCTCGCTTATCGCTTGCTCCTCCTGACCGGTCAACCCCAGAGCGGTGGCCCACTGCAAATGGGCTTCAGCATCCTCCGGATCGATCCGGTGGGCTTCGCGAAAATGGAGCGCCGCCTCCTCGAGATTGCCACGGTTGGCCAGCATCATGGCCAGATTGAACTGCCCGTCGCGATAGTCCGGATTGAGACTGACGGAGGTTCTCAACCAGGCTACGGCTTCGTCCTCCTGCCCGGTGCTCAACGAGTGCGAGCGCGATGTTGTAGGGAATCAGATAGTCGTCGGGTTTCAGATCCCTGGCGATGCTGAAACTCCGCAGGGCGGTCTCGTAGTCGCCACGTCGCATCGCGTCCACACCGGCGTCGAAGTACATCTGGGAGCTCTGCAGCAGCGCACCCAGCTCATCCATGAGCGGATCCTCGATCCGCAGCCGGCCACCCCGATTGAGGGCCAGATGCGACCTCGCCGATCTCGAGATCACCCTGCTGCCGATAGCGCCATCCCCAGCGGATGATGGATCGAATTGGCAGAGGGCTGCAATTCGAGGGCCGCCTCGAACTTCTCGATGGCGCCGGCATGGTCCCCCTCGAGGCGGCCACCCGGCCCAGACCGTACAAGCGCCGCCGCGCTGGTGGGCCGAGCGGCGAGGACCTCCTCGTAGATCTCCGTGGCTGCTGCGAGATTCTTCATCTGGTATTGCACGTCTCCCAGACGGACCAGGGCAGCGTGGTCCCCGGGTTCGAGCTCGAGCGCCCGTCTCAGACTCACCTCAGCCGCCTGCGGCTCACCATTCAGAATATAGATCACCGCCCAGATAGTGCGGCCACCGATGGTCGGTGGGGAGCAGAGTCTGGGCATTCAAGAAACAGACCTTGGAGAGATCGGTCAGGTCGTAGACATAAGTAGAGCTGCCCCAGCGCCCCAAAAGCCAGACCGAGATCGGCCGGCGATTCAGCCGCTGACGTCAAGGCTCCATCGAGTCGGGACCGTGCTTCCCGCAGCCGTTCCTGAGTCGCCGGTTCCAGCTGGCCGAGATCGGGTCGGTCCAGCTCGAGGAGCTCGACCTCGGCGGCCCAGGCCAGTTGTCGATCGCTACCCGCCCCGAGGGCGCCTGAACCGACGATCAAGATCCCGATCAGAATCGCTGCAGATCGACGACCGCTCATGGTGTCCCGCTCAGGCCTCGCACGGGGGATATTGATCTGCCGATTCGAGGGCAACCCCCGCCACTCCACAGTCGGGCCCGCAGCCCATAGGCCCGAACCGCCAGCTCGCCCGCGAAATCGGAAAGACCGACCAGCACTCTCGAATCATTGGATGACGCGTAGCTGCCATCCGTCGACGACCGCCGCCAGAGCGTCCTCTCGCCCTCTCGTTGCACCACGATCCGCGTCCCCAGGACCGTGCGAGCCCCGTCGCCGCCGATCAGTCGCAGGCTCAACCAATCCGAGTCGGTCTGTGTCTGATTGACCAGCAGCCGCGCCGGACCGGCGCTGTTGGAAACCAGGAGATCGGCATCCCCATCCTCGTCCACATCCCCCGTGGCCACCCCCCGACTCACCTCCGAGAGCTCGAACACCTCGCCCGAGCGTCTGGCTGATCTCCTCGAACCTTCCCTCGCCGAGATTGTGAAACAGGATATTGGGTTGATGAATGGGATAGATATCCCCTCGACGGGCCTGCTCTTCCAGGATGCGGACGGCGCCGTTGGCGATGAACAGATCGAGCCAGCCATCCGAATCGAGATCGAACAGCGAGACACCGAATCCCGTGTGCTCCCAACTGGGCATACCCAGACCACTGTCCCGGGTGGAGTCGGTGAACATGCCCGTGCCGTCATTCAGGTAAAGGGTGTTGGTCTCACGACTCAGATGCGACATGAACAGATCTTCCTTGCCGTCGCCATTGAAATCACCGACGACCAGCCCCATGCTCGCTTCCGGCTGACCCTCTTCGTTGACGGAGCTACCCGACAGCATCGCCTCGTTGAGCAGCGTGCCATCGCCCTGATTCATCCACAGCTTGTTGGGCACCTGATCGTTGGCCACATAAATGTCCAACCACCTGTCGCCGTCGAAATCACCCACCGCCACCCCCAGCGCACCTCCCGGGAGCTCCGCATGGACCCCTGAGCGCACGGAAGCGTCTTCGAAGGTACCGTCGCCCCGATTGCGGTAGTAACGGTCGGGATCGGGCTGATAGGCCAACGGACCGCAATAGTCGGCCGCGCCATTCCGGGCCACGCACTCCTTGTCCACCGCCAGCCTGTAGCCGACGTAGTTCCCCACATAGAGGTCGAGCCAGCCATCTCCATCGATGTCGACAAGGGCGCCCGAGACCCCCCAGGCTCGATCGCCGGTACCCGTCTCCTCGGTTACGTCGCGAAAGGTGCCGTCGCCGTTGTTGCGGAACAGCTGATTGGGGCCGGCGTTGGTGACATACAAGTCGGGGTCGCCGTCGTTATCCACATCTCCGACAGTGACCCCCATGCCATAGCCGCCGGACTCGATACCGCTGAGCCTCGGTGACGTCCATAAAGCTCGGCACGAGCTCGCCATCGGCTCCGAGAACCAGATCGTTGCGGTAGAGCCGATCGACCAGCGGCTCGGGATGTCGTGGCGGGAACGTCGCCGATTCCACCGGCAGGTCACCGAGCATGTGCCCCTGGACCAGGTAGGCGTCGAGATCACCATCGGATCATAGTCCAGCAGCGCCACGCCCGACCCCATCATCTCAGAGAAATAGAGCTCGCCCGACATGCCATTGAAGTGCACGAAATCAAGACCCCACTGGGCGGCCCGATCCTCGAACAGCACGTCCTGCGCCAGCCCGGGGCTCAGCCCCTGGAGGGCCGAAAGACCGAGGAGGGCAGCTAGAATTGACCGCTTCAAGACCTGAACCATCGGCAAACCCCTCACCAGCACACTTTAACTCCTCTCGAGCTCAACGACCTTCTCAGAGTCCTTGAAACAGGACAAGAAGAGTATCCCATCACCTCATTGTGGGCTATCCTGAGTCCATGTGGAGATTGGCGATCTTTCTGGTCATCGCCCTGGCTTCCGGTCTCTTGTCGATGGTCTGGCTTGGTGGACCGGCACCTGCGGCAGCTCAGTCCTCGGGGCAGACACCCCAGCTGTTTACCGAGGAAGCGGCTGCAGCAGGGCTCGACTTCGTCCACTTCAATGGCATGTCGGGGGCGCTCTATTACGTGGAAAACGTCGGCTCCGGTGTGGCGCTCCTGGACTTCGACTCCGATGGGGACCTGGACGTGTATCTGGTTCAGGGACACATGCTCGGCAAGAACAAGACCCTGGCCGACGCCAAGTTCCCGCCGCCCTCCGACAGACCCCTCACCGACCGTCTCTACCGCAACGATCTCGCTGCCGGGCCCGACGGGCAGTCCGTCTTGCGATTTGTGGACGTTACCGAGTCCAGCGGCATCGTCGCAGCGGGTTATGGGATGGGCGTGGCCGCCGGCGACTACGACAACGATGGCTGGACCGATCTGTACCTGACCAACTTCGGCTCCAATCAGCTCTGGCGCAACAATGGCGACGGCACATTTTCGGATCGTATCGTCGAAACCAGCACCGAAGACTCGCGATGGAGCGTCTCTGCCGCCTTCTGGGACTTCGATCGCGACGGTTGGCTCGATCTCTACGTCGGCAACTATGTGGAGTACCGCTTCTCCACCGATCGCAAGTGTGTATCCCACACCGGCGCTCCCGACTACTGCGGCCCGCTGGCCTACGCCCCGGTGCCAGACAGTCTCTTCCGGAATCTCGGCGATGGCTCGTTCGAGGATGTCACCGAGAGCGCCGGGCTGCTGAGGGAGCCGGCGGGAGGGGGGCTCGGAGTTACCGCTGCCGATTTTGACGGCGATGGCTGGCTCGATCTCTATGTCGCCAACGACATGAGCCCAAACCATCTCTGGATGAATCAGCGCCACGGCACTTTCCGCAGCGACGCCCTTTTTGCAGGCTGCGCCGTCAATGCCGAGGGCAAAGCCGAAGCCAGCATGGGAGTCGACGCCGGGGACTTCGACGGTGACGGGGATCTGGATCTGTTCATGGCTCACCTTCGGGGGAGACCAACACTCTCTATTTGAACGACGGCACCGGAATCTTCCGCGATCACACCCTGGTGGCAGGTCTCGGGAACCCCAGCTGGGACTTCACCGGTTTCGGCACGGCCTGGTTCGACTTCGACAACGACGGCCACCTCGACCTGCTGACCGTCAACGGCTCCGTGCGCACGATCCAGAGTCTGGTTCAGGCCGGTGATCCCCACCCCCTCCACCAGCCCAACCTGCTATTTCGTAACCTGGGTGACGGCAGCTTCAAGGAGGTCTCGGACCTGGCCGGCACCACCTTCGCGATCTCCGAAGTGAGCCGCGGGGCGGCGTTCGGGGATATCGACAACGACGGCGACACGGATGTCGTCATCACCAACAACGCCGGGCCGGCGCGTCTGCTGATCAACCATGTCGGTCAGGAGTCTGCCTGGCTGGGCTTGCGTCTCCTCGCTGGAGATCGTCTAGGCAACAGGGATGCTCTAGGATCCCGGTCCGCAGTCAGCGGAACGGAAGGTCGCAATCTCTGGCGGTGGAGCCGGACCGACGGCAGCTACGCGTCCAGCGGTGACCCGAGGGTGCTGTTCGGACTGGGTCCGGCACCCCAGGTAGACAGACTGGACGTGACCTGGCCCGACTCCACCTCTGCGCGTTGGCTGCAAGTGCCGACCAACACCTATCTCGTCATTCGGCAGACCGACCACGGGCCAAGAAGCGATCGATGAGACTCAGGGCTCTAGCGGCGATCCTCGTAGGCGGACCGGCAGTCGTAGCGTCGGCGGCAGGGACCCCACCCGATCTGCTGCCGATCGCGCGTCCTGATCTTGCTGAGATGGAGCCGCAAGTCAAGGAGCAGTTCGAGGAAACGCTGCGTACACTCGACCAGGTCCTCGCCAGTGAAACGATCTCGGACGCCGAGCTGGCAGAGGTCTATGGCAATACGGGCCAGCTATTCATGCTTTACGACTTCATCGCCAACGCGCGAGATTGTCTGCTCAATGCCGTGGAGCTCGCACCCAGTCAGTTTCGCTGGCTCTACTATCTGGGTGTCGTGCAGGACGGACAGGGGGAGCGCGAACAGGCAAAGGAGACGTTTCAACGGGCGCTGAGGCTCGAGCCGAAAGATCTGGCGACGAGAATCCGACTCGGTGGTGTCGAGCTCGATCTGATGGAGCCTACGGAGGCCGCGAAGACCTTTCTCCTGGTGCTGGAGCAGGATCCCGAAAATGCCGCCGCCCACTATGGCCTGGGACGAGTCGCCTTGCTCCACGAGGACCCCTCGGCGGCGGTCACCCATTTCGAGCGCGCATTGGCACAACAGCCTCAGGCCTCCACCGCACACTATCAGCTCGGACTGGCCTACAGGGAGATTGGAGAAGTCGACAAGGCCAGGTCTCACCTGGCCTTGCAGGGTCGCACGGAGGTCGAATTCGATGACCCGCTGATGCAAGAGCTCGGCAATCTGGTGCGGGGATCGAGTCTCTTTGTGGTCGGCGCGACGCGGGCCAAGGCGGCCGGTTCTTTCGACGAGGCGGTAGTGCTGTTTCGGCTGGCACTCGAGGCTGACCCCGACAACAACGCTGCCCGTCTAGCACTGGCTTCGACGTTGATCCAGATGGGCGCACTCGACGCCGCCGTCGCCGAGCTCGAGCAAGCGCTCGAGCGGGAGCCTCTGAGCCTGGCTGCACACTACAATCTGGGAACCGTGCTCGCCCAACAGGGGCAGGCCGAGCGCGCCATCGAGCACCTGACCCGCGCCACCGAGATCGACCCCGAGTTCGACGCGGCTCACATCAACCTGGCAGTGCTGTTGGCTCAGCAGGGCGAGATCGAGGCCGCGCTCGAACACTACGGTCAAGCACTGAACATCGATCCGGAGGACGTCGACGCCCGTCAGCAGCGAGCCCGACTTCTGATGCATCTCGGCAAAGCCGACGAAGCGCTCGAGGACCTACGGCAGATCACCCGGCAGCGACCGGGGTCTGTCGACGATCAGCTCGAGCTGGCCCGCGCACTCGGCGGCCAGAGGCGCTTCGATGAAGCCGCCGACCGCTTCACCCAGGCGCTCGAGCTCGATCCAGACAACCGCGAAGCCAGGTTCGGTCAGGCCTTGACGCTGCTCTTGGCGGAACGGTACGCAGAGGCCGCGGCCGCCGTCGAGAGCAGTTTGGCTCGGCAGCCCAACGACCTCGATCTCAGACACCTCCTGGCTCGATTCCTAGCCACCTGTCCGGATGCTTCGCTGAGAGACGGAGACCGGGCGCTGAGACTGGCGCAGGAGGTCATGAGCGCGCGACCGAATCTGGAATCCGCCCAGACTGCGGCCATGGCTCTTGCCGAGACCGGTCGGTTCGATGAGGCGGTGGCTGTACAGAGGCAGATCATTGAGAGAGCGGGCCCATCACCGGGCCCGAAGCAGGCGTCGCAGCTCACCAGGGATCTCGCGCTCTACGAGCAGGGCCGGCCGGTGCGCGCACCGTGGTTGACCCGTCGTTGAGAGAGGGGCTGTGCTACGATTTTTCAGCTATCCGAGAACTCCTCGAACAGCCTCCTCCACCCGCTTCTAGCAAAGGTGACCACCATGAAGACAAGACTCGCTCTTCTGCTTCTCTGACCTCTCTCGCCTCCGGAGTCGTGGCTCAACCCGCTCCGGGCCCGGGCTCCAGACGGGCCACGGCGGTGCCGCAGATCGACTGGGGCTGGGAAATGTTGCCGGTGCGGGAGTTTGCCCAACGTCAGACCCTCGACCGCTTCGAAGTCTTCTACGATTTCCAATTCCGCGACACCCAGCCCGAAAGCGGCATTACCTTTCAGAACCAGATCACCCCCGACTCGGCGATCTTCTACCAGCCCAATCACTACGACCACGGCAACGGCATCGCGGTGGCCGACGTCGACGGGGACGATCTGCTCGACATCTACTTCGTCACTCAGCTGGGCGGCAACGAGCTGTGGAGGAACCTCGGAGGCGGCCGGTTCGAGAACATCACCGAGACGCGCAGGCGTTGCGTCTCGCCGACCGACTCGGTGTCTCCGCTTCGTTTGCGGACATCGACAACGACGGCGACCCCGATCTCTTCGTCACCACCGTCAGCAGGGCAACGTGCTCTTCGAAAACGACGGCCAGGGGAGCTTTCGCGACATCAGTCAGGAGGCCGGCGTGGACTACGTCGGACACTCGTCCGGCGCCGTCTTCTTCGACTACGACGGTGACGGCCTGCTCGACCTCTTTGTCGCCAACGTCGGCGTCTACACCACCGACCAACGGTCGACCTCCGGCTACTGGATCGGCCTCGGCCCCAACGCCGACGGCCTTGGCGCTTTCAGCGGCCACCTATTGCCGGAGCGCACCGAATACAGCTTGCTCTATCACAACCTGGGGAACCGACAAGTTCGAGGAGGTGTCGGAGAGAGTCGGGCTCCGGGACGGCGGCTGGACCGGCGACGCGAGCTTCGTCGACTTCAATGGCGATCTACGACCCGATCTCTACGTTCTCAACATGCAGGGCGACGATCACTACTGGGAGAACGTCGATGGCCAGTCGTTCGTGGACAAGACCGCGGCCTACTTCCCCAAGACTCCGTGGGGCGCGATGGGGATCAAGTTCTTCGACTACGACAACGACGGACGCATGGACTTGATGCTCACCGACATGCACTCCGACATGTCCCGCAAGGTCACGCCGGACTCGAGAAGCTGAAATCTCTGATCACGATGTCCGACGAACATCTCCAGGGCGGAGCCAACAACATCTTCGGCAATGCCTTCTACACCAACCCTGGCAGCGGGCAATGGCAGGAGCTCTCGGATGAGCTCGGTGCCGAGAACTACTGGCCCTGGGGCATCAGCGTCGACGATCTCAACGCCGACGGCTGGGACGATGTCTTCATCGCTTCGAGCATGAACTTCCCCTATCGCTACGGCGTCAACTCGGTGCTGCTCAACAACAAGGGGAAGGTCTTTCTCGACAGCGAGTTCATTGTCGGAGTCGAGCCACGCCAGCTCCTCCATACCCGCCCCTGGTACAACCCGGATCGAAAGTGGGTCGAGACCAAGAAGCCCTGGTTCGACCTGGACTGCGGCGATCGCGATGCCCAGCATCCCCTATGTGGCGGCTCTACCGACCAGTTGACGGTGTCTGGGGAGCGTTGGCACCCGTTCCGCGGTGCTCTTCGACCTGGATGAGGATGGCGACCTCGACATTGTCACCAACGAGTTCAACGACCTGCCGATGGTGCTGATCAGCAACCTCTCCGACAAACAGCCGATGTCCTGGCTCAAGGTCCGGCTGCAGGGCACGACTTCCAACCGCGACGGCTTGGGCACGAAGGTCGAGGTCGTCGCCGGGTCACGGACGCTCACCAAGTACCACGACGGCAAGTCCGGGTATCTCTCGCAGAGCGCCCTACCGCTCTACTTCGGACTCAGGGATGCCCAGACGAGTCGACCGCCTGGAGGTCACCTGGCCTTCGGGCAAGACACAGACTCTCAGCGAGGGAATCACCCTCAACTCGGTCCTGAGAATCGTCGAAGAGTAGAGCGAGTGCTTCAGGCGGTGCCGAGCTGGTCGAGGAGCTCGATGGCCTTGGCAACGGCCTCGGCCACCGGAACCAGCTGCTTCTCCTTGTCCTTGCGCAGCGACAGCTCGACGTTGCCCTCGGCCAGGCTCTTGCTGCCAACGACAATCCGCACGGGAAAGCCGATCAGATCGGCGTCCTTGAACTTCACGCCCGGTCGCTCGTCCCGATCGTCGTAGAGAACCTCGACACCCTTCTCCTCCAGCTGCGCGTAGAGCTTGTCCGCGGCTTCGACTACTTCGGCATCCTGGATGTTCAGCGCCAGTAGCGCAGACCTCGAACGGAGCCAGGGGACGCGGCCAGATGATGCCGTCCGCATCGTGGTTCTGCTCGACGGCAGCGGCCACCGTGCGGCCGATCCCCAGGCCGTAGCAACCCATGACCATCGGATGGCTCTCGCCCTTCTCGTCGAGAAAGGTACAACCCATGGACACCGAGTACTTGGTGCCCAGCTTGAAGATGTGTCCGACCTCGATACCGCGATAGACCACCAGGGTGCCATCGCAGCGCGGGCAGGGATCGCCTTCGCCAACCAGCAGCAGATCGGCAAAACCGCTCAGATCCACATCTCGCCCCATTTGACACCCGTGAGATGGGCGTCGGCCTTGTTGGCGCCACAGACGAAGTTCGAGAGACCCTCGACAGATCGATCTCCCACGATACGCACGTCTTCAGGTAGCCCGACGGGACCGGCGAAACCCACCGGAGCCCCGGTGATTCCGGTCACCAGCTCGTCACCCGCCATCTTCAGATGCTCCACGCCCAGATGGGCGGCCAGCTTGAATTCGTTGATCTCACGGTCGCCGCGAACCAGGGCGGCAACGGGTCCGTTTTCGGTGTCGTAGATCATGGTCTTGACCAGTCGATCGGCGGTCACACCCAGAAGCTCGGTGACGTCAGCGACGGTCGTGGCACCCGGAGTCTCCACCTCCTTCATCTCGCTCGGGCTCCTGCGATTCCGGCATCCGGCAATCGACCGGCCTCCGCCTTCTCTACATTGGCGGCGTACCCACACTCGGGGCAGCTGACCACTGCATCCTCTCCGGTATCGGCCAGCACCATGAACTCGTGAGAATCCGAGCCACCGATCGGACCGCTCTCGGCCTCGACCACCGAATACTCGAGCTGACAGTCCTCGAAGACCCGACAATAGGCTGCCCGCATGGCCTCGTAGACTTCGTCCAGACCCGCCGGGTTCGTGTCGAAGGAATAGGCATCCTTCATAAAGAACTCGCGACCCCTCATCAGTCCGAATCGGGGTCGGATCTCGTCCCGAAACTTGTTCTGGATCTGATAGAGGTTGAAAGGCAGCTGGCGGTAGCTCTTGACGTCACGGCGTACGATGTCGGTGACCACCTCTTCATGGGTGGGCCCAAAAGCGAAATCACGCTGGTTGCGATCCTTCATTCTCAGCAGCAGGTCGCCATAGACATCCCAGCGACCGCTCTCCTGCCACAGCTCGGCCGGCTGGATGGCCGGCATCAACAGCTCGACAGCACCGGCGGCGTCCATCTCGCGACGAACGATCTCCATCATCTTCATCACGCTGCGCCAACCCAGCGGCATGTAGGTATAGATACCGGCGGCCAGCTTACGGATCATGCCCGTCCGCACCATGAGCTGGTGGCTGACCACTTCGGCATCGGCAGGGACTTCTCGAGAAGTAAACAGGTAGTAACGACTCCAACGCATTGGCTTTTCTCTCTTGCTAGTTCTTGTCGCGACCCTGACGCACCCGGTCATGGAGCCGGCTGCTGGTTCGCAGACATTCCATCATTCGCTGTTCGACCGATACGCCCTCTCCCTCGAGGGCGCGGGCCTCGGCGAGCACGGTGCGGGCTCGGTCTTCGGCTCCCGACGCCAACAGTGCCATTCCCAGATGCGTCAGGGTGGTGGCAGACGAGCCCAGACGGCTGGAGCGCTCCAGAAACTCAATGGCTTGCTCGAACTCCTGACGCTTGTAATGCACCCAACCCAGAGCGGCCAGGGGAAACTGGCGAAGCTCCTCCGGAGCGAGCTCCAGGGACCGCTGGGCATAGTCGAGGGCCTGATCCAGGTCCTCTTCCATCTCCGCGAGGTTGTAGGCCATCTCGTAGTAGGCGATGGTGCGGGCGAAATTCGACGAGTCCTCTTCCAGCAACCGCTCGCCGATCCGATTGCCTTCCTTGTATCGGCCCTCGCTCCGCAGGGCTTCAATCAGGGTCGCACAGGCGGTGGCCTTGAGCATGTCGCCCGGCTCGAGCTCGAGCAGTTGCAGGGTCGCCCGCTCCGACTCCTGCGACCGATCGACCTGCAAACAAGCCAGCGCGTAGGAGATCAGCAAGGTGTGATTCTCGGGGTCCGACTCGATGGCCCGCCGGTAGAACGAGAGGGCACGATCGGGCTGCCCGACCTCCAGGGCCTCCTCCGCTTGACGGACCCACTTCTGGGCGTCTTCGGAGATCTCCGGCAAGGGTGAGTCTCCCTGGCCGGACAGATAGCGCACCAGGTCCTGGTAGCGCAGCTTCTTCGGGTTCAAGCGCTGGGCCTGGCGGAAAGCCTCCAGAGCCTTGCGATTCCAATGTCTATCCAGATAGGCCAGACCGAGAAGGTGGTAGGCCTCCTCATAGGCCGGGTCGTGCCGGACGACTTGCTGGAGGTACTCGACCGCCGAGGTGGTCTTTCCCATCTCATACAGCGAGCTGCCGAGAAGAAAGAGTGCCTGCGGCACTGGATCGATCTCCACCGCCCTCTCCAGAAGAACTACGGCTTTGGCCAGTTGGCCTTGACCAGCATAGACCGCGCCGAGGCTGAACTGGGGTAGAAACGTATCGGGATGCACAGACACGGCCCGCTGGAGCAACTCGGTCGCCAGCGGCACGTTGCCCTGCTCATGTTGGATAACGCCGCTATAGACCAGACCCTCGTAGTGGTCGGGTTCCACCTCGAGAACGCGCTTGAAAAAGGTCAGGGCCAGATCGGTCAACCCTTCGTTGAAATAGGTCTCTCCCAGAAAATAGTTGAGCTCGTAGTTGTCGCGGTCCAGACGATGCGCCGCCTCCAGCGCCTGCAGCGCAGATTCGATATCGAAGGCAAACAGCGCGTATTCGGCATCCTCCAGGAGGCGATTGAAGGCCTTGCGTTTCGGGCCCTTGTAGAGGTCCGACATGCGATCTTTGAGGGAGAGGAATCGCTCCCGCTTCTCCAGGACCAACATCTGGTAGTCGACCCGTGACTGCCAAAGCTCTCGCCATTCTTCTCGGCCGATGAGCTGCCGATCCTCCAACATCTCGCGCAGAGTGGTCAGCCCAGTCTGGTTGACCAAAATGCTCCGCTCCTGTTTGCGCATGGCTGCCAGGAGATGCCGGACGGTTTCGGCGGTGCGCTTCACCGCCTCCTCCAGGATGGAAACCCGTTCCAAGAGATGCTCGTCGAAAGAGTACGCCTCCTCGTCCCCTTCCGCTTCGATATCCACCGCCTCCGTCTGCGCCGCCGCCAGCCCGGAGAGCACCAGCAGTTTCTGGTGACAATTCGAGCAGTGTTCCTGCTCGTCGGGATTCATCGTGCCGCAGACCTGGCAGTACATCTAGCGATAGCCTTGCGTCGGGTGGAACGCCTTTGTCTCTTTGTCGTCGTAGGTGTAGAAACCGCGACCGCTCTTGCGGCCGAGATAACCGGCATCCACCATCTTCACCAGCAGCGGACAGGGGCGGTACTTGGGATCCTGGAAGCCCTTGCTGAGCACCTCCAGGATATCCAAACAGATGTCCAATCCTATGAGATCGGCCAGCGCCAGGGGACCCATGGGGTGATTCATCCCCAAGCGCATGACCTCGTCGATCGCCGTCGCATCCCCGACACCTTCGGCCAGACAAAAGACGGCTTCGTTGATCATCGGCATCAAGACCCGGTTGGAGACGAAACCCGGGGCATCGTGGACTTCAACCGGGGTCTTGCCCAGCCTCCGCGTCAAAGACTCCACCTGGTCGTAGGTTCTCTGCGCGGTAGCCAGGCCTCGAATGATCTCTACCAGCTTCATCACAGGCACTGGATTCATGAAATGCATGCCAATGACCTTCTCGGGCCGCGAGGTGACCGCTGCCAGACGCGTTATGGAGATCGAGCTCGTATTGGTCGCCAGAATTGTCTCCGCCTGGCAGACCCCATCGAGATCGCTCAGCACTTGAGCCTTGACTTCGAACTTCTCCACCACCGCCTCCACGACCAGGTCCACCTCAGCGGCAGCCTCGGCGCCGGTCGCCGTGGACACTCTTGCCAGAGCGGCGCCGTGCTGCTCTGGAGTGATCTTCTCCTTGGCCAGCATTCGGTCAAGACCTTTGCCGATCTTCTGGACACCGGCCTCCAGCGCCTCCTCTGCCACGTCGATGAGGACGACATCAAGACCGCCAAGGGCCGCCACCTGGGCGATTCCATGGCCCATCGTGCCTGCACCGACCACACCAATCGTATTGATTGCCTTCACCGCGTCTTCCCTCTGTCTAGAGTACCGGTTGAAGCTCTCGAACCGGCGAGCCCGGCTGGAGGCTCGCAGGCCGCGAGTGCGCCAAGGCTCACCTTCAGGGTACCGCCGAGCCTATGAGATCACCTGTGACGGGTCAAGGTGAGGGAACTTGCTTAGGGGCGATACCAACGGCCGCCTCGGAGGCACGACACAAGGGCGGGGGCAAGCCCCGCGCCTGCGTTATTGGGCGGGATGACGGGAGAGGTCGGGTTCGAGGTCGAACCAGGGTTCGCGACGACCGAACTTGGTCGACAGGCTGGCGCCGACGGCGATGAAGGTGGCGACCGTCCAGACCCAGGTGCCTACCCAAGGAATCATTTTGATCGCGCCCAGAAACAAAAGGCCCACGACCGCACAGTTCAACGCCAGCAATCGACGTCGGAACACGTGTTCGCCCAACCAGTCGCCGACCGCATGGAAGACCGCCACCATGCCCCACAGCTTGAGCATCAGCGCCAACATGACGACCAGCACCAGCAGAGGCACACCCACCACGGCCGCCGCAAAGGCGCTAAAGAAGAGACCCGTCATGGTCAACGCCAGGACAGCTGTCAAACCGACAAAGAAGTTGCGCAGAGGCTCGATGCGTACCTGCTCACTGGTGCTGAGGACGCCCCGGCCGCTGGTGGCCAAAAGCAGGAGTGTCAGGGTGAGCCAGGCCGCCAGCAGCGCCAGCTTGGCTCCGAGGATCACCGGCGAGGTGGCTGACACTCCCAGGCTGGGCCCCTCGATGAGGGTCAGCCAGGCAGAGCTGATCGTCGGGTACGACACCGAGCGGCCGTCGATTCGAGCTCCCTGCTCGGCCTCCAGTCGCCCGCCCAGGACAAACACATCGCCTTCGACGTGAGCCGTTGGACTGAGCAGGGCGTCTCCCCCCAGCACGATGACATCCCCGACGACCTTGCCGGTGAGGCGGGCGGTACCATTGATGGCAACCACATCCGCCTCGGCCTCGCCGTCCACCCTCAGGTCGCGTCCCACGGCGACGACTTGACTGCGAGCGACGCTGCCCTTTTCGATTCTCACGGCGGCAGCAGGCTCAGCTCCTTTGGCGACAGCGCCAACAGAGAACAGCAGCGAAAGACTGATCAGAACTCTCTGGCGAACGGGGCGCATCGTCGAAGCTCAGTCTAGCGCACCGCCACAGACAGGACGGCGGCCTGCTCTGTTCTGGCAACAGATAAGGCGGTGGTGTGCGATCTGGATGGGGTCTCAGGACTCCGGTTCGTCATCCGACTCGGCTGCCGCGGTGCGACGACGAAACAAGAGGCGAAATAGCAGCAGATCGAGACAGACGACGAGGGCGCCCAATGCCAACAGGTTCCAGACCGATTGCCCCAGCACATCTTGAAAGGCGATTCCCAGCCCCTTCCAAGACGCCGCCAACAGACCGGCCCCAGCGAGAGCCGAGGAGCTGAGGAGCTCCCAGACTGCTGAAGCGGCCGCGACAGGAGCGGCCGACAGCAGCTCATCAGTGGCGCCGCCAATCAGCAAGACCGAACCGACGCTCAGCAGCAGGACCACAACCAGGGCCGCGATCCAGGTTCTGGGTGACCGCGTCTCCCAACCCGCCGCGGGCAGCCCAGCCATCACTTCTCGCCTGAAAGCGTCTCCCACACGGATTCTGGATTGCTCCACCATCTCCGTCAGGTTCGCCACTTCCTGGCGCTCCTGGCGACAGCTCGAGCACCCGGACAGGTGTTGCTGCAGGCTCGATCGCTCGCCGGTGTTCAGTTCGCCATCCGGCTCCAGATAGAGCCATTCGCGAAAGGTGGTGTGATCCGACTGTTTCATATTCATGGTTGGGCTTTTTCCTCGATGGGATCTCAATCGGTCAGAAACTCTCGAAGTCTCTCTTTCATCATCTGGCGGCCGCGAAAGAGCTTGTTCTTGACGGTTCCCAATGGCATGTCCTTGAGCTTGGCAATCTCGTCGTACGACAACTCTCCATAGTGGCGCAGGACTATCAGCTCCCGGTAGTCCCAGGGCAAGCCATCGATGGCCACCTGGATCGCTTCGCCGCGTTCCCGGTTGTGCAGGTCGCCGTAGGGACTGGGATCGGAGCTGGCGAACTCCCAGGTGCCGAGATCCTCGCCACCAGATCCCTGTCGATCCATCGAAACCAGAAGAAGACGTCGTTTACGAATCTGGTCGATGGCAGCGTTCTGCGCCACCCGGAAAAGCCATGTCGAGAACTTGTATTTTGGATTGTAGCGGTCCAAGGCCCGATAGATCTTGAAGAAGACTTCTTGAGCCAGGTCCTCTGCCTCCTGAGTGTTTCGTAGAAGCCGGTAGAGGTAGTTGACGAGACGGCCTTGATACCGCGTGACCAGATCACTGAATAGCTCCTGTTCTCCCTTCAATATCGCCGCCACCAGATCGGCATCCGTCGGTTGCGGCATTTCCTTCGTCATTTTCTCTACGTGGCCCACGGGCAAAGGTTGCAAAGGCGATGGCGCCCTATTTTTGCACCTCGCCGATAGCCCTCGCCGGGATTCGGTTGTCCGCCAACATGGTGATCAGGTCATTGCAGCAGCAGTCCGCCATGCGGACTCGAGTTTCCCATGTGGCGGAGCCGATATGGGGCAGCAGCACCACATTTTTCAGGGTCAAGAGCTCCGGCACGACCCGGGGCTCGTTCTCGTAGACATCGAGCCCAGCCCCGGCCAGATGCCCGTCTTGCAGGACCCTGACCAGAGCCTGCTCATCGATCAGGGGCCCTCGGGCCGTGTTGATGACGAAGCTATCGGCCTTCATCGAGCGCAGCGACTGCTCGTTGAGCAGATGTCGGGTCCCCTCATGAAGAGAGGCATGCAAGGAGACCACATCGCTGGTGGCCAACAGATCATCGAGACTCCGCCATTCGGTCTGCAGCTCCTGTTCGAGATCGACAGCCAGTCGCCGACGTTGGTGATAGAGGGTGTTCACACCGAAAAGAGGTGCCCGAGCCAGCACGGCCCGACCGATTCTCCCGGCACCGATGACGCCCAGGGTCGAGCCCGTCAGTGACCGCCCTAGCAGCAGCTTGGGCTGCCAGCCATGAAACTCACCCCGGCGCATCACGCCATCCCCGCTCACCACCCCTCGCATGACCGCCAGGATCAGGGCCCAGGTCAGGTCGGCGGTGTCGTCGGTCAGGACATCGGGAGTGTTGGTCACCACCACACCGTAGCGGGCCGCCGCCTCCAGGTCGATGTTGTCGACACCCACGGCGCAGTTGGCGACGATCTGCAGATCTCCTGCAGCGGCCAAGACCCGCTCCCCCACTCTTCTGGGTGAGGATCGTCAACAGCCCGTGGAATCCCGGTACCATGCTCGACAACTCCGCCTCACTAGCAACGCCCGCTGCGGCGACTGTCACGTCACACCTCTTCCGCAGCCGGGCCAGTCCTTCACCCGGGAGATCCCCCAGGACCAGTACCCTTTTCTTGGTCATCGCCCTCCGGATCGCCTTGCCGGCTAGTCTTGCCCCTTCTGAAGCCAGCGCCCTGCCAGGAAGAGAGCTCCACCCACCGCCAGCATCGTCAGCTCGGCACTCATGGATTCGTACGCCAGCCCGATGAGCAGAGCGCTGCCCACCACCACCAGGGCAAAGAGCTGCAAACCCCACCCCAGGTGGCTCACGCTAGTGTCCATCTCCCTCGGCCTCGAGAATCTCGTTGCCGGTGATCAGGCCGGTCTTGTCCCCGTGCAGAAGAGCCAACAGATCCCTCTCGATGCCATTGGGTGAGGACTCGACGATACGGCCTACCTCCTCTCCTCCCCGGCTGACTACGAACGTCGGGACCAACTTCAGATCCTGCCCCGTGACGTAGGCGACCGGCTCGGCCATCTCTCGGTCGACGCCAATGTAGCGGATCTCGGCGGGATTCAACACGCCCACTTCGTCCAGGGCCCGCCACAAACGCGAGAGCTCACGACCACTGTCGGAGCACCAGGTGCCGAAGTATACGGTCACCTCCGTCCCGCTGAGGGCAGCCGCCATGACCCCGGCCGTGTCGATATCCGGTGTGGCTTCCACCTCTGCCAAGACCCAATCCGGCATCGCCGCTTCGACTTCCTCCCTGGCCAGCAGTCCGAGGAGAATCGGCTCATCCTCTGCCGCTGCCAACCCGGTTCCGCACCAGTGCCCGGTCAACAGCAGAAATCCCAAAAAGCAGGCCGGCCTGCGGGGTCTGCGTCCTTGCCTTTCCATATGGCCGGCAGTCTATCGAACCACTACGACTCGTTCGAGTCGGTCGCCCTGCGCCAGTCGATCCAGGAGCTCCTCGCCCCGCACCACTCTTCCGAAAGCCGTGTAGCGACCATCGAGGTGGGGCTGCCGCGACAGGGTGATGAAGAACTGGCTGCCTGCCGTATCGGGACCAGAGCTGGCCATGCCGATGATGCCCCGTTCGAAAGGCGTGCGACTCAGTTCGTCCCTGATCGTGTAACCCGGTCCGCCCCAGCCGTCGCCCCGAGGATCGCCCGCCTGCACGACGAAGTCGGGAACCACCCGATGGAAGATCTGACCGTCGTAGAACCCCTGGCGAGCCAACTGCAGGAAGTTCAGGCACGTCAAGCGGGCGATTCCGCACTCGAGCTCGAGTCTCAGATTGCCATGACGGGTTTCTATCTCGACGGTGTGCTCTTTGTCGGTCTGCAAGACCACCTGCATGTAGGTGGTCGTGGATTTTCTCGATCCCGCCGGACCGACTTCGGGCTCTGGGCGGTCGAGCTCGGCCAGGGACCGGGCCGCTTCGACGCGAGCGGGATACTCGCCCACGCGGGCCAAGGATTCGAGGTTCTCCACCACCAGCCCACGCTCCAGAGGCTGGGCATTCGCCCGCGCCAGGAGAGCCCGGACACCGAAGAGACGCAGCTCGGTTACCTCTCGGTTACCCGGCCCGACGATGGCCCGGCTCAACAGGTCCGCCGGTGCCACGGGATGGTCGATCAACCACTCCATGACCTGAGCCCGGATCCCCGGATCCGGATCCTCGAGGACCTCGAGGGCCGTGGCGGTGGCGACCTCGGCTCCGGCACCGAGTAGACCGGCCAGAGCCGCACCGCGGACCAGAACATGGTCATCGAGTAGGAGATATTGCAGGATCTCCAGGTCATTCACCAGCGCCGCGACCGTCCCCGACAGGACTCGTTGTCGCTCGCTGGACGAGGTAGTGAGACGGGTCGCATAGTCCAGGGCGCGGGGATCGCCCCCCTCCGCCAGGGCCTCGAGGGCCAATTCTTGTTCTCTCGGCGTACCCGCATCGACCAACTGCTGCAGGGCATCTCCCAACTCGTCGTCGAGAAGCCAGGCGGCGGCAGCCTCCAAGGCGGTCCAGGCCACTCCTGGGCGGGGATCCCGGATCAGCGCCAAGAGGTGCGGCTGCCAGTCTGCCACGGGTGCTGCCATACCATGGCTCACCAGTCGATGGCCGGCACGTAACGCCTGGATCACGGGTCCGGACTGCCGATCCCCCAGCAGAGCTCGCAGTCGGTCCATATCGCTGCGGTCCCCTATCTGGCCGAGGGCGCGGGCGACCCAGCCTCTGACTCGAGGATCGGGATCGTCGATCCGTGATCGCAACACCTCGACGGCTTCGAGTTGAGGCTTCCTCGCCAGGGCAAAGGCGGACATCGCTCGAACCTGGGCCGACTCTGACTGTAGGCCCGTTGGCGCCACGTCCTGGATCTGGGCGGGCGGAAAACGAAACAGGTAGGGTGAAAGGCGGAGCCACCGAGCTGTGGGGTTCTGACCCTCGAGGGCTTGGATCACGCGCCCCAGGTCGATCTGCAGATCGGCCAAGGATGCCACGGCCCATACGGCCGTCTCGGTATCGGAATCCGACACCGCAGCGAGCAGGTGCCTGGCGCTGGTCGCATCCCTGATCAGTCCGAGGGCGAACGCCGCCTCGCGGCGGACTGGAGGCTTGCCTTCGACAAGAAGCGAATGGAGCGCCGGCAGTCCCTGAGGGTCACCGATACGACCTAGCGATACCGCCAGAGGCGCCGCCAGATGCGGACTCTCGAAGCGAATCGAGCCGACGCTGAAGGAATCATAGTATCGCCGATCGGCCATGAGGAGCAGCAGCCCCTGCTCGCGCAGATCAGGGGGCTCGGGCAGGCCCGAGGTCGACTGGGGTGCCGATGTCTCACGGCTGGCACAGCCCGTCAGGGCGACCAGGAGAGCGATGCTGATCCAGCGCTTCATCGTCTGATGGATGGTATGCCCTACCCCCATGTACAGCAAGCCATTCCCACCCTCGTGGGTGGTGCTCTTCGGCCCGAGGATCTGCTAAAATTGACCCCTTAGTTGAGGACGTCGGCCCGGACACCTCAAACAAAGATTTGCGCTCGCCGCGTCGTCTCTGGCGTCAACCTTGGCGCCCGTGTCGCTTGCCACGGGTTCACGGAGATGAATCTCGCATCGGATCCACGACTCGGAAAGCGCCTATCGGGGGTCTTCTGCGGGATGGACGCAGGCACCGATTGACCATGATGGATACTGAAACGAATTCGATCGCCGTCCGCACCCTTGGACTGGGAAAACGCTTTGGCAAGCAATGGGCCCTGGCTCACTGTGATCTCGAAGTGCGGCGGGGGCAGACCGTCCTTCTGGCAGGTGCCAACGGCTCTGGCAAAACTACCCTTCTGCGTCTGATTGCCGGTTTGCACAAGCCCACCCAGGGAGAGCTGAAGATCTTCGGTCACGATCCACAGATGGAACGACTGACCTGTCGCGAGACGTTGACCATGGTGGGCCACGAGCACTACCTCTACAGCCAGTTGACAGCTTTGGAGACCGTGCAGACATGGGCGCGGCTGGGTGGGGTCGATCTATCCTCCGCCGAGCTCAACGATCTGCTGGAGGAAGTGGAGCTCGGCCACCGCACCCACCACCCGGTCGGCGGCTTTTCGGCCGGCATGAAGAAGCGTCTGACCCTGTTGCGCACCAAGCTCGAAAACCCACAGCTGGTGCTCCTCGATGAGCCGTTCTCAGCCCTGGATACTCAGGGACAACAGACTGATCGAAGAGTGGGTTCACGGATACCGGGCCGCGGGCAAGACGGTCATTGTCGCCTCTCACAACCTGCCCCGGGCGGCCAAGCTGTGCGAGCGTGCGGTCTATCTGAAACAGGGACAGATCATCTGGCAGGGAGAATCCTCTGCAATGGTCCAGCAGATGGGACTGGCATCATGAGGATGGTCCGACAGACGTGGGCGGTGATGCGTAAGGACATGTTGCTGGAATGGCGGGGTCGGTCGCGGATCATCTCTGTGCTGCTTTTCGGAGTGGTGACCCTGCTGCTCTTCTCCTTCGCCGTTGGACCCGACAGCGTCATGTTGCAGGCGGCCGCGGGTGGATTCCTGGTTCTGGCCCTGCTGCTGAGCTCGACGCTCGGCCTGTCGGAGAGTTTTCGATTCGAGCAGGAGCAGCGAGCCATAGAAGGCCTGCTATTGCTACCCGTCGATCCGGTGGCCTTGTACTATGGTAAGTGCCTCAGCAATACCTTCTTCCTGATGCTTCTGGCTCCCGTGCTCACTCCCGTGGCTCTCTTCTTCTACAACGTCGATCTGGATCTGAAAGGGTTTCTGACCCTGTTCGGGCTGTGGACACTCGCCGCTGCGGGTTTGTCGGCTCCAGGCACCTTGTACGCCGCGATGACGAGCCGGCTGCAGAGTCAGGACGTTCTGCTGCCCTTGCTCCTGTTTCCCTTGGTGATCCCAGTCTTGATGGGATCCGTAAAATCAGTGAACCTGGTGTTGACCGGTGATCCGATGTCACAGATTCAATCCTGGACCCTGCTTCTGGCGAGCTTCGCCATCATCTATTGGAGCCTTTGCGGCTTGCTCTTCCCCCACGCAATCGAGGAGGGTTCATGAGCCAACGTATGACAAAAATTCACATCTTCGGCCTGGTTGGGCTCCTGATGCTGCTGATTGGCAGCTTCATGGGCCTTTTTCTGGCACCGGCCGAGCGCTATATGGGTGATGTCCAGCGCATCATGTATGTCCATCTACCGACCGCCTGGAACGGCATGCTCTGCTACACCTTCGCCTTCGGTTTCGCCATCGCTTCCATTTGGCAACACAAACCCAAGTGGGACGCTCTGACCGTCGGCGCCATCGAAGTCGGCGTCGTTCTCAACGCTCTGCTGTTGATCCAGGGAAGCATCTGGGCTCGGCCGACCTGGGGAGTCTGGTGGGATTGGGACGTCAGACTGACCACATCCCTCATCATGCTGTTGTTGTTCGCGGGCGTACTGGCCTTGCGGTCGTTTGTCCAGGATCCCGAGCGCAAAGCCACCTGGACCGCCATCGCCACCCTCGTGGCCTTTGTCGATGTGCCGCTGGTCTACTTCTGCGTGCGTTGGTGGCGCAGCTTGCATCAGGTCCAGTCCACACCCGAAACCGTCAGCTCGGGAATGGTGTGGCCTCTGCGTATCAACTCCATCGCGCTTTTGCTGCTGGTCATCTGGATGGTCGCTCAGCGGGCCCGCTTGGAGCTGATCCGGCGTCAGAAAGAGCAAGTGGATGAGCCAGCCAAGATGGCCCCTGTAGGAGGACTCGAAAATGTCTGAAGGCGTTATAATTGGTGGTTGGAATTACGTCATCGCAGCCTACGCGATCACCGGGGCGGGCTTGGCTGTCTTGATTTGGAGTCTCATTGCTCGCCTCCGCAAATCCCACAATAGAGAAGAGGACTGACAAATGAGTCGGGAAAGATCTCGTCGATTGGTTCTGGCCGTCGCTGCGATATTGATCAGCGTCGGCGTTCTGGCCTTTTTGGCCTTCGGTGGTATTGGAGAGAACCTGGTTTATTACTGGAGCCCCAGCGAGCTGGCCGAAGCCGGCGATGAAGCGATCGGTGCCACGATCAGGCTGGGTGGGTTGGTCGAGCCCGGCACGATTGACCGGTCGGCCGATGGTTTGACCCTCAAATTCGCGGTTACCGACGGCGGTTCCTCGGTACCCATTGTCACCAGCAGCGTACCCCCGGCCATGTTCCGAGAAGGAGTCGGTGTCGTCGTCGAGGGAACGATCCGCAAGGACGGCAGCTTCGAGACCAATCGGCTTCTCGTCAAGCACGACAACCAATATCGAGCGCCGGGTGAAGGTGAGGACCTGGAGATGGAAGCGCTGATGAAGAGCATGCAATTCGAGCGCAGTCAGAAACCTCAGGCCGGGAGTGAGGACGGATGAGCCTCAGCCAGATCGGTCTCGCCCTCGTGCTGATGGCGCTCTTGACCTGCGCGGCGGGAGCCCCCATCGGTTTCGTGGCTGGGGCGACAAGGTCGGCGACCGGTCTCCAATGGACCCGTCGGCTGGCCTACGCCTTTGCCTTCTTGATGCTGGCGGCGAACCTGGTCATGGAGTACGCCCTGGTGACCCATGATTTCTCGGTCTCCTACGTTGCCAGCGTCGGATCGCTGGCAACGCCGCTCCACATTACGATTGTCTCTCTATGGTCCTCTCTGGAGGGCTCGATTCTCTTCTGGGGTCTGGTGCTCGGCGTCTTTACCGCCGCGGTCACGTACCTACAGCGCCGGGGACATGAGGACTATCTGGCCTACACGCTCGGCACCATGCTGCTAGTGGGTCTGTTCTTCAGCTTCCTGATTGCCGGTCCTGCCAATCCGTTCCGCGCCACGCCGGCACCGATCCCCATCGATGGACCCGGACCCAATCCGCTGCTGCAAAACCACATTCTGATGATCGTTCACCCACCCCTGCTCTATCTGGGGTATGTGGGTATGACGGCGCCGTTTGCCATGGCCGTCGCGGCGCTGCTGCGAGGCCAACTGGGACCGACCTGGCTGCGACCTCTGCGCAACTGGTTGCTGGTTCCCACGAGTTTCCTCACCATGGGGATCATGCTGGGTGGCTGGTGGTCCTACGAGGTTCTCGGTTGGGGCGGATACTGGGCCTGGGATCCGGTGGAGAATGCCTCGTTCCTGCCCTGGCTCACAGCCATAGCAGCCTTGCACTCGGCGGTCGTCATGCAGCGCAGAGGCACTCTCAAAGCGTGGACGACCATCCTCATCATGGTCACCTTTCTGCTCACCATTCTAGGCACCTTTCTGACTCGCTCGGGCGTGGTGAACTCGGTGCACTCGTTTACCCAGAGCCCCATCGGGCCCATGTTCCTGGCCTTTCTCGGGATTTGTCTCGTGGGTGTCGTGGTGCTGCTGAGCCTGCGCATCGATACCCTGGTGTCCGAGCCCAAGGAAGACGCAGTCGTCGCCCGAGAAGGGGCGTTTCTCATCAACAACCTGCTTCTGGTGACGTTTACCTTTACCGTTCTCATCGGTACCTTGTACCCGATCATTGGCGAAGCTGTGCGCGGTGTGAAGGTCAGTGTCGGCGAGCCTTACTTCAATCGAATGGCGGTACCGATCTGTCTCGGCCTGCTGCTCCTGATGGGTGTGGGGCCCGCACTGCCCTGGGGAAAATCAGATCGTCGATCGGTGCTGCGCTCTCTTCTGCTGCCTTTGCCAGCGGCACTCGTGGCCCTCGGTCTCGCGGCCCTGCTCGGGGGTCGGAATCCGAATGTCCTGCTGACAAGCGCCCTTGCAGGGTATGCACTTTGGGTCACCCTCGGTCAGATTTTTCGACCCGCCCAGGTCCGGATCCGCAAGGGTGAGTCCGTGCCGCAAGCAGTGGAGCGCTCGTTTCGTCGGGCACCGCGGCGCGTCGGCGCCTATCTGGTTCATTTCGGCGTCATCATCACCTTTGTCGCCATCGCCATCTCTGCCAACTACCAGGTCGTCCTCGAAACGACCTTGGCGCCTGGCCAGTCGGCCAACGTCGGGAACTATCAGCTCACTTTCGAGCGCGCCCGCCTCGTTGAAGAGCCGCACCTGACATCCCAGCGGGCGACCGTCGCCATTGCTCGCGGTGGCAAGCCGAAAGGGACGCTCGAGCCAGCCCTCAATTACTACCCAACCCAACGAGAGCCCATCGGCACTCCCGCCGTTCGTTCGACGCTGAGCCACGATCTTTATCTGACGGTCATGAATTTGGACGAGATGGGCCGGTTGGGATTGAAGGCCATCGTCACACCCGCTGTCTACTGGATCTGGATTGGTGTCTTCATCATGGTTCTGGGCACCGGAGTCTGTCTGGTGCCGCCGAAAACGGTGCGTGCCGTGAAAGAAGTACCTGCCATGGAGGCCGCGACCTGATGAACAAACGTGTCCTGATCGTTGGCGCCCTGATTGTCCTGCCCTTGTTGATCTTCCTGGCGCTGTCGTTTGGCAAGGACCCCAGGAGCCTGGATTCGCCTTTGGTCGGCAAGCCGGCGCCCAACTTCTCCCTGCGTGGATTGGACGGGGAGCTGGTACAGCTGGAGGAGTTTCGTGGGCAGCCGGTGTTCCTGAACTTCTGGGCCACCTGGTGCCAGCCCTGCATCGCCGAGCATCCTGTCCTCCAGGCCGCGGCCCAGCGGTACGAAGGGCGGGTCCAGTTCCTGGGAGTCGTCTACCACGACGACATCGAGAAGATACAGGCCTTCATCAACTCCAGAGGCGAGTGGGGATCGACTCTCCTCGATCTCGAAGGGAGCGTCGCTGTGGCGTACGGTGTCTATGGCGCCCCCGAGACCTTCTTTATCGACAAAGATGGTGTCATCGTCGAGAAACTCGTCGGCACGGTCCAGCCGGATTTTCTCGTTCGCAAGCTCGACAATCTCCTCTGAGCCGAAACCGATGACAAGAAGACATCACCTCATCTTTCTAGTAGGCATACTCATGCTCCTACCCGCCATCGGCTCGGCGCAGAGCCAGGCGCAGCTGGGTGTAGACAACCAACGGGTGATCGGCGAACCCTTGGGAACACCCGTTTCCGGCGAGGAGCTCACGGAACGCACGGAGGAGCTCACCGACGTCATGCGCTGCCCGGTCTGCCAGGGTCTGTCCATCGCGGACTCCGGAACCATGATCGCGTTGGCCATGAAGGAAGAGGTCCGGCAGTTCATCGCGGCCGGCTACACCGATGAACAGATTCTTCTCTACTTCGAAGCCTCCTACGGCGAGTTCATTCGCCTCGAGCCCAAGGCCACGGGTTTCAATCTCATGGTCTGGATCGCGCCCGCCGCAGCGCTGCTTCTTGGCGCGTTCCTGGTGATCTACCGGCTCCGCTCCAAGCCGCCGGTTGCCGCCACGGCGCCAGCAGACGACGACGACCTGGCTCAATATCGAGAACGCGTCCGCAGGGAGATCTCCTCATGAACGAGGCCAGCTGGCTACCCGGGATCGTCGTTCTCGCCGCCGGGCTGCTCATCGGATTGAGCTTGGCCTTCAAGCTCCGTGGCCAGCGGAGCAAGCAGACACAGCGGGCGTCGGACTCGTCGGATCTCCGTCTGCAGATACGAGATCTCGAGGCCCGCAAGGACGATCTGTATCGACGGATTCGCGCCGCCGACGAGGACAAGCTCGGGGCTGACGAAGTCGCCGCCCTCGAGGACGCTGCCGCTCACACCCTCCGCGAGCTCGACCGATTGTCCGAGCAACTCCCAGGAGAGGCCAAGAGAACAAAGGGTGACGGGCGAGCAGGCCGCAGAATCCGCGCAGGTGGCGCCGGCTCCAGAGACGGCCAAGACCCGCAATCCTGTGCTGGTCGGTTTCGCCTTTGGTGCCGCCATGGTGGCGGTCGTCGCGTTACTGGTCTACTGGGCCGTCGAGGATGCTCAGCCCACCGCTCCGATGGGGCCTCAGCCCACTCAGGCCGGTGCCAGCATGGAGCCTCCCCACGAGGGGCCACAGGAGGTCCCGCCTGAGCTCGCAGCTCAGATTGCCGATCTCCAGAATCGTCTCGTCACGGACCCAGGGGATTGGACAGCGCGCAAGCAGCTGGCGCTCAGTTATGTAGCCTCCGGTCAGTACTTCGAGGCCTTCAGTCAGGCGAGTCAGGTCCTGCAACAGTCCCCGGAAGATCCCGATGGGCTGCTGGTGCACGGCATCGTCCGCTTGACCATGGGTCAGGCCGATCAGGCCGTGGGTCTCCTCGACCAGGTCCTGGCCCAGTATCCGGATCATCGCCAAGCCCTCATCTACCGAGGTCTGGCCCTCTATCAGACCGGCAAGGTGGAACAGGCGATCGATACCTGGGACATGGGGCTGCAAATGCTGGGAGGTAGCGATCCCGAGCTGGAAGAGCTGATTGACATGGCTCGGTCTGGCGCTTCACAGCCCGCGGGGATGGTTCCTGCGAGTCCTCCACCCGCCGAGATGCCTACCAGCCAGGAGCCGGACCCCAACGGCTATTCCTTGACCCTCGAGCTGGCTCCGGGAGCTCGGGTCGCACCGCAAGCCACCCTCTTCGTATTCCTGCTCACCGAGGCAGGCAGCCCCCCCGTTGCCGCCCGTCGGATCTCAGAACCCAGGTTTCCACTGGCGATCAGCCTCGGGATGGACGACAGCATGATGGGGGCCGAGCTCCCCGACTCCGGCACCCTGGTGGCCCGTCTCGATACCGATGGCAACGTCGCCACGAACCAAGCCGGGGATCTCTCGGCGGAGATCTACGTCTCCAAAGGGCAACTCAGCAGCCTGATCCTCGGTCAGTAGGCGACCAGCCGGTCAGACGCCGACGGCGAGACGTTCGGCGAGCATGTCGGGCAGTCCGGCAGCCCGGATGCGCTCTTGAGCCCGCTCGATGGGGTACTCCAGACGACGCAGCGTTACCTGCTGTGAGTCCGTGTCGTAGATCATGTAGCCCGCTCGGCGATCTCGATCCCGGGGCTGTCCGACCGACCCGGGGTTGAGCATATAGCGAGTGCCCTCCTCGATCTGGACGATCACTTCTTCCCCCTCCAGAACCGCCACCTCCGTGTGCCCGTCTTCATCACGATAGGAGAACTTCGAAGGGATATGGGTATGTCCGAAGAACACCACCTGATCTTCCACAGAAAGGAGACTCTCGACAGCGTCCAAAGCAGCCAGAAGATACTCGTCCTCATCGAGCAGGGAGCCGTGGCAGATCAACAGATTGTCGTCGATGCGCGCCGGTCCCTGGGGTAGATCCCTGATGAAGCCCAGATTTCCCTCGCTCAGCATGTCGGTGGTCCACCGTGCCGCCAGCAGAGCGGTGGGATTGAAGTTCATGCCATCATCGATCCCGGAGACGACCTTGTCGTGATTCCCACGGATGGCCTGATAAGGCCTATCCAGACGGCCCAGCTCCTCGACGATCTCATTGGGCATCGCACCATAGCCCACCAGATCCCCGAGAACCAGGACCTCTTCGAACCCCCGTTTCTCGGGCGTCCTCCAACACGGCAACCAGGGCATCCCAGTTGCCATGCATGTCAGCGATGATCAAGTAACGCATTCTTCCTCTATCAGAGTATCTTGAATCATGGCGGCCACCTCCGCCGCCGAGTGCGAAGACAATACCTCGATCCGCAGGTCCGAGTCACCATATTGACTTTGGCGCTTGGCGAATAGCTCACGCGCCTGTGACTCGTTCTCGAAGAGGGGACGCGTCTCCTGATCCGTCGCGGCGAGTCTCTCCGTCACGAGCTCGAATGAGACATCGAGCCAGACTGCGAGCCCATGGGCCCTCATCCACTCCCGATTCTCGGGAACCGACAGAACTCCACCTCCCGTAGCGACCACCGCGGCGACGGAGTCATCCAGGGACCGCAAAGCTGCCGACTCCAGTTGGCGGAACCACGCCTCCCCACGGCTGGCAAAGATTTCGGCAATCGTCATTCCCTGCTCAGCTTCGATGCTGTCGTCCAGATCCACGAATGGCCAATCGAGACGCTCTGCCAGCGCCCTGCCCACCGTGGATTTGCCGGCGCCCATGAAGCCGGTCAGGTACACATGTTTGCCCACCGGATTCAGGTCTCGCGAGACTTTCGATTCTCGCTTCCGGATCGCCCGGATCAGGAACATCGAGAACCCGCCCCAAACGAAGGTGCAGACCACGATCATGAAAGCGATGGCTGAACCACTCATCTCTAGGCTTCCTCCCCTCCAGCCGTCGGCCGCTTACCGAGCCACCGTTGCAAGGCCAGCAAAGCGACCAGGGCAATGGCCCACTGCAAGAGAACCGTGCCTACCGACTCGGGCAGAAACGGATTGAGCCAGCTCTCCGGATTCCAGCCCCGGGCCTCCCAAAGCCACCAGATCATCAAGATGACGGCCTCGATAGGTACCACCACCCCCACCAGAAAAGTCCACCAGCCACCGATCTGAATATCCGCGCCCTCGCCATTGACCGTTTCCCGACGCAGCTTCTCGAGCCCGAACTTGCGCGCCCCCAGGGCGTAGAAGAGTCCCGACAGCATGAGACCGACACCCCAGACCCAGTCCTGGTTGTGCAGAAAAGCGAGAGACAAAGCCGAGGGTGTACCCAGAGCCAGCCCTACGAGACCGACGATCGAGACCGCCTTCCTGCGCTCGAGACCTGCATCCATCAGAATTCTGGACACCAGCTCGACCATGGAGATCAGGCTGGTGAGAGCCGCAAACGACAGCGCCAGAAAAAAGAACACCATGAAGAACTGCCCCCCGGGCATCTGATCGAACAGCTGCGGCATCCAGATAAAGGTCAAGCCCTCGTTGCCGGCACCGACGATCTCGCTCTTGGCACCGGGATTGATCGCGAAGACGGTGCACAAGACCATGATCCCGGCCAACAGCGACATGCTGTTGTTGCCGAATCCGATGAGAAAAGCGTTCAGGGGAATGTCTTCACGGGCCTTCATGTAGATGGCGTAGGTAAGGATCAATCCCCAGCCAGCACCGGTGTCCCAAGCATTCTGGGTCAGCGCCTGGAGCCAGATCCGAACATCTGCCAACGCCGCCCAGTCGGGCCGGAAGAGAAACTCGAGCCCGGCGATGGCGCCGGGTAGCGTCACGGCTCGAATGGCCAGCACGACCACCAGAACGAACAGCAGCGGGATCAGGATCTTGGCGACCCGTTCGATGCCCCGGACGCCGAACCACACCACCGCCACCGCCAAAGACAATGCCAGAGCATGAGTCAGCCAGGCTGTGCCGGTGCCGGCATAGCTGGTCCAGAAGGCCTCCGGTTCGCGTCCCCGGAGCTGGCCCAGAACCGCGGCACCCAGGTAGCGCAGACACCAGCCGGCGACGACCGAGTAGTAGAACATGATGGCCGCGGCGCAGAAGGCTACCCAGCCACCCATCCAGGCCGAGTGGCGTCCGGCCAGCTGCCTGAAGGCTCCGACAGTCCCTTTGCGAGCTCGCTTGCCAAAAGAGAATTCCACGATCATCAGAGGGATCGACCAGAGCAATAGGAACACCGCCCAGGCCACCAGGAAGCTGCCTCCGCCGTTGCTGGCTACGATGCGCGGGAATCGCCAGATGTTGCCGGTGCCTACGGCCATACCCAGGGTGGCCAGCACCAATCCCCATCGTGAACCGAACTGTTCGGTGTCGCTCATTCTCTACCCAACCGCGCTCAGGGCTTCACAGTCCCACTGTCGTCGCTCTTTGTCGCAGGCTTCGAGCGCTCGGCTTCAGCCTCCAACAGACGCTCCATGAACCGGGTGGAGATATTTCCCGCCCTGAATCTGGGATCGCGGAGAATCCGCTGATGCAAGGGCAGAGATGTGCTCACCCCCTCCACCACAAAGAAATCCAGCGCCCTCTTCATCCGGGCGATGGCTTCCTCCCGGTCCTGTCCAAAGGCGATCAGCTTGGCCAGAAGAGAATCGTAGTATGGCGGAATGTAGTAGTCCTCGTAGGCGTGCGTATCGACCCTCACTCCAGGGCCACCCGGCGGATGAAAGGTAGTAATCGCTCCAGGCGACGGAGTGAACCGGTCCGGGTCCTCGGCGTTGATTCGGCACTCGATCGCGTGGCCACGGGCCGGCAGGCCGTTGGGCACCCGCAGGTACTCTCCAGAAGCGATGTGGAGCTGCAACTTGACCAGATCGAGTCCTGTGACCACCTCCGTGACCGGGTGCTCGACCTGGATCCGGGTGTTCATCTCCATGAAGTAGAACCGGCCGTCGTGATCGAGGAGGAATTCCACCGTGCCCGCGTTGACATAGCCGGCGGCAACCGCCAATTCGACCGCGGCTCGTCCCATCTCTTCTCTCAACTCCGGGGTCAATGCCGGTGACGGTGCTTCCTCCACCAGTTTCTGATGGCGGCGCTGAATGGAGCATTCCCGTTCACCCATATGGACGACGTTGCCATACTGGTCTCCAAAGATCTGAAACTCGATGTGACGAGGCTCGACCAGATAGCGCTCCAAATAGATGGAGCCGTCGCCAAAGGCCTTCAAGGCTTCTTCGCTGGCCGTGCTGAACTGGTTCTCCAGGCTGTCACCATCCTGCACGATCCGCATGCCTCGACCGCCACCACCGGCGGCAGCCTTGAGAATCACCGGATATCCGACCTCTGCGGCGATACGTTCGGCCTCCTCAAAGTCGGCCAGAGGTTCCTGGCTACCGGGGAGCACCGGCACACCGGCTTCGGCAGCCGTCTGGCGCGCTTTGGCCTTGTCACCCATCATCCGGATGCTCTCCGGCGCCGGGCCGATCCAAGCCAGATTGCACTCTCCCAGGACTTCGGCGAAGGCGGCGTTCTCGGCCAGGAAGCCATAGCCGGGATGCACGGCGTCGGCACCTGTCACCTCGGCTGCCGCAATAATGCTCGAGACGTTCAAGTAGCTCTCGCTCGACGGCGGCGGGCCGATGCAGACGGCCATGTCAGCGTAGGTCACATGCAGCGAGTCGTCATCGGCGGTGCTGTGCACCGCGACTGTCTCGATTTCGAGCTCTCGACACGCCTGGATAATCCGCAGAGCGATCTCTCCGCGGTTGGCGATAAGGACCTTCTTGAACATTATCTGGAGGGCTGACGGAGATCGCTAATCCGATCGCACCGCAAACAACGGCTCACCATATTCCACCGGTTGAGCGTTCTTGGGAAAGACCTTTTCGATGACACCATCCTCATCAGACTCGATCTCGTTCATCAGTTTCATGGCCTCGACGATGCACAGCACCTGCCCTCTCTTGACGCGATCTCCCACCCGTACATAGGGCTCGGCGTCCGGGCTCGGCGAGGTATAGAACGTGCCGACGATCGGTGACCGCAGGAGGTGCAGGCCTTCCTGGGCCATGGCCTCTTCTTGGGTTTCCGTAGGAACCGAATCTTCATCGGTCGGCTCGGAGCTGCCGGCGGCCACCGTTTCGAGTGTCGAAGTCGACGGGGCCGCAGAGTGACCTTCTGCAATCACCGCAGCCACTGCGCCGGTGCGACCCTCGATCCTGACCCGGAAGCCCGATCGCTCGATTTCCACACCCTGAAGGTCCCGTTCGGAGACGAGTTCGATCAATTCCTTGATCTGGTCGAATGTCAGCACGAATCTACCTCACCAGCCACTCTCTCGGCCCGGTCAGACGAGATCGGACTCGAATTCAATCAGGGCGCGTCGCAGCTCGAAACGAGCCCGGCCATAGCTACCTTCATCGCTCAGGACCAGCAGCAGACTGTAGCTCCCGGTCAGCGAGCTCAACAGGACGGTGTACCGGTCCGTGGTCACGGAAAGCTGCTTCAGCTCCCCCAGATCGAGCTCTCGATGATCTCGCGCGATGGTATTGGTCTGGGCGAGCAGCTCGGCCGCCAGCGCCTCGAGATCGATATCACCGTTTTCCGCGTGGGTTTCCACGGTGATGCCATCGCGATCCACCAGCGTGGCGGCGACGGCTCCATGGATCTTGCCGCAAATGTCCTGCAAACGATCTTCAAACATGATCCACCTATCTGCGGTTGCCAGCCGCGCGGATTTGGTGCAGATACTCTCTCAAGATCTCGATCTTGCGAGAGGCGGAGTCCTCGACCTCCGGGATGGCCTCAGCCGCGGGGATATCGACAGCGGCAAGGCTCTCGGTACGTTGTCGACTGATCTCGTCCATTCCAGCCAAGGCATCAGCATTGGCAGGCTGCCGCGATAGGACCTCGCCAAAGGCCATCTCGGCGTCATCCAGGTGACCTTGCTGCAAGTAGAGGTTGGCCAGGGTGACGGTAGCTCCTGCAACCTCTTCTTCCTCTGCTACCGGAATCTCGGTTGTATCGCGCCGAGGGGCAGGTGATTGCTTGTGGGAAACCGGGAAAATCCCCTCGGCTCCAAAAGCTTGCCAATAGGCGGCACTATCGACCCCTGCCCAGAGATCCTGGAACGGATCTCCGTTCCGGGGAATATCGACAACGATACTCGCAAGATCTGGAGCTCGCGCGCCACCGCTGAGTCGGGCTTCCAGCAATTCGATCTCTGGATCGCTTTCATTGAGCAGCTTGTAGAGATCCAGTCGGTCCCGAGCCTGTCTCTTGTCCCCACGCTCGAGGTACAGGCTGACCAGGAGCTTGCTGGCCACCAGGTGGGTCGGATCCTCGGTCACCACGCGCTCGAGCAGACCACAGGCCTCTTCCACCTCTCCCAGTTCGCTCTTGAAGCGCCCCAGGGCGACTCGAGCCGCCACGTGTTCGGGATTCACCTCCAGCGCCTTGGTGAGAACCCCGGCAGCCTCCGCACGCATATCCAGCCGGCGGTACTCCTCTGCCAGATGCATGGAGAGCTGTGGGCTGGGATCCTCTTGCCAACGCTGTCGAAGCTCTTCGATGGATTCGCTCATCCGGTGGACCCCTCTAACTCAGCATCAGGTCTCGAGAAATCGTAGAAACCCGGGTCGGTCTCATGCGAGTAGACCTCATCCTACAGGGACGGGGAGATTATACCCGACTCCGCAGCGTGACAGCTGTCCGAAGCGCTGACTCGAGCTGATCTCCAGGCAGTACAAGAGTCGGTCGCGTTAGGGCGGCAAGGTCGTCACTGTCTTGATGATCGAGTCGATGCCGATGCGAATTGCTGACGGTCAGCGTGACCGTCCAATCCTCGGACACTAGAGTAGTGCTACCGGCGTTCGCGGATTGCAGTCATTGGTAGTCGTGCCATCACCAAAGTCCCAGGAGCAGGTCAGCGGCTGCATCACCGGTGCTGTGTGTTCAGTAAATCGTACCAGTGAGACCGTCAACGAAGAAATCGAAGTCGGCGATCGGTGCACCGGTGTTGACCCTCACCTGGAATACGGCCGTCAGCGGCGCTGCCTGAGAAGTCGATGGTCTCCGCTCGCACATTGAAAGTCCGAGTGCCCAGAGCGCTGACATCCTGAGGGGTGAGCGTCAGCGTGTCCCGGGCCTGACCATTCGCCATCAGCCGGAATGACAGCCCCTCCAGAAGCCAGCGAGCCGGCCTCGGTGTTGAAATTGACCGGTGCCCCAGGAACTCCCAAGCCCAATGTCGTCCTTGACCAGAGCCAAGAAGATCCAGTGTGCCACCCGCCGGGTGCTACCGATCCAGGTGTCACCTGCAATGAAATAAAGGAGATCAGCCCACGAATGCCGATATCAGTGGTGGCCTCGAGCAGGGATTCACCTTCGGAGGTGGCTGCAAAGGCACTCACCGTGATGAATCCCTCATCGAGAGCGATGATGTCGAGCTCGTCCACGGAAAGTTTGTCCCGCGCCTCTCCGAACTCGTTGGTGAGCATCGGCGCACCCATCGACTCCAATCTGCCGGCGTCCGTCGAGTAGTTGACCGCCAGATTCTGGAGGAGCTGCCCCGCGTCATCTCGCACGACAGCCAGCAGATCGACATCTCCACCGCTCGGTCCGAGCGTGGTAGGACTGGCTTGAAGTGTCATCGAAGACGCCAGAGACCCGATCTGGAGCTCGGCAGTCACCGCCGCGGCCGCACCGCTGCTGGCCGTGACGGTGGCGGTACCGATCTGCCCCGCACCGCGAAGGATGGTTTCCGCGACACCCGTGTCATCCGTAGCGGCATCATCCGGGTCGAGCTCGCCGAGACTGGTCGAGAAATTGACGATGGTGCCGGGGTTGACGGGGGATCCGTTGTCCCGTCGCACGATCGCGGTGGCCGTCGCCTCGCCATCGATATTTATCCGGGTCGGGTTGACGCTCAGGGTAATGGTCGTCCCGGCCGGCGCCACCGGGCTGGCCTTGTCACAGGCTGGCGAGATGACGATCGCCGTCACCAAGAGAGCCCAAAGTAGAAATCGTATCTTCACCGCTCAGAACAGTATACGAACGTTGCCTCGATTGTCGTCTAGGCCAGAAACAAAACCGCTGCGGACGATGGGTCCGCAGCGGCCGTATTCTAGTCATCCCGTTGCCTCGCAAGCGCATGGAGCGCCAACTCGAGCCGGGTCGCGGTCATCAGTCGGGGATGCAAATTCCGTCCCCGAGATACGTGAAGCCGTTGGTCAGGGTCTCCGACCCACCGTCCGCGAACTCGAGCTCCACGTTCACCGGCGTATCCACCTTCTTGGTACCGGTTTCGAAGTTACACGACTCCGTGTCCATGTCTCCTGGCGGCGTAATGATGACGATTCGGCTCTCGTTAGCCGAGATCAATGTCGCCAGCTTGTCGCCGATGAAGACCCGCGGATCCTCGCGAAAACCGAGACCATCGATCGTCACCTGCGTTCCACCTGCCGCGGCCCCGGTGCTGGCGGTGTCACGGCGGTGATAAAGGGATCACCGGCGGAGCCAGTCACCTCGAAGGTATCCCGACCCTCGCTTCCTTCCAGCCTCGCCCTGACGGTTCCGGTCGCGACCACGTCCCCTGGAAACAGAAGGCTGTCGCCTTTCCGCGATCAATCATGACTCCGACGGAGGTGACGTCACTGTCCTTCTCAGTCGAAGTCGCCCAGGGTGGTCGACAGCATCATCGTCGTACCGTTCATGGGTCGACTGCCATCGGCTTCGCGCTCACGTCGACGGTGACCGTGGAAGGCACGTCGTTGTCGACCGGCTATCTCATCAGGACTGACGCTTGACCGAAATATTCCAGTTGTTGCCACCCTGCGTAGGTGGCGGGGCGGGCACCTGGTCGGGTGCGGTCGGCGTATCGACTGAACACCCCAGGAACCCCACCAATAGGACAGCCAGACTGGCCAGCAGCCCGATTCTTCGTGTCATCTTAGGTCGACTCATGGCGACTCTCCTCCTGCCCCACCGGGCTAGGGAGTGAACTCAATAGTAAACACTGCCGGGGCGGTCTCAACGGCGTCGCCGGACAGCGTCCGGCCAAAGAACCGTAGGCGGAAATTGAGCGTGATCTTCGGCTCGCCGGTCTCTCGATCCAATCCGCCCTGTTCAAACAAGAGATCGGACAACGGTTCCGTTTCCAGCTGATCAGGTCCCATCACAGGCAGTCCTTCGACGGTGTACTCTCCGCCCACCGGCGCGACTCCGAATAGACCCCGCACGAACTTGGAAGGTACGCGAGTACCCCCGTCCGCTCTCGAGTACAACACCTCGTAGGAGACGATCTCGACGTTCATGAGATCGCTGGTATTGCCGTTGGGGTTGGCGGAAACATTGGCGACTTTGATCTCTTCGACAGTCACGAACGCGCCAGTGGAGTTCACGCTGACCGCAATGGGCAGCCCGTCGAAGTCCGTGATCGAAAGCAGCACGCCTCCGCTGTCGGTTCTGTCGGTCCGACTCTCGCAGGCCGTGAACACGACCACGAGGCAGACGATCAGCAATAGGTTTGCGACTTTGCGCATGAGCAGATCCTCCCGACGGCCTTAAAGCTTCATCACCCTTGGAGTGATGAAAATCAGAAGCTCTTCGTTTTCGTCATTACGACGCTTGTTCTTGAACAGGTGACCGATGATCGGCACGTTGGCCAATCCCGGGACTCGATCCTCACCACTGTCGGTGGAGACCTCGTAGATACCACCGATCACGGTCGTGCCGCCGTCGCGAACAATCACCCGCGTTCGCGCGTCCTTGGTGGAGATCGGTGCGTTGGTGGATCCGACGACTGCGAAAGCCAGCAGTGGCTCGCGCTTCTGGATGTTGATATCCATCAGCACGGTGCCCTCGGCCGTCACATGCGGCGTGACCTCGAGGCGCAGAGTGGCGTTGACAAACTGCACACTCACCGTGTTGTTGGCTACGGTCTGGATCGGAATCTGCAAACCGCTCTGGATCTCGGCTCGTTCATTGTTCAAGGTCGTGACCTTGGGAGCCGAGAGGATGTTGATCAGACCCTCGTTCTCAGCGGCCTGCAGTGTCGCGTCCAGAGTGAAGGTGTCCAGCACGTTGCCCAGCGAGATATCGAGGAAACCGTTGCTACCACCGGTCAACAGGTTGACCCCGCCCTCGACAGAGCCGTTGTTGGGGAAGACCAGACCGGTGGTATTACCCAGCTCGGCACTCGATTGACCGAGGAAGTTCCACTGGACACCCAGAGACTGGGAGAACCTCTTGGTGGTTTCGATGATCCGCGCTTCGATCATCACCTGCGGCTCCGGCACATCGAGGTTCTCGATGACCGCCATCACCGTATCCATGTAGTCCGGTAGCTCTTTGATGATCAACGTGTTGGTGCGGCGATCGACCACGACCGAACCTCGCTGACTCATGATGCTGGCGCCTCCACCCGCTTTCAGGATGCCGGCGATCTCACCCGCCGCGGCATAGCTGATGCGCTTCATCATGGTTGTCAGCGGGATCGACATCGCCTGGGCAGCCAGCAGACGCTGCTGCTCTTCGGCCTCGGTCCGCAGCTGCGAGATGGGGGCCACTCGCATGATGTTGCCTTCCAACTCGTAGCCCAGACCGTTGATCTTGAGAATCTGTTCGAGAGCCTGATCCCAGGGAACGTCCGTCAACTCGACGGTGACCGTGCCGGTGACTCCTGGCTGGACCACCACGTTGAGTCCGCTGATCTGGGCAAACGACCGCAGGACATCCTTGATGTCACCATCCTTCAAACTGATGGTCATGGGGGCGCCCGAATAGGATGTCGTGCTGACACCCACGGCCTCGCTCTCGAAGGAGGCGGGCAGATCCCGCTCCATCACTTTCGCCGCGCCGCCCTGATCCGGGCCGCATACGGGGCCGGCTCGGGCTCAGGGCGAGCTTCGGCAACCTGGACAGGCGCCGGCTCATACTCGACCGGTTCCGGCACCCACTCTTCTTCCAGCTGATCGGTGGCGACAGCCGAGGCCAGGCTAGAGAGCTCGTGGGAGCCGACTCCGCCGGTCTCGTTGGAACCCATGCCTTCGTCGGCGGTGTCGATCGCCGGAGCCTGCCACTCCGCGGCAACCTCTTCCGTCTCCGCTTCGGGCTCCTCGATCAGCTCTGCGAGCCCTACCGTCATCTCCGCTTCAGCGAAGACGGCCGCAGGTCTCGGCGACCGGTGAGTCGCCGAAAGCCACCACCAGACCATCCGGTGTTGCCAGAACCTGAGCCGTCGAGGAGTCCCGCAGGTCTACGACCACGCGAGAGACCGGCTCCGGATACGGCTTGTATTGAGCGATGCGAACCCGCTCGACCACGTTGTTCTCGACCGCTATGTTCGTGTTCGGCGCCATGTTGACGACACCGATGAGATCGACCACGAACCGGTCGGGAGCTCCCAGGGTCAACGTCGAGTAGAAGAACTCACCATCCCCGACAATCCGGACCGTGGTAGTGCCGTTCTGATCACCGATATCCACCGTTCGGAGTTGACTGGCGACCACATCGCCCAACGGCTCGCCCGACGGCCCTGGAATCGGTGCCACAGCCGCAGGCATCACCGGCTGGGCCTCCACGGGTGCCGCTACAGGCTCGACGCTCGGCTTGGCGGGCTTGTCGGCAGCGATCTCGGTCACTGCAGGAATCGCCTTGCTGAGCAGACGTAGCCACAGCTACCGGTGTCAGAGCGATACGCAGGTTGGCTCCGTCCGCGATCACCGAATGCTCGGCATCGGATCTGGTTTTGATAACAAGACGGGTCAATGGGGGTTTGGAGTCCCGTTCAACCTGGACCTCGACCGCCTCGAGCAAGCCCGACGGCTGAGTCAGGCTGGCTACTGAGTCGGCGGGCAAGGAGCTGGCCATTTCGACCACCAGATTCCCGTCGCTGTCTCGATAAGTGGTCCAGATGGGAGTCCCATCGGTTGCCACCTCTACCTTCGTCCCCAAATCGTCTTCGTGGATCTCCAGACCCTGAATCCGAGCCGTAGAAGGAGAAGGTGCGGCAGCTATCGGCGATGGGCACAGCCCAGAGGCGATCAAGAAAACCGCCAACGCCAAACTGCTGCAGGTGGCCCAGCCCTGCTGGGTTACCCTTCGTCTGGTTTTGTCTGCCAAATCTCGCATGGCGCTCGCCTCCCTCCCACAAGTGGGAGACCGGATCAAGCCGGCCTCACTCATGGGTTGAGCTTTTTGCTAACTTCCCGAAACGGTTTGAGAGCGGTCGGATCGTCCACAATCTGCTTAAAGACCGCTTCGTTCGCATTGATACTGATGACGTCACCGTCATAGAGCTGGTCGCCGACACGCAGCAGATAGCTCTTTTCCTGATCCGCCGACGCAACCTGCGCCACCGGACCATCGGACGTCAAATAGATACCCGTGATATCGATCTCCTCAATGAGTAGGCCGGGGATACCTTCCGGTCGGGGACCCCGGAATTCGAGGCGATCACGAGCAGCCAGTAGCGACCGGAACGGATCGCGCCGGCTACCTGGATCGTAGTAGTAACCCTCCCCTGCCATCATTGCAGCTTCGTCCATGAGGATCTCGTCGACCTCGGCGGTGCGGTCCTCTTCTATCGCAAAGGGCGTCGCCGGTTCCATCTCCGCTGCGTCTTGCGAGTCGTCCGATTCCTGCGCCTGCAGTGCAACCGCACCGACAACCAGCATGAGTGCCATGGAGAACAGGATCGACATTCTCAGTAGTTTCGCCATCACGCTTACCTCAGGTCTTTCCGCCACATGCCTACTCGGCAGCGGCCGCCTCCTCGGTGACCGGCTCCTGTTCCTTGTAGACGAACGTCTTGGCAGTAAACGACGCTGAAATCGTATGGGAACCGCCTGCCTGCCTGCCCCGGACCGAGTTGATCCGCAGTCCTTCGATATTGACGATACGAGAGAACCGACTCACGCGATCAAACAGTAGGGCGAGGTTGTGATACGTACCATCCAGGCTGACGGCGATAGGCCATTCACTGTAGAACTCCTGATCAATGAAGTTGCCTGGCGTGAATCGTCTGAGATCGAAATCACCCTGCTCGGTCAGATCACGGATCCTGCGCAAGAGCTCGGGTGTGTTTCGACGTGCGGGCAGAACGCGGAGCAGCTTGTCGAGGTCCAGCTCGAGTTGCTGGACTTCGGCCCGGAGCTGCGGCAGATTCTCCTTGGCCTGCAGCCCCTCCGAGATCTTGACCTGCAGCTCTTCGAGCTTTGCATCCAGCTGCTCGAGGTTCTGTTGCCGCGGTTTCAACAGGTAATGATTCCCGGCGAAGTAGATGAGTCCTGCCAGAACGAGTCCCAGCAGTGCTCCCATCCACCAAGGCTTGTCTTCTAGACCTGTTCGGAACTCCATGGCTGGTAGTCCTCGCTATCCCTCGGTGACCGACGCAGCACTCTCGCCTTCGGCAGGCGGAGTCTGGAAGCTGTAGTTGAAGGCGATCACGAAGGTATAAGTCTGACCCTTTTGTTGCGTATCCCGGAGAATCGGCTCCTGGAACTCGGGCACCCTGTCCAGATTCTCGATGAAGTTGGCCACCGCATTGGTGTTGAAGGCTTCGCCAGAGACGGTGATCGTGGCAGGCCCAACCTCTGTCCTGGTCAGCCAAAGCAATTCGGGAAGCGCTCTGGATATGCTGTCCATGACCCGGACGGGACCATGCTGGTTGGCCTTCAACCGCTCGATGACCTCGACCTTACGTTTGAGCTCGGCTTTCTTCGCCTTGAACTCTTCCACCTCTCGAATAAAGGGCTCGAGTTCGTCGACTTCACGTTGGGCGGTGGCTACCTCGGCTTCCTTGTCCCCAATTCTCCCGTTCAGGTAGAGCATGTGCCCAGCGGCAGCGAGCACACCCAGAAGAATGAGTCCGATCAGAAGCCAATTGCCCAATGAAGCGCTCTCAAACCCACCGGCCCCAGCTGCCGGACTCGGAGTGACCGGGCGCTTTCTTTCACCGACGAGGTTTATTTTGATCATGGGTTGCTATTCCCCGGCCTTGCGCACGGCCAGTCCCACAGCCACCGTGAGCATCGGCGCGATGGATTGGAGCCAGCGACTATCAAAGTCGCTCTCCCTGTAAAAGACACGCTTCAGCGGATTCATCAGCTCGGTGGGGACACCGAACCGTTCCTGAAGCACCGAAACAAGATTGGGTGTCTGGGCACAACCGCCCGAGACGACCAATTCGTCGACACTGTCTTCAGCAGCGGTTGCCGCAAAGAAATCAAACGTCTTCTGAATCTCGGAAGCCATCTCAGCGGACACGGCATCCAGCACGGTGCGGGCCTCGGCTGCCGAGCATCCCTCGACGTCCTGTCCTCGCTTCACCTGCTCTGCCTGATCGAACGAGAGATTGAACTCGCGCTGGAGAGCCTCTGTGAACTGATTGCCACCGAACGAGATATCCCGCCAGAAGACCGTCGATCCATGAGCCAGGATGTTGATGTTGGTGACCCCAGCTCCCATGTTGACCAGGGCCACGACCTTGCCGGTATCGATGTCGTAGTTGGTCTCGTAGGCGTTCTGCATGGCAAAAGCATCGAGATCCACGATCGCTGGGGTCTTGCCGGACTGACTGATGACCGACACATAGTCGTTCACCTTGTCCCGCTTGACGGCCACGAGCAGTACCTCCATGGACTCGTCTCCGAGATCCCCCTCGGAGAGAACCACATAGTCCAACCGGACATCGTTGATGTCGAATGGAATGTACTGCTCGGCCTCCCAATGGATCGATTCCTCCAATTCCGCTGCCGGCATTGCAGGAACCTGGATCTTCTTGATGATGACCGAATGTCCAGAGACAGAGGTAGCGAAACTGTTGCTCTTCGCTCCTGTCTCCTGGGCAAGCTTCTGGATGGCGTCAACCACCAGGGAGGAGTCCATGATGGAGCCATCGACGATCGCCTCCGGCGAGAGCGGCTCGACACCGACTCGCACCAGGCTGAATTCGCCGGCCTTTCGCTCTTTCAGCTCAATGAGCTTGATCGAGGAACTGCCAACGTCTAAACCAACTACCCCTTTTGAGCGCGACCAGAACACGGCGTCAGGAAACTCCTGAAAGTTTAATGTTTATGCGATGTTGCGCACAAACTGTTAAAGCAATGCTCGCAAAGTACAAAGTTATTCCATCCCTGTCAAGGGTAACCTTCTCATTCGATAGCGAGAGCTTATACATGAATGGTCATGGAGGGTTATGACCTTCTCCACTCTCAGCGCACGGATTCGGAAATGGCCCGAGAGCACCAAACCCGCGATCGCCGTCACCGCCATGACCAGAATGTTCTCCATTTGCCCGTCACCCCTTGGAACCTAACTTCGATTTTGGTACCGTAGGCAACCCTCCATAGGGATGTCAAGGAGATAGCACACATGGCCAAGCAGTGCGCAATATGCAAAAAGAAGACAGTGACCGGTCGCAGCATCAGTCATGCCCATAATGTAACGTCTCGAACCTGGCAGCCGAACCTGCAGCGGGTCCGAGCGGTCGTGGACGGCAACACCAAGAGGATTTGGGTCTGCACCCGCTGTCTGCGAAGTGGCAAAGTCGAAAAGCCAGCCGTCAGAAACTGGCAGCCAGAGCAGCCCGACGCCTGACCCCAGCTTCGCGCCCCACTCGAAAACGACTCTTTCAAACCGGGCCACCGATCGTGGCCCTATAAGAAAGAGGTGTACCCACCGGCCACCGATCTGAAGCGGCCGGCAGACCTCGGGCACAGAGGCACCGAGGCTACATGTGACCGACCGCACTTGAAGCGGCCGGCAGACCTCGGGCACAGAGGCACCGAGGCTACATGTGGCCAACCGCACTTGAAGCGGCCGGCAGACCTCGGGCACAGAGGCCGGCTACCACGAGAACGATCAGCCGCTGGTGCGATCGCCTTTGGAGCCGGGGCCGGGGCGACGTCCCACTTCGATGACACCGGGCACGGCTCGGATGCTCTGACTCAGCCGCTCCAGTTGCTTGCGGTCCTCGACTTCGACGATGACTTCGATCAGACCGCGACCCGAGTCCCGAGTCTCGGCTTCGAAATGGCGGATGTTGCTGCTGTGCTTGGCCATCACCTCCGTGAGCTTGGCCAGGATCCCGGGCCGATCCTCCGTCTCGATCACCAGAGCCACCGGAAATACCTCCTCACCCTGGCTGCTCCACTCGACTTCGATCTCACGCTCGGGGTTGTAGAGAAGGTTCTTGACATTGGAACAATCCGTCGAATGCACCGAGACCCCACGTCCACGCGTGATGTAACCGACGATCGGCTCGCCGGGAACGGGACTACAGCACTTCGCCAGATAGGCCAGCAGATCGTGCTGCCCCTTGACCGCGATGGCACCGCTGCCGAAAGGCAACAGCTTGGTGACCGCCTTGCGCAGGGGACCGGGCTCCGGACCCACGGTTTCCAGTTCGTCGCTGGTGAGCAGTCGCCCGAGGACAGATCGGACAGCCACCTTGCCGAAGCCAACCGCGGCCATCAGATCCTCGGGCCGGGCATAGCCTTCGCTGTTCAGATACTCGTTCAACTTCGGACTGTCCAGAGTCTTCTTGAGACTCACCTTGTGTTTCTTGAGCTCCCGCTCCATCAGGCGACGACCGATTTCTGTCGCCCGTTTCTTTTGCTCCGTGTTGAGCCATTGACGGATCTTGGTCTTGGCGCGCGAGGTCTTGACGAAGCTGAGCCAATCACGGCTGGGAAACCGATTGGGGTTGGTGATGATCTCGAGGATGTCGCCATTGCGAATCTCGGTACGCAGAGCTTCGAGCTTGCCGTTGATGCGCGCACCCACGCAGTGATGCCCCAACTCCGTGTGGACTCGATAGGCGAAATCGAGAGGGGTGGCGCCTCGGGGGAACGACATCACGTCGCCCTTGGGAGTAAAGACATAGACCTCGTCGGGATAGAGATCGAGCTTCAGGGAATTCAGGAAAGCACGCGGATCCTCGACCTCCTTTTGCCATTCCAGGAGCTGGCGCAGCCACGAGACACTGTGATCCACCTGAGAAGCATCGCGGTCCCCGGCTTTGTAACGCCAATGGGCCGCGATTCCCTCTTCGGCGATGAGGTCCATCTCACGGGTTCGTATCTGCACCTCGAAGGGTTGACCACTGTCGCTGACCAAGGTGGTATGGAGCGATTGATAGAGGTTGGGCTTGGGCATGGCGATGTAGTCCTTGAACCGCCCCGGGACGGGTCGCCACTCCTGATGCACCGTTCCCAGCGCGGCGTAGCAATCCCGCACGCTGGTGGTGATCACCCGAAAGGCCAGGTAGTCGTACAACTGTGACGGGTCGATGCCCTGGCGACGCATCTTGCGGAAGATGGAGTAGTAGCGTTTGACCCGGTGGCTGATCTCGACATCGACCTCGGCCTGCTCGAGAATCCTGCCCAGACTCTTGGAGATCTCTTCGGTCGATTGCTTGCCCACACGGATCTTCTGCTGGATCCGACTCTGGATCTCGGCGAACTGCTCTGGATAGAGATGAAAGAACGCCAGGTCTTCCAGATCGCCCTGGACCTTGGACATCCCGAGTCGATGGGCGGTGGGGGCGTAGATCTCCAGGGTCTCCTGGGCGATGCGCTGCTTCGACGATTGGGGCATGTGCTCCAGAGTCATCATGTTGTGAAGTCGGTCGGCCAGCTTGACCAGGATCACCCGAATGTCGCGCACCGAAGCGAGAATCAGCTTGCGAAAGGTCTCCGCCTGCGCTTCGTCACGGCGAACGTAGGAGTGCCGTCCGATCTTGGTGACGCCGTCCACGAGGTCGGCGACCTCGGTACCGAATCGCTCCTCCAACACCTCTTGGGTCGTCAAGGTGTCCTCGAGGACATCGTGGAGCAGGGCCACGACCGCGCAGGTCTGATCGAAGCCGAGCTCAGCCAGGATATAGGCGACGTAGGTCGGATGGGTCACATAGGGCTTGCCGGACCGACGCACCTGATCGGCATGCATCTCCTCGGAGAAGGCGTGGGCCGAGCGCAGGCCATCCTCGTCAGCCGCGCGGCCGTGTCGGCGCAGCGCCTCGAGGACGTCCTCGAGTTGCACCGAATCCAAGACCTCCACCGGCGGCCTGGGACTGCCCTTGGAGCGACTCTTCCTCAGGTTGGCCATGATCCCTCAGTCTCCAATCCCTTATGGTTTCGGGATTATAGAGGACCGATCAGGGATCCTGAGTCAGGAGTTTCGCTTGGTGGCGATTCTCTCCCACAACAGGGCGAAGGGACTCGCCACATAGATGGACGAGTAGGTGCCGACGAACACACCCACGGTCAGGATGAACGCGAACCCACGCAATACGTCACCACCCAGGAACAGAAGGCTGCCGACTACCATCAGGGTAGTTCCGGAAGTCAGGACAGTCCGCGACAGGGTCTGGTTCAGACTCTTGTTCATCACCTGAACCAGCGGCTCCCGGCGGGAACGACGGAGATTCTCGCGCACCCGATCGAATACCACCACCGAGTCATTGACCGAATAGCCGACCAGGGTGAGGAAGCCGGCAATCGTGGTCAGATTGAACTCGAACCCGGCGATCACGAACATCCCCAGGACGATCAACACGTCGTGCATCAGCGCCACCAAGGCGCCCACACCAAAACGCAACTCGAATCGAAACCAGATGTAGATCAACATGCCGATCAGCGACGAGACAATGGCCAAGATCCCTTTGCGCCGGAGCTCGGAGCCGATCTGTGGCCCGACGCTCTCCACACCCAGGATCGAGAACTCGCCGAGATGAGCATTCTCCTTTAGCGACGACAGAACCTCTTCGCTTACCAGGGGCAGCGACGTCAACTCATCCCAGGACTCCAAGAGTCCTTGCTGGCGGCGAACCTCCGAGATAGACGTCGCGACCTCGTCATAGTGCTTGCGGGCCACTTCTTCATCCTGGGCCCGGACCTGATCCGGGTCGCGATCGAACAAAAGGCTCGACAGCGCTTCTCTCCCCTGCTGATTGAGATCGAATCTGTTGGGAGCGTTGGCATTGAAGTTCCGATTCAGCGCCTCGAGAACGAGCTGCTGGGTACCTTCTTCCTGGCCCGGGACCGTGGATGTCCGGATCAGCGCTTCGTTGTCGCCTTCATCGCCGAATCGCTGGATCTGGGCGTCCTCGACACCCGCATCGGCCGTCATCGCTCTCAGAGCGTTGATCTCCTGCGGTTCCCGGAACTTGACGGTGACTTGCGTTCCGCCGGCGAAGTCGACTCCGAGGTTCAATTCACCGGCCGCGAAGACCGAGAGCACGCTGATCAACAGCAACGCCACTGAAACGATCATGAAGTACTTGCGGTACTTCATGAAATCGATATGGGTGTCGCGGAAGAACTCCATCATTGACTCCTGGGGCGAGATTGCCGGGGCAACATGATCCCTATATCGAGAGACGCTCGACGCGTCGGCGCCGGGACAGGATCAGATCGAAAATCCATCGACTGACGAAGATGGCACTGAAAAGCGAAGCCAGAATACCTATGGACAGGGTCACCGCGAAGCCGCGAATGGGACCCGTGCCGAACTGGAACAGAAAAAGAGCCGCGATCAGGGTGGTGATATTGGCATCCATGACCGACGAGAGCGCCTTGCCAAAACCGGCGTCCACCGCCGACTTGACCGTCCGGCCATGGTGCAGTTCCTCGCGGATCCGCTCGAAGACCAGGACGTTGGCATCCACCGCCATGCCGATGGTCAAAATGATGCCGGCGATCCCAGGCAAGGTCAGCGTCGCGCCGAGGTAGGCCAGTGCGCCGAAGAGCAGAACGATGTTGAGGCTCAGGGCCACGATGGCGTTGATCCCGCTTCCCTTGTAGACGATCAGCATCGTCACGACGACCAGGGCCAAGCCAAAGGCACCGGCCTTCAGACCACGGTCGATGGAATCCTGTCCAAGGGCCGGGCCGACCGTTCTCTCTTCGAGATAAGTGATCCCTGCCGGCAGAGCACCCGAGCGCAGAACGGTGGACAGATCCTCCACCTCCTGGCGAGTGAAACTACCCTCGATGATGCCGGAGTCCGAGATCCGCGAGCGGATGTTCGGCGCCGTGGCGACCTTGCCATCCAGGACAACCGCCAACCCCTTGCCGACGTTGTTGCCCGTCGCCTCTGCGAACAGCTTTCCACCCTCATGAGTCAGGTAGAAATTCACCACCGGTTGATTGAACTCACCGAGTCCGGGGCGCGCGGTGCGCAAATCGCGACCCGTGATCACCGGCCTGTCCTCGACCGCATAGAACTGCTGACCGAGAATGACACCCTGATCGTCTTCGATATTCCCGGTCAGGATCTCCACACCGGCGGGCAGTTGCCCACCGTAGTTGGCCAGGATCTGCTCCCTTGATCCCACACCTCCACCACCCAGAGGAAACGTCACCAATCGGAACTCGAGAAAGGCAGTGTTCTTGATCAGCTTTTTGACCCGCTCGGGATCGTCGACACCCGGCAATTGGACGACGATGCGATCCCCCTCCAGACCCTGGCGCTGGATCAGCGGCTCGGCCACACCAAATTCGTCGATGCGGTTGCGAATCGTCTCCAGCGCCTGCACCACGGCCAGGTTGCGGATCTCCGCGGCGTTGGCGATCTCCATTCTGAATTCGATGGTGTCGCCGCTGCGCTGCCAGTTCCACCCGGGTAGATACTCCGTGACGACGCGTGTGACCTCGCTGTCCTGGTCTCTGGGTACTCCGCTGACGTCGAACTTGGTGCTCGTGGTCACCGATGCATAGACGCTGCTCAGACCCGCATCTCTCAGCTCCTGGAGAAGACGGTCCATGTCCTTGGTCGACTCGGACCGCACCGCATCCTCGACCTCGACCTGCAGGACCAGATGAATACCGCCCTGGAGATCCAGTCCCAGACTGAGCTTCTCCTGCAGTGGATAGGCGGAGAACACCGCCACCGCGATGACGATCGCGATCAGGGTGCCGCGCCAGAGTAGGGTGCGAGGCATCAATCGGTCCCTTCTTGGTCAGCCAGACCGGCCACCGCCGACTTGGCAATCTTGACCTTTACGTTCTCGGCCACTTTCACGATCACGGCCTTTTCCTCGACTCCCGCCACGGTGCCGTAAAGCCCGCCATTGGTGACAACCCGATCACCCTTCTTCAGGTTTTCCACCAGAGTCGCCAGTGCCTTCTGGCGTTTGCGCATGGGTGCGATCAGCAGAAAGTAGAAGATGGCGAACACCAGGATGATGGGCACAAACTGAATGAATCCGGGCGCCCCAGCCCCTTCGGCAAATGTGACGATCGAACCTAGACTCTGCATTCGGCAAGCTCCTTCCGCAAACAACTTTCCACCCTGCTGGCGAGCGGGTGTCCATCATCACCGCAGATTCTCGCTTCAGATCTCCTCGAGTCAGGGAATGGAAGCGGCGGGACCGTGAGACTGTGGAAACTGTTCAACCGAGTCCTCTTCGGGGTACTGGGCGACGACTTCCGCCGCCAGCTCCGACAGCGACCCGGACGAGATAGCTTCCCTGAGATGCGCCACAAAGTCAAGATAGAACCGGATGTTGTGCTGGGTCGCCAAAACCGCCCCGGTGAGCTCGCCACAGCGAAGCAGGTGACGCAAGAATGCCCGGCTGACAGAGCGGCAGGCAGGACATTCACAGTCTTCGTCTACAGGGCGCGAATCGGCCCGGTACTTGGCGCCCTTGATACGCAGGGGGCCCTGGCGGGTGAACAGCACTCCGTGCCGGGCGTTGCGTGACGGCAGGACACAATCGAAAAGATCCGTACCGTGGCGCACCGCATGCACGACGTCCCTCGGTGTCCCCAGGCCCATCAAATACCGGGGCTTGGAGGACGGCATCGCCGGGGTCGTGGCCTCAACCACCGCCCGGCGCAGATCCTTGGGCTCGCCCACACTGACCCCGCCGATGGCATAGCCGTCGAAGTCCAGTTCGGTGAGCTCGGCCACCGCCTGTAGCCGCAGATCCGGGAAGACACTACCCTGCACGATACCGAACAGGTTGCCGTCCCCGTCGGGCCATGCTTCCCGCGACCGCTGGGCCCACAGCCGGGTTCTCCTCCATGACTCTTCTGCCTGCCCTCGGCTGACGGGCCAGGGTGGGCACTCATCCAACACCATGGCAATATCCACCCCCAAGCGGAGCTGTGACTCCACCACTCCCTCCGGGGTCAACCACAACTCACCCCCGTCGAGATGATTGCGGAAGCGGACACCCTCGTCATCCAGGGATCTCAAAGCCGCCAGACTGAACACCTGGAAACCACCGCTGTCGGTGAGCAGGGGACCTGACCAGCCGGTAAACGCGTGCAGTCCACCCAACGACTCGATCTCCTCGATCCCCGGCCGCAGCGACAGGTGATAGAGGTTGGCCAGCATGATCGAGGCTCCGGTGGCCGCCAACTCTTTAGGCGGCAGCCCTTTGACCGCACCCAAGGTGCCCACAGGCATGAAGTTGGGCGTCTCCACCGTGCCGTGAGGCAGGTCGAGGCGTCCACGGCGTGCCAGGCCGTCGGTGGCCTGGACTTCAAACGAGAGGCTCATGAGTGCCCCGCGCCACGGTGACGCCCATCGGGATCAGTAGAGTCCGGCCGACCGGTCGGGCTCGACCTGTCGCACCTCGACCGTGATAGGTAGTTCCAGCTCGAAATGCTCGTCGGGTACGCCTTCGTTGATACGCATGTTCTCGAAGCGCAATTCCGTGACATCCCCATCAGCCTCGATATAGCGCAGCTTGATCGGCAAGAAGTGCTCGGGGTGCACCCATACCGTCATACCTTGCAGTCGCTTGGCGACCTTGTCGAACCTGGGAGCGAGATCGAACACGTAGGGCTCGGAAGTGTCGAGCGGTAAAGTCAGTGTGAGCTCGAAGTACTGCAGAAGATCCTCCATCGAGCTGCCGGCACCGAGGTACTTCAGGACTCTCTGTGACTGGTTGCCAACGCTGACTCTCTCTGCCTGCTGGATATCCCGATACCAGGTGATCATTTCTTCGTTGATGATGAGAATCGAGATGGGGTTCGGGGTCTCGTACTCCCATCGCACACGGTCGGGAGTCGCCGCAAAAGCAAAGCTGCCCTCAGCCTCCACGGGTTCCACCAACATGGCGCTTTGCTTGTTCTGTACGAAATCTGCCTGCAAGCTCTCGATTCTGGCTTGCTCCAAACGGACCCTCTCCATCAGTGCGTCAACACGCTCGCTCGGGCGGAGCCCTTCCTGGCGGGGATCGGGCATCCCCTCCTGGGCCATGGAGGTAGCGCCCGAGAGCAGAGCCCAGGTAAAGACGATCAACGAAACAGCGACGCGCGACGACATCATTCTAGAATCGAGAAGTTGGCTTGCGCCCGCAGGTACGCGGGACGCGCCATGGTATCGAGGATGACATGGAGCGCGCAAGGCGACTCGCGAGGGATTCCAATCCAGCCGTGAAAATCTTGCATGCCCGGCACCTGTCGTGCTACGGTCCCGAATCTCTTACTTCAGGGAGCGAGCGCAATGACCGAACTTGGCAACAAGCACGAATGTTTAGGCTGCGGCACCAGGTTCTACGATCTTGGCAAGAGCGAGCTCGTCTGCCCGAAGTGTGGCGAGAATCAGAAGGATCTTGCCGCGGCCCAGGACAGCTCAGCCGGCAAGAAGAAGACGCCGCGAAAAAAGACCGCCAAGAAGAAGGCCAAAAAGACCAAGGCCGCCAAGAAGAAGAAAGCCGACGCCGAACAGGCTGACGGACCCGCCACGACCGACAACGAAGAGACGTCGGACAAGGAATAGAAAGACGTCGACACGAAGGACTGAGACCGAGCCCACCGTCGTCGCCCTCGGACTGGGTAGCAATCTCGGTGAACGCGAAGACGCTCTCCTTCTCGCCGTCCACTCGCTCTGCCGCCACTTGCTGGCGCCCCGACTCTCATCTCCCTACTCGACCCGAGCCCTCTGCGATTCCGCTCAGCCCAGATTCCTGAACGCCGCCCTGGTGGCGTCGTCCCCCCTCGATCCGGAGGAGCTCATGGGGCTGGCCAAGAGTCTCGAGTGGCTCGCGGGCCGGCGGCTGGGACCCCGAAACGGTCCTCGCCCGCTGGATGTGGACCTGCTGATCTTCGGCGACCGACTGATCCAAAGACCGGAGCTGACGGTTCCCCACGTCCGCCTTCGACAGAGAAGGTTCGTTCTGTCTCCATTGGCAGAGATCGCTCCTGGGCTGCCAATCCCCCCGGACGGTTCGTCCGCGGCAGAGCTCCTGGAGGCACTGGAGGACGATCAGGACGTGGAGAAGTCGACCTGGTCCACGGTCGTCCCCCTCTGACACGATGACCGTCCGGAGCTTGCAGAAGCGCCAGCTCATGCCTTAACGTCACGGCCCATGGACAACGCACAGGCACTGCCCTGGTATCGCCGTCTTCATTGGCAGATTCTCATCGCCATGCTGGTGGGCACCGTCGCCGGGTTGATCGGTGGCGAGGCGATCGTGCCCAAAGTCGGCTGGCTCGGTACCCTCTTCATCCGTCTGCTCAAGATGGTGATCGTCCCCTTGATCCTGACCTCCATCATCTCCGGCGTCGCGGCGGTCGGCGGCGGTCGCGACCTGGGGCGCCTGTTCAGCAAGACCATGGGCTACTACGTCCTCTCCAGTACTCTGGCAATTCTCGCCGGGCTGGTCATGGTCAACGCGATACGCCCAGGCCTGGGAGCCAATCTCATTGCTAGCGACAGTGTCGACTCTGCCCGAGCTCTCCACTCCTAGCTCACCGGTCGAATTGATCTTGAATATCGTGCCGGAGAACGTCGTGGCGGCGGCGGCCAAACCGGACATGCTGTCCGTCATCTTCTTCTCCATTCTGTTCGGTATGAGCATTGCGGCGCTGCCGGCAAAGCCGCGCACCACTCTGGTCGGCTTTTTCGACGCGGCGTTCCAGGCCATGATGCGGCTGACCTCAGGAGTCATCCGATTTGCCCCGATCGGCGTGTTCGGACTGATCGCGCGAGTCGTCGGAACGTCCGGGTTGCACTCGTTCCGAGCTCTGGCCTTCTATATGATGACCATCGCGCTCGGTCTGACCTTTCATCTCTTCATAACCCTGCCACTCCTGCTTCTGATCCTGGGCGGGATCCATCCGCGGATCCACTTCAAGAACATGGCCGAGCCCCTGGCCATGGCCTTTTCCACCAGCTCGTCCGGGGCTACCTTGCCCGTCACCCTGGAGGCGGTGGAGAACAAGGTGGGGGTGTCGAACCGCATCTCCTCCTTCGTCCTGCCCATGGGCGCCACCGTCAATATGGATGGGACGGCTCTGTACGAATGCGGGGGAGTGCTGTTCATCGCCCAGGTTCTCGGCGTCGATCTATCGATCGGAGCCCAGCTCGTGGTGGTTCTGACCGCTCTGTTGGCTTCCATCGGCGCGGCCGCAGTACCGTCAGCGGGACTGGTCATCATCTTCATCGTTCTCGAGGCCGTGAATCTTCGCGGGCCGGAAGTCGAAGCCATCGTCGGCGCCATGCTGGCCGTGGACCGTCCTCTCGATATGTATCGAACGGTGGTCAACGTGTTCTCCGACTCAGCGGGTGCCGCCATCATCGCCCGCTCCGAAGGCGAGACCGGAGTGGATCTCGCCCCCCCCAAAGAGGCCTGATCTCCGATCTCTCCGACGCCATGCAGCCCGTCGCATCATTCCGGGACCCCATCCATGGATTCATCCATGCGAACCCTCTCGAGAAGGCTCTCATCGACAGCCGGCCGCTGCAGCGACTGCGATCGATCCGCCAGCTGGGATTCGCCCACCTCGTGTTCCCAGGTGCGGAGCACAGCCGATTCGGTCACGTTCTCGGCGCCATGGAGCTGGCCGGCCGGGTCTACGATGCCGTGGCCATCCGCAGTGAGGGCGTTCTCGATCCAGACCGCCGCAGCCTGACTCGCCGGCTGGTGAGGGCCACTGCCCTGCTCCACGACATCGGACACGCCCCGTTCAGTCATTCGGCGGAAGAGCTCTTCGAGGGCGGTATCGACCACGAACAGATGACGGGCCTGCTTCTCGGGCTTCCTGAGATCGAGAGGATCTTCGATCGATGGGGTGATGGTCTGGAGCCACAATCCGTGATCGGACTGCTAGCCAAGCCGGCAGGCACGACCGAACGACTTCTGTCGCAGATCGTGTCGGGTGAGCTCGATGTCGACAAGATGGACTACCTTGTGCGAGACAGCCTCTTCTGCGGGGTCCAATATGGTACCTACGACCTGCCACGTCTCCTGGACACCATGCTGCCACTCCGTGACCCAGAAACAGGAGAGTGGGGACTGGGAGTCTTCGAGGGTGGAGTGCACGCGCTCGAGGCGCTGGTCATGGCGCGCTACTACATGTTCACTCAGGTCTACTTCAACCCGATCGGCAAGGCCCTCGAGCTGCATTTCAACGAGTGGCTCACCGAGCAGGGTCGCCGCTGGCCTGCGGATCCCGAAGCCTTTTTGGAGGAGGACGATATCTCCGCGATCACCGCCATGCGGCAATCCGACAGCCCGCATGCGCGCGCGGTCACCCATCGCCAGTACTTCCCTCTGGCATTCGAAACCCGAGAGCACCTGACGCAAGAAGAGAAAACCCGCTTCGAGAGCCTGCTCCCGCACCTGCGACAGCAGTTCGGGGCAGCTCATATTCTAGTCTCGCGTTCGGCCAAGGATCCTCATCGTCTGGGACAGGCCAGGGTACTGGTCAAGCGATTCGACGGCGGCTTGGAGCCGATGGAGGAGGCCAGCCATTTCATCCGCCATCTGGCGCGCATCGATCGCTACCGCGTCTATACCCCGCCGCAAATCGAAGACCAGGTCTCTGCCACCATCGGAGATCTGTTGGGTCGCCCAACGCCAGGCGATGACGAGGATTGACCGATCCAATGGTTGAGCAGATCCGCCAAGGCGACATCCCCGGGGTTCAGCTGCGCTGCCGGCATCTGCTCGCCGCGCCAGTTCACGAAGCATGGGCCTGGTTGACCGAGACAGAGCGTCAGAGTCGCTGGCTGGCAGATCGAGTGGAGCTCGAATCCGGCTCTGAGACTGCCCTGTTGCTGGAATCGGGCGAGCCCGCGGGAGACTCCCAGCGCGAAAGGCTTGTCAGTGTGACCACCGACCCGACTCGCAAATGGGTGCTCGACCTGCAGAACCTGGACGGTACCTGGCCGGTTCCCACCCGTGTCGCCTTCGAGCTGACCGCGACTCCGGACGGCACCGAGATCTCGGTATTCCAGACGGGCTTTGCCCACCTGCCACTGTCCGAATGCCTCACCATCTGGGAGACCTACCGCCGTCGCTGGCGCACCGCCCTGACCACCCTCGCCGACCTCCTGCGCTGCGAGCGTCCTTGAAGCGGCCGCCTCGTCCGGCCTCGGTGCCGTTGCTGCCGTGGCGTGGGGCGGGGCTTGTCCCCGCCCTTGAAGCGGCCGGCTCCGCGCCGGCCGAGTCTCCGGTGACACCTCGTCGGCGGCCTCGTCCCGCCACGTCCACAGCGTTCCTCCGTGAGAATCATGAGAGGGTCCCCAAGGCCGCCTTCTGTGTCGCCCGGATAACTCGCAGATCACCCCTCCCGTCCCCTTCCAATGGTCAAACCAGATCGCAAGCGTCGCAGAAGACGTTATGGGTCCTCCAGTGGCCTCTGAGAGCCGCACGAAAGCCTCAGAACGATGATCCGAGGCGACGCAAGCGGAAGCGAGCGCCCTTCGCACTCCCACTAGCGCGATGTTCACTGGCAGAGGACCCATGACGGCCTGCCAGACGCGGCATCAGACCCTATGCGGTCGCCGACAGGTGCCCCTTGAGAGCACCTTGATGGATCGCACGGCCAGCAGCGCGCGGAAATCGGCTCGCACGGCCTTCATGGTCCGCCGTCATGGAGTTGCGCGTCAACGGCCGGCGCAGCGGCCCGCGTTCAACTGCGCTCGATGTCGCCGGCCGCAGAGGCCGGCCCGCCAAACTGGCGCTCGATGTCGACCATTCGGCCGGCGCAGAGGCCGCCCGTCACTGGCGCTCGATGCGTCTCCGCTTCGTCAAACGCAGCCTTCAGTAGATGTCCTGCAGGGCCGATTCGAGGTCGGGAAAGCGGAACTTGTAGCCGAGGTCGAGGAGGCGGTTGGGAACGGCGCGCTGGCCGGTGAGGATGAGGTCGGCCATCTCTCCCAAGGCGAGGCGCAGAGCCAAAGCGGGAGCCGGCAGCAGACTGGGTCGGTGTAATGCCTTCCCCAGAAGACCGCTGAACTCTCGGTTCGTCACCGGTTTGGGGGCCGTCAAGTTGAAGGGTCCTCTAGCCTCCTCTGCTCGAGAAGAAAGCGGAGGGCTCCCACCTCGTCAGCCAGGTGAATCCAGGGCATCCACTGGCGACCCGAACCTGCCGGCCCGCCCGCGAACAACTTGAACGGCAGAGCCATGCGAGGCAGGGCCCCACCCTCGGCGCTCAAGACGATTCCTGTTCGGGCCACGACCCTGCGCACTCCCCGCGTCTCCACCTCCGCAGAGGCCGATTCCCACTCCTGGCACACTTGGGCCAGAAAGTCGCTCCCAGGGGAAGCATCTTCGGTGATCACCTGGTCGTCTCCAGGACCGTAGTAGCCCACGGCGGAGGCCTGGAACGAAGACCTGCGGCGGCGACTGGGCCTCGCAGAATCGCTGCCGTCATCGCCTGCCGTCGAAGCCACCCTGCTGTCGAGAATCTGCTGCTTCCGATCCTGCGGTCCACCGACCGGCACCGATACTCTCGCCTGCCAGGTGGAACACCGCGTCGGACTCCTCCATCAGCTCGACCAGGGGCTCCATCGCTCTGGCGTCCCACTGACGAAGCGTCACCGTGTCCGGAAGATTTCGCTGCTGTTCAGGAGCACGACTGAGAACCGTGCACGTGTGATTGGCCGCGAGGAGCTCATGAACCAGAGCCCGTCCCCACCAAGCCGGTGCCACCACTCACGAGCAATCTTCATGATCCCGAGCCTACAACGCTCAGACTGCCGCCAACTCTTCCTCGAGCTGTTGACGACGGTGCAGGTCGGCATAGATTCCATCGAGCGCCAGAAGCTGCCGGTGATCCCCGCGCTCCACGATCCGCCCATGATCCAAGACCAGGATGAGATCCGCCCGCCGGGCTGTCGAGATCCTGTGGGAGACCAGAAACACCGTTCGACCGCGGAATTCCTGTTCCAACTCACCCAGAATGCGTTCCTCGGTGCGGGTGTCGACGGCCGACAGGCAGTCGTCGAGCAGCAGGATCCGCGGATTGCGCAACAGCGCCCGAGCCAAGGCCACACGCTGCTTCTGTCCGCCCGAGAGAGTGACCCCCCTCTCGCCCACCCGCGTCTCTAGACCCTTGGGCAGAACTGCCAGATCCTCTTCCAGACCCGCGATTTCGGCGACTCGCCGAATCTCGCCTCGGCTTGCTGCGGGCCGTCCAAAAGCGATGTTCTCGGCCAGACTGGCCGAGAACAGGAACGTCTCCTGAGGCACGACCGACACGGATCGTCGCAGGCTCTCGAGACAATACCGACGGATATCGACTCCGTCCACGAGGAGCGATCCCGCAGGCGGGTCCCACAATCTACATAACAGGGAAAGAAGAGTGCTCTTCCCGGCGCCGGTGCGGCCGACGATTGCGACGATTGAACCGGCCTCCACTTGCAGGTCGATGTCCTGCAGGGCCGGCATCGGTTGCCCCGCATAGGTAAAGCTCAGATTCTTCAGCGTAATTCTTCCCTCGGGCTGCCGTTGGGTGCACTCGGCGGCATCAGCGATCTCGGGTTCGCTTTCGAGAATCTGCAGGATCCGATTCCACGACGCACTGCCTCGCTGGGCCAGATTGATGACCCAGCCGATGGCGATCATCGGCCAGACCAGTCGGGCGAGGAAGAAGTTGAAGGTCACAAACTGGCCGACCGTGATGGTGCCCGCCGCTACCAAGGCGCCTCCGTGCCAGAGCACCGCCACGAAGCCCAGCCCAATCAGACCTTGAAGAAGCGGATGAAAGGCGGCTGTCCAGCGGATCAAACCCCGGCTCCGCTCCACATACTCGTGATTCAGATCCTCGAAGCGAGTTTGCGACGAGACCTCCTGAGCGTAGGCGCGAATCACCCGTATCCCTGACAGGTTCTCCTGAACGTTCGTCGACAAAGTGGCGAACTGCTCCTGGACGTCCTGGAAAAGCCGATGGATTCGCTGGCCGAAGATCTTGGTGACAAAAGCGACGAATGGCAGAGCGCACAGCGCCAGGAGCGTCAAGCCACCATCGATGCGGATCATGAAGAAGAGGCCTCCGCAGGCGGTGAACAGGGTATTGGCGCTGTACATGATGGCTGGGCCGCAGAGCATCCGCACGGCCTGCAGGTCGTTGGTCCCCCGAGCCATCAGGTCGCCGGTATGGTTTCTCTGGAAGAAGGCCTGAGACATGCGCTCCAGATGAGCGAAGTAGCGATCGCGAATCTCGAACTCGATATCGCGGCTCATGGCCACCAGGATTCGGCGCTTCAAGAAACTGAAGACGCCCTGCAACAAGGTCACGCCGACAAGAACACCGGCATAGCGCAACAACTGCTGGGGGCTGAAATTCTGTCGCAGGGCGTCGATTCCCCGGCCGATGATGATAGGCGCGGCCAGACCCAGGATCGCTTCGCCCAGGTTGCTGGCCATCCCTGCGACCAGCTGCGCACGGTGTCGTTCGAAAGTAGGGCAGGAGCTCGGCGAGACGATTCATGCGGGAGGGTCCAACTCGGCCGATCTCGCACTGGTCGCGGCGACGATCCCTGAGGCCCCGAGGGGATGAAGCGGTATCTGCCCGGCGCCAGGTCGCCAGGTCACCTGCAAACGCAAGATCGGCCGGCGCTCGGTCTCGTACTTGACCTCGTAGTTGGTCCGTGCGCCGTCGGGCCAAACACCCTGCTGTACCGAGACATCGGTCGCAGGATGCGACTCCAGAATGCCCTGCACGGTGCTGCCGTAGTCCAGATGGTCCGTGGCGAAGAACAGCTGACCGCCCGGGCGCAGGAGACCCAAAACCAGATCCACCGTCTCGGGATCAAAGAGTCGGCGCTTGTGATGACGGGCCTTCGGCCAGGGGTCGGGGAAATAGACGTGCACCGCCGAGGCGAACCCAGATGGCAGCAGCGCGGCCAGGACAAACAGCGCCTCGCCGCGAACCAGGGCCAGATTGGTGAGCGACTTTCGCTGCAGCCGGCGGCGTGCCTGCCGATAGTAGGGAGCGGCCATCTCGATACCCATGAAGCGCCGCTGTGACTGATCCTCTGCTCGGCGCAGTAGATAGCGCCCCTTGCCGAAGCCAATCTCGACTTCCCACTCACCCTCTCCCGGCAAGAGCATCTCGAGGGCCAGGGGAGCACCGATCTCAGGCAGAGCCAACTCCCTACCGTGAACGCTGACGGACACCTGATTCATGACAGTCAGAGAAGCTCGGTCTGCCCAGCCTCCTCGAGCGCTGCGATGATTCGCCTCACCTCCTGAGAGCGCTCTTTGGGAACCACCAGAACCGTGTCTTTCGTCCGCACCACGACCAGCCCCTCGACACCGACGATGGCGACTGTTCCGGTATCCGCATAAACGAGGTTGTCCTTGGAGTCCAGGACCAGATACGAACCCTGCAGCGCATTGCCGTTCTCGTCGTGCGGGAGCAACTCCCAAAGCGCCTCCCAGGACCCCAGATCACTCCAACCGCAATCGAGAGGAAGGGTGCCCAGGTCTTGCAGCTTTTCCATCACTGCGTGATCGATCGATATGGATGGCAGCTCACTGTAGATCGATGCCAGCCGATCCGGCTCCTCTCTGGCCGCCACCAACCCCTGTTCGATCTCGGGCTGAAACTCGGCCACCCGTGCCAACAACAGATCACCCGGGAAAACGAAGATGCCAGCATTCCACAAATAGCTGCCGCTGTCGAAGAACTCTTGGGCGGTCTGGAGATCGGGCTTTTCGGTAAACCGCCGCACGCTTCTCAAGCCGCTCGGGGCCTCGAGATCGGGACCCAGCTCCAGATAGCCGTAGCCGGTCTCGACACGGGTCGGCCGGACGCCCAGGGTCATGATTCGACGATCCGATGCCGCGACTTGTGCCGCGGTCTGCAGGGTAGCGCGAAACCCTTCTGGGTCCGCGATGAAATGATCGGCAGGAAGGACTACCACCACTCCTTCCTGAAGGTCTCTCGGCATCTGAGAGACTGCCCAGGCGATGGCGGGGGCCGTATTGCGACCCTCGGGCTCCGCCAGAATCTGCTCCCTGGGTACCTCGGGGAGCTGTGCCACCACATCGTCCACCAAGCCCTGGGTCGTGCAGATCCAGATCGAGCCAGGTTCGATCGTGGGACTCAGACGCTCCACTGTCATCTGGAGCAGACTCCGCTCCCCAGCCATGGGAAGCAGCTGTTTGGGCCGCGCCTGGCGGCTCAGGGGCCAAAACCGGGTGCCACTGCCGCCGGCGAGGATCAGCCCTTGCATGGACCGTCAGGAACCCTTGCTCTGCATTGCCAGCTCCTCCTCGATGATCTTGGCAATCTCGTCGTAGGGTTGCGCTCCGGAGAGAAAGCGTCCGTTGATGAAGAATGCGGGTGTACCCGTGACCCCCAGCTCGATACCCGCTTGCAGATCGGCCATGACCGCTTCCGCGTGCCGGCTGGAATCGAGGCATTCGTTGAAAGCCGTGGTATCCAGCTCCAACCGGGCCGCCTTCTCCTTGAGCTGCTCCACACCCAGGCTGCGCTGCTCCTTGAACATGGCATCGTGCATCTGCCAGAACTTGTCCTGCTCGCGGGCACACAGAGCCGCTTCAGCCGCCTTTTGAGCATTGGCGTGGGTGGCGAGCGGGAACTGCCGAAAGACCAGGCGGACCTTGCCACCGAAGTTCCCCATCACCTGCTCCAGGGCCGGATTCACACGCGCGCAGTACGGACATTCGAAGTCCGAGAACTCGACGATCGTGACCGGGGCATCCTCGGGCCCCCTGGCGGGGAACCCGGCCGTGTCGACGCTCGTCCGAATCGGCTCCAACAAAAGCTGATAGCCGTAGGCCGCTTTGAGATCCGTCACCAGAGTGGCATTGACCTCGCTTCGACGCTGGCTCGAGAGGTACTCGCGAATCTGTCCTACGACCTCCTCTTTCGGCTGGCGGATACGGGCCTTCTGCTGTTCGTAGAACGCGTCGACTTCCTCGTCGGTGGGTTCCGACACCTTGGCCACCACCTCTTGATCCATCAGCTCCTCTACGGAAACGCCCCGCTTCGCCGCTTCCAGCTCCACGAGACGATCTGCGACCAGTCTGTCCACCCCCTGTTTGAGAAGGCTGTAGCGCTCCTGTTCCAACTTCTTGAGTTGGGCCGCCATGAGATCGGTCACCTCGGCTTCGGTGATCTCCTGATCTCCCACGACGGCCAGCACCCGGTCTGTGGTCTCCGTTTCGCCACGGTCCGCATAGACGGCCGCCTCGGGAACCGAGCAGCCGGTCAGCACGATAATCAGAGCAAGGCCCAGCATCGCTGGGACCCATCCTGCGCGTATTGATTTGATGTCATTCATCACAAACTCCTCCTTCGAACGCCGGCGATCTTATCGAGCAATGTGCTTGACCACCATCCCCTCCAGAATTCGTTGCGGCTGAATCCCCCTCAATCGGAGCTGCCAGCCGGTCAGCAGATCCTCGGATAGCGCTAGCAATCGTCTTTTGTCTGCCCCTGGCAGTTTCTCACAACTCTGTTTGACTGCCGCAGCCGCCAGAGACCAGGGTGCCGCGGCCCGCGGGTCCTGCCAACCTCCGGCACCGGCGAGCTCTTGCGCTGCCGCGATCAAGTGCACAGAGCTTCTCGAGCCCCAGAAATCCTCCAGGCTCGCTGCGAACCGCTCGGCCAGCTCTTCGATCCGCTCACCGTCCAGGCCTTGACCACTGCCAAGAAATATCGGCAAGGACCGACTCCTGATGGTTGGCAAGAGATCGAGCTGCGTGGAGCTCAGCAGCAGGAAATTCCGCGGTGTCCGAGTCGGTGGTTCCTCCAGTGTCTTCAAAAGCGCATTCGCTGCTTCACCCGTCAGTGTCTCGGCGTTGGCAATGGCAAAGACCTGTCCCCGGGCCTCGAACGGAGCGACCTGCGACAGCTTTAGGAATGATTTTGTCGCCTCCACCGAGGTCGAGGTCTTGAGATCACGCTCCAGGACCCTGAAATCAGGGTGAAAACTGTCATCTCCCTCGCCCGGCCAGACAATTCGGCTGCATTGGCGGCAGACTCCACAAGGACGCTCCGCGGCGACAGACTCGCACAAGAGGATTCGCGCCAGACGCAGTGCTGCGGCCCGACGAGTGTCCTCGCCCGCGCCGTGCAGGATCACCGAGGGGTAGAGCTCACCCCGCCGCGCCGAGTCTTCGGTGGCCTCGAGTTGCACTAGACGCCTCCAAAGATCTCAGTCAGCGCCGCGTCCACCCGATCGCGAGTCTGCTCGATCGAACCCGACGCATCGATCACCACGAATCGCTCGGGCTCGGCCATGGCCAGTTCCAGATACCCCTGTCGGACCCTTTCATAAAAGACCAGGCCCTCCGCATCGAGGCGATCCACGCCCCCTGGCTCACTGCGGCGACCGGGTGAGTGGCCACGGTCTCTGGCCGCAGCCGCGGGCAGGTCGAACAACAGGGTCCTGTCTGGAACCCGACAACCCGTGGCCAAGTCGTCCACACTGTGCAAGATCTCCAGAGAGACCCCACGCCCATACCCCTGATACGCCAAAGTGGAGTCGGTAAACCGGTCGCAAAGGACGTGCCGACCGGCGGCCAGGGTCGAATCGATGACCTCCAGAAGATGCTGTCGGCGACTGGCGAAAATCAGAAACGCCTCCACCGTGCCATCGACGGTGGTCCATTCGTCTTTCAGGTTCAGAAACACAGCGCGAATGGCGTCGCCCAGAGGCGTGCCCCCCGGCTCCTGGGTGACGAGGTGGCCGAGACCACGCTCTTCTAGCCAGCTCGACGCGTATCGCAGCTGCGTCGACTTGCCGCTGCCGTCCAGTCCTTCGACCGTGATGAACAAGGGCTTCACGGAGGGAACCTACCATGGACCCGGTATCGTCCCATGAGATTCCCTCGGCGCGCCGGAACGACTCCGCCGCGCCGCCGAAATGTCTTGACATGTAGGGCCAGTTGCAAGAGGATTTCACTGTTCGCGGCCGCCTGAACTTTCACCTCGGTCGAACGACCGAATAGCCCCCAAAATTATGGTTAAAGTATTTGTTCCCAAAGAGAGAAGCACGGCTGAAACTCGCGTTGCAGCCACACCCGAGACCGTCAAGAAGCTCTGCAAGGCGGGCCTGGAAGTCTGGATCGAAAAGGGCGCGGGATTTCGATCTCACCTGACCGATGCCAGCTACGAGGAAGCCGGCGCCAAGATCGGCACGGACCCTGAGACCCTGTGGAGCGAGGCCGACGCCGTCCTCAAAGTCGGTCCGCTGACAGACGAAGAAGCCGCGGCGTTGAAGCCGGGAGCTATCGTGGTCGGCTTTCTGGACCCCTACCGCCATGCCGAAACCATCCAGAAGCTGGCATCCACCCAGGTCACTTCCCTGGCCATGGAGCTCATCCCCCGCATCACGCGGGCCCAGTCGATGGATGCCCTCTCGTCCCAGGCCAACATCGCTGGCTACAAGTCCGTTATCCTGGCAGCCTACAACCTGGGTCGATACTTTCCCCTGTTGATGACCGCCGCGGGCACGATTCCGCCGGCCAAGGTGATCATCATGGGTGCCGGGGTCGCCGGCCTGCAGGCCATCGCCACAGCCAAGCGCCTCGGCGCGGTGGTGGAGGTCTCGGACATCCGCCCCGTGGTCAAAGAGCAAGTGGAGTCCCTCGGCGGTCGGTTTATCGATCTGCCTCTCGAGGAGAGCGGTGAAGGCGAAGGCGGCTACGCCAAGGAAATGGGCGAGGACTTCTTGCGCCGCCAGCGCGAGATTCTCACTGAACACGTCAGAGCAGCCGATGTGGTGATCACCACGGCTCAGGTTCCGGGCAAGAAGGCTCCCACCCTCCTGACCACGGAGATGGTGGAGACCATGCGCCCGGGAGCCGTGGTCGTGGACCTCGCCGCCGAGCAGGGCGGCAACTGCGAGCTGACCCGTGCGGGCGAAGATGTCGACCACAACGGCGTGCTGATCCTGGGCCCGGTCGAGATCGCCAGATCCATGCCGCTGGACGCCAGCGTCGTCTTTTCTCGAAACGTCCTCGAGCTCTTCCAACTGATGATCAAGGAAGGAGAGCTGCAGGTGGACATCGAGGACGAGGTCATCGCTGGCAGCCTGCTCACTCACGCCGGAGAAATCAAACACCAACCGACCGCTGAAAAGCTTCAGGAGACAGTCCAATGATGGGTGCACTTCTTGGTCGGCATCTACGTCTTCGTGTTGGCGATCTTTGTCGGCGTCGAAATCATCACGAAGATCCCGCCGACACTCCACACTCCTCTGATGTCGGGCGCCAACGCCATTTCGGGCATCACCCTGGTGGGGTCCATCGCCGCCGCCAAGAACGGTGACGTCAAAGCCGGCAGCATCCTGGCGCTCGTCGCCATCATCTTCGCCACCATCAATGTGGTCGGCGGATTTCTCGTCACCGACCGCATGCTCGGCATGTTCGGCAAGAAGAAGAGTCGATCATGAACAACCTGATGCAGTCCTTCATCGTTCCGGTTCTCTATTTGCTTTCGGCCGTGATGTTCATTCTCGGCCTCAAGGGCCTGACCCGGGTGCGCACGGCTCGGCGGGGCAACGCCCTTGCCTCCCTCGCCATGCTGATCGCCATCGTCACCACCCTGCTCGACTTGGGAATGGTGGACTATCGCTGGATCATCACCGGCCTCATCGTCGGGGGTCTGATCGGCGCCATTGCGGCGCTCAAGGTCGAGATGACCGCCATGCCCGAGATGGTGGCCCTGTTCAACGGTTTCGGCGGTGGCGCCTCCGCCCTGGTGGCGTTGTCCATCTTGTGGACCGAAGTCATCGAAAAGGTTGAACCCGGAACAGCCGCAGCCCTGATCGGGGCCGATGCTTCGATCAGCGCGGCTCTTTCGATTCTGATCGGTAGTGTCACCATCACCGGTAGCCTCGTCGCCTTCCTCAAGCTGAGTGGCAAGATCGGTGGGCAACCGACCCTGATACCGGGTCGCCATGTGATCAACGTCGTGTTGATCCTCGGCTGTGTGGTCCTGGCGGCCTACATCACCTTCGTGGCCACCGGACCCGGCGAGTTCGCTCAGGCCGCACTGATGTTGACCGCGATCAGCCTCGTCTTCGGCATCTTGCTGGTCATCCCCATCGGTGGTGCGGACATGCCCGTGATCATCTCGTTCCTCAACTCTCTGTCTGGTTTGGCGGCAGCCATGACCGGCTTCGTCTTGAGCAACAACGTGCTGATCATCAGTGGTGCTCTGGTGGGAGCTTCAGGGCTGATCCTCACCCAGATCATGTGTGTGGCCATGAACCGAACCTTCGCCAACGTCCTGTTCTCGGGATTTGGCCAGGAGGGTGGCGCGGCGGATTCCGGCGAGTACGGCACCGTGAGGTCCTGTGGCCCGGAGGAGGCCGCCATGGTGCTCGAGGCCGCCGAATCGGTGGTCATCGTTCCCGGCTACGGTCTCGCAGTGGCGCAGGCCCAGCACTCCGTCAAGGAGATGGCCGATCTACTGCAGAAGAAGGGCACCAAGGTCACCTACGCCATCCATCCTGTGGCGGGCCGCATGCCTGGGCACATGAACGTGCTGCTGGCCGAGGCCGACGTGCCCTACGAGCAGCTGATCGAGATGGACACCATCAACCCGGAGTTCAAGCAGACTGACGCGGTATTGATCGTCGGCGCCAATGACGTCGTCAATCCGGCCGCCGAGAAGGACCCCACGAGCCCCATCGCCGGGATGCCGGTGCTGGAAGTCTGGAATGCCCAATCCGTCATGATGATCAAGCGCAGCTTGAGCCCGGGCTTTGCAGGTATCAAGAACGAGCTGTTCGAGTACCCCAACAACATGATGGTCTTCGGCGACGCCAAGAAGGTCTTGCAGGAGATCGTCGGCGAGCTCAAGGATCTGATCAAGGCCGCCTGATTCGCGACTTCTTTCTGCGAGGTTCCGACGCCGGTCGATCGAGGTCGACCGGCGTCTTCTTCTTCATCAGAGGTCCATGGGGTCGAGATCGGTTTGCCGCCTGGTCCGGCACCTACTAGAATTCTGGTTGCAGCCATCACGCGAGCGGTCCAACAGATTCGGCGCGACTCGACGTCGAAAAGGGTCTCGATTCTCGCCAGGACACGCCTCGTCGCGCAGCGGCTGCCCGCGCCGACATGGGTCGACACGACGTTCAAAATACGACCAACAGCGAAGAGCTGCGGCTCTTTTCGCGCGCCCTGTTGCGCGACCTCCGGGCCTTCGAGCGAATGCTCGACGAGGGACTGTTCGAAACCGAGGTCCGTCGCATCGGTGCCGAGCAGGAGATGTTTCTCGTCGATCACGACTTTCGCCCCGCCCTCAAGGCGATGGAGGTCCTGGAGCTCATCGACGATCCCCATTTCACCACCGAGCTCGCCAAGTTCAATCTCGAGTGCAATCTGGACCCCATCACGCTGGGCAACAGCGCGCTGAGGAAGCTCGAGACTCAACTGACCGAGTTGCTCGCCAAGGCCAGAGACGCGGCGCGTCAACTCGACTGCGAGGTGATTCTCTGCGGCATTCTCCCGACCCTGGAAAAGGCCGATCTGACATTGGAGAACATCACCCCCATCCCCCGCTACTACGCTCTCAACGAGGCCATGAATCGGATGCGGGGTCAGAAGTACTACCTCCATATCAAGGGTCGGCACGAGCTCAACATCACGCACGACAACGTCATGCTCGAGGCGTGCAACACAAGCTTCCAGGTCCACTTCCAGGTCAAGCCCGAGAACTTCGCTCGCCTCTACAACATCGCCCAGGCCGTAGCCGCCCCCGTCGTCGCCGCCGCGGTCAACTCGCCCTTGCTCTTTGGTCGCCAACTGTGGCGTGAGACTCGCATCGCCTTGTTCCAGCAGTCTGTCGACACCCGATCGCCGGCGGGACACATGAGACAGCTCCCCTCGCGGGTCAGCTTCGGGCGCAACTGGATTCAGGGATCGGTGGCCGAGATCTTCAAAGAGGACATCTCCCGCTTCCGGGTCCTCTTGAGCGCCGAGATCGAGGAGGATCCATTCGAGACCCTGGCGCAGGGGAAGGCGCCGAAGCTGTCGGCCCTGTCGCTCCACAACGGCACTATCTACCGCTGGAATCGGCCCTGTTACGGAATCTCTGACAACGGTACTGCCCATCTGCGGATCGAAAACCGGGTCCTGCCGTCGGGACCCACGCCAATCGATGAGATCGCCAACGCTGCTCTCTGGTTCGGTCTGATGAGTGGTGCAGACGAGTTGTATACCGACGTAACCAAGGTCATGCAATTCGACGCCGCACGGGAGAACTTCGTGGCCGCCTGTCGTCGGGGCATGGCGGCACACTTCAACTGGCCCGACCGGGAGGCGGACATCTCGGCCCAGGACCTCCTGCTTGAAGAGCTCCTGCCGTTGGCCAGGGAGGGACTCAAAAGACTCGCCATCGACTCCTCTGACATTGATCGCTATCTGGGCGTCATCGAAGAGCGAGTCAAGAGTCTGCGCACCGGTGCCCAGTGGACGGTAGATTCGTATTCCGCCATGAAAGAGGAAGGCAATCGTTCCGAGTGCCTCAGCGCTCTGGTGGCCGCCACGCTGAGCCGTCAGCGGACCGGCAAACCTGTGCATACGTGGGACCCGGCAGCCCTGTGGGAAGCCGGGGAGTCGCGCCGGTACTACGCCCGAGTTGGGCAACTGATGACCACTGACCTCTTCACGGTCAATCAAGACGAACTGGTGGATGTGGTGGCCTGCGTCATGAACTGGCACCACATCCGACACGTGCCCGTCGAAGACGATGATCATCAGGTCGTCGGGCTCGTCACACACCGCTCGCTTTTGAGACTCCTGGCCGAGAACTTGTCCGGTGAGAAGCAAGAGCCCGTACCTGTCAGTCAGATCATGCACACAAGTGTCATCACCGCACACCCCGAGACACCGACCCTTGAAGCCATTCGGACGATGAAGCAGCACAAGATCAGCTGTCTGCCGGTGGTGGATCAACGGGGACGTCTGGTGGGCATTGTCTCCGAACGAGATTTCATGGCCATCGCCGACCATCTTGTCGAGGCCTACCTCAGCTAGCCCGTCCTCCTCGAGCTACCCCATCATGCTCTCTTCGATCGCCAACTCGACCCGCCGTGTGCGCACCGCGCTCTGGATCACGCTCGCTGTCCTTTGTGTGGCTTGGGTCTCTCCTGCTTTTGCGGCTTCCTTCCCCGCACCCGAGGGGAAGGGCGGAGCCGTGGCGTCGTCGGAGGCCGCGGCCACCGGCGCGGGTCTGGAGATTCTGCGTCGAGGTGGCAACGCAGTAGACGCTGCCGTGGCGACCGCACTGGCCCTCGTGGTCGTTCACCCCGAGGCCGGGAACCTGGGCGGCGGCGGCTTCGCGGTGGTCAAGATGGGCGAGGATCTGAACAGCCTCGACTTCCGCGAAACAGCACCGGCAGCGGCCACGGCCGATATGTATCTGGACACTGACGGCCGGCTCAGACCCAAGGCCTCCGAGATCGGTCCGCTGGCGGCCGGTGTCCCAGGCTCACCCCGGGGGCTTTGGGAGTTGCACCGCCGATTCGGCTCCCTACCGTGGCACGAGGTCGTCGCCCCAGCACACGACCTGGCATCCCAAGGGTTCGAGGTCAGTGCCAGGCTGCACAGATCCCTGGTGAAGAAGCAGACCGATCTGACTCGGTTCGGAGAGTCCGCCGAGGTCTGGCTGCCGCAGGGTCAGCCGCCAGGTGTGGGCAGTCGCCTGCGTCTTCCCGCTCTGGCGAACACTCTGCGAAGCTACGGCGACAACGGTCCTGAGGCGCTGACAACAGGTCCGAGTGCCGAGGCGATCGAGCGCGTCTCGTCCAAATACGGCGGCATCCTGCGAGTCGCAGACCTGGAGTCCTACCGACCCCAATGGCGGCCGGTCATTCGATTCGAGGCCTTTGGCTGGAGCTTCGCCAGCATGGATCTGCCCGCTTCGGGAGGCATCATCCTGGGGCAGGCACTGGCCCAGCTCGAGGCCCTCGGCTGGCAGGAATTGCCAAGGTTCGGCGCCGCCCGTGCACACCTCCTGACAGAGGTGCTCAGACGGTCCTTCGCTGACCGATTTCTGATGGGAGACCCCTCGACCACTGCGATGGATGCCAGCGCCCTGTTGGACATGGCGTGGCTGCAATGGAGACGATCCACCATTGAACCGGATCGGGCTACACCCTCCTCAGAAGTCGTCTCGCTTCCCGACGAGCCCTTGCGCGAGAGCCCGGAGACTACCCATCTGTCGGTCATCGATGATGCGGGCAATCTGGTTTCCATGACCCTCACCCTCAATGGCCTCTTTGGATGCAAGGTCCTGGTGCCAGAGCTCGGCTACTTCCTCAACAACGAGATGGACGACTTCGCCTCGGCGCCCGGACAACCCAACACCTACGGCTTGATCCAGGGAGAAGCCAACGCCATCGCTCCCGGCAAACGGATGCTCTCCTCGATGAGCCCCACCATTGCCTGGACCGAGACCCACTCCCTGGCCCTCGGCGCTCGCGGTGGCTCGATGATTCCGACAGCCACGGCGCAGGTGCTACTCAACATCCTGGTCGACAAAGACCCGTTGCAGACCGCCGTGAATCGAGCTCGGATACACCACCAGTGGCTGCCGGACCGACTGGACTACGAAGTCGGCGCTCTGAGCCCCGAAACCCGAGCGGCCCTGGAAGGTCTCGGACACCAACTGGAGCTCCTGGACGAGACCGCCAAAGTCAATGTTGTGCTGGGACTCGACAACGGTTTCGTGGCCGCGGCCAGCGATCCCAGAGGACCGGCAACAGCAGGAGTCGTCGACCCGAACCCATAATCGAAAGATCAAGGACCCTCAATCCATGAAAATCAAAACCCTCCACCTGCTCGCGACTCTCCTGTTTCTGCCTGGAATCGCTTCGATCGGATGCTCCGATAGCCAGCCTGAACCGGCGCCGGCACCGGTACCGCGTATCGAGAATAGCGATCTCGGCATCGCCATCGCCGCTGTGCCCCCACCCTTTTTCGTCGGTACCAACGATGGCCCGGTCCTCGAGCTCCGGGCACCGGGGGAAGCCGGAGAGGCCACCCTGTTCTTCGAGACCACTGCCGAGATGAGTGGCGGCATCAATCTCGTCGCCGAGGCCGAAGGCATGCGGGAGTGGTTCGAGCAGCAACCCGACGGTCAGTACTTCGGCAACCTGGAGCTCGGCACCCCTTTGGGACCGGCTTTCACTTCCCGCGGCTCCTATGCTCTCGACGGGGTCGGAGTCGAAGAGATTCGGGTCTTTGCCATTCACCCGAGCTCGAACCGTCTGCTGCGCCTGACTTATCGATACCCTCCCGGCGAAGGCAAGGAACGATTGCAGCAATTGGCCGAGGTGTTGGGTGAGATCGAGGGGATTTGGGAGGCCGATCAGGACGCCGGCTCCGACGCCCCGGACAACTGATCCTGGTACTGCAACTGATAGAGCCGGTAGTAGATACCCCTCTGGGCCAGTAGCTGTTGGTGGGTACCCAGCTCCCGTACCTTGCCCCGGTGCAGAACGAGGATTCGATCCGCTCGCTGAACGGTGGACAGACGGTGGGCGATCACCAGACTGGTGCGGCCCCTGAGGAGCCGCTGCAAAGCGCTCTGGATCCTCTGCTCGGTCTCGGTATCTACCGACGACGTCGCCTCGTCCAGGATCAGAATCCTCGGATCGAATGCCAGCGCCCGCGCGAAGGCGATGAGCTGTTTCTGCCCCACCGAGAGACCTGCTCCCCGCTCCAAAACCGGGGCTTCGAAGCCACCGGACAGATGCTCGATGAAGTCCAGAGCGTGTACCTCTCGCGCCGCCCAACGCAGTCGATCCTCGTCGATAGAGGTCTCCCCTAGCCGAATATTCTCGGCCACCGTACCCGAGAACAGAAACACGTCCTGCAGAACCATGGCGATCGACCGCCGCAGCCGTGTCAGATCCCATTCCCGCACGTCGATTCCATCGACCCTGACGGCACCTGCATCGATGTCGTAGAAACGTAGCAGCAGATTCGCCAACGTGCTTTTGCCGGCGCCCGTGTGGCCCACCACCGCCAGGGTCTCTCCCGGCTCGATCCCAAATGAGACACTCTCCAGGACAGGTTCTCCAGCCAGATAGGAAAAGGTCACATCGTCGAATTCCACCGCACCCCTCACGGCAGCCGGTCGATGGGCCGCGACGGGCACCTCGATGTCCACCGGCTCGTCGAGAAGAGAGAAGATCCGCTCGGAGCTGGCCATGGCAGCCTGCAGGATGTTGTACTTCTCGGACAGGTCTGCCAGAGGCTGATAGAAGCGTTGCGCATACTGCAGAAACGCCACCAGAGATCCCACGGACAGGATTCCTGCCAGCACCTTGCCCCCGCCGTACCAGAGAATCAACGCCACCCCCAGCGCGGTGACCAGCTCCACGCCAGGGTAGTAGATGGCGTAGTAGAAGATGGCCCGGACATTCGCCGTGCGGTGCTCGTCGTTGATCGCCGAGAAATCATCGAACACGCCGGGCTCACGGGTGAAGATCTGGACAACAGGCATACCGGTGATGTGCTCCTGCAGGAACGAGTTGATCCGAGCCAGCTTCACCCGCACATCGCGATAGCTCTGCCGAGCGCGGATCTTGAACCAGAGAGTCAGCAGGGCCAGCAACGGCAGAATGGCGAAGCTGGCCAGTGCCAGCCGCCAATCGAGCCAGAACAGAACGCCCATGATGCCTGCCAATAGCACCACGTCGCCGATGATGGCGACGATGCCGGCGGTAAAAAGCTCATTCAAGGCATCCACATCGTTGGTGACGCGAGTCACCAGCCGACCGACAGGGTTCTTGTCGAAGAAGGCCAGGGGGAGTCGGTGCATCTGCCGGAAGATGTCGCGCCGCAGATCGAACATGATGTGCTGCCCCATCATTTGCATGATGTAGCTCTGCCAATACAGGACGAAGAAGGTCAGTACCAGCGACATCAGGTAGAACCCGGCAATGGCGCTCAGACCCTGCGCGGAGGAGACCTCCCATCCCCGATGAGCCATTTGGCTGTCGATCCAGCGACTGGCAACCGAGATCGTCTGGGGTTGTTCGTCGAACGGTCGCACAAAGAGATCCAGAGCCACCGCGGTGGCCAAGGGACCCACCAGCTGGAGCACCGAAGACACGATGATCAGCAGAACAGCACTCAGAACCAGCCTCTTGTAGGGCAGGACATAGGACCATAGACGCCGCATGAGATGGGCGTCGTAGGCCTTGCCAAGAGACGATTCCTCGTGAGAGCTCACACCGTCGGACATCGTGGCTGCCTAAGATAGCATCGTCGAAAAAGTGTGTATTGATGGTAACTTGTGACGTATACAACTGTTTGCGGCTGCAGATGATGGTATAAAATCACGCAAAATGTTCTGCCTGAGGCAGTTAGGGGAAATTCCATGCCACCGACATTGAACTCGATGCTCAAGACGATGGTCGAGCAAGGCGCTTCTGACTTACATTTGACGACGAACTCGCCGCCGATGATCAGGATCGATGGCGCCCTGAGACCCCTCAACGCCCCGGCTCTGAGCCCCTCGGACACCAAACAGATTTCCTACTCCATTCTCACCGACAAACAGAAGCAGCGGTTGGAGGAGAACCTCGAGTTGGACTTCTCCTTTGGAATCAAGGGGTTGTCCCGTTTTCGCGCCAACGTGTTTCATCAGCGGGGTGCCATCGCCGCCGCCTTTCGACAGATCCCCTACGAGATTCGGGGAATCCGCGAGCTTGGCCTGCCACCGGTTGTAGAGAGCCTCTGCAAGAAGCCCCGTGGTCTGGTCCTCGTCACCGGCCCTACGGGCTCGGGAAAATCCACTACCCTGGCGGCCATGCTGGATCGGGTCAATCAGGACCGAACCGACCACATCGTGACCATCGAGGACCCAGTGGAGTACCTGCATAGCCACAAAGGCTGCATCGTCAACCAGCGTGAGCTCAACGCCGACACCCACAGCTTCGCCAATGCGCTCAAGTCGGTATTGCGTCAGGATCCGGATATCGTGCTGATCGGTGAGATGCGTGACTTCGAAACCGTCGAGGCAGCTCTGAGAGTCGCCGAGACCGGCCACCTGACCTTCGCCACCCTGCATACCAACTCGGCGGCGGAGACCCTCAACCGGATCATCGACGTGTTCCCGCCCCACCAGCAAGCGCAGATCCGCGTCCAGTTGTCTTTCGTCCTGCAGGGAATCATGTGTCAGTCGCTACTGAAAAAGGCCAGTGGCAAGGGGCGAGCTCTGGCGATGGAAATCCTCATCCCCACGACCGCCATCCGCAACCTGGTTCGAGAGGACAAGATTCACCAGATCTACGGCATGATGCAGACCGGCCAGACAAAGCACGGTATGCAGACCTTCAACCAATCCCTGGCGGCCCTGTACTTCAAACGTCAGATCACTTTGCAGATCGCCATCGCACGCTCTTCCTATCCGGACGAGCTGCAAGAGATCATCGCCCGAGGCGCCGGGGGCTTGAATCCGACGCTCATCAACCCGCGGGCCCAGGCCGCAAAGCAGCGATAAGGAGCCGATTCGATGCCCAGTTATCTTTGGAAGGGAAAAGGACGCACCGGCCAGGCCCAGGACGGTGTCCTACTTGCCGACACGCGCGATGCGGCTGTAGCCACTCTCCGCCGGCAGCAGATTCAGGTTTCATCCATCAAAGAGAAGGGGAAGGAGTTCCCGCTCATTCCCAAGATGCCGGTCTGGATCGGCGACAAGATCATTGCTGTCTTCACGCGGCAGTTCTCGGTCATGTTGGACGCCGGTCTGCCTCTCGTTCAATGTTTGGAAATCCTGGGCGATCAGGAAGAGCACAAGCGCTTCCGGGAGATCATCAGCCAGGTGCGCACCGATGTGGAGTCGGGGAGCTCCTTGGCCGACGCCATGGCCAAGCACCCGCCGGCTTTCGATGAGCTCTACGTGCACATGGTGGCTGCCGGTGAGGCCGGCGGTATCCTGGATGTCATTCTGCAGCGGCTTTCGATCTATCTCGAGAAGGCGGTCAAGCTCAAAGGACAGGTCAAGTCGGCCATGATCTATCCCTCCACCGTCATCACCATCGCCGTCGTCATCGTCTGGGTGATTCTGTGGAAGGTGATTCCCGTCTTTGCCCAGCTCTTTGCCGGTCTCGGCGGCGAGCTACCGTTTCTGACCCGATTCGTTGTCGGGGCCAGCCGCACCGTGGCTCGATATTCCTGGCTCATCGTCATTCTGATCGGCGTCGGTCTCTTCGCGACTCGCTCCTACTACAAGACCTATCGAGGCCGACGGGTCCTGGACGGTTTGCTGCTCAAAGTTCCGGTGCTGGGGATGATTTTGCGCAAGATTGCCGTCGCCCGCTTCTGCCGCACCCTCGCCACCCTCACTTCCTCGGGTGTGCCCATCCTCGACGGACTGCAGATCACGGCCAAGACCTCGGGCAACGCGGTCATCGAAGACGCCATCATGGCGGTGCGCAAGAGCGTCGAGGAAGGCAAAACCATCAGCGGACCCCTGGGTGACACCAAGGTGTTTCCATCGATGGTCGTGCAGATGATCAATGTCGGTGAGCAGACGGGAGCCTTGGATCAAATGCTCTCCAAGATCGCCGACTTCTACGAAGAAGAGGTCGATACTGCGGTTGCCGGCCTGGTCAAACTGATCGAACCCCTGATGATCGTGATCCTGGGTGGCATCATCGGCGTCATTGTCACCGCCATGTATCTGCCCCTCTACACCATCCTGGGAAAGATCGGTTGATTCGGGCTCGGCGGTAGGTCTCTGGTCACCGCGCGATGAGCTGCGGTGTCGGTGCGGATGACAACTCGAATTCCTGACGAGGTCGCCCAAAAGGCAGAGCACGACTCGGCGCCGTTGGCGCGCCAGCTGCGCTGGATCATCGGGATTCGCCTGGTCATCGTCACCAGCGTTCTACTCCCCTACTTCCTCCTGCAGCTCACCGCGCCGGATCAAGAGCTCGGGCTGGACTTCCTCTACGGTCTGGCTGGTCTGACCTACGCGGCCAGTCTCCTGTACATCGGTCTGCTGAGGTTGCTTCGTGGGCGCTGGGCTCTGCAGGCCTTTATCCAGTTTTTTGGTGATCTCCTGCTGATCACCGGGCTGGTGTTCTACTTTGGCGGCATCGCCAGCCCCTTCTCGATTCTCTATTTCATCGTCATCATCGTCGCCTCGGCGCTCTTTCGGCGCCGCACGGGATACGCCGTCGCGGCACTGGCAGGTCTCTTGTACAGCGTGACAATCCTGGGCCTCCACTTCGGGTGGCTCCCCCAGCCTGCCGAGATGTTCCACACCGCCACGGAAATCGCAGTCGCGGTGAAACCGCCGACAGCCGGACAGGCTGCCACCCAGCCGGTTGTGGTTCCCGGTTGGCGACTGATCTACAACCTCTTCACCCACATCTTCGGCTTCTTCATGGTGGCCTATCTGACGACTCGATTGGCGCAAAACATCTTTCGCGCTGAGCAAGAGCTGCAGGAGAGGCAGGATGATCTGGCGGATCTGCAGATCGTGCACCGGGATGTGATCCAGTCGATTCCGAGCGGTCTGATCACCTGTGATTTGGAGAGCGTTGTCACCAGTGCCAATCTGGCAGCACAGGAGATTCTCGGCAAGAACGTCCTGGAGCTGGTCGGCTGGCCCGTGACCCATCTGGGACTCTTCTCCGAAGAGCATTGGAAGGAATTGAGCGTCAATGCCGGCGCTTATCCCAGAGCCCGACCCGAGGCGACCTACCGCCGCGAAGGGACCATCCGCCACATCGGATTCTCGGTGACTCCGCTGACCAACGCGGAGGAAGTGCGGACCGGTTACATCCTGATCTTCCAGGATCTGTCGGAATGGCGAAAGCTGCAGGATGAGCTCCGGATGAAGGATCGGCTGGCGGCCGTGGGTGAACTGGCCTCCGGTATCGCCCACGAGGTGGGCAATCCTCTGGCCGCGATTTCGGGCTCGGTACAGATGCTCTCCCAATCGGCCGATGAGAGCTCAAGCTCCAGTCGACTTCTGGAGATCATCCTCAAGGAGAGTCAACGGCTGGATCGAACCATCAAAGGCTTCCTGCAGTTTGCCCGACCCAAGGAACGCTCCAACACTCGCTTCGATATTGCGGGCTTGCTCGAAGAGCACGTACACCTGCTGAGGAACAGCGCCGAGGTCTCCCCGCATCACAAGCTCGAGCTCGAAGTGGGACCGGAACCGGTGAGCCTCTTCGCCGACCCGGATCAGATCAGTCAGATCTTCTGGAATCTCTCGCGTAACGCTCTGCGCGCGATGCCGGACGGTGGCACCCTGAAAGTCGACGGTCAGCAGCAGGACCAGTCCTACAGGATCCGTTTCTCCGATACCGGCTGTGGAATGACCGAAGCCGAACGTGAAAGAATGTTCCACCCGTTCCGGTCGTTCTTCGACGGCGGTTCCGGCATTGGGATGGCCATCGTCTATCGTATTGTCCAGGAGCATGGCGGCCGGTTGCATGTGGACAGCCGCCGCGATCAGGGAACCACCATCACTGTGGAATTGCCATCGGTTCAGGGTGTGGTATCCATTGCCAGCGTTGAGGCCTGAACCATGACTGCACACATCCTAGTAGTCGACGACGAACAGAGCATCCAGGAATTTCTGCGGCTGCTGCTGGAGGAAGGCGGTTTTCGAGTCACCACCGCCGGCTCCGTCGAGGATGGCAGGAACCAGTTCCTCCAGGACAGCTTCGACCTCGTTCTGTGCGACATCATCATGCCGGATGGCAATGGTCTGGATCTGCTGCAAGAGATCAAACAGCAGGACGCCAGGACCTCGGTCATCATGATGACGGCCTACACCTCGACCAAGACCGCCATCGAGGCCATGAAGCGGGGTGCTTACGATTACATCTCGAAGCCTTTCGACGTCGAGGAATTGAAGGTCGTCGTCCAGAAGGCATTGGAAAAGGCCGAACTGGTCGACGAGAACCTCTTCCTGCGCCGCGAGTTGGAAGAGAAGTACCGATTCTCCAACATCATCGGGCGCAGTCGCCCGATGCAAGAGATCTTTGCCCTTATCGAACGGGTCTCTCGAACCAGCTCGACGGTCCTCGTCGAAGGCGAGAGCGGCACCGGGAAAGAGCTCATCGCCCGAGCGATCCACTACGAGAGTAACCGCGCGACACATCGATTCCTGTCGGTCAACTGCGGCGCGCTGCCCGAGGACCTGCTCGAAAGCGAGCTCTTCGGACACGAACGAGGCTCCTTCACCGGCGCCGTTCGGGAAAAGAAGGGTCTCTTTCGAGAAGCCCACGGGGGCACTCTCTTCCTCGACGAGATCAGCGAGATGTCGCCGGCCATGCAGGTCAAGTTGCTGCGTGCCCTGCAGGAGAAAAAGGTTCGGCGCGTCGGGGGCAACGAGGAAGAGCCTGTCGATGTCCGCATCATCGCGGCCACCAACCGGGACCTGAAAGAGCAGACCGAGACCGGACTGTTCCGAGAAGACCTCTTCTATCGGATCAACGTCATTCCCATCAGGCTCCCACCGCTGCGCCGCAGGCGAGAGGACATTCCTCTGCTGGTCGATTTCTTCATCAAGAAGTACAGCGAAAGCATGAGCATCGAGCAGAAGAAGATCTCGGTCGAGGCCATGCGCACCCTGGAGAGCTACTACTGGCCTGGGAACGTGCGGGAGTTGGAGAACGTCATCGAACGGGCTCTGGCCCTGTCAACCGCGCGAAGCCATGACCAGCGATGATCTGCCCATCCACCTGATGCAGCCCCAGCCAAGCCCGGGTGACGAGACGATCCTGCCGGACAACGGCCTGCAGCTCGAGCCCTATCTCGACGACGTCCGGCGACAACTCATGTCGCAGGCCCTGGAGCGGTGCAGCGGTACCCAAACCCAGGCAGCCGAATTGCTGGGAATGACCTTTCGGTCGTTCCGGTACTACGCCAAGAAGATGGGACTGACCGGGATTGACGACGAGACCATTCCGATTCCTGACTGAGCTATTCGGACTTCTTGCTGCTGGAGTCGGATGACTCTGTCTTCTTCGGGGTCTCCGAAGACTCGCTAGCGGACTTCTCTCGTTTGGGCTCCTGGCTCCCCGAGCCGCCTGAGCCACTTTTCTTGGCGTAATCCGTGACGTACCAGCCTGTCCCCTTGAACTGAAAGGCAGGGGCAGAGAGCAGTCTCTTCATCTCCCCGCCACACTCGTCGCAGGGACCGATGGGAGGGGCGCCCACACGTTGGATCACCTCGGTGCGGTGACCGCACTTGTCGCATTCGTACTCGTAAAGCGGCACAGTGGTTCCAGCCTCCTCTACCTATTCTCTCCAGATCCCAGCTTGATCTTCACCGGACCGTGGCGGGCGGGCTTCTGGCGCTCGGCCGGCGCCTGGCCCTTGGGGCATATCAAGTGGAGGATCTGGAATGCGTAGAGCATCTTGGCGATATCTGCCGCCGGCTTGGGTCCCTGCGAGCAGAGCTCATAAAGTGTCTTCTTCCCATCCACCGACTGGAGGAGCTTGAAATCACCGACATCCAATCCGGTTTCCACCAGGTCCTCGACCTCGAAGCAGGGTTCGAGGACCGTGTCTCTCTGGCCCATCCGGGAGACCATCAGCTTGGCATCTGGTGCCTGCCGGATCCCCTGGATGATGCACTGCTGAATCGGCAGCTGAATCTGTACCATGTCACCGGCCTTCAGCTCACCAACCCCGAATGTGACCTCACCCTCCTCCCAGAAGAACAGACTCCAGACAATGGCCTCGATCTGCTCTCGGATGGCCCGCAGGACCTGAGCCGGGGACAGGAGTCCTTGCTCCAACAACATGACTCCAAGGCGCTTGTTGGAATGCCGCCTCTTGGTGGACAGCTCCTCGACGATCTCACGACGAACCGACTTCTTCTGCAGGAGATGAGCCCCCAGACTGTCCGCCCGGTCCGTAGAGCTGGCGTGGATGATATAGCCCCCCCGCAGATACACGCGCTTGATGACACGCCCCTGTTTGGCCTCCGCAACCCCGGGCACCTGGAACCGGTCGATCGTGTACAACATTTCCGGCAGAGTCGTCTTCGCGAGATCGCCGCGGTACTTGTAGGAGGTCTTGACCACTTTATTGTTAGGTTCTCAGGGTAACCTGGAGAGTCACTAGCGCCTCGACAAGAGACCTTGAAAGAGGCGAAAGTATACCATCGCACGAACCGATGACCTGTGGCCTTTGACACCCTTCACAACCACCAACCGACCCTCACTGGACGACCTCGAAATGATTCGACCCGAAGAAGCCTGGCAGCGCATCGCCGACACTCTCGAACCCCTACCCGCCGAATCGGTACCGCGATTGGCGGCGACCGGACGGGTTCTGGCCGAGTCCCTGACCGCCACTGTGGATGTTCCGGCACTAGACGTTTCAGCCATGGATGGATTCGCCGTCTACGGTGAGCTCCAGTCTGACCAGCGGCTGCCTGTGATGGGCACGATCGCCGCCGGAGATCCCCCTGGAGCCATCCTGAACGAGGGCGGTGCTCTGCGCATCATGACTGGCGCACCGGTACCCGAAACCGCTGACCGGGTTCTCCCGGTCGAACAAACCGAGCCCCTGGGTGCAACAGAGATTCGCGTACTGACGGGGGTGCCCGCCGACGCTCACATTCGGCGCCGGGGAGAGGTGTTGACCCAGGGCATGCCCCTACTGCCCGCCTCCAGTCCCCTCACACCCGGGGCTATCAGCCTGCTCGCCACACACGGTTACGGCGAAGTGTCGGTGTATCGCCGCCCCCGGGTGGCGCTGCTGGCAACGGGTGACGAGGTGGTCCCCCCGGAGGAGATACCAGGACCCGGTCAGCTGCGCGATTCCCATACCGACTTCCTCATGGCGGCTGGTCGTACCCTGGGTCTGTCGTTCCGACCTCTCGGAATCGCCGCGGACCGACCCGAAACCCTGCGAGCCAAGATCGAACAGGGACTCGACTCGGACGTCCTCCTCATTGGCGGCGGCGTGTCCATGGGCGAGTTCGATTTCGTCGAAGATGTCCTGGCGGACCTCGGCTGTCAGGTGCTCTTCGACTCGGTCGCGGTTCAACCCGGCAAGCCCCTGGTTGCCGCCCGTCATCCTGGTGGCCTGATCTTCGGATTGCCGGGCAACCCCGCCTCGGTCATGGTGAGCTTCTGGCTCTTCGTACGACCTGTCCTGCGTCGCCTGCAGAGCCATTCCCGATGCCTTCTGGTCGGGAGCCATGCCGGGCGAGCTGGCCGGGCCACTGCCCGGCGCCAAGGCCAGGGATCGATTTCTCACGGCCACCGTCCGATTCGAAGCGGACCGCGTCCTGGTGACACCGCAACTCGCCCGGGGTTCACACGACCTCGCCGCCTCTGCTCGCGGCACGGCCCTTGTTCGGGTGGCCGCTCAGGCAGAGCCTGCCAATGCCGGTGACGATTGCCAGATTCTTCCCATGGTCGATTGGGCAGACTGGTGAGCGCTCTGTCAGTTTAGATAGCCGAGCGCTCGCAGAGTCTCTTTCGCCTCTTCGGTCATCTCGACCTCATCGCCCTGTAGCCGGGATCCCGTCCTCTGGACCAGATGATGTCGGGTCAGGAGGCCTAGCCCCGAGTACAGGTAGGGCTGCTCGCCCACCAGGTTGGTCAGCTCACCGGGATCCTCGGCGAGATCGAAGAGCATCTGGACCTGGTGACGCGGCCACGAGATGGCCTTCCAGCGCAGGGTTCTGGCGGCCAGCATCGTATTCTGCGGATGGCTGGAACGAAAAAAAAGCGTGCGCGGGCGCAGCGGGTCGGGCGACGTGCGAAGAAGGTCGAGACCGCCGACCTCCGGCCGGGCCGAGGTGCCCACCATCCCGAGAACAGTAGGGACGATATCGAGCGACGAGGCAAGACGGTCCAGTTCGACGGAAGGGGGTCTTTCACCGCCTGGAAGCCGCACCATGAGCGGCACGTGCAGCATCTCATCGAAGAGCGTCGTGTTGTGCCCCTGCCGACCGTGTTCCATGAAGGCTTCGCCGTGATCCGAGGTGATGATGAATATCGCGTTGTCGAAACGCCCGGTGGACTTCAAGGCCTGCAGGACCTGTCCCACTGCTGCGTCGGCGACCGAGAGGTTGCCGTCATAGAGGCCTACCAAGTGGTCCAGATCTTCGCCTGCAAGGTCCTCGAGACCCAGGTTGTAGCTCTTGAGCGACATATCGGGTCGAATGACACCGGTGTAGCCGGGGTCGGTGAACCGATCGAACTGCGGACCGGGATCGTAGGGCTGGTGTGGTGGCAAGATAGTGCAATTGCAGGAACAGCGGCTCGGTCGCGGGTTGGTCATGGATGACCCATTCGCGATACGGGACATGTTGAAGGGCCCGTGGTTCGGATTGCCCTCCCCCCACAGCTCTTGAAAAACCTCGAATCCCTGATCCAGATTGTGGGAGGTGGAGTTGTTTGGAGTCGCTGAGAGACCCACCGTGTGGTAGCCGAGCTCCGACAGGTACTCGGCCAACGTCTGAACGCCCTCGGCGAGCTGCTGGCCACCGCCCACTTCCCCACCGGACAGGAACGGTACACCTGTGATCATGGCCGGGACCGAACACGAAGTCGTCGGGCACTCGGAGAATGCGTAACGGAAGTTCAAGAGACTGGAGTCCGAGTTCTTCGATGACGGGCATAGTCTGGCGGGGATAGCTCCAGCCGGGAAAACGGTCGCCTCTGGCGGCGTCGAGGATGATCAAGATCACATCGGGCCGCTGAGGCTTGACTTCCAGCGTCGAGGGGATCGATGCCTTCGATTCCGCCGTTTCAGATCCCGCCCTGATACGGAGGTCTCCGAGCTCCACGCGACCCCCTTCGCCAACCAGGTTCAGCTCCCAGCCGAAGACGACCCTCTCGCCGCGCAGGTCTTCAATCGACGCGGTCTGCTGTCGCCATTCCCGGTCGCCCAGGTGGCCAGACAACAGCTCGATCTGTTCACCCAGGCTCCGCTGCACGAACAATCGATGAGTGGTCAAACCCGCATTCTGGTTACGGATTCTCAGCTCTACCCGATCGGCATCGACAGGGACGTCAACAGGGATCACGAAGACACCGGATCTTGTGAACACTGCCCCTCCGGACTTGAGCAGTCGGAACTCCGAAGAGTCCCGGGGCGGGGCCAAGAAAGACCTGCCGTTCTCGACTCCGATTCTCATCAGGGACAGAGGTGTCACCCCTCCAACCGGCGCCACGGATGGCTCGAAAGTCAGCTCGACATCGTTGACTTCTGTCAGGAGTCCTGTGGGCAGAGTGAAGTGGTGCAGCTGCCGCTCGGCAACCGTCTCAAAGGATCCCAGCTCTTTGCCGTTCAGCGAAACCGCAATCCGGTAGCCACCCGGTGGAGCCTCGCTACTTTGGTTGAGATCCAGCAATAGGTAGGAACCGCCGGCGGATCGACGCCAGAATCGCACCACCGAGCGCGCACCCTCCGGATACCAACCACGGCCCACCAACCCCCATCCATCCTGAGCTACCAGTGGCTCCGGGACCCAGAGCGCCGGGTTCTCCTGGGGAATCGAGCGGAAGCCCCGCAGGTCGGCGACTCCCGTCGAGGGCAGGAACCCTCCCAGATGAAGCGGCACTGACGGCTCTTCGGGAGACGTCAGAGAATCCCGCGCGCCACATCCGCCTATCGCCAGCGCCAGCAGGCTCGCAAGAATTCGTTGATGGAATCTGCACACAGTGGGGGCGCCGGCCCTGAAGAGAGTCCCGACCCTCGAGGATCGGCGAGGGATCACTTCGCCGACTTGAAGCTGTACTTCTGCCCGCCGATGGCAGCCTCGTACATCAGACCCCCCTTGGCTCAATGCTACATCGTTCGTGTCATCTGATGTGAAGATCGAGTCTCACGTCCATCTGGACACCTGGCCTCGACAGGAGTAGCGTTTTGTGTAGCCTCGATAAAGGCTCACTTGGGAAAACCCAGGGTCGCAAAGCCACGGGTCCTAGTCTCCTGACAAGACCGCCGGGCCGCCGAAGGTCGTGCGTGAGCGAGAATTTCCTCGCCACTACAAGGAGGAGACGATGACAACCAGCACCACCCCACAAGACGTAGCCCGCGCGCTGTCACCCATCGATCGATCCGCGATCGCCACCTATCTGATCCGGATGGAGAAACTGGAAAAGAGCAACGACTGGCGTAACCTGAGCCGGATGGTGACCGAGGACTGCCTCACCATGCCACCGCGACACACGACCAAGGAAGGTCGTCAAGTCTGGCTCCAGTGGATCGAAGATATGGACCTCAGGGTCCACGACTTCAGTCTGGTGCCCCAGGAATTCGATGGCTGTGGTGACCTTGCCTTCGTGCGCTGCAACTACGATTGGACCTACACCCTGAAGGACCGTACCGAGCCGGTCGAGGACTCTGGGAGATTCATGGCGGTGCTGCGCAAGCAAGCCAATGACGAATGGCTTGCCACCCACTGGATCTGGAACAGCGAAACCAGACGGACCTAGGGTGGAGCGCTGAGCTCCTGGCTGTCCGAGCAACCTTGGTTCCTTAACCCGGCTTATGGACACCTGCCCCCACCAGGAGTAGCGTTTGAGGTTGCCTCGACAAGGGTAAGCCAATCGAAAGGCGATCTCGCCCATGCGGAACATCCGGGCACCTCCAAACGGGGTTCACGTGGCATTGATCTTCTGGCCCGCAGCCCGGGCCGTGAACTTCCTGACTTCAGCAATACGGAGGTGCCTTGATGAGACACAGAATCACCCTGGGACTGACTCTTGTCAGTCTCATGCTGGCGGCGTCGGGATTGGCGGCGGCCGGCGGCAACCATTGGAAGAGCCCAATGGGTGCCTGGACCATCCAGTTCGAACCCGATGAAGGATCGCCTGGCGATCCCAACACCACACTTCAACAATTGCAATTCGGCGGCACGATCACCGGTGCGGCCTGGACGGACCCTTGGACAAACACCGGAGGACACTGGACGAAGACGAATCGGAATCGCTACCTCTCCACCCTCTACATCATGGTTCCCGACTTCGGCGGGTATCTAAAAGTCATCCAGGAGTTCTGGATGGTCGACAAGGATGTGATGAAGGGTCGCGAAGAGGCTTGGTTCGTCCCAGGTCAGGACCCGCTCGGCGAGCAACTACCTGGAGACCCCCTCTGGGTAGGCTCTCTTTTCTTCAGACGGCTCAAGGCCGAGGCCAAGCAGATACCTTGAACCGCGTCTCGAGCCCACCCACCCGGGTGGCGCTCGTTTTGCTTTCGCAGGCGTAGAACCACACCATCCCGGATTGAGCAGTATCCTGAAGGCCGGTTGAACGGTTCTTGCCGGATGATCGGTCCCGGGTCCCGTCTCTCAGGAACGGTATTAACAGAACAAGATCAAGAAGGACGTGCTCCAGTTCGGGATCCCCGCGCTGCTGATTCCGTTTTTCTACTGAACCGAGAGAATCCGGCCGATGGCGGCGCGCGAGTAGTGCTCCCGGCACGAGAATGTCGCGGTAATCCTCGGGCAGCCTGACCCATTCTTGGCTTCCTGGCTGTCGAAGAACAAGCTTCGATGACCGGCACTCTGAAGATGCCGGTGGTGACGGAGAGTCTCTCCGATGATCTCTTCCGGCGCTATCAAGAGCTTCCGTGAGGAATCCTGAACCTTCTTCACCACTGGTCCGCAGTTCTTGCCCTCGCTTGTGTGGTTCTGCACCTCGCCCTGGTCTGGAGACGCAATTTCTGGTCACTCGGGAATGCCAAGAAGCGCGGCGAGGTCCACCTCCAAGATGTCCTACAGTCATCTCCTACCTATCACGGCGGTGGTTCTTGTTCGGACCAGGAGGAGGTGTCACCGGACTCGAAACCGTCGGCGAACAGGAAGACCCCAAACACATAGACCGCGCCTCTGTCGCGGGTGGCAATGAACCGACCAAATCCCGGTGCACCAGCAAAAGCGGCAGCCCCACTCACCGAAACCGACTCTCCCAGTTCGTCGTCCTCCTCCCCATCACTCGCCAGAAGCTTGGCCAACTTCGTCCACACCTCACCGTCGCGTCCAAAGAGGTAGGCGGCGCCGCTGCGATTCCCCAGGTCATCGACTCCAGACGCCCCGACGACCACCGTGTCGCCCGCGAGCGACACCGATCTGGCGAAATAGTCCTGGTCCGCTCCGTCACTCGCCAGCAACTTGGCTTGCTCCGTCCATGCCACGCCGCTGCGCACGAAGACGTAGGCGGCGCCAGGTCTGATCTGAAAGCCGTCCTTCCTGGCCCCGATGACGACGGTGTCGCCGTCAATCGACACCGACCTGCCCAAGGAATCCGTCTCCGCCCCATCGCTCGCCCGAAGCTTGGCTTGCTCCGTCCACATTTCACCGTCGCGCACGAAGACGTAGGCAGCACCGCTGCCTTCCGCAACATCGTCATCCCCCTCGGCCCCGACGATGATCGTATCCCCATCAATCGACACCGATCTTCCGAATCGATCGTTCTCTTCGCCTTCAATCGACATGAGTTTGGCCTGCTCCGTCCACACGTCACCGCTGCGCACAAAGACGTAGGCAGCGCCACTCGAGATACCCAGGTCGTCGCGTTGCTCGACTCCGACGACGACGGTATCTCCGTCGATCGAGACCGATTCCCCGAAGTGGTCGAACTCGGCCCCATCGCTTGCCAGAAGCTTGGCCTGCTCCGTCCACGAGTCTCCGCTGCGCACAAAGACGTAGGCAGCCCCGGTAAACCTGCCAAGCTCGTCGTCTCCGTCGGCTCCAACGACCGCAGTGTCGCCGGCAACTGATACCGATGCCCCGAAGTAGGCGAACTCCGCCCCGTCGCTTGCCAAGAGCTTGACCTGCTCGGTCCAAGCACCCCCGGAGGCGACGAAGACATAGGCAGCGCCGCTGAATCTCCCGAGGTCATCGTCTCCTTCGGCCCCAAATACAGCGGTGTCGCCGGCCACCGACACCGATCCTCCGAAGTTGTCGTCTGCCGCTCCGTCACTCGCCCGAAGCCTGGTCTGCTCCGTCTCGACACCTGCCGTGACGACGCTGGCCACCGAACCGACAGACATCCAGAGCAAAACTGCCGCTGCGCTAAATCGAGTCCGTTTCATCTCAGCTCGCTTCTCTCCATTGCTGCGCACCTGACGCAGGAATCCAGGCCTAGTTCCTTCTTCAGCGGCATTCCCAGCGAAGAGATAGAGCTATCTCATCCTACCGGCGTGGTGATCCCATCAGGCTGATATTGCTGGATGGCTAGTGACCGCTACTGGGGGCGAATTCCGCTTCAAGCCGATATCGGACCTCGAAAGTGTGCTCCAGGTGAACCTGATGCCCAACTTGGGCCCAATAGCTAGTCGATTCGGTTCGAATAGGCCAAATAGGCCGCACCGGCGGCACAGCCGAAGACAATGCCCAGGGCGACGCCAATGGCCACGTTGCCGAACGCGCTGCCGAACGCCGCTCCGAAGGCGATGCCAAGGCCAACTCCAATACCCCAAACCAACGGAGAGATTTCTTCGGTGTCCCTTTTCTTATTCATGACTGATACTACGCCTCGACGACCCGGTTTGTTCTCTGCTCAGGGCCCGCGGAGATCACTCGAGACAGCCCCAGGCCATGGTGAACAGCACCTTGCCAGGTGTGCCCTACTCAGATTCTGTCGTGACTCCCACGGCAAACTTGGTCAACTTTGGACGAACCAGACGCTCGAAGTCCGAGTAGCCCATTCGAACCAGCTCGATGTGGGAGCCTGCATTGAAGGCGATCTCCGCGTGGTCGGACAGGCTCCGATCCGCGAAGACCTGCATGTTGAAGAGGTTGCCAAACGGCGGCATGGCCCCGAGCTCACAACCGGGCAACAGGCGTTCGAACTCTTCTTCGCCCGCCAGCTCGACCTGTTGCGCTCCAGACTCGTCCTGCAGGCATTCGAGGTCGACCCTCAACGGTGCGGGTAGCACCGCCATCGCCATCTCTCCGTCAATCTTCACCATGACGGTCTTGGCGAGCTCTCCGCCTGCAATGTGCGCCGACGCGGCGATCTCCTGAGCGGTGTAGGCAGGCGAATGACTTATGGCAACGTACTTCACGTTCTGACTGTCGAGTAGCTTTTTCAATCGTGCCAGTGGCATCTCAATCCTCCTCGAGTCCCGTTGTCCTCTATCTCAGCCTACATCCAATCGATCTTGGACGCACCACCCAAAAAAGTTCCTGGACACCCGTGATCTGCAGGAGTAGCGTTCTAGATACCTCGACAAGGGTAAGCCAGCCGAAAGGCTGAGCACACAAAGCTACGGGTCCTCGCTTCCTCCGCATTCAGCGAAGGTCCCCAAGACCGCCGGGCTGCCGAAGGGGTCGAGAGCTTCTTTGCGTGGATCTGAGAAGATCTCGAATCCACCAATTCGGGGCAAGTCCTCCGACTCCTCTGGAGATCCTTCCGTGACCAGCAAAGTTTCAACAGCTATCTGTCTTCTACTCCTGACCGCGTTTGCGCTTCCGGTGTCGGCTCAGCCCCCGGGCGACCTGGAGCTCGTGAACCTCGGAGTCTCGGTCTCCACCCCCCTGGCCGTCCGAAACGCCGCGGACGGCACGGATCGCCTCTTTATCGTAGAGCGGGACGGAACGATCCTCATCTACGAGCCGGGCGTGGGCCTGCTGGGCTCGCCCTTTCTCAACATTGTCGTCGACGTCGACACCTTCTTCGAGGGCGGGCTCCTCGGACTCGCCTTCCACCCCAACTACGCGCAGAACGGGTACTTCTACGTGAACTACACGCGGGATGGGTCCGGGGGCGACTCTCTGACCACAGTGATCGAGCGCTTCACCGTCTCCGCTGGCGACCCCAACGACGCGGACGAGACATCGCGGGTCGAGATTCTCACCATCGGTCAACCGGCCGGCAACCACAACGGTGGCGATCTCCACTTCGGACCGGACGGCTTATCTCTACATCGGCATGGGAGACGGAGGCGCCTCGAGCGACACCTCCCAGAACACAGGCACCCTACTGGGCAAGATGCTGCGCATCGATCCCTGCGACACCGCGACCTGCACCCGGCCCTACACGATTCCGCCGGACAATCCCTTCGTCGGCGGGCCGGAGCTCGATGAGATCTGGGGCATCGGTTTTCGCAATCCGTACCGCTGGAGCTTCGATCGCGACACCGGCGATCTCTTCATCGCCGATGTCGGCGCCGACTCCCGGGAGGAGGTCTCCTTCGAAGCAGAGGACAGTGCGGGAGGTCTCAACTACGGCTGGGACTGTCGCGAGGGCGACATCCCTGGCCCGGGCGGCTGTGCAGGCAGCTTCGTCGAGCCCATCATGGTCTACTCCCAAACGAGCGGGAACTGCTCGATCACCGGTGGGTACCGCTATCGGGGCTGCATCCAGGGGCTCCGGGGGACCTACGTGTTCGCCGACTACTGCTCAGCCCGCGTCTGGTTCGGGACGGAGGATTCGCCGGGGAACTGGTCCTTTACCGAGTGGGACAACCTCGAGGGCAACGTCTTCGGCTTCGGCGAAGACGAGGACGGGGAGCTTTACTTGCTCCAGGGTAGCGATATCTATCGCTTCGAGAGCGCCAGCGACTGTGTGGATCAGACTGAGCTCTTCTGTTTCAGCTTTGACAACCTCTGCGACGGCATCGAGATCACATCCGTCCTGCCCGACAAGACCGTCGTCGGGAAATGGCGCAATTGGGATTGTGCGGGGGCAACCGCACCGATGCTCGGTGGCTACTCGGGCAAGAACGTCTCTCCGCGCCTGTCATGGCTTGCGGCCGATCCTGCCGGTGATCTTTCGACCTGGAACTTCAACTTCAACGTGGATGCGAGAACTTTCGACCTCTGGGCGCACGACACGGGACTTCAACCTGGTCCAGATGCTGGATGACGAGCCGTACTCGGTCACACCGGGGGCCTGTTCGTTCGGTCCCGAGAAGCAGGGATTGCCAGCCTCAACAGGCATTGGCGACTAGGCCCCCCCCAACAGGCTGGACCAGGCAGGGACAGGGTCTGGTTCTCTGGACACCACTCCTGGGCAGGAGTAGCGTCTTAGATACCTCGACAAAGGTAAGCCAGCCGAAAGGCTGAGCGCACAAAGCTACGGGTCCTCGCTTCCTCCGCATTCAGCGAAGGTCCTCAAGACCGCCGGGCTGCCGAAGGGTGGACGAAGTTCTTGTCTTTGGATCTGGAAAAGGAGGAAAAGATGTTCCCGAAGGTGCATGCTAGTCCCGTTCATCCATTGTTCTGGTCGCCCTACTGGGCCTGCCCATTCAGGTAACGGCCCAAGACACCGACTTCAGCGTGATGCTCGCGGATGTCGCACTACGACCTGGAGTGACGGTGGACTTGCACGTCCGCGTCTTCGTGAATGAGGAACAACCCTGCCAAGGCAGAACCGTGCTGCTCGTACCTGGCGCATGGGGCAGTGCAGATGTTGCCTTCTGGACGCCCTTTACCGAAGCTCTGTTCACTGACAATCCGGCGGGTCGCAAGGGCTGCCGCGTGGCGATCCTCGAACTCCCCGGGCACGGATTGAGTGGACTGCCGGAGGGCGGTCCCCTTCACGGCGAGCTGACGCAAACCGACTACGCCGCGGCTCTGATCGGCGCACTCGAACAGTTGCCTGAATGGGGCGTAAAGCCAAAGACCAGTACTGGCCTACAGCATGGGTGGCATCGTCACCGCACTCGCTCAACAAGCCCTGATCGATCGGGGGACGAATCTGCGAAAGGCATTCAATGTCAAGAAAGTGGTCCTTCTATCGCCGGTGCCGCCTGCTGAGACTCCGTGGGCAGTCGCTGATGCCTTCGGTCCGTTCTACGACGGTTTCTATTTCTGCTACACCGGACCAGGAGGGGGAGTGATACCGGGGTGTGAACCATTCGACACCGAACCCGACGGAGATGTCGACTACTTCGATTTTCAAGCGGTCGATCCCACCCTCCGCTGGGACTGCGACCCGGACACCACGCCGCTGGGACCGCTCGGAGGGCTTCCCGATCCTCTACCGGCTCCGGTGGTGGAAGGCTTGTGCGATCCATTTACGCCCTACGGCGATACCTTCCTGGACTATCGGCACCCATGAGTCCGCAACCGCGATCTACGAGATTCTGGGCGGATTCCAATACCAACGGCCGAGCGTCGACCCAGGCATATTCCGGCGCTGGTACAAGACAACGCTGTTCAGCATCGGCCTGGAGAACGACCTCACTGTTCTGCCTACGGAGACCGCAGCCAGCTACGTCCACTATGCTGACGATCCTGGGCTGAGCGGGTATGTCATGGTGACGGGACCGACTGCGGTTCACGAGATGATATTCATCGATCCCGAAGGGCTTCTGGAGGGAATCGCCGGAACGGTCGACTTTCCGTGATGATGGCAGCGACAGAAGAGTGTCATCCTGACCGATCTGGTAAGGGCTTCAGTTGCCCAGATCAACAACGGGCAGGGCGTTTCTCGACGTATATTGCCGGGCCCTCGCGCCCGGCCTTTTCTTGCCCGGTCCCGCCTTGGCCCTGACTGGCTCAAGCCCCTCCCTTGCCCGCTCGTCCATGCCGATTGAAAGGTGATGGCGGAAGCGCATGGGAATCGAGGTCACTTCGCGACCTCGAAGCGAGCGGTGTCTTCTGGCCGCCTCGCGCAAGCGCTCGGCGCGCTGGGTTCGATTCCCATGGACTCTCGCGAGATGGGTTCATCCCCTCGAAGGCTGCGACGTGCCAACTGAAAGAACATGGCGGAAGCGCATGGGAATCGAGGTCGTTTCACGACCTCGAAACGAACGGTGCCTTCTGGCCGCCTCGCGCAAGCGCTCGGCGAGCTGGGTTCGATTCCCATGGACCGTCGCGAGACGGACCAGCCTCGCGAGTGGATCGACATGGCTGACCTGAAAGGAGATGGCGGAAGCGCATGGGAATCGAACCCACCCTCGCCGACCTATAAGCCGCCGAACAACGGTTTTGAAGACCGCGAGAGGCACCAGCCCCTGAGCGCTTCCGCGAGCCATTCTAGCGGAGTCGGAAGGGGATCGGGTCAGGTACGCATCAGGGGAATTCGACCACCGGTCCAGCCGGGGAACATCTCGCTGTCGTCGGTGATTCCCAGGTGTTGGCCGGCCACTTCGGAGAAGAGGGCGCGAAAATCGGTGGTCACCGGCAGATCGCGCCCTTCGTGCAGGGCGTCCGGATCAAGCCCGGGGAAATCGCCATGCACACGGCCCGCCCTGAACCTGATTTCCGAGGACGAACATGCAGCTACCGTGGCCGTGATCGGTGCCTCCAGAGCCGTTCTCTCGCACGGTACGACCAAACTCGGTCATCGTGAGCAGCACGACGTCATCCTGGTGGGCTCCCAGATCGGTCCAAAAGGCCTCGATGGAACTACCCAGGTCGCGGGCCCTTCGCGCGAAACTGCCGTTTTCGGTTCCCTGCTGCACATGCGTGTCCCAACCTCCGGTTTCGGCGAACGCGACTTCCAGCCCCACATCGGCCTTGATAAGCATGGCGACCTGGCGCAGGCTCTGACCCAGCGGGCCATTCGGATACCTGGCGCCGTTGGCCGGGCGATATCTCGACGGCTCCAGTTTCTCCAGCATGTCCACGGCTTCAAAGGTCTCAGCACCGGTATCGCGCAGGAGATCTTGGGATGCCTGCGCATACAAGGCCTCGAAGCCCTGATCTGCCTCTTTGGAAATCCGTGTTGCCCCGGGCAGCTTGACCTGAAAATCGGCGAAATCGGTGACCGCGAGGGCTGATTGTTCTCCGTATAGCGAACGGGGCAAGGCCGGCGTCATGGCAACTGAGCGAAACGGAGTCGCTTCGTGTCCCAGGAGACCGCTGACCCGGTTGAGCCAACCGGAAGGGGTTCCTTTGCGTCCCGGCGTCCCAGTCTCCATGTAGTCCTGCGCATCGAAATGCGACCGCGTCGGATCGGGCGATCCCACAGCGTGGACTACCGCAAGGCGCTTCTCCTGCCACAGTCGCTCGAGAGCCGAGAACCCGGGGTGCAGACCAAAGTCCACACCCAGATCGATGAGAGCGGCGTCTCCAGAGCGGCGCGAGGCCGACATCGCCAATCGAGGACGAAGCTTCTGCAAGCGACGATCGTCCAGGGGTGAAACCGCCATGAGCCCGTCCATGGCCCCTCGCTGGAACACGGTCACCAGGACCTTTCGGCGCTCGGCAGGGGTCGAACCGGGAGCTGCCAGGGCAGTGCGGCCCAGAAATATCGGTCCGGGCCCGCTGACGCCCGCCGCAAAAAGGGTCAAACCACCAGCTTTGATCAGCGCTCGCCTTGTCCACATGAGAAGCCTCTATTTCCTTTGAAATTCAGGGGAGCCCAGAATGACCCCCACGACCTGGGCCAGCGCAGTCGGATCCGTGCGGTCTCTCTTGCCCTGACTCGCGAGTGAA